>QCQE01000005.1 GCA_003212275.1 Pelagibacteraceae bacterium AG-447-N18
AGCAAAACAAAAAGCTGCTGAAGAGAAGAAGAAAGAACAAGAGTTACTAGCAAAACAAGAAGAAGCGGAAGAAAAGTTTAAAGAAAAACAAAAAGATCAAAATATTGATAAAAGCGCGCCTGAGATTTTAGTTGCTGAAAAAATTACTACTAACTCACAGGTATATACTTTGAAAGGTAAAGTTAAAGATCAAAGCAAATTCATTTTAGAAATTGATGGTCAGCCATTAAAATTAGATGAAAAAGGAAACTTTATATTTGAAGGATTTATTATAGATGAAGATGAAGGAGAAGAACTTACTTTAATTGCAACCGATAGATGGAATAATATTTCAGAAAAAATTGTTAAAGTTAATGTTGAAATTAAAAAAACTAAAGTAGTAAAATCTTACGAAAAACTAATGCCTAACAAAATTAATGTTAAGAAAGATGAAAATAGAATAGCGTTAGTTATTGGAATTGAAAAATATGAAAACCTAACAAATTTAGATGCAGTTTATGCCAATAGAGATGCTAAAGCTTTTAAAGCTTATGCAAATAGAGCGTTAGGAATTCCAACTGAAAATATAAAACTATTGGTAGATCAAGAGGCTAGTCGATCTGACACTCTTAAGGCATTAAAACTATGGTTACCACAAAAAACAAAAGGATCAAAAAAAGATATTTTTATCTTTTTCGCGGGTCATGGTCTAGCTTCTGATGATGGAGAGGATTTGTATGTATTACCTCAAGATGGTGACTCTATTCTTTTAAAAGATACTGCTATTTCAAGAGCCGAGATGTTTGAGCAAATTCAAAAATTAAATCCTAATTCAGTAACCATGTTTTTTGATACTTGTTACAGTGGCCAAACTAGAAAAGAAGAAACTTTAATTGCTGGCTTAAGACCAATTAGAATTGTTGCTGAAAAAAGTAAAACACCAAGTAATTTTACAATTTTTTCAGCATCTAATTTAACTCAAACTTCAGGAAGTATAGAGGAAGCTAAACATGGAATTTTTTCTTACTATTTAATGAAGGGTCTCGAGGGTAAAGCAGATTTAGATCAAAATAAAAAAATTACTAATGGTGAATTAATAGCTTATTTAAAACAAAATGTTTCTGAGGAAGCATTTACTAATAATAGACAGCAAGAGCCAATGTTATCTGGCAACCCTGAAAAGGTTTTAATTAGTTTCAGATAAATATTAATTCTTAAACACAAGTTTGATTATATAAAGGTCTTTTATAATATAATTAAAAAGATAATATGTGATTAATGAAAAAAATATCAAAATATATATTTCTAGTAATTATTTATGGATTATTATTTGTTGTTAATGCTTTTTCAAAAGTTTATTGCGTAGATGAAAATATTGAAAGTAGAATTGAAAATTTTAAAAAAGATTATTCAAAAAGAGTAGACGAATTTTTTTATACTTCTTCAGTAAAAGGTGTGGCATGCATGACTTCTTATTATGGAGTAAGTAAAAAAGAATATAATTTTATTAAAAAAAAGTTTCTGGCTCAAATCAAAGATGGAACCTTACAAAAAAATACAAAAGATAATTCTTTAAAGTCTGGATTTGAAATTAATAAAAAGAAAAAGATTAACTACGTTGATGATAACAATTCAGCCTATTGGCAATTTATGCAATTAAAAATGAATGATTTAAGAGGTGATGGAATAGTTTATTATTTATTTGATATTAATAGATTTTATAGAGTAAATGAAAATTTTGAGGTTGTCTCAGAAGGTAATTATTCAGTTAATAGAGACAAAAAATTATATGAATTAACAACTGAAGATAATCAAAAATTTTTATTTAAGATTTCCTTATCAAGTCAGATAGTCGATATTAAATCTAAATTTTACGACTATAAAGGATTTAGAAGATATCAATTTGTATTAGCTGACACCAATGAACAGGAAAAAATAAGATCTGCAATACAAAATTTTAAAGAAAATAGATATGCAAAAATTGAAACTGATCCATCACAAGCAAAAAATGTAGAATTAGAATCTGCTTTAGATATTGATAAAAGTGAAAAAGTAAAATTTCTAGAAGGTAATGAAAGTTATTTTTGGGGCTATACATTTTTGATAGATGATCTTCGAGGTAATGGAGCTGTTTATTATAAATTTCAAATTGATAATTATCATAGACTTGATAGAAACTTTAATGTTATATCGAAAGGAAGTTATAAATTTGATGATGGAATTTTAAAGTTAAAAGAAGATAAATTTAAATTTGATTTTAAAATTTCAATTACTAATAAAGTAGTTGACATCAAATCAAAGTTTTATGATTACAAAGATTTCAAGAGATATCGTATTTTAGAAGCAACAAAAAAACAAAAAAAACTTGTTACAAAATCTGTAATCAATTTTGGAAAGAATAAATATGCAGGCTATAGCGAAAGTGATGATAATTTAGATAGGCTATGGAAAATAATTTTAGATGATAAAGATATTAAAAAGAAATATCTTAAATATACCATAAGTAAAAAATTAGGATCAGATCGATCATATCCTAAATTTAAAGGTGACAAAATTAAGACCATGGGTCTTGCAGTTTTCATGGATTATAAAAAAGAATTATCAAAATTAACAAGAGATAAAAATTTAAAAGAGATTTCAGCATTTGCATGGGGATGGGCTTACTCCACTAAAGATGAATCATCTAAAACTGAACTTGAGGCAATTAAAAATTGTTATAAGGATGTCGCAAAAAAGAAATTTAATATGGTAGATAGAAAATGTATAATAGTAGATGCAAGACGATTTACTGACGACCACCAATATCCAATGATTTGGAAAAATATGTTGAGAGTTGCCAAAAAAAACAGAATTCTATTAGCAAAAGAGTCTGAAAAATCAGAACAACAACTCGCTGAAGAAAAGAAAAAAAAAGAGGCGGATGAAAAAAAGAGAAAAGAATTACTTATAGCTCAAAAAAAAGCTGAAGAAGAGAGAAAAAAACAAGAATTACTTTTAGCAAAAAAAAAGAAAGAGGAAGAAAAAAGAAAAAAAGAGCTTTTATTAGCTCAAAAAAAAGCTGAGGAAGAACGAAAAAAAGAGGAAGAACTTTTAGCTAAAAAAAAAGATGAAGATGAACGAAAAAAACAAGAGTTAATATTAGCTCAAAAAAAAGCTGAGGAAGAAAAGAAGAAACAAGAGTTACTTCTTGCACAAAAAAAAGCTGAAGAAGAACGAAAAAAAGAGGAAGAACTCCTTGCCCAAAAAAAAGCTGAAGAAGAAAAAAAGAAACAAGAATTACTTCTCGCACAAAAAAAAGCTGACGAAGAAAAAAAACAAGATGAATTAATAGCCAAACTTAAAGAACAAGAAAAGAAAAAACTAAATGAACTAGAGCTTGCTCAAAAAGAAGCAGAAAAAGCATTTGAAGAAAAGAAAAAGAAATTAAACGTAGATAAAGAGTCACCAGAAATACTTGTTGCTGAAGCAATAACAGTTACCAGTCAAGCTTATAAGCTTAAAGGAAAAATAAAAGATAAAAGTGATTTCTTTTTGGAAGTTGACGGACAACCAATTCAAGTAAACGAACAAGGAGAATTCATATTTGAGGGTTTTATCATTAATACAAATCAGGGTGAGGAACTAACTTTAGTAGCGGTTGATAGATGGAACAATTCTTCTGAAAAAAGTGTAAAAATTAATGTCGAATTAAAAGAAATGAAAGTAGCAAAAGGTTATGAAAAATTACTTCCGAATAAAATTAAGGTAAATAAAGATAAGAATAAGATCGCTATTATTATTGGTGTTGAGAAATATGAATATCTAACAAATCTAGATGCAGCATTTGCTAATCGAGACGCTAATGCTTTTAGGGAGTACGCTGTAAGAGCTTTAGGTGTTGATCCATCAAATATTAATCTACTAGTCGATAAAGATGCTAATAGACCTAAAATTTTGAAAGCTCTAAAACTTTGGTTACCAAAAATTGGTGGAGAGAACAGAGATATATATTTATTTTTTGCTGGTCATGGTCTAGCATCAGATGATGGAAAAAATCTTTATATCTTACCTCAGGATGGTGATGCAAGTTTATTAGAAGATACAGCAATAACTAGAAGTGAAATTATAAAATTACTACAAAAAACAAATCCTAAATCAGTAACAATGTTTTTTGATACTTGTTATAGTGGTCAAACTAGAAATGAAGAAACATTAGTAGCTAGTTTAAGACCTGTAAGAATTGTTGCTGATGATCAAGAAATTCCAAATAATTTTACAATTTTTACTGCTTCTGCAAATGATCAAACATCAGGAAGTATCGAGGAAGCAAAACATGGAATGTTCTCTTATTACCTGATGAAAGGGATGGAAGGGGCGGCAGATCAAAATAATGATAATAAAATTAGTAATGGTGAATTAATTGCTTATGTTCAAGAAAATGTTAGTAAAGTAGCTTTTTCACAAAATAGAGAGCAGGATCCGAATATGTCTGGTGACAGGGATAAAATATTATTTTCTTACAAATAATTTTTTTAAGCTCCAGCAAAATCAACTACATAGGCCTCTAGTTCTTTAAAGGTATCTGTATTTTTGATTGCTATCAGAGATTCTTTTATCTCTTTAGAATTTTCTAATCGATTAATAAATGCCTTGTATAGATTTCCTACAGGATACTCTAATAATATAAAACTTCTATATTTGCCGTTATCCATTTTGAACATTTTAGTTTTTGCGATTTCATAACCACTGATAGTTACTTCTTTAACAACTAAAGTTGAGACTCTTTCCATTTCAGATTTTGTTTTTATATCTTCTCCAATACCAGCTTGAATTACTGTTTCATTAACTTTTGTGTTAAGTCTTGTCTCCAGTTTTTTTCCCAGCTCTCTTAAAGCAGCATTAGTTGCAGAGTCTATTGAGCCTTGTAGAGTATCTACAACAGCTGTACCTCTTACATAGATTACTTTTTCATTCGCCTTTGGCATCATGATAAACCATTCAGGAATAGACTCTTGGATTTCCTTTTCCTCTTGGGCTTTAATTTTTTTGATTTCTTCAAGTTGACTATTTAATGCTTTAATAAATTCATCTTCATTATTAACTACGTATTCTGAAATTGGTGTTTCACCTAATTCCAATATTTCTTTTCTAACTACTTGAATTACCTCTTGTCTTTCACCCTCAAGTTTTTCAGCAGCTTTTTTGCTTTCTGCTTCTATTCTCAATTGTTCTAATTGTTTACCTAGAGCTTGAATATTTGCATCATCAGCAAATTCACTATTTTGTGTTACAGGTTTAGCACCAAGTGCTATGATTTCACTTTCAATTTCTTCTTTTAAAGCTTTTAATCTTTCTTCTTTCTCTTTTTCAGCTTTCGCTTTTTTTAGTTCATCATATTTATCTTTTAAGGCTTTTATTTTTGCTTTTTTAACTTCTTCAAGTTGACTCTGAAGTGCTTGAATTTCTTCATCATCAGCAAATTCACTTTTTTTAGTTACAGGTTCTACTCCAAGAGCAATTATTTGATCTTCAATTTCTTTTTTTAGTGCTTGTCTTTTATTTTCTTTTGCATCTTTTTTCTGTTTTTCAGCAGTTTCCTTTTCTTCTTTTGCTTTTAGTTCTTTAATTTCACTTAATTGTTTCTCAAGTGCTTGAATTTCCTCATCATCTGCAAATTCTTTTTCTTTTTTTTGTGTAACTGGCTCAAATCCAAGAGCAGTAATTTCATCTTCAATTTCTTTTTTTAGTGCTTGTCTTTTATTTTCTTTTGCATCTTTTTTCTGTTTTTCAGCAGTTTCCTTTTCTTCTTTTGCTTTTAAATCAGCAGATTTTTTATCTTTTTCTTCTTGTATTTTTATCAATTCATTTAGTTGTTCTTTTAACGAAATGATATATTTTTTGTCAGATTGGACTAATTTTCTTTTTACAGGTTCACTATCTAAATTATAAATCTTTATTTTTAATTCTTTGATCACTGCTTTTTCAGCAGTGTGTTCATCAGCCATTACATTAGTAAAAATACTAAAAGCACTTAAAATGCCATGACCAAAAGTTATTGATTGAACTGAGGCATTTATCAAAATACCAAAAAATAAAGATAATAATATTTTTCTTAAATTTTTCATTATCTGTAAATTGTATATCCTTTATACTTATATATTATAAATTTTTCCTTTATATAAGCATTTTTTAAGTCTTCAAATTTTGTATATTTATCAAGCCAATTTATCTCTTTTTCAGACCCTATAATGAACAAATATTCATCTACATTTTTTTTATTTAAGTTTTCAGGAAAATAAATTTGAAATTTACCTTTTTTTGGAATTGTTAAATTATCTACATCTACAAAGTTTTTATTATCTAATTTATTTGGAAATATTTTATAAACTTGGTAGTCTTTTTCTTCATAAGGTAATATTTGAAATATACTAACATACAATGGTCTGTTTAATACTAAATCAATTTTAAGCTCATCTCCCTCTTTAAAATTTTTTTCATTTAATTTGACATTAAAATCAAAACTATTATCTAAGGTTTTTGTAATTTTAATTACTTCTGCTTGAATCTTTATGGTACAGATATAACTTTGTTCATCTGCACCTTCTATTTTTTGAACTGAAATATCTTTTTTAAGCTCTTGTAAATTGGTTATTTCACTATCAAATGAACTTAAAAAAAATTGATTTCTTTCACAAGATGTTTTTCCATCGACATCCGAACACATTTCAATTTCATCTGATGATATTCTTTGCCCCGAAACCTTCTCTAATGCTTTTAATTTTGCTCTCTGTTTAGCAAGGGTACAACCCTCATTTTCACTCATGTTACCACTATAAATATATTTTCCTTCAGAGATTACCACTTCAGCCATGACTGAAAAATTAAGTAGTAAGAAAATTATAATTAAACGTTTCATTAATTTGAGACTGCTATAAGGGCAATACTGGGTAACATTTTTTCATAAAGAGTAGATTTATCAAATTTTATAGACCGAGTTAAATTTTTATTATCATATGGAAATATTTCTTTAATCATATTGCTTTTAATAGCGAAACCCATGTCAGAGGGAATTTGACCTGTAGTCATCAAAACTCCTAATTTATCTAATGTTGCAAAACTTACTCCAACTAATTTACCCTCTAAATTAAAAATTGGACCACCACTATTACCTTGATTAATGGCTGCTGTGGTAAGCATTATACCAGTTTCATCATCGAAAATCTTACTTATGATACCTTGAGTAATGGTTGGTTGATCAAATGTTATACCAATACCTGGAAATCCGATACTTATTACATCAGCTCCTATTTTAGGTTCAGCAAAATTTTTACTATCAATGGCAAATTTTTTTGGATACGGATTTTCTAATTTTAAAATTGCAAGATCATAATCTCTAGAAAAATTAGAAATTCTTGCTTCACTCACGATACCTGTTCCATTTCTGACAGCAATTTTTTTGGCAGTCTGAACAATATGATAATTTGTTATTACATACTTACCATCCCCAACAATAAACCCACTCCCAGTACCGGTTGGCGCAAAAATAAAATCTTCATAATCTGGTTTGACTTCCTTTTCATCATAGTTTTCAATTTCTTTTTCTATATATCCTAAGATTTTTTCTACAATATTTTCAATTACTACTGGTTCATCAAAATATGTGGGATCAACTGATAATATCCAGGATTTACTTGAGAGTATTTTTTTTTTATCTTTATTAAGTTCATGAAATTTATAAACTTTTAGCTTAGCTTCTATTGCTTTTTCTTTTTTGCCTTTAAAT
This sequence comes from Pelagibacteraceae bacterium AG-447-N18, assembly GCA_003212275.1. Lineage (GTDB taxonomy): Bacteria > Pseudomonadota > Alphaproteobacteria > Pelagibacterales > Pelagibacteraceae > Pelagibacter. The sequence continues at coordinate 7,742 of QCQE01000005.1, forward strand.
AAATACAAACCAGCTATTTGATCTAAAACTCTAATATGATTTGGATTTCTTTTAAGATAATTTTCTAAAATATTAATAGCTGCATCAATATCATTAAATGAAATGTAATAATCTGAAATTGCTAAAGAAACTGCTGCGGTTTTTTGGTTATTATGTAATTCTTGTAATATCTCAATGGCTTTCTGTCCTTCACCAATTCTAGTGAGTGCGGTAGCTAATGTGATTTTTGGTCTTATTAAATCTGGATTTATTGAAATTGCTTGCTTTGATAATCTTATAGATTTATCAATTTTTCCCTGAATTAATTTTACTTCAGCTAACCCGACCAAACTTAAAGACTCAACATACTTGTTTGTTGTAAAAAAAGCTTTTTCATAAAACTCTTCTGCTTTAAAAGTTTGATTGATTTTTAGATAAATATCACCATACATGATGTGGACTTTATCTTGCTGAGTATCGTTGCCTATCTTAATTTTCTTTAATAGATTTATCGCTGACTTTAAATCATTTCTGTTAATTTCAGCTCTTATTTCATCAATTTTAGTGTCAAAAGCATCAGCTAAAATTACGTTAATTTGAAAAAAAAAGATTAAAAAAAGATTTATGAAAAAATTTTTTTTAAACATAGTTTATTTTAAGTATTTATAATTAAATTATCAATATATAGTCTCATTAAACTTAAATTTAATTCTTTAAATTTTCAATGAACAAAGATTTTAATAGAGGATTATTGTTAACTTCATTGGGTTCCTTTTGGTGGGGATTTATTGGCGTTATATATTTCGAGTCTGTTTCTTTTATTGGCCATACTGAATTAGTTGTCCATAGATGTTTATGGACTGCAATAATGTTGATTTTTACCACTACATTTTTATCTAAGTGGAAAATTTTTTATAAAGAAATTAAAGATAAAAAAAAATTAATTGCATTATTTTTGTCTGGTTTTTTAATTTTTGTTAATTGGTCAATATGGATTTATGCCGTTGCATCGGAGAGGATTATTGATGCTAGTTTTGGTTATTTTATAATGCCAATAATTAGTGTTCTTCTAGGATATATTTTTTTTAAAGAAGAACTTAATAACAAAAGGATTTTTTCTATTATTTTAGTTTTTGTATCAATATTAATTTTAATCTTTTTCAATCTTAAATCCTTGCCGTGGGTCGGTCTTATTGTAGCTTTTAGTTGGGCCTTTTATAATTTAGTCAGAAAAAAAATTGAAATTGATACTGATATTGGATTGCTAATTGAAAGCTTATATATTTTTCCTTTTGCTTTAGTGGCATTTTATATAATCGCAAATAATGGTCTAAATGACTTTAATTTAAGTAATCCAGGATTAAGTCTATATTTACTTTTAGCTGGTCCAATGACTGTGATTCCTTTGTTTCTCTATGTAAGAGGGGTTGAGTTGATTGGATTAGGTCCTACTGGAATGATATTTTATATTACGCCAACATTACAGTTCATTTTAGGTTATTTTTATTATGGTGAGGATTTTTCATTAGTTAAATTTCTAAGTTTTATTATTATTTGGATTGCTGTAATTATATATTTAAATGATTTATATGAAAAAAATTAACATTTTTTTTTTAATTCTATTTTTTTTTAACTCCAGTTTATTAGCAAATGAAAGTATTGATTTTGAGAAGTGGAAAAAAGATTTTAAAAAAAGAGCTTTAGCAAATAATATTTCTGAGAAAACTTTTGATCTTGTAATGACGGATACTAAGTTCTTAGCAAATGTTATAAAATATGACAGGTACCAACCTGAATTCTATGAAGACACTAAAACTTATGTATCAAAAAGATCTTCTGCAAAAAAATTAAATAAAGGTATCGACTTTTATTTAGATAATAAAGATTTGATTAATGTTGTTGAAAATAAGTTTGAGATTGAGAAGGAATTATTGTTGTCATTGATGGGTATTGAAACTAATTATGGAACTTATGTCGGAAAAATGGATATTCTTTCCTCTTTAGCAACATTGAGTTATGATAAGAGAAGATCTGAGTTTTTTACTAAAGAGCTTTTGATTTTACTAAAATTAATTGATGAAAATCAAATAGATTATAAATCATTATATGGTTCATGGGCAGGTGCATTTGGTTTTTTTCAATTTATGCCCTCAACTATTAAAAATCATGCGATTGATTTTAATACTGATAATTATATTGATTTAAAAAATTCTCAAGATGCTTATGCTTCAGCAGCGAATTATCTTAAAAAAATTGGTTGGAAAAAAGACTCACCTTGTTTTTATAGAATAGATCTTAAAGAAGATATTCCAAAAAAGTATTTAAACGTTTCTGCTAAAAAACTTCAAAATAAAAAAAAATTAGGATTTTTTAAAAAATATATTAATAATTATGATGATATAAGCTTTTTGAAATCAAATTATAATGTTGCAATAATTACCCCAGATAAAGATATTATTCCTGGCGCAGATACTTTGAACCCTGCATATATTGTATTTGATAATTATGAAATAATCCTCCAATGGAATAGATCTCTAAGATTTGCTTTAGCAGTTTGTACCTTAAAAGATAAATTTAAAAATGAATTATAAAATTTTATTAATACTTTTATTATCAATTTTTTTAATAAGTTGTGAACAGGTTGCAATGAAGCCAAATAAGATTGAAACAAAAATAGAGAAAAAATATAGCAATAGTGGCTTTGCATTAATTTTTGATGAAAATGTAAAAAAAATTAAAAAATTAGACGATAGATCATTAATGATCCATCACAAATCACTAAAAAGAAAGTCTGCTGTTAAGATCACAAACCCAAAAAATGGAAAGTCTTTAATTGCAGAAGTAAAATCTAATAACCAAAAATTTTCAGATTTTTACAATTCTGTTATATCTAAAAGAATTGCTGAAGATTTAGATCTTGACTTCAATGAACCACTATTAGAAATAATCTTAATATCTAGAAATTCTACTTTTGTTGCAAAAAAAAGTAAAACATTTGACGAGGAAAAAAAAGTTGCTGAAAAGGCACCAATTGATGGTATTCAAATTAATGATTTAAGCAAAACTAAGAAAAAAGAAAAAAAAACCACAAAAGAAAAATTCTCTTACTCAATAAAGATTGCTGATTTTTATTATAAATCTACTGCTAAAACGATGATTTCTAGAATCAAAGATGAAACTTCAATTAAAAACACTAAAATTAAAAAATTATCACAAACTAAATTTAGAGTATTAATAGGTCCTTTTAATGATATAAAAAGTTTGAAAGAGTCATTTGAAAAGTTAAAATCTCTTAATTTCGAAAACTTAGAAGTGTTAAAAAATGTTTAAAAATTTTCTAATTACAATTTTTATAACTCTTTTTATTTCCTATAGTGCACATTCTAATATTGACATAAAAGCAAGAACAGCAATTCTACAAGATTTTTTATCGGGTGAAATTCTATACGAAAAAGAGCCAGACAGGTCAATTTATCCTGCCTCAATGACAAAAATAATGACCTCCATTATTGCTTTCGATTTGATTAAATCAGGCGATTTAACTTTAGATGAAAAATTTATAATTTCCGAAAGAGCTTGGCGATTATCTACATCCGGATATTCTTCAATGTTTGTTATGGTAAATGATGAAGTAAGTGTAGAAAATTTACTTAGGGGTATTATTGTTGCCTCAGGAAACGACGCTTGTGTTGCATTAGCTGAAGGTATAGCAGGTACAGAAGAGGAATTTGCTTTAATGATGACTTCCAAAGCACAAGAAATTGGTATGAGTAATACAAATTTTGCAAACTCATCTGGAATTAATGATCCCGACAATTATTCAACAGTAAAAGACATAATGATAATGTCTCATTATTTAATTAAAAACTATCCAGAATATTACGAATGGTTCAGTGAAAAAGAATTTACTTGGGATAGAACTGGTGGCGATCCAATTACTCAAGGAAATAGAAATCCACTTCTATATAAAAATATGGGTGCAGATGGAATTAAAACTGGATATCTAGCAGTGGAAAAATATTCTTTAGCATCATCATTAGAAAGAAAAGGTAGACGGCTAATTGCAGTTGCTAGTGGCTTTGAAACTAAAAATTCTAGATCTAGAGAAAGCTCAAAATTATTGACATATGGTTTAACGAATTTTGATTTAGTAGAAATAAATAAATCGGGGGAAGATTTTGATAGCGTTGATGTTTGGTTAGGAAAAAAGGATTTTGTTAAAGTTTATACTAAAGAAGATATCTATAAAATTATAAAAAAAGGTAAAAAAAAACTATTAAAAGTTAAAATGTTATATGAAGGACCTGTGGAAGCTCCAATTAAAAAAGACCAAGTTTTAGCCAAATTAAAGATCATCTACGATGATGAATTAATTGATGAATATGATCTTTTAGCAAAAGAACAAGTTAACAAAGTAAATATTTTTTCAAGATTAATGAAATCCTTAAATTATTTGATTTGGGGTGATGTCTAAAAAAATTGTTATAGCCTTTGAAGGTATTGAAGGTAGTGGAAAAACTTTTCATATTGATAATGTTTCTAAATATTTAAAAAGAAAAAAGATACCTCATATAAAGATAAGAGAGCCTGGAGGGAATAAGAACTCAGAAAAAATAAGAGAATTAATTCTAGATAAGAAATCTAATTTTAAAAAAAAAACCGATTTATTACTTTATTTAGCGGCCAGAAGTGAAAACATGGACAATTTGAAAAAAAATTTTAGAAAAAAGATAATTTTACTAGATAGGTTTACCGATTCTACCATTGCTTATCAACACTTTGGAATGGGTGTAAATTTAGATCTTATTAAAAAGATTAATAATCATATTTTAAAATCATTTAAAGTTGACTTCACATTTTTAAGTATTGTTAACATAAGCAATATGCAAAAAAGATTGAAACAACGAAAAAAACTTAATCGTTACGATACATTCAAAGAAAAATTTTACAAAAAAGTACAAAATGGTTTTCTAAGAATATCAAAAAATAAAAAAAAATATAAAATAATTAATTCAAACCTTCCAATAGAATTAAACAAAAAAATCATAATTGATAAAATTGAAAAATTATTAAAATGAATTTATATCCTAGCAGCCAAACAAATCTTTATGGATTACAGGATAACCTTTTAGTTTTTATTAAATTATTTGATCAAAAAAGATTACCATCAAAGATTTTATTAACCGGTCAAAAAGGTATTGGCAAATGTACACTCGCGTATCATTTAATTAATTTTGTTTTATCAAAAGATGAAGAAATGCCTTATGATTTAGTTGAATTTAAAATAAATTTAGATAATCGCTCATTTAAGTTAATTCAAAATGGTTCTTGTCCAAATTTCAATTTAATAGACATTAATCCTGATAAAAAAAACATAGATATAGAACAAATTAGAGAATTAATAATTCAACTAAATAAGTCTTCATTTAATAATAAGCCAAGATTTGTCTTAATTGATAATATTGAATATTTGAATTTAAATTCAGTAAATGCGCTGTTAAAAACGTTAGAGGAACCTAATGAGAATATATTTTTTATTTTAATAAATAGTAATAAGAAAATAATTCCAACACTTCTATCTCGTTGTATTAATTTCAATATATTCTTAGAAAATGATAAGGTTAATGAAATTAGTTCACTTCTTTTTGATAATGATATTGATGATCTCTTAAATAAAGATTTATTAAATTATTATTCTACTCCTGGAGAAATTTATAATCTTTTAAAATTTTCTGACGAAAAAAAAATTGATTTAAAAGACATAAATTTAAAAGATTTTTTATTAAAACTGATAAGTGAAAATATTTATAAGGATGATAAGCAATCTAAAACATTTGTTTACAATATACTTGAATTATTTCTGATAAAAAATATTTCAGTTTCAAATTCAGATGTTTACAATTATTTTTTGAAAAGAATAAATGATTTTAAGAAATTTAATTTAGATGATGAATCTTTATTTTTAGAAATAAATTCAAAGCTTTTAAATGGATAAAAATTATTATATCACAACTCCCATTTATTATCCCTCAGCCAAACCACATATGGGACATGCTTATTCGAGTATTATTGCTGATTTTTTTGCCAGGTTTAAAAGAATAGATGGATATAAAGTTTACTTTCTGACTGGGACTGATGAGCATGGTTTAAAAATTCAAAGAGCTGCTGAAAAAAAAGGAGTTGAGCCTCAAGTGTTTTGCGATGAAATTAGCAAAACATTCAAGAATTTATCAAAAACTCTAAATTTAACAAATAATGATTTTATAAGAACTACTGAGCCTCGACACAAAAAGTCTGTTCAATATTTGTGGGAAGAATTAAAAAAAAATGATGACATTTATTTATCAAAATATTCTGGTTGGTATTCAGTATCGGATGAAGCTTTTTACAATGAGGATGAAATTGAAGATCTTGATAATAAAAAAGTGGCAATATCATCCAAGTCTCCTGTTGAATGGGTTGATGAGGAATCTTATTTTTTTAGATTATCTAAGTGGGAAAAGCCATTATTAGAATTTTATGAAAAAAATCCTGATTTTATTTCTCCAGCGTCTAGAAAAAATGAAGTCATAAGTTTTGTTAAAAGTGGATTAAAAGATTTATCAGTGAGTAGAAAAAGTTTTTCTTGGGGTATTAAAGTTCCGAGTGATAATGAACACGTAATTTATGTGTGGTTAGATGCTCTCACTAATTATATTAGTGCTTTAAATTATCCCAATAAAAATGATGAATTATATAAAAAATTTTGGCCAGCATCTGTTCATTTGATTGGAAAAGATATATTAAGATTTCATGCAATATATTGGCCTGCGTTCCTATTGGCTGCAAAAATAGTTCCTCCAAAAAAAGTTTATGGACATGGATGGATATTATCTAATGAGGAAAAAATGTCTAAATCAAAAGGAAATATATTGGATCCATTAGAAATTATAAAACAATATGGATTGGATCCTTTGAGATATTATTTAATAAAAGAAGTTTCATTTGGAAATGATGGTAATATTTCTCAAGAAAGATTAGAGGATTGTATTAATAGTGATTTAGCCAATAATTTTGGTAATTTATGTCAACGTGTATCTGCATTTGCTATTAAAAATTGTGATAGCAAGGTGCCAGAAAAAATTAAATTTGAAAGTGATGATATAAAAGTTTTAGATGAATATAGTCAGAATTTAGACAAGTTGAGATCGGAAATAGATAATCAAAATATTAACTATTATATTGATTATATTGTAAATCGATTATTTGAAGCCAATAAATATTTTAATGACCAGGAGCCGTGGAAAAAAAAAGATGATAAAATTAGGTTAAATACAATAGTTTATACAACTCTTGAAATTGTTAGAAAAATAACTTTTTTATTATATCCAATTATTCCACAATCATCTCTTAAAGCACTTAAAATTTTCAATCTTGAAGAAAAAGATGTAATTTTTCAGTCAATTGGAAATAATGAATTTTTAAAAAAAGGAAGTGCTATTAATAAAATTGATATATTATTTAACAAAATAGAAAAAGAAAATGATTGATTCACATTGTCATCTAGATCATGAGCCATTATTTAGTGATCTAAAAAATGTTATACAGCGATCAAAAGAAATTGGTGTTAAAAAATTATTAACAATCTCAACATCAATTGAAAGCTTTTCCAGAGTTAAAGACATTGTAAATAAAGATGAAATTATATTTGGTACAATTGGAATTCACCCGCATGAAGCAGACAAAAATAATGTCAACTCAGAATTTTTTACAAAAAATTTAGATGAAAATAAAAAAATTATTGGTGTAGGGGAAACTGGTCTTGATTTTTATTATGATAATTCAGATAGAGATAAACAGATAGAAAGTTTCAAGATACACATTAAAGCTGCCTTGAAAGCAAACATCCCATTAATTATTCATTCAAGAAATGCTGAAGAAAAAACTTACGAAGTATTAAATGAATATAAAGATGAAAAGTTAAAAATTTTAATGCATTGTTTCACAGGATCTCAAAAATTTGCAGAAAAGCTTTTAAAATTTAATTCTTATTTTTCTGCAAGTGGTATTATTACTTTTAAAAATTCTGTTGATCTTCAGAATACATTTAAGTCTCTTCCATTAGATAGAATTCTTATTGAAACAGATAGTCCTTTTTTAGCTCCAGTGCCAAATCGAGGAAAAAAAAATGAACCATCATTTATAGATTTTACTGCAGCCAAACTTGCAGAAATAAAGGGCATTGAAAAATCTGAACTTATTAAAATTACCACTAATAATTTTAATAATCTCTTTTTTAATTAAAATTATATGAAGTTTATAATACTTGGTTGTGGTAGTTCAATGGGTGTACCAAGACCAGATGGTTTTTTTGGCAATTGTGATCCTAAAATCAAAAAGAATTATAGAACACGATGTTCTGCAATATTAAAAACCTCTAATCAAAATATTTTGATTGATACTTCACCTGATTTACGTCAACAATTATTAAGACATAAAATTAAAAAAATTGATAAAGTTCTTTTTTCACACATGCATGGTGATCAAACACATGGAATAAATGATCTAAGATCATTTTATATAAGTAGCAAAAATCAAATTGATGTATATGCTGACCCATTTACTTCTAAATATTTAAAAAATAGTTTTTCATATATATTCAAAAGTTACTCTAGAGAGTATCCTGCTACTTTAAAATTGCATAAATTACCTAAAACTTTTTTTACATCTAATAATAAGAAAAAAATTTCTGTTAAATCTATTAAAGTTGAACACGGAAAAGTTAAATCTAATTGCTTTATAATTGATAAGAAATTGGCTTATATAAGCGATGTAAGTAAAATTTACACTAAAGATTTTAAATATTTCAAAAATTTGAATTTTTTAGTTATAGATTGTCTTTGGTATAATTACCATCCATCACATTTTAATTTAGAGACCTCTCTTTCTATGATAAGAAGGTTCAAACCTAAAAAAGCTATTTTAACTAATCTATCTCCAGTATTAGATTACAAAGTTCTTAAGAAAATTTTACCAAAAAACACAATACCTGCTTTCGATGGTCTTACTCTAAATTTATAAAATACTCTCTATTTTATTAATTATTTTATTTGATAATGGTTTAGTGAAAGAGGAAAATGTATCCTCAATTTTTCCCTCTTTGTTTATTAAAATCTTATGAAAATTCCACTTTGGTACTGCTGAGCTACCATGATTAGTTTTAGCCCATTTAAATAACTCATGTGCATTATTTCCTTTTACCTCAGTAATAGCTGAAAGTGGAAAGGTGATATTAAAATTTACTTCACAAAATTCTCTTACGTCTGAGTTTTTATTTTTTTCTTGATTAAATGAATTTGATGGTACAGCAAGAACAACTAAACCCTTACTTTTATATTTATCCCAAAGAATTTGAAGTTCTTCATATTGATTTGTAAATCCACAATAACTTGCCGTATTTACAATTAATATTGCATTATTTTTAAAATCACTAAAATTTATTATTTCACCCGATATGCTCTCAATATTTAGATCAAAAAAAGTTTTTTCATAATTTGCGATGGCTGAACTTTTAAAAAAAAACATAATTATTGTAAAACCTAATATAAATTTTTTTGTCATTTATTAGGTGTAAGTAGTATTAAGAAGTAACCAAATAAAGTGGATAAAAGTGACCCAGTTAGTACCCCTATTTTTACACCATCCATATATTGCATATTCTCAACAAAAGCTAAATTTCCAACAAAAAGACTCATTGTGAAACCAATACCCGTTAGAACACCCACGCCATAGAAGTTATACCAATTTGAATTATTAGGCATTTGAGCAATTTTTGTTTTAATTGACACATATGAAAATACAAAGACACCTAATTGTTTACCTACAAATAATCCTAATAAAATTCCAAGTGGCACTTTGTCTAACAAAGAACTAAAAGATAAGCCCTCAAGAGATACTCCTGCATTGGCAAAAGCAAATAAAGGCATAATACCAAAAGCTACGTAGGGACTTATTGCGTGTTCAACTTTGATCAACAAAGAAAAATCTTTTTTTTTCTTTCGGTGAGGTATGGTCATGGCCAATAAAACTCCAGCAATAGTAGCGTGAATACCTGAATTATGTGTAAAGTCCCAAAGAAAAATACCCACAATTAAGTAAGGTAAAAATTTTTTAATATCAAATTTATTTATTACTAACAGGACAATAAAAGCTAACAGCATAAGCGTTAAGTATTTAATACTCAAATCGCCTGAATAAAATAAAGCAATGATAACAATCGCTCCTAAGTCATCAATGATTGCCAAAGCAGTTAAAAAAACTTTTAGAGATAATGGTACTCTCTTTCCTAATAAAGATAATACACCAAGCGAGAAAGCAATATCGGTAGCAGAGGGAATAGCCCATCCATTCATAGTTTCGCTATCACCAAAGTTTATAAATACATAAAATAGTGCAGGAACCAACATTCCGCCTACAGCAGCAATTATTGGAAGTAAAGCTTGTTTTATATTTGAAAGCTCTCCTTGTAAAAATTCTCTTTTAATTTCTAAAGTGACAAAGAAAAAAAATATTGCCATTAAGGCATCATTAATCCAATGTAAAACAGATAATTTTAATCCAAAGTTGTTAATGCCTATAAATAAGTATTTATTTAAAGTTGAAAAATATAAGTTAGATAAATTAGAATTACTAATTATTAATGCAATTATAGCTGCGAATAACAAAACTAAACCGCTGGCTGCTTCAAGTTTAAAAAACCATTTAAAAGGTTTAGATAAGTAATTAATCATGATTAAACTAAGTCTTTAATAAATAATTTAATATCTTTCAATATCTCAAAAAGACTAAATATAATTAGCTCAAGAGAAGGAAATAATTGATATAAGTATGAACTAAAAGTATCTATAACGACTAATAGTGCAACAAAAGTTATCAACAATACAATTAAATACGAAAGCAATTTAGTAAATGATAAACTTTTTCTTGGTTTATATTTTGTTATCTCGTAATTTTTTTTATCTTTTAATTTAGAATAACTTTTTTCCTTAAACGTTTTTGCTTCGTTTTTTTTTGTTTGATTTATAGTTGGTTTTTCTTTGATATCAATTTTAACATTCTGTTTTATTTCTTTTTTAAAATCTGAAATTCTTGGATTATAAAACCAGACATGATTACAAGAGCCACACTGAATAGTTCTTCCATTTTTAGGAATAAGTTCTGAATTTACTTCAAATACTTTATTACAATTAATACATTCAATAATCATTATTTTATAAAATAAGTTAATGCTTATCTTATATCTATTTATAAGCAAAAGTTAATTATAGTTTTTTTCAGATAAAGTTGTTGGTCTTTTTAATTTACATTTTAATTGTGATGTATAAGGTAAATTATTGAAAATTCTTAATTATTAATAGATGTTCTTTTTTAAAAGTAGAAGCAAAAATTTCAGAAATAGTAAACTTAAAATCTTATCAGGCTATAACTTTAGATATAGAGGTGTTGGAAAAGAATCAGAAAAAAATATCATTAAATATGCTAATCATTTTAAATTTGATTATGAGTTTGAAAAATCAAATAAATTTGAGAGACATTTTTATTGGTTAAAGATTAAAATGCTTATTGATAATCTCGAAAAAGGAAACCATGAGTTTTATCTTTGGTTAGATGCTGACACTTTTTTTTGCAGATATGAAAACATATTAAATCATATTGATAAATCAAAGCATATCTTTGTTCATAACAATTTTTTTAAATCTGTTCATAAAACAAAATACAAATTTGTGAATTATCTTACCTGGGGTCCTAATGTTGGTGTTTTACTTGTTAGGAATACAAAATGGTCGTTAAATTTCTTTAAAAATGTTTGGAACAAAAAAAAATACCTTAAACATTTTTGGCCTGATAATGCTGCTTTTATGGATGAGGTTGGTTTAAAGGCAGAGATTTCTAAAATATCAGATAATAATTTATCTAAAGATGTAAGAAATAATATTTCATTCTTATCAGGTATTTGGAATAGTATGCCAAAAAGAAATTTTGAGAATCCAGAAAATGATGAAATTTCAAATTTTTATTTTGATCCTGTCATCATTCATTTGGCTGGAATAAGAAGAAGAGATAGAATTAAATTCATCAAAAAACATAAAAAAATATTTATTTGAATTTTAGATCATTGATTTGACTTTTACTGTACAGGTTTAAATAACAATTAAAACCACTATTTTTATTTAGTTCATCTTTATCTAATATTTCATGCAACGGTGTAGGCAATAAGAATGGTGGTCTAGTTAAATCTATTTCCCTGTATTCTCCATCGGGGATGTCTAAATTATCTAATTTTTTAGTTTTATCTTTCAATTTGTATGTTGTTAGCAATAAATAATTAATTTTACTTTTTCTAAAGTTTTCAAAAAATAATCTTATGCTTTCAAATGACAAATGAATTAAACAATCCCTACAAATCATTAGATCTGAGTCTGGTAAACTTTCTTTAGTAATATCAAGTTTTATAAATTTAAGATTATTACTTTTAAATTTCCTAATATTATTATCAATTATTTCTTGAACAATGTCTCCGCCAATATAAAATAAATTTTTATCTAAAACGTTTTTAACCCAATTAAAATCTCCACATGGTGCATCTAAAATACTTTTTATTTGATACTTTTTAACAATATTAATAATTTCTTTTTCAATATTGATAGTATTTTTTAATTCAGATCCATATCCCGAAACACTTTCATTCGAAGACCAAAAATTAGTTTTATAAATGAGATTAAACCTTTTTTCTGATGTATCTTGATTAAAGATTAATTTCTTATTTTTTTGATAGATCTGCTTTTTAACAATTCTGTAAGGTGTGGTTATAATCTTTATGATAGCTTTAAATAGTCCATTTTGTTTGTAAAATTTATAATATCTATTTAATATAAACATCGTCTCTTCTAGAAATTATATTAAAATATAGAAGGTAAAATGAATTATTTCTACTTTTCCTCATCATTAAACCTTTTTCTTTTTATTGAAAACATAAGTAAAAACGCTATAACGAACATTCTCGGAGTGTAGCGCAGCCTGGTAGCGCATCTGGTTTGGGACCAGAGGGTCGCAGGTTCGAATCCTGCCACTCCGACCATTGATATGAAAAAAGCAAAAATTTACATACCTAATAAAAGTGCAATGCAATCTGGTTTAGGAAAACTTGACAAATGGATACTTGAATTTGAAACTAAAGATCCCACAAAAAATCCTTTAATGGGATGGGAAAGTTCTAATGATACATATAGTGAGCTGAAACTAGAATTTTCAACCAAAGAATTGGCGATAAATTATGCAAAGAAGAAAAAAATTGATTATGAGCTAATTGAGCCAAAAAAAAGAAAAATAGTAAAAAAATCCTACGCAGATAATTTTTTAAAATAGATAGATAATGTTTAAATTTTTTACAGATAGAAGATGGTATTTATGGAGTATAGGTGGAACATTACTAATTTTAATGGCTACTTGGTATCAGGTTCAACTTGATGTGAGAATTAATGAATGGTTTGGTGAATTTTATGATACTTTACAAAAAGCTCTCACTAATCCTAATTCAGTATCTGAAAAAGAATTTATCGCATATCTTTTTACATTTGCTAAAATTGCAGCTGTATACATTTTGGTAGTTATTTTTAGTGATTATTTTACCAGCCACTGGACATTTAGATGGAGAACTGCAATGGCAGATTTTTATCACGACAAATGGAATGATGCCTCTTCTATAGAAGGAGCGTCTCAAAGAGTTCAAGAGGACACTCTTAAATTTGCTAGAATAATGGAAGGGCTGGGGGCGGAATTACTTAGAAGTGTAATGACGTTGATTGCTTTTACTCCAATTTTATGGGGCTTATCAAAAAGTATTACAGTATTACCATGGATTGGTGAAGTTGAACATGCTTTAGTTTGGGTCGCGATTATATCAGCATTGGGTGGAACAATATTATTGGCCAGTGTAGGGATTAAACTTCCTGGCATTGAATATGATATTCAAAAAGAAGAGGCTGCTTATAGGAAAGAATTAGTTTTAGGAGAGGATTTTAAAGAAAGTGCACAACCTGCAAAAATTACAGATCTTTATGGAGGTGTTAGAAAGATTCATTATAAAATGTATTTTCACTACCTTTACTTTAATGCAGTAAAATGGAGTTACTTACAAGGTATGGTAATTGTACCATATTTAGCATTAGCACCAACGATTGTGACTGGTGCAATAACACTTGGTTTTGTTCAACAAATTATAAGAGCTTTTGGTCGAGTTGAAACATCACTACAATATCTAGTTAGAAGCTGGCCAATTATTGTTGAACTAATTTCAGTTTGGAAAAGATTGAGAGAATTTGAATCAAAATTAGAGAAAAATATATCTATTGAAACTGCAAAATAATGTCATTGGACAAAAAATTTGAAGACTTATTTTTAAATGTTTCAATCAAAGCAGCCTTATCATCTTACCATTTTGTTGGAAAAAAAGATAAAATAGCAGCAGATAAATCAGCTGTAGATGCAATGAGAAATAAACTTAATGAAATAGAAATGAGAGGAAAGGTGGTTATAGGAGAGGGAGAACTGGATGAAGCTCCTATGCTTTATATTGGGGAAACTTTAGGTACCATGAGTGGTCCCGAATTAGATATTGCTGTGGATCCTTTAGAGGGAACTAATTTTGTAGCAAATAATCAGCCAGGAGCATTGTCTGTCATTGCAGTTGCAGAAAAGTCAAATTTATTTAGTGCACCAGAGACTTATATGAACAAAATTTCTGCAAATGTACCCTCTGAAGGTATTATTGATTTGGATTATTCAGTTAAAAAAAATATTTCTAATCTTGCAGATTATAAGAATAAACAACCTAATGAACTTTCTGCATGTATTTTAGATCGACCAAGGCATAAAAAAATTATTGAAGAACTAAGGAATTTGAAGGTTAATTTAAAACTTATTTCTGATGGAGATGTATCAGGAGCTTTATTAGTTTCTGATAAAAAATACAATATAGACATTTTTATGGGTATTGGTGGCGGACCTGAGGGCGTGCTTGCAGCTTCTGCTTTGGATGCTTTTGATTGTTTTTTTCAAGGTAGATTCATTTTCGATAATGAAAATGATGTAAATAGGGCAAAAAAAATGGGTATAGATGATCTAAATAAAAAGTATTTGTTAAATGAAATAATTACAGGCGACTCAATTTTTTGTGCAACCGGCATTACAAACGGGGACATTGTTTCTGGGATAAAAATAGAGGAAAATGATTATATATCAGAAACGCTCATTACGCATAAATCTACAAATTTGAAAAAAATAATAAAATCAAAAAATGAAATAGATGAATAAAGAAGATAATTCCTACAAAACTATAGGCGAAGTTGTTAAAATATTGAATTTAAAATCAAAAAAAGGGGACTCTTTACCCACTCATACGCTTCGTTTTTGGGAAAAAGAGTTTAAACAAATTAAACCTAAAATACTTACTGGAAATAGAAGATATTATGACAAAAAAAACATTGAATTATTAAAAAAAATTCATTTTTTATTAAAAGATCAAGGAATGACTATCAAAGGTGTAAAGAAAATACTAAATAATAAAGAACCTTTAAAGCTTGACGAAATGGCAGATAATTCTATAAGAGCAGATAATTTTAAAAATAAGTTAAATAAGATTTCAAAAATTGTAAAAAGTTTAAAAAAATTTAAATAAGATGGCAAAAAAAACTCATATAAAAGTTCGTTTAGTCCCTGAAGAAAAACCTGATAGTCCTTTTTTTTATTATGTAAAAAAACCTGCTGGTGGAGAAAAAGCCAAAGTAAAATTAAAAGCTAGAAAATATAATCCTTCAACTAGAAAACATGAAATTTTTGTTGAAAAAAAATTACCACCACATAGTAAATAATCATTTTTTTTTAAAATTTCTTCTTTCGTAATCAATATAAGACCAGATCATATTTTTCCATATTCTATTAGTAATACGTGGATCAATTTTATTCTTTAAAGATTTTTTTCTTATATTACTAAGTATGGATTTAATTCTTTTTTGATCAACTATTTGATTTTTTCTATCTTTAAGTTCTAAAACTTTTTTTACAAGAAATGTTCTCTTTTTTATAATTTTTATAAGTGAATTATCTATTTTATCTAGTTCTGATCTAATTTTGCTTAGTTTTTTTCGTTTTTGCGGCGACATTTATATATTTGGATAATTAAAAAATTATTATATTTATGCGCATATGTACACAGCAAATCATAAGATTAATTATCAATTATCTCTCTGGTTAATTTCAATGTTTTGGATTGTGTCCATTATGATTGTTGTTGGTGGTTTAACAAGATTAACGGACTCAGGTCTTTCAATTACTAAATGGCAACTTTTCTCAGGATTTTTACCACCTTTAAATCAAGAAGACTGGATTTCATATTTTAATCTTTATAAGCAAATACCAGAATTTAAATTACAAAATTACAATATGAATATGCAAGAATTTAAAATTATTTTTTGGTGGGAATGGGCACATCGTTTTTTAGGAAGATTAATTGGTATCGGATTTTTAATACCATTAATTTATTTTTCTTTTAAAATTAGTATTTCAAAATTGTATAGTTTGTATTTAATTTTTTTTCTAATATGTTTTCAAGGCTTTATTGGTTGGTATATGGTCAGTAGTGGACTTATAGATAGAGTTGATGTAAGTCATTTTAGATTATCTATTCATTTATTAATTGCTTTTATTATTTTATCATTAATATTCTGGAACTATCTCAAGCTAAATTTGAGTTATAATACAACAAATAAAATAAATCCTTTAATACCACTCGTTTTTTTAACATTGGTCTTTACACAAATTGTTATAGGAGCTTTTGTATCTGGTATGGATGCTGGAAAAATTTACAATTCCTGGCCAAATATGGGTACAGCATATTTTCCTGATGACAATGAATTTGTTAATTTATTTAAACTATCTGCTTTTAGCGATCCATCTTTAGTTCAATTTATTCATAGAAACTTAGCTTATATAATCGGATTTTATTATTTATTTATGTTTTACAAAATTTATAAGAATAAAATTTTTGATTTATACAAATCTATAAATGTATTGGGTTTCTTTATTTTATTACAAATTTTTTTAGGAATAATAACAATTTTATATGGTGCACAAATCTATATAGCATCTATGCACCAAATAAGTTCAATCTTTTTGGTAAGTTCTTGTATCTATTTTTTATACCTTAATACAAGATTTAACTAACCGCCTTTAATTTACCTTTAGAAGATTTGTTTAAAGCTTGGTTTAAATCCTCAATAATATCATCTACATGCTCAATACCAATACAAAGTCTTACATAGCTCTGTGTAACTCCAGATGCTGCAAGTTCTTTTTCATTTAATTGGCTATGTGTTGTGCTAGCAGGATGTATTGCTAAACTTCTCACATCACCAATATTTGCAACATGATAAAACATTTTTAAAGACTCAATGAATGTTTTTCCAGCCTCAATACCACCTTTTAATTCAATACCAACCATTGGCCCATAACCACCCTTTAGGTATTTTTTTGCTCTATCGGAAATTGGTTTATTATGTTCAGTAGAATAGATTACTTTTGTAACCTCTTTGTGCTTTTTTAAAAAATTAACAACTTTCTCAGCATTTTCACAATGTTGTTTCATACGTAAAGCTACAGTCTCTAAACCTTGAATTATTGCAAATGCATTATCAGGTGCTAATGCGGAACCAAGATCTCTTAGTAAACATACTCTAGCTCTCACTGCAAAAGGAACATTTGCTCCTGTTAGCTCAGGCACTGCTTTGCCCCATATTACACCACCATAACTAGCATCAGGTTCATTAAATAAAGGTTGTCTTTTTGGATCAGCTGTCCAATCAAAATTACCACTATCAACAATGCTCCCTGCTACTGCAGTTCCATGTCCACCAATATATTTAGTAAGGGAATGAATTACTATGGCTGCACCATGTTCGATTGGTTTACAAATAACTGGTGATGCAGTATTATCCATGATTAATGGAATATTGTATTTTCTGCCAATATCAGAAACTTCTTTAATAGGAAAAACTCTAAGATAAGGATTTGGTAAAGTTTCTCCATAAAAAGCTCTTGTTTTATCATCTACCATTTTTTCAAAATTTTTTGGATCACTTGGGTCTGCATATCTAATTTCAATTCCTAATTTACTTAATGTATGAGTAAATAAAGATACAGTTCCACCATATAGATCTGTTGAACTTACAATATTGTCACCCGCTTGAGCCACATTTAATATTGCAAAAGATGATGCTGTTTGACCTGAAGATACTGTTACACAAGATAATCCTCCTTCTAAAGCAGCAACTCTTTTTTCTAAAACATCATTAGTCGGATTCATAATTCTTGTGTAGATGTTTCCAAATTCTTTTAATGCAAAAAGATTAGCAGCATGTTCAGTATTATTAAATTGATATGATGTCGTTCTATAGATAGGTACAGCTACAGCATTTGTGGCTGGATCACTTTTATAGTCACCACCATGAATGGCTATAGTTTCTGGGTTATTTCTTTTAGTACTCATTTTTACTCCTTTTTTAGTGCTTTTGCTTAATGCAAGGCGCACAATATAGTTCAAATGCCTACCGATTTTATGAAAGTTTCCTTTTTAGCAGTTTATGCCCGCAATAGGATCAAATCGGCAATACCTTTTTAACAGAATAGAGTTATTTTACAAGGTAAATATAAAATTGACTTTAAACTTAATAATAGTATTAATCCTCGCTTAATGACAAAATTTGTTAAAAAAAGCGAGCTTAATTCATCTTGGTTTGAAATTGATGCAAAAAATGCTGTTGTAGGAAGACTTGCAACAATTGTATCTAAAATCATTAGAGGAAAAAATAAAGCAACATACACTCCTCATATGGACACAGGAGATTTTGTAGTAGTCAAAAATATAGAGCATGCAAAATTTACTGGAAAAAAATTTCAAAATAAAAAATATTACAGACACACTGGCCATCCTGGAGGTATTAAAGAAACAACTCCAGAAAAATTACATGAAAAAAAACCGGGCGAGGCATTAAAATTAGCAGTTAAAAGAATGTTACCAGGTGGTGTTTTAGGCAGAAAACAACTTACAAAACTTAAAATATACGCTGGTAACGATCATCCTCACTCAGCTCAAAACCCTAAAATAATTGAATTAGATAAGTTGAATAGCAAGAATATAGCAAGAAATTAATATGGAAAACGTTCAAACTTCATCAAAAACAACAAAATTAAAACTTGATTTTAAGGATAGCAAATATGCAACCGGAAGAAGGAAAACATCTATTGCAAGAGTTTGGCTTAAAAAGGGTTCAGGAAAAATTTATGTTAATGGCAAATTATACAATGAGTATTTTGCTAGTGAGAATCACAAAATGCAAATTACAAGACCTTTTGAATTGATTAATCAAGCTACAGATTATGATGTTAGATGTAATGTTAAAGGTGGTGGTCCAACAGGACAAGCGGGGGCAATGGTACATGGAATTTCAAAAGCTTTAGTATTATTTGATGAAAGCTTTAAATCTACTCTCAGAACTGAGAAATTAACCACGAGAGACTCCAGGGCAGTTGAAAGAAAAAAACCTGGAAGAAGAAAAGCTAGAAGAAGCTTTCAGTTTTCTAAAAGATAATTTTTTTTTAATTTTTAACTGTTATAATAAGAAATGCCTAAGCTAAATGTATTAGTCGCTGGATCAACTGGTTATATTGGTATCCAATTGATAAAATTGTTAAACAAACATAAATATGTAAAAATAAAGTATTTATGTGGAAACACATCAGTAGGAAAAAAAATTTCTTATTACGATAAGACCATTGGATTAAAAAAATTACCCAAAATTGTAAAATTCAATAAAAAATTTTTGAATGAAATTGATGTTGTATTTACAGCACTTCCCAATGGAGAAGCACAAGTAATTTCAAAATATTTGAATAAACAGAACGTTTTAATTGATCTTGCCGCAGATTTTAGGCTTCAAAAAGCTTTAGATTACAAAAAATGGTATAAAAAAGATCATAAAGCAAAACATAATATTAAGAATAGCATTTATTCTTTACCTGAAATCACAGGTAAAAAAGTTCAAGATTATAAAATTATTTCTTGTCCCGGATGTTATCCGACTTCTATTCTATTACCTTTAATACCTTTATTAAAAAATAGATTAATAAAAAGTCATAATATTATAATTGATTCAAAATCAGGATACTCTGGTGCTGGAAGAGGTGTACACAAAAAATATAAAGATAAAAATTTGTATGAGTCTTTAAGCGCTTATGGTGTTGCATCACACAGACATAATTCTGAAATTGAAGAAATGATAAAAAAATGTATTAAAGGAAATATTAAATTTGATTTTACTCCTCATTTATCGCCTATGTTTAGAGGTATTTTAAGCACAATTTATGTTGAACTTAATAAGACCTCTTCAGCATCAAAAATATTAAACACGTTGAAAAAATATTATAAAAAAGCAAATTTTATAAAAATATTAAATAAAGACAAATTAATAAGCACAAATGATGTAATTAATACGAATAATTGCAATATATCTGTTTGTAAATCAAAAAATAAGAATAAGATAATTATACTTTCTGCTATTGATAATCTTATTAAAGGGGGAGCGGGTCAGGCAATACAAAATATGAATATGAAATTTAATTTCCCCAAAAATGCTGGTTTTAAATGAATAAATCATTATTTATAGTTCTCTTCATATTTTTAAATGCCTGTTCATTTAATACTGACTCTAAATATTGGAATGAGAAAAATGATAAAAAAAATGATAATAACAGATTGACCGAAATAATTAAAAAATCAAATGATATTAGATTAATGACAATTGAAGAGTATGAAATTTATATTAATAATTATATCAAAAAAAGTAAATTTCCGGATATTAATTAATGAATAGAAATATAAATATTGCACTAGTTGGATTGGGTCAGGTTGGAATATTTTTATATAATGAATTGATTTCAAAAAAGAGGGAAATCGAGACAAAAACTGGAAAAAGAATAAATATTGTAGCTATATCTGCTAAAAATAAAAATAAAAAAAGACGTTTCAATATAGATAAAAAAATTTTTTATTCAAATCCTTTAAAAATTTTTAAAGAAGAAAAAATAGATATTTTATTTGAATGTATTGGTTTATCTGATGGTATTTCTAAAAAAATAGTAGAACACGCTTTAAAAAATAAAGTAAATGTAATAACACCGAATAAAGCTTTAATTGCTAAACATGGGGATTATTTAGCGAAACTAGCTGAAATGAATAAAGTAAATCTAGAGTTCGAAGCTTCCGTTGCTGGGGGAATTCCAATTCTTCGAACTATTAAAGAGGGTTTGGCAACCAATACAATTAAAAAAGTTTATGGAGTCCTTAATGGGACAACTAACTATATTTTATCAGAGATGGAAAATAGCAACGAAAGTTTTGAAAAAGTTTTAAAAAAAGCTCAGGTTCTTGGATATGCTGAGCCAGGTAATCCTAAATTAGATCTTAATGGCTTTGATGCTTTCGCTAAAATTAGAATTTTATCAGCACTTTCATTTAATATCAAAATATCAAAAAGTAAGTGTATAATGGAAGGAATTGAAAATATTAAACTAGAAGATATTAAAATAGCAAACCAGCTAGGACTGAGGATAAAATTACTTGGGATTTCTGAAATTATTAATAATCAATTATTCGAAACAGTTCATCCATGTTTGGTGAGTAAAAACTCGTATATCGGAAATGTGAATGGTGTAATGAATGCGGTTATTACAGAAGGTAAACCAGTAGGTCAAAGTATTTTACAAGGAGAGGGGGCAGGTCCTGGACCAACTTCATCATCCTTATTATCAGATTTACTATCAATTTTGAGAGGAAATATAAAACCCCCTTTTGGAATTTCTTATAATAAAAGAAAATCTATAAAACCCTTTAACAATCAAAATTATTCTAATTCATTATATCTTAGGTTTGAGGTTAAGGATAAACAGGGCGTTTTATCTTTAATAACAAATCGATTATCTAAATTTAAGATCTCAGTAAAAAGAATCATCCAAACTCCTGATAAGAAAAATAAGAAGGCTACAATTGTTATTATAAGCCATAAAACTACTGAAAAAAATATAAAAAATTGTCTATCAATTTTTAAAAAAAATAAAAATATTCTCAAATTTCCAACTTTAATTAGACTTTATAATTAATGGATATTTATATAAAACTTTTTGAAGTTTTGTTTCCAGTATTCTTTGTTGTGGGTATTGGATATTATCTTGGTAAAAAAAATCCTAAAATTGACACTACATTTATCACTAATTTTGCTGCAAATGTTGGCACACCAGCAATGATTATTTATGCATTAAATCCGGTAAATATATCGTTTACTATTTTCATTAACTATTTTTGGTACTATGCAATCGCAATCGTTGGGTTCATTATTGTTGGAATAATCATATTATTTCTTTTAAATACTAAAGATATAATAAGAGAACTTCCGCCTTTAACAATGCCTAATACTGGTAATATGGGTTTACCAATATGTTTATTCGCGTATGGTTCTCAAGGTCTTGGTGTTTCAGCTGCTATTTCTGCCTTAATTATTTTGTGTCACTTTACATTAGGTGTTTTTTTAGCAGATAGAAAATTTAGTTTACAAGTCATACTAAAAAGCCCACCTTTTTATGCAATCATTATTGCCGTTTTTTTACTTTATTATGATTATGAACTTCCAGGATTTATAGAAAATACTACTTTTTTATTAATGTATGCAACAATATTTTTAATTTTGATGTCATTAGGAATAGCACTAACAAGACTTAAAGTTTTTTCACTTAACAAGGCAATATTTTCTTCTTTAGGCCGAGTGATTGTTGGACCTATTATCGGTTATTTATTGATATTATATTTTGGTCTAGAAGGCTTTGCAGCTGGTGTATTACTAATACAATGTTCAATGCCTAGCGCAGTTCTTAATTATCTTGTTGCATCAATTTATTCACCTAAAAAAATTGTTGATAGTGTTGCTAGTACAATTGTTGTGTCAACACTTATGTCTTTTATAACAATTCCAATTGTTGTATTCTTTGCTTTAAAATACTTTAATTAATCTATATCCTTCTTATATGAAGGCTATTACATTTAATCTGTTAGCGTGGGTAATGCTTCCAATTATGGATGGTTTTGCTAAATATCTAAGTGCTGAATTACCTGTATTACAAATAACTTGGGCAAGATATTTTTTTACTGTGGCGTTCACTTTCCCAATTATGTTTTTCTTTTTTCGGGAAAATCTAGTTTGGACTGACAAACCAAAACTACAATTTATAAGAGGCTTAATACTTTTAACAGCAAATATTTGTTTCTTTTATGCCATTTCAGTAATCTCTTTAGCAAAAGCATTAACTTTAGCATTTGTTGCACCTTTGATTGTTACAGCTTTTTCTCCAATTTTTTTAGGTGAGAAGGTTGGATTTAGAAGATGGTCAGCTGTAATAATAGGATTTATAGGATCCTTGGTTGTTATAAGACCCGGTTTTGTAGAAATCAATTTAGCGAGTATTGCTGCGCTTGGAACAGGAATAATGTATGGATTTTATTTAATTATTACTCGTAAGTTAAGTACTTCAGACAACCCTTTATTAACTTTATTGTTAACCGGTGTAGTAGGGGCTGTTATTATTTCATGTGTAATGCCTTTTGTTTGGATCAAGCCAACAATTAATCAGTGGTCAATGATGGCTGCGATTGGAGTATTTGCCTGTGTAGGTCATTTATTTTTAATATTATCTCTAAAATACGCTGATGCTTCAAAATTAGCTCCATTTAGTTACTTTGAGATCATTACAAACATAATTATAGGTTATTATTTCTTTAGTGATTTCCCTGATAATTGGACTTTCTTAGGTTTGTTTATTATTGTATTAAGTGGTATCTACATCTCAAGAAGAGAGAACTTAGTTAAAAAAGTAAAATAATAGGTAATAATTATTTACTATTATATAAAGTATTACATTAAGTATTGTTTATAAACTATTGTATTTATTGAATTTAATTTAAAATAAAATAATACCAATTTTTGAATATTTTGGATTTTTTAATTTTATAATCACTTTAATATGCTCTGCAAAAGTGTAGATTTATAGTGAATTATGAAAAATATCAAATAACCTTTTAAAATAGGGACTTTTTCCGATTGTGGTTATGAAAATTCCAAAAAAGTAGGGCAGTCTAAAAGCATTGATATAGTTGAATAGTAGAGTGATGCACTAATTGAATATAGCATTTAAACGCCCATAGAGGGGTCTATTTTTAGTATAGGCTAATATATGGTACAACCGAAGGGTGAATTATGTTATTTAGAAAGAAATCTCACAAAAAGGTAAAAAAGCTTTGATTTTACTCACTTTTTTAACTTAAAAAATGTTTAAAATAGCTCTAAATAGCTACTTTTTCAGATCTTAGTAATTTGAGCTTTTGCTTGATTCCACCTCTACCAGAGTAACCTCCAAGAGCTCCATCAGATCTAATGACTCTATGACAAGGTATTTTTGGGGCATATGGGTTTTTAGCACAAGCATTAGCCACAGCTCTGGCTGATTTAGGGCTTTTTATTGCAGTAGCAACTTGTTTATATGTTCTTATTTTACCTTTTGGTATAGTTTTGAGGTATTTCCAGACTTTTAATTGAAATTTAGTGCCTTTAAGATACATTTTTCCTGAGAAACCCCTGTTTCCTTGCACTTTTAAGGGTGCAAAGAACAGTTGTTTTGGCACGTCGTTGATGCGCTACCGCCATGCCTCCCGTTCTGCATGTTCAGCGATGCTTTGCAGAACTTTCTGCCCCTTGGATTTGTACCTCTCGGCTTTTGCCCAATTGGCCAGTTAAGGGTTGCCCCTTAATTCATTAATACCTTAACAGATATGATTTTAAAGCTGTATCACCTTTTAATTGATTCTGAAAATTTACAGAAATTCCTGTGAATATTGGGGATAAGTTAAGCTTTGAAAACTAAGATAAAATAGCTAATTAAAAATAAGATTGCCAAGATAGATAAAAAAATAGTTTCAATGCTTTTGCCATGATTTTTATATTGAATTGAACTTAAAATAATAAATCCCACAGAGGTAATTAAAAACCATACAGCAGGAATTTCTCCATCAATTGAACCCATAATTTTTATATTTAAACTATTGACATTAAAAATCACTTGATATATTACTAGTGATAATTAATTGTTATCAATAGTAATTATATGAATGAACTGACAACAGACCTAAAATCGCTTCATGAAGCAACTTTAAATAACCTCAAAAGCTCTAAAGCGAAAAATACATTAAGAGCATATCAATCAGATTTTAAAGACTTTGTATCGTTTTGTGCTAAACATGGTTTTAATTCATTGCCATCAGAGCCAAAAATAGTGTCTTTATACCTAACTCATCTTTCTAAAAATTCAAAAATCAGCACTTTAAGAAGAAGATTAGTGTCGATTAGCATGCTACATAAACTGAAAGGTCATTATTTAGATACTAAACATCCAATTATTGTTGAAAATTTAATGGGAATAAAAAGGGTTAAAGGAAGCATTCAAAAAGGAAAAAAACCTATATTAATCAATCATTTAAAATTAATTATTAATGTAATAGATCAGCAAAAAATTGAAAATATAAAGAAGTTTAGAGACAAGTCAATTATTCTAGTGGGCTTTGGAGGTGGCTTTAGAAGATCTGAACTTATTTCAATTGATTATGAAGATTTGGAATTTGTAACTGAGGGTCTTAAAATCACTATCAGAAGATCAAAAACTGATCAATTCGGTGAAGGAATGATCAAAGGACTACCCTACTTTACTAATGAAAACTTTTGCCCTGTAGTCAATCTTAAAAAATGGCTAGAAATTTCTAAAATTAAATCTGGACCAATTTTTAGAAGATTTTCTAAAGGCTTATCTCTAACAGAAAAAAGATTAACCGATCAATCGGTAGTATTATTAATGAAAGAATATTTAGATTTAGCAGGCATAGAGAATAAAAATTTCGCGGGCCATAGTTTAAGATCTGGTTTTGCAACTGTTGCTGCAGAATCTGGTGCAGATGAAAGGAGTATAATGGCAATGACAGGTCATAAAACAACTCAAATGGTTAGAAGATATATCAAAGAAGCAAATATCTTTAAAAATAATGCACTAAATAAAATAAAAGTATAAAAACTTATACTCAGATTAAAGAAACTTTTTTTCCTAAAGATTTATCAATTATATATTTTGTAATTTTTACTTCATTAAATAGTTTAAAGTATTTTTCTTTACCACTTTTAGCTATTTTAATTCTTAATTTATCATTTTTCTTGTAAAATTTTATTTTATCAGCAAGATCGTCGATGTTATTATATGAAACTATTTCATTTGAATTAAAAAAATTGTCCATACCTACTTTTTTATCAATGAAAACCATCAAGCCATTTCCCATAAGAGAAGCAATTCTATTACTTGAGTAATGCTTTGTGGGATTTCCTCTACTAAGATTTAATGCCATTTTAGAATTTAATAATGATCTATAAAATTCATTACCCCAAACAGGTTCTTGTTTTCCAAAACCATAAAAATCGTATTTTATCCCATCAATTTTTTTTATAAGTTTATTTAAAAAGTTAACTCTAGTGTCTGTTTTTCCCTCTTTAAGGGTTGCTCTATTAACCCCATGGCTCATTGCGTAAAAAATATCATTTTGGGGTTTTAGTTTAAAAGCATCAAAACATTCTATATTTTTATCCACAGGAGTCATGAAAAAATGAATATTTTGATTATTTTTTTTTTGAAATTTCAACACAGAAGGATTAGTTGTAATAAATGAATGATCAACATAAGGAATAAATTTTTTTAATTTTTTCATATTACCTATTGTGTCAGGTAAATCAGTCATAAAAGGATCTTCATTCCATTGAGATATAATCAAATCTTTATTTATCAATTTAAAATCATTTAAGATATTCTCTGTAATATTGTCGGAGTGTCCAAAAATAATAAGGTTTGGGTTATAATTTTTAAAAGTTTTAATTAGATAATTGTGAAACTTTTCATTCATGTTAAATAAATTAAGTCCTTTGTTTTGTCTAACATAATCTCTGTCGCTTATTTCAATTACATCATGACCATTTCTAATAAAACCATTAGTAAATTTTTTACCTAAGGATAAATTATAAATTCTATGATTCAGTTTTTGAGCTAAATTATAAATATTTAAGATCCTTAATTTACCATTATTAATATTGATTTTATTGAATGGAAATAAAGACCCTCTCATTAAATCAATTACTTTAGAATTTTCCTTTAATTTATGTTTAACAAATTTCATACTATTTTTTTGAATTTTTTTTCTAACCCTACTATTTTTAATCAATCTAATTGTTTCTGACTCAATATTTTTTACATCTAATTTTTTCAATACTATTGCATGGTCGGTAGTTTCAGTAAGTCCACCTCTATTAGAAATGATTGTAGCACATCCTCTTGAGGATGCTTCAAGAGCTGTTCTACCAAATGGTTCTTCCCATCTAGATGGAATGATTGCTATTTCAGAATTGGATAAATAATTTAGAACTTTTGAATGAGAAATTTGTCCCAAATTTTTGTGTCTATTATGCGTTGGAAAATTTTGAAATCTTTTTTCTTCACCTATAGAAAATGCTCTCCAATTTTTATTAACATCTAAAATTTTAAACATAGATTTACAATATAAATCATATCCTTTTGACTCATTTAATTTTCCAACAAAAATAATTTGTTTTTTTTTACTAACTTTTTTTTTATATGGATCTATACTATGATAAATAATTTGGGTTTTATTATCTGATAGATCTGGTAGATCTTTAAAAAATCTTTGTTTAACCCATTTTGAAATGAATATTATTTTGTCAACATTTTCTAATAAATAAATACGCTCGTTCACAGATTTGGCTCCTCTCATTGTAGTAGGATCATTATGAAAATATAATATTATTTTTGAATTTATTTTTTGAAAAAATTCTTTTACCATTATAGGTCTGTTATGTAATTCAATTATATCAAAATTTGAATTTTGAATTTTGTTCATAATTTTTTTTGAGTATTCTTTGGTAGTGCTATTAAATTTAGAATTAACATCATTTATATTTATATTGATGTAGTTTTTTGAAAGATAATTTTTATTATTAGTACTTCCTATTATAAAATTTTCTTTTTTATAAACTGAGTCTCTTATAAAATCACTAATCCATAAAGCAACTGCTCCAGCTCCTTTTAAAGTGTAGTTTTCTTTATATGGTAATATTGATGCAATTTTCATATCAATTTATACTTAATAAGTACTTTCTTAATTTTTTATCTTTTTTTAATCTATACTCAAATTTCATAGCTAATATTTTATCATAAAATTTTTTTTTATAGATAATTTTCCATCTATAACCACGTGTTGATTTCGCTCCTTTACCTGTATTGTGTTTTTTAAGTCTTAAATTAAGGTTATTTGTGTATCCAACGTATGTTTTTGTTATTTTAATATTTACGCTTTTAAGCATATAAACATAAAATATCATAAATGTGGCGGTCCCTAGGGGAATCGAACCCCTCTTTCGAGGATGAAAACCACGTGTCCTAACCGATAGACGAAGGGACCAAATTTCAGTTTTCTATTTCAAAATGCAATCTTTATCAAGTGTTATTAGGTTGCATTCTTTACATTATTATTAAGTAATTCTTTAAATTCTTTTGATGGCTTGAATAGAACAACATCTCTCCTGGAAATCTCTTTTTCTTCTTTAGTTTTTGGATTTCTGCCAATTCTAGAATTCTTTGATCTAATTAAAAATGTTCCAAACTTTGATATCTTTACATTTTTTTTTTTGCATAAATTTAAAACTATAATAGAAAAAAATTCCTCAACTAAATTTTCTGTGATTTGTTTTGAAAATCCAACTTGCATATAAATCATATTTACAAGATCTTTTTTAGTTAAATTAATTCTCATTGATTAGATATTTTCTCTTATTTTATTGATTAAATTACCTTTAACAATTTTACTACATACTTCTAATGAATTTGAAAAACCAATGAAATCTGTTCCTCCATGACTTTTTACAACTGGTGAGTCTAAGCCGATAAAAATTGCACCATTATAAAGTCTAGGGTCTAATCGTTTTTTAAATTTATTCAAATTCGAGAAATTTAACAATGCTGATAATTTACCTAAAATTGAGTCTTTAAAAACTTTTTTTAGCTCATCTGTAATAAAATTTGCTGTTCCCTCTGCTGTTTTAAGAGCAACGTTACCTGTAAAACCATCAGAAACAATGACATTGACATTTCCGTCCATGAGCTCATTACCCTCTATATAACCAGAAAAATCAAAATTATTAGATTTTTTTTCATTAAGTATTTGAAAAGTTTCTTTTATAATTTCATTACCCTTCAATTCTTCCGATCCAATATTCAACAAAGCTGTATTGGGCATCTCATTTGGATAAAGAGACTTATATAAAGATGCACCCATAATTGAAAAATCAACTAAATTTTTTGAACTACATTCTATATTGGCACCTAAATCCAATACAACACTCATTCCTTTTTTATTTGGCCACAACGCAGATAATGCAGGTTTATCTATATTTTCAATCATCTTAAGATTCAATTTAGCAATAACAAGTAACGCACCAGTATTTCCTGCAGATATTACAATATCAGTTTCTTTTTTTTTAACACTTTCAATCGCAAGCCACATGCTTGTGTCTTTTCCTCTTTTGGCAGCTTCAAGAGGACTATCTGTACTTTTAACAACATTATCTGTGTGTATTACTTCGTAGAAATCATTATTTAATTTATCTTTAATAAGTCCTTCAATTTTAATTTTATTTCCAAAGATCTTAAAAAAATTTTTTTTATTTGATTTATGATTATGGATAATGCCGTCAATTATCTTTTTAGGTGATCCATCACCTCCCATTGCATCAACTGCAATTTTAGTTAAATCTGACATTTTAATTATAATTATTCTTCTGGGTCTAAAACTTGACGCCCTTTGTACATTCCAGTTTTTAAATCTAAATGATGAGACAATCTATATTCACCTGATTTTTTGTCTTCAATTACATTTTTAGATGAGAATTTCATATTCTGTGATCTTCTCATACCAGTCCTAGATGGTGTTTGTTTTCGTTTAGGTACAGCCATAATTATGGACTACTTACACTTTTTAAAAAAAAATTCAAATTTTTTTTACTCAAATTTAGGAAAAAATCATCAAAATAATCAACTAAAATATCTATTTGTTTAAAATCTTCTAAAAAAGAAGATAATTTTTTTGATTTTTCGTTTCTGTCTAATTCATCCCAAAAATGAATTTCTGAAACAATAGCATGAAATAAATTTAAATAAATTTTCATTTTTTTATTAATCGATTGATCTCCATATCCTATCTCTCGAATACTTAATTCTAATTGTCTGAAATTGAAGTCATAAATTCTTTGTAAAATATCTTTATTTTCTTTATTTTTAAAGGTTTTTAAAAAGAAAGCAAAATGAATGAGAAAGAATGTTAACCTATCCGAAAAGGTATCTTCTCGATTTAGAGATTTATATAAGTCTTTATTTCTAGAGTAATTGATTAAATTGTTATAAACATTAATATAATTTTCAGACATGTTAAAAATATTATATATATTTTTTTTTGCATTAGTAGTATCTAATTGTTCTTTTAAAAAAGTTGTAAAACACCATGGTGTTCCTTTTTTAGAAAAAAAGCAAAAAGAACTAATTATTGATCAGTCAACAAGCAATGATGTGAGAAAAATTCTTGGATCACCTTCGACTCGAAGTAAATTTGATAATGATATATGGATATATATTGAGAGAAAACAAACACAATCTAAATTGAGAAATTTAGGTAAAATGAAAATTTTTAAAAATGATGTACTAGTTCTCGAAATAGACAATTATGGAATTTTAAAGAAAAAAGAGTTTTATAACATGGAAGATATGAAAAAAATAAAAATTGTAGAAGAGACAACGGAAGCGTCTTTTTCAAGAAATTCGTTTATTTATGATTTCATGTCTAGTATGAGACAAAAAATTAATGACCCTCTTGGTGTGAGGGCCAAAAAAAGAAAAGAAATTAGCCAGCGATAACTGCTAATAAAAGTAAAGCTACAATATTTGTTATTTTAATCATCGGGTTTACAGCTGGACCCGCTGTATCTTTATAAGGGTCACCTACTGTATCACCTGTCACTGCAGCTTTATGAGCCTCTGAGCCTTTTCCACCATGATTCCCATCTTCAATATATTTTTTAGCGTTATCCCATGCGCCCCCTCCTGCTGTCATAGAAACTGCAACAAACAAACCAGTGATAATTACACCTAATAACATCGCACCAACAGAGGCTAAAGCAGCAACTTGTCCGCCAATTGTATATATTATTAAATATAAAACGATTGGTGACAAGACTGGTAATAATGATGGGATTATCATTTCTTTAATTGCAGCAACAGTTAATAGATCAACTAATTTAGCATAGTCAGGTTTTTGTTTTCTTTTCATGATGCCTGGATATTTCTTAAATTGTCTTCTTACTTCTATTACTACAGCACCACCTGCTCTACCAACAGCTTGCATACCCATAGACCCAAATAAATATGGTAACATTCCACCAATTAATAAACCAACAACAACATATGGGTTTGATAAATCAAAAGTTACAACTATTCCCTCTAATTTTGATCCAACTTCTTTTGAAAAATGTTTAATATCTTCTGTGTATGCTGCAAATAGAACTAAAGCACCTAATCCCGCAGAACCAATAGCATATCCTTTTGTTACTGCTTTTGTAGTATTACCAACAGCATCTAATGCATCTGTAGTTTTTCTGACATTGTTAGGTAATTTAGACATTTCAGCAATACCACCAGCATTATCTGTAACTGGTCCATAAGCATCTAAAGCAACAACCATTCCCGCTAATGCCAACATAGTTGTTACAGCAATTGCTATACCATATAACCCAGCGATATGGTTAGTAAGCAAAATACCAGAAACAATTATTAAAGCTGGTATAGCTGTAGCCTCTAATGAAATTGCTAAACCTTGAATTACATTGGTTCCATGTCCGGTGGTAGAGGAACTCGCAACACTTTTTACAGGTCTATAGTTAGTTCCTGTGTAATATTCTGTCACCCAAATTAGTAATCCTGTGATAATTAATCCTATTATGCCACAATAATATAAGCTCATTCCAGAAAATGATTTATTATTTAAATCATAAGAATTTTCTAAACCTAGAACGTAATCAGTAACTGGATATAAAATAACTAAGGAAGCTAGTGCGGATACAACAAATCCTTTATACAACGCTCCCATCACATTTTTACTTTTTCCAAGTTTGACAAAAAAAGTCCCAATAATTGAAGTTAAGATACATGCCCCACCAATTGTTAGTGGATAAATCATCATCGATAAATCTCCTGGAAAAAATATTGAGGATAAAACCATTGTTGCAACAATGGTCACCGCATAAGTTTCAAATAAATCAGCAGCCATTCCAGCACAATCACCTACATTATCACCAACATTATCAGCTATTACAGCAGGATTTCTTGGATCATCTTCTGGTATACCGGCTTCTACTTTTCCAACTAAATCAGCTCCTACATCAGCACCTTTAGTGAAAATACCTCCACCCAGTCTTGCAAAGATTGAAATTAATGATGCACCAAAACCAAGTGCAACTAATGCATTTACAATTTCTCTTTCATCAACATTAAATTTTAATAATAAATAATAATAAACAGCTATTGATAATAATGCTAAGCCAGCAACTAACATTCCAGTTACAGCTCCAGATTTAAAGGCTACAGATAAACCACTAGCCAATCCATTTCTAGACGCTTCAGCAGTTCTAACATTTGCTTGAACCGAAACTAACATTCCAACATATCCAGCTATACCCGATAAAGTTGCGCCAATAAGGTAGCCTAAACCAACAAGCATACTAAAAGCAAAACTTACAATAACCAAAACAACTACACCAACAATTGCAATTGTTTTGTATTGTCTTGCAAGATAAGCTTTTGCACCTATTTGTATCGCCGATGCAATATCTTGCATTTTAGAATTTCCAGCACTTGAATTTAAAATATTTTTTCCAGTGAAATATCCATAAACTATAGATAATAATCCGGCACCAATTGTATATAGAAGAACAGTCTCGATGGTTGAAGTCATATAAACCTTAATTATGTTGTTGGTTGTTAGTTATTAAAAATCGGACAATACAAAAAAAGCTATAAAAGGCAATAAATAACTTTTAAAAATTATGAAAATGACCTTTGTTTTTAATGGCAATTTTATTCCCTTTTTCATCAATAATTTGTGATTTTTGACCACCTGAAGAAATATTTCCAATTTTTGAAATCTTAATACCTAGAGATTTAAACGTTCTTTTAATGATTCTGGACTTTTTTTTTGATGCAGTAAATAATATCTGATAATCATCACCTTTTGATACAAAGTTGATCATTTTTAATTTTTTTAAAAGTATTATCTTTTTAAGATTTTTAGAGATTGGAATATTAGATATATAAATTTTATAAGATAATTTTTGTTTATTAATTAATTTATCTAAATCAGCAAAAAGACCATCAGAAATATCTATAGAGGTATTTGCAAAATTAAATAATTTTTTTGTCAAATTAATATGTAATTCTGGAAGGTAATATTTATTAAGAAAATATTTATTGAGATTTTTTTTTAAAGAAAGCTTTTTTTTTATTATTTGTAAGCCCATGTAACTATCACCCAAGCTACCCGTAACATAAATGTCATCATTAAATTTTGCTTTATTTCTAAATACTATATTTGAGGAAAAACCAACAGAAATTATTGTAAAGCTTAATTTGTTTGAAAAGACAGTATCTCCACCTGAAATATGTATTCCAAACTTTTTTTGTTCTTGTTTAAGTGATTGAGAAATCTTTTTTAAATTAGACTTTTTAAATGTTTTTTTGTTTCCAGAGCCTGAAATAAAATAGTATTTTGGCTTTACACCTTTGCAAATCAAATCAGAAATTGATGATCTTAAAATTTTTTTAATAATCAAATCAGGATTTTCAAAATTAAAAAAATGAGATTTATCAACATAAGTGTCTACAGAAATAACTAATTTATTTGATTTATCAAAAAAAACATCATCATTTAAACTAAGTGAATTTTTATTATTTAAAGAAAGTTTTGAAAAATATTTTTTGATTATATCAAATTCATGCATTTGATGATCTTAATTTTTTAGCGGCATTGTCTAATAATGCATTTAAATATTTTGTTTGTGTGTCATTTAAAAAGAGGTTAGATGCATTTAGGTATTCTTTAATAATTATTTTTATTGATACGTTAGGTTTATATAAAATTTCATACGTTGCTGATTTTAAAATAACTTGAAATATCTTATCTAGTTTGAGTAAATTGAAATTATCACCTAAATTTTTATCTAATTCATCTACAATAATTTCGTTTCGTTCAATTGTACCTAAAACAATATCCTTAATGAATTTTTTAAACCTATGTTTTGGAAATTCTATTTTGTCATCGTTATTAAACAAAACACCATATAATTTTTGAATGATAATAACCCTCGGATTATTTTTGGGGCTATAATTTAGTTTCATTTTTGAGATAATACCGAAATAACAGCTTTTGCTGCTTCAGCACCCTTTTTTTTTCTGGCCTTAGCTTGTTTCATATTCAAGCAAGTAAGTATTCCATTTCCTATAGGTTTTTTTGAGCTAATAGCTAAATCCATAATAGCGTTAGTTGAGGATTGAGATATGAAATCAAAATGTGGGGTTTGACCCTTGACAACACATCCAAGGGCAATAAAAGCATCAAATTTTTTTAAATGTTTTGAGATGGTTACAGGTATTTCAAACACACCAGGAACTTGAATTATCTTTATATTAAAATTTCTTGGAAGGTTTTTTTTTGCACTATTTAACAAACCTAAAGAAATATCTTTATAGTAATTTGCTGTGACTATTAAAATTTTTTTCATCAAATTAATTCTTGTTTAGTTATCTTAATGTTATAACCCTCTAATCCAATAACTTTTTTTGGTGTTCTAGTAATTAATATCATGTTTTTTATTTTTAAATCTTTAATAATTTGAGCACCTATACCATAATTTCTTATAAGATTATCTTTACCTTTCTTTTTAAAACTTTTATTTCTAAAACTTTTAAGCGTTTGAGTGACCGAATTTAAGTTAGTATCTTTAATAAAGATTAGTACACAATTATTGTGTTTCTTAAAATAGTTTATTGTTTTATCGAATGAATTAGGAAGTTTTTGACTTATAAGATAATTATAAACTACATTTGATGAAATAACTCTAACACGTGGTACGATAGATCTTTTTAGAGATCCTTTTATGAGAGCAAAGTGTTCTGATCCGTCTAAAAGATTCTCATATATTTTAATCTTATATTTTTGATTTTTTACTTTTATATCAGAGGATTTTTTTAATTTTACTAATTTTTCTTTTTTTAATCGATAAGAGATTAAATCTTCAATTTTACCAATCTTAAGTTTATGTTTTTGTGCAAAATTTAAAAGTGCTTGACCCTTAGCCATCGTTCCGTCCTCATTCATTATTTCGCAAATGACCGCTGAATTATTCTTTTTAGCTAACTTTGAAATATCCACTGAGGCTTCTGTGTGACCAGCTCTTACAAGAACACCCCCATCCTTTGCAATGATTGGAAACACATGGCCAGGTGATACTATATCTTTTTTACTCACATTTTTCTTAGAGGCTATTTTGATAGTCCTTGCTCTATCTTTTGCTGATATCCCAGTTGTTATACCTTTTTTAGCTTCTATTGAAATTGTAAATGCTGTTTGATTTCTTGATTGATTAACAGGTGACATTAAAGATAAATTTAATCTTTTAGCTTGAAGACTATCTAAGGCTAAACAAATAAGGCCTCTTCCATATTTAGCCATAAAGTTAATATTCTTTGCATTTGTATCTGAGGTTGACATAACTAAATCACCCTCGTTTTCTCTTTTTTCATCATCAACTAAAATGTACATACCCCCTTTTTTGGCAACATTTATTATAGTTTCTATTGATGAATAATTATTTTTTTTCATAAAAATAGTTTCTAACGTATTTTGAAAGAATATCTATTTCTACGTTAACTAAATTACCTTTTTTAAGAGATGATAGATTTGTTAATTTATAAGTATGAGGAATTATCCAGATCTGAAAACCTTTTTTCGTCACTTTAGAAATTGTTAATGATATACCATTTATACTAATTGAAGCTTTTTCGATTATATTTTTTCTCTCTTTTTTATTAATTTCAAAATCAAATAGATAAGATTTATCAATATTTTTTACTGATAATATTTTTCCAACAGTATCAACATGTCCTTGGCAAATATGCCCTGAAATTTTTTGACCATATTTAAGAGGAAGTTCTAAATTAATTCTATCATCTAACTTTATGTATTTAAATTTTGATCTTTTTATAGTTTCATTTGATAAATAAAATTCAATAATCCTTTTTTTTATTGAAATAATAGTAAGACAAACTCCATCACAGGCTACAGAAACACCTATATCTTTTAAACCTAATTTTAGATTAGATTTTACAAAAATATTAATTCCTTTAGGTCTTTTAATTATTTTTGTTATTAAACCTTTGTTGAAAATAATTCCATTAAACATTTCAATTTTTGTAAATAGTTAATTTATCGGTTGCTAATTTTGAGTTTATCTTATGTTTATTATATTTGGTATTTAAAATGCTAAAAGAGGTAAAATTAACATGTTTTTTGTTTTTAGATAAATTTTTCGAACTTCTAAACATATAAAATTCATTAAATAGTTTCTTTTGAAGTAAATTTTTTGTTAATGTATCTCCACCTTCTACTAATAGATTTCTTATTTTCATTTTATATAAATCTTTTAGAATTTTTTTTAGATCAAAATTTTTGTATTTATCTGTAGATTGTTTTATTAGAATAGTACCTCTTTTTTTTAAAAGTTTTATTTTTGATTTATCGTTGGAATTATGGAAAATTATAGTATTTTCATTTTTAATTGATTTAGCTATATAACTTTTCAAATTTATTTCTAGATTTCTATCTAAAATAATTCTTTTTGGGGAGAATTGATTAAAACCCTCCAACCTACAATTTAGTTTTGGATTATCGATATTTAGTGTTTTGCCAGAAATCATTATACCATCACTTTTTAATCTTAAATAATGAGTCAATTTATCAGATGTTTTATCAGTAATTCTCTTTGATATTTCGCTGTAAATAATCTTATTCTTTGATACTGCAATTTTTCCAATTACATATGGCAGATTCTTTTTTCTATTAAAAAAATAAGATCTGTATAAATTTTCTGCATCTTTTTTTAAAAGCCCCTTTTTAACACTAATGTTGTTTCTTCTTAATATTGAATAACTCTTGCCTTTTACTTTTAAATCAATGTCATCCATTGAATAATAAACTTCTCCAATTTTATTCTTTATAATATTTTTGGTACAGGGCGGAGTTTTTCCATAATGATTACATGGTTCTAAAGTAACATACATTTTTGAGTCTTTTAAATTTTCTGAACAATTTAAAATAGCGTTATGTTCAGCATGAGGTCTGCCATTATAGCCTGTTTGTCCTATAGATATTATTCTATTATTCTTTACAATTACACATCCAACCGATGGATTGTTTCCTGTTAAACCTCTTCGCGCATTAGCTAAATTTAAAGCTAATTTCATGAAATTTTTATCTTGAGTTGAAAATTTATCTTTTTTTGTAGACATCTAGCTTGTCCACAAATTGTACGAAATCTTGTTCTTCTCTAAAGTTTCTATAAACAGAAGCAAATCTAACATAAGCAACTGGATCAAGTTCCTTTAAACCTTCCATAACCATTGTTCCAATTGTATTACTTGAAATTTCATTTTGACCGAGTTCCTCAAGCGATCTAGAGATCCGACTTATAAATTTTTCAACAGTTTCTGTATCTAAAGGTCTTTTTTTAAGTGCAATGTAAATTGATTTTGCAAGTTTATCTCTATCAAAAGCAGATTTTCTTCCATTTTTTTTTACCACCATTAATTCTCTAAATTGAACTCTTTCAAAGGTGGTAAATCTAGCACCACACACGCACAATCTTCTTCTACGTATAGCGGTACCATCCTCTGTTGGACGTGAGTCTACAACTGAGGTCTCACCTTTCTTACATATTGAACAAATCATCTATTCAAATTTTTGTAGATTGGAAATGAAGAACATAAATCTATTACTTCTTTCCTAACTTCTTCCTCTATTTGACTATTATCTTCTGGATTTTTGGACAATCCTTTTATTACTTTAGTTATTAATTCACCTACTTTTTCAAATTCTTTTAAGCTAAATCCTCTTGTTGTTGCAGCTTGTGAACCAAGTCTTATACCTGAAGTTATCATTGGTTTTTCTGTATCAAAAGGGATTCCATTTTTATTACAAGTAATATTGGCTCTACATAAACTCTCTGAGGCTATATTTCCTTTTACACCGAAAGGTCTCAGGTCAACTAACATTAAATGTGTATCAGTGCCACCTGAGTAAATTTTAAATCCATTATTTTTCAGAGTCTCTGCTAACATTTTAGCGTTTGCTAAAACATTTTTTATGTAAGTTTGAAATTCAGGTTTTAATGCTTCAAAAAAACCTGCAGCTTTGGCCGCTATGATATGCATTAAAGGACCACCTTGATAACCAGGAAAAACAGCTGTATCAAATTTTTTTCCAAGATCTAAATCATTTGATAAAATAATTCCACCACGTGCGCTTCTGAATACTTTATGTGTTGTGGATGTTACGACATGTGCATAGTCGCAAGGATTTGGATATCCTTTGCCCGCTACTAAACCTGAGAAATGAGCCATATCTACCATAAGATACGCACCAACTTTATCAGCAATTTCTCTAAATCTTTTAAAATCAATTACTCTTGAATACGCACTACCACCTGCAATAATCAATTTTGGTTTATGTTCTAGAGCAAGTTTCTCAACATTATCATAATCAATTAGTTCAGATTTTTTATCTACGTCATAACTTATCGCATTGAACCATTTACCTGACATTGAAATTTTTAATCCATGAGTTATATGACCTCCTGAATTTAAGCTCATACCCATAAAAGTGTCATTTGGTTTCAACAAAGCTAGAAACACCGCACCATTTGCTTGAGCACCTGAATGAGGTTGAACATTTGCGTATTTACAATTGAAAAGTTTTTTTATTCTCTCAAGTGCTAGTTGTTCTGCTACATCTACATGTTCACAACCATTGTAATATCTTTTACCTGGATATCCTTCTGCATATTTATTTGTTAGAACTGATCCTTGAGCTTCTAATACAGCTTGTGAAACTATATTTTCAGAAGCTATTAACTCAATGTGATTTTGTTGTCTAATTAACTCATCATTTATTGCCTTAAATAAATCTGGATCAGATTTTGAAAGACTTTTTTCAAAAAAATCCTGGT
Source organism: Pelagibacteraceae bacterium AG-447-N18 (assembly GCA_003212275.1). Taxonomy (GTDB): domain Bacteria; phylum Pseudomonadota; class Alphaproteobacteria; order Pelagibacterales; family Pelagibacteraceae; genus Pelagibacter. The sequence goes on from QCQE01000005.1 coordinate 47,335, forward strand.
AAGAAGAATTTATATATTTTGTTTCACTTGACATTTTTTCCTTATATTTTTTTTACTCTTTTTTTATGTCTACCACCCTCAAATTTAGTATTAATGAAAGCTTCAATACATTTAAAGGCAGTATTTTTTTTTGTCAATCTAGATCCTAATGTTATAATATTCGCGTTGTTATGCAATCTAGATAATTTTGTGTTTTTTAGTGAATAACACATCGCAGCTCGAATTTTTTTGTGTTTATTTGCAGCCATTGACATTCCCATACCTGAACCACAAACTAAAATACCCATATTTTTTGAGTTAACGCTGACCTTTTTACATAATTTATGAGCATAGTCCGGGTAATTTACTGAGATCTTTGAATTATTAGTCCCAAGATCATGGAAATTGTATTTTTTTAGAAACTTTTTTTTAATTTGCTCTTTCAAATTATATCCAGCGTGATCTGAAGAAATAAATATTTTTTTCAAATTAGTTAAATTTGTAATCTAAGACACATGCAACTAAATGGATTCTATTTTCCTCTCCCCCATTGAATGCATTATGATATTTAGTATTATTAGTAATCCAAACAGATCCATCTGCAGGCATATGTTTTGCAACATTATCAATAACCATTATAGAGCCCGGGTTAGTAATTATTGGAATATGTAGTCTTGGCTCCGGATCTCTGTGCCAACTTAAAGTTGATCTTGGCTCCTTTAATAAAATTCTTACACGTCCTAATTTATACTTTGATGAAAGGACATCAAACACCTCTTTGAAATAAGTATGTTTGTAATCATCAATAAATTCAGAATAAGCAGACTCATCAATCATTTCATCTCTCATAGCCTCTTTTCCAGAAGAGTCTGGTTTAGTCCAGAACACACCTCTTGCTTTATTACCTTTAATAGATTCTGGATCACCTGGTATTTGTGTTAATGAAATAGCACCAAAATTTGAAACACCATCAACTCCTGAAAAACCCTTGATGGATAATAATTCTTTATAAGCATTTTGAAGTTTGTTTACATCAAACTTAATATCTTGTTTTTGAAAATCGTTAAAATTTAAATTCATTTGTAATATATTGTCTCCTGATGTTGTTTAATATCTTTTTTAAGATATATTTGTATATAACATTTGTCGCATATTTTAAATAGATTTAAACATGATTACAGGAAAATTCCCAGCATTGAGACTTAGACGTAATAGAAAAACTGATTGGTCAAGAAGGTTAATTGAAGAAAATAATCTTACACCTAATGATTTTATTTTACCCATTTTTCTAATTGATGGAAAAAATAAAAAACAATCTATTAAATCAATGCCCGGTGTTTACAGGTACACAATCGACAAATTAAATAATATAGTAGACAGAGCTATCAAAAAAGGCATACCTATGATTGCCTTGTTTCCATACACTCAAAAAAGAAAAAAAAACAACTTAGGTACTGAGGCTCTTAACGAAAATAATCTGGTTTGTAGGGCACTACAGAGAATAAAGAATAAATATAGAAATGAGATTGGAATAATGTGTGATGTTGCATTAGATCCATATACCTCACATGGTCATGATGGACTTTTACAAAACAAATATGTGTTAAATGATGAAACCATAAAAATTTTATTAGATCAATCTTTGTTGCAAGCACAAATGGGTTGTGATGTTTTAGCACCATCTGACATGATGGATGGTCGAATTGGTGAAATTAGAAAGTATCTAGACAAACATAATTTTAAAATGACACAAATACTTTCTTATGCTGTTAAATATGCGTCAAGTTTTTATGGTCCTTTTAGAGATGCTGTTGGTTCAAAAGACTTATTAAAAGGAAATAAAAAGAATTATCAAATGGATTATCGTAATAGTGATGAAGCCTTAAGAGAGGTTGCTTTAGATATTAAAGAAGGAGCTGATATGGTTATGGTTAAACCTGGGCTACCATATCTTGATATTATTAAACAAGTTAAAGAAAACTTTAAGATTCCAGTTATGGCATATCAAGTATCAGGTGAATATTCTTTATTAGAACATGGAATTAAAAATGATTTAACTGATCGAAACATTATTTTAGAAAGTCTTATTTCTTTTAAAAGAGCTGGAGCAAATGCTATTGTTAGCTATTACGCTGATAGGTTAGACCAAATTATTAAATAATTATTTTAAAGTATTAATAAATTGTAGTCTGCTGATTGGTTGGTTTAGGTTATTGGGCTTTAAAATTGACTTTTCAAGATAATCACTCAACAATTTAAGACCTGTTAGTAAAGATCCTATATCTTCAGTTGAGTTATTTTTATCTATTAAAAAATTAGGTATAATTCTTTTTTCTGTTGATGACTTCGATATATATTGTTTTTGATTACCAATAATTTTTTCATTAACTAAATTCTCAAAATTTAAGTCATAGCCTAGAGATTTAAATAATTCCAACTCCCAAAAGATATAATTTTTTATCCAGTCTTTAGAGTTCAATAAAACATAAAATTCTTCTAACAAAGAAAATATCTTTGCATTTTTTTGTGACTCAGCGGTAAGCAATTTAACCAAATTCATAGCTGATGTAATACAAGTTAATTTTTGATGATTATCAAAATATAATGGAGATAAAGCTTCTTGAATCTCTACTTTAAAATAACCCATGCTATTTTCATTTTTAGAATTATAATTTACATATAGTTTATTCCCTATTTGAAGATAGTTCTTAATTTTTTTTGAAGTACCACCGAAAATAATGCCACTTACTTTACCAAAATTTTTGGTATAAATTTCGGATATTAATGAATTTTCATTATATCTATTTTTATTCAATAAAAATCCAATATCGTCCCAAATCATAATTTGTTCTGATTTTGTAAACATTTAATAGCAGCATTTTGTTCAGCATCTTTTTTTGAACTTCCCTCTGCTAAAAAAAACTTAGTATCAATTAATTTTACACCAACCTTGAAAAGAGGTTTGTGTCTTGGTCCAGTGTTTGAAATCAGTTTATAAATAGGTAATTTCTTGAATCTTTTTAAAGAGAATTCCTGTAATTTTGTTTTTGCATCTATTTGAGTAATAACACTATCTTTAATATTTTCTGACCATAATTCTAAAATTAATTTTTCTACAGAGTTAAAACCTTTATCTAGATAGATAGATCCTATTAATGCTTCACAACAATCAGAAACAACCTTATCTTCTATCATATTTTTTTTTTTCTTAATATCTAAAGTTAAAATATACTTATCAAGATTAATTTTTTTTGCGATTTGTAAACAAGTTTTCTTATTTACTAATGATGCAAATTTTTTATCTAATATACCCTCTTTTTCATTTGGGTAAATTTCCAAAAGTTTTTTTGCAATTACTAATCCTAAAACACGATCTCCTAAAAATTCTAATTTTTCATTATTAATTTCTTTGTTATAGCTTTTATGAGTTAATGATCTAACTAACAAATCTTTGTCTTTGAAATTGATCTTAATCTTTTTTTCTAAAGTTTGATAATTAATTTTCATTATTTGATCTTTTGAAAGAATCTATCAAATCTGATTGATTTGTTCCATTTCCAAAATGAAAAAATACTTCCAATAGATCTATCTGAAGAGAAGAAAATAAATTGAGCCTTTCCTACTAAATTATCTTTATGTACATATCCGACGCTTGATAAATATCTACTATCCTTAGAACAATCTCTATTATCTCCTAAGTAGAAGTAGTGATCCTTTGGAACTATAAATTTATCTGAATTTTTAAATGTATAATCTTTTAAGTAAACAGTTTTATGTTTTTTTCCATTAGGTAAAATTTCCTCAAAAGTAAATACATCAATGGTTCTATTTCCACAGAATATTTTATCATTTTCTGAGACTCTGGATTTCAAAACTTCCGCATTATTTATATACAAATTTGAATTAATAAATTGTAATTGATCTCCGGGTAAACCAATTAATCTTTTTATATAATCAGTTCTATTATCTGCAGGAGTTTTGAATACCACAACATCTCCCCTTTTCGGCTCACTAAACATTAACCTTCCTGTAAAAATAGGTGGGCTAAATGGAAATGAATGTTTGCTATAACCATATGAATATTTAGTTACAAATAATCTGTCTCCAACTAACAGATTAGGTTCCATCGATGAAGATGGTATGTAAAATGGTTGAAGAAATATTGATCTAATAAAAATGGCAATAATTAATGCATAAAATAAGGTTTTTATGTTTTCTTTAAAGAAATTTTTATCTAACATTATCTTTTAACCAAAATTGTAAATGCTATTGAATGATCTTTTTCATCAGATAGTGAAAGAAACAAATCATATTTCTTAATTTTGAACTTTTTTTTTATAATTTTATCAATTTTTTTTGACTTAAAGAAAAAAGGTTTACCCATTTTATCATTTAAAATTTCAATATCTTTAAAACTTAAATTATCTCTAATTCCGGTACCAAATGATTTTGATAGGGCTTCTTTTGCTGCAAATCTTTTGGCAAAAAAATTTGTTCTATTAACTTTATTTTTAGAAAATTTAAGTTCATTAGGTCCAAAAGTTCTTTTTATGAAGTTTTGGTTTTTAATTAAAGGTTGAATTCGTCTATTATTTACTACATCAACTCCAATTCCTAATATTTTCATTTTTATTATTTAATAATTTTTTTAAACTTTTTTATCACTTTGGATAAACCAAAAAAGACCGACTCGCCGATTAAATAATGTCCTATATTAAATTCTTCTATTTCTTTAAATCTAGATAATAATTCAGTTGTTTTATAATCAAGTCCATGACCAGCGTGAACTTCTAAACCAATTCTCTTTGCAATAATTGAACATTTTTTAATTCTATTAAGTTCTTTAGAATAATTCTTTTTCAATTTTACTAATCTAGAAAGTCTACCTGTATGAATTTCTACACAATCAGATCCTAATATATATGAGGTCTTGATATCATCAATTGATGGATTTATGAATAAACTTGTTCTAATTTTTTTCTTTTTAAATTTAAAAATTATATTTTTAATTTTATCTTTATTTTTTGTTAAGTCTAAACCCCCCTCTGTGGTAACTTCTTTTCTATTTTCTGGCACTAAACAAATATAATTTGGTTTTATTTTTAATGCTTTACTTATCATTTTTGGGTTAGTTGAAATTTCCAAATTAACCAAAATCTTTTTTAAAGAACAAATTTTTTTTGCGTCATTATCTTTTATATGTCTTCTATCTTCACGAAGATGAATTGTTATTGAGTCAGCACCTGCTTTCTTTACAAATTTAGCAGCAAAAATCGGGTCTGGATGTAGTTCACCTCTAGCATTTCTCAGGGTAGCTATATGATCAATATTTACTCCAAGACGTCTCACTTCGTGTATCTACTTCCTGGTGTTGAAATTGGAATTAATTTCAATTCGTTTGGAATTTTATTCTTTTTATAAGTTGGAACAGAAATTTTGAGATGTGAAACTATATTTTTGTTTATCTTTAAATTATTTTTTGATGATCTATCAATAATTGTTGCAAAACCTATTAGTTTTGCTTTTGAATTTTTAATCAATTTTACACATTCCATGCTTGATTTACCTGTGGTTATAACATCTTCGATAATTAATACTTTTGATCCTTTTTTAATTTGAAAACCTCTTCTTAATTGAAATTTTCCTTTTACTCTTTCACAGAAAATAGTTTCTTTTTTAAGTAGTCTGCCAATTTCATAACCAATTATTATACCACCCATTGCTGGTGATAAAATTAAGTCGAAGTTTTTAAATTTTTTCTTAATTTTTCTGGCTAAAGATTTACAAATTTTCTCTGCCTTATGCGGAAAACTTAATAGTTTTGCGCATTGAATATATTTTGAAGAGTGTAATCCAGAAGATAAAACAAAATGTCCCTCTAATAATGCATTAGTTTTTCTTAAAATATCTAAGGATTTTTTGTGTGAAAGCATTTCTTTTATCTTCGTGTCTAATTATCTTAAATTTTATACCTTTTTGTTTTAGCTCTGCAATAAAATTAGTGAAATTTTTTAAATCCCTTATGATTAATTGGAATTTAAAATTTATATAGTTAGGGTTTTTGCCTGCCATCACAAGGTTTGAAATATTCAGTTTATGCTCTCCGATTAATGAACTAACATTACCAAGCTGACCGGGTTTATCTGGTAAAGATATCCATAAAGTAGTATTGTACTTTTTTACTCTTTCCTCTTTTCTTTCTCCCTTTTCATGCCAATAACGTCTTATAGATGCCCTTGCTTTTCCTGTTTTAGTTATTGGGATCCAATGCAATGATGGTGAATGATTTTTAGAGGTAATAATTTTAACTCGATCTCCATTTCTTAAAATAGTTTGGAGTTCACTTTTATTACCATTAATTTCACATCCGATTGCAGTATCTCCTATTTTAGTATGTACGGCATATGCAAAATCAATTGGAGTAGCATCTTTTGGTAATTTAATAACCGATCCTTTTGGTGTAAAGCAAAATACATTTTCTTGGAACATTTGTAGTTTTGTATATTCATATGAATGTTCTGGATTTTCATTTTTTTCAATGATTTCTACTAAATCTTTTAACCAGTCATATTCTTTCCAAGTTAAAGAATTAAATTTCTCAGAAGATTTATATTGCCAGTGTGAAGCAATTCCTCTTTCAGCGAAATCATGCATTTCTGTTGTTCTAATTTGAATTTCTATGGGTTTTTTATTAGATCCAATAACTGCTGTATGAATTGATTTATAACCATTAATTTTAGGTGAAGAAATATAATCTTTAAATTTGCCAGGTATACAATTGTATTCTTTATGTAATATCCCCAAAGTTTTGTAACAATCATCAATATTTTTTAAAATTATTCTAAATCCAATAATATCTGTTATCTGTTCTAGAGAAACTCGTTTCTTTTGAACTTTTCTCCAAATTGAAAAAGGTGTTTTGCCTCTTCCATAAATTTTAGATTGTATATTTTTATCATTTAACAAAGTGTTTATTTCATTAGAAAGAGACTCAAAAATATCTTTTTTATCAGATTTGATTTCATCTAATCTATTTTGAATTAATGTTCTTGCTTCATTATTCAAAACTTCAAAGGATAAATCTTCTAGTTCATCACGAATTCGATGCATTCCCATTCTATCAGCCAATGGTGCATAAATTTCCATTGTCTCTTGTGCAATTCTTTTTCTTTTATCCTCATTGGTAATAGCTTTTATCGTTCTCATATTATGTAAACGATCTGCAATTTTAACTAATAAAACTCTTATATCTTTTGAGGTGGCTAAAATAAGTTTTCTAAAATTTTCTGCTTTTGAGTTTGTTGTCGCAGTGTTTTCAAAAACTGAAATTTTTGTGACACCATCAACTAAATCTGCTACCTCTTCACCAAATTCTCCTTTAATAGTTTCATAAGTAGCATAGGTATCTTCGATCGTATCATGTAATAAACCAGTGGTAATAGTAGCGCTATCTAATTTAAGATCTGTTAGAATATTCGCTACTTCTATCGGATGCACTGAATATGGGTCACCTGAAGCTCTCTTTTGGTTACTATGTGCTTTAACAGCAAAATCATAAGCTTTATTTAGTTTTTCAGGGTTAAAAAATTTATTATAAATTTTTACTTTATTTATTAAATCTTCAGAATTAAGCATTCAAACACTATATCACTAAATTAAATTTGTTTAATAGACCTAATGTCTCTATTTTTTAATGATAATAATAGTTTTTTTATGGAATGTTTTGAGACTGGATGTTTCCAAGTTTTATCTATCTCAAATAATGGAAAAAGGACGAAATTTCTTTTATGCATTCTTGAATGAGGTAGATTTAATTCACCTTTCATTTTTTTTCTATTAAAATCAATTATATCAATATCGCACTCTCTGGGAGCATTTTGAAATCTTTTCTTTCGTCCCAGGCTTGTTTCAATAGTTTTACAAACATTTATTAATTTTAAAGGCGATAATTTTGTTAGAACCTTAACTACAACATTATAAAATTTAGGATTGTTATTATCAGGCCAAGACAAGCTCTCATAATAGCTTGATGATTTTACTATCATGATATCATTAAGAATTAATTTGGATTTAGCTAATTCAATATTATTAATTTTATTTCCAAGATTAGAACCTATACCTAAATAGACAGGACTAACTTGATTTTCTAATATATCTTGCTTTATCACGATTCCAGTCTCTTTGTTTTTTTACTGCTCTTTTATCAAATTGTTTTTTACCTTTAGCTACAGCTAACTCTAATTTTGCTTTTCCTTTTTTAAAATACATTTTTGTAGGTACTATAGTAAGCCCATCTCTTTGCATTTTCCCAATTAGTTTATTGATTTCTCTCTTATTTAATAACAATTTTCTTTCATCGGTTGGATTATGATTTGAATAACTAGCTTGCTTATAAGATGCAATATGTGAATTTATCAAGACTATTTCACCTTTTTTTTCTATTGCGTAAGAATCTGTTATGTTTACTTTACCATTACGAATTGATTTTATTTCAGAACCTTTTAAGACGATACCTGCTTCAAATAAATCCTCAAAAAAATAATTGAAACTAGCTTTTTTATTAAGACAAATTATTTTTAAACCACTATTGGTTTTTTTTTTCATCAAACTAATTTTGCAGAATGAAGTGCTTTTTTAACAATATCCTTAGTTTCAGCTGTCACTTTTACAAGAGGTAGTCTTACATTATCATCACAAAGATTTAACAATTTTGCTGCATATTTTACCGGACTTGGATTACTTTCGACAAACATCGCATGATGAAGAGGTTGTAATATTTTATCAATTTTTTCAGCCTCTTTAATTTCATCGTTATTTTTAGACTTTGATAATTTTTGAAAATCAGAACAAAGTTTTGGAGCAATATTTGCAGTAACACTTATAGCTCCCACTCCACCTCTTTTATTAAATTCTAAAGCATTATCATCATTACCAGTTAATTGAATGAATTCATTTCCCATTTTTTTTAACGTTTGTTCAACTCTATTTAAGTCTCCGGTTGCATCCTTGACACCAATAATATTTTTTAATTCAAATAATCTAGCCATTGTATCAACTGACATGTCAATAACCGATCTACCAGGAATATTATAAATTATTATAGGTATTCCACATTTGTCATTTATTGCTTTATAGTGTTGGTATAACCCCTCTTGTGTTGGCTTGTTATAATAAGGTGTTACAACAAGAGCGCCAGTAGCTCCAATTTTTTCCGCATGAGTTGTTAGAGAAATGGCCTCCTTAGTAGAGTTCGATCCGGTCCCTGCAAAAACTGGTAATTTTCCATTACTTTCTTTTACACATAACTCTATTACTCTTTCATGTTCATCGTGACTTAAAGTTGGCGACTCACCAGTTGTTCCCGCTGGAACTAATCCATTTGTACCATTTTGGATATGGAAATGAATTAATTTTATATATGTTTCATCATCAAGTTTATCATTCTTAAACGGGGTGACTAAAGCAACATTTGATCCTTTAAACATAAATACTTATAACATACATTGTAGATTCATATAGTAAAAGATTATGATAAAAAAAATCTTATTTTGGATAGTATTGATTAATTTGTTCAGTGTACTCTCTATAGCTCAATCTGACATAATTCCATTAAAAAAACCTACCCAATCTGAAGAGCTAACACAAAAAAAATTATTAATAGATGTACTAAAACCTTTACCCAAACCAATACCAAAAATAGTATCCAAAGAGATAGAAAAAAAAGTTCAATCTAAGGCGGAAAAGAAGATAAGTGGTTTATTACTTCCCAAAAAAAAACCTTTAATTGCTGGGACAAAAAAAACGACAGAAATAAAAATATCAAAATATTATCGTAAAAAAGATTTTGCGTTAGCAAAAAAAGCGATATCTGAAATGAAAAAAGCTAGATGGACAGATGCAATAAAAACAGCCAAAAGAGCTAAAGATAAATCTATATATGATTTTATTCAATGGAGACATTTGCTTACAAAGGGAAATCAAGCTTCTTATTATGATTACAAAACGTTTATAGACTCAAATGAAGATTATCCTAGAATTGGACGAATAAAATATTTAGCTGAGCATAAACTTTCTACAGAAAAAGTTAGTCCAGAAAAAATTATAGACTGGTTTGGACCTGCAGAACCTTTAAGTGGTTTCGGTAAAATGATATTGGGTGAAAGTCTCATTCTTAATGGTAATAAAGAAAAAGGGATAAGATTTATTAAAGAAGGATGGATATCAGCTGAATTGTCTAAAACAGATTTAAGATTTTATCGTAAAAAATTTAAGAAATACCTTAATGCAGATGATTATATTAAACGTGCAGAATATCTTGCTTGGAATAACAAATACTGGGATTTAAAACGATTGTTAAGGTATTTACCCAAAGATTATGAGCTATTATATACAGCCAGACAACTATTAATGAGTAAATCTTATGGTGTTGATAATGCTATTTCTAAAGTTCCCCCTAACCTTAAAAATGATGCTGGTTTAAATTATGATAGATTAAAATGGAGGAGAAAAAGAGGAAGAGTTGATAGTTCTGTTGAAATTCTTCTAAAAATAAAAAACACAAAAGATTATTTGGTACGTCCGGATAAATGGTGGATAGAAAGAGAAATAATTTCTAGATCATTAATATATAAAAAAAAATATGAATTAGCTTATAAAATTGCCAGCAACCACGGGATGAATGATGGACCTGAATTTGCTGCTGCTGAGTGGATGAGTGGTTGGATTGCATTAAGTTTTTTAGATGATCCAGTATTAGCCAAAGAACATTTTGAAAATTTTTATAATAATGTTGGATATCCTATTAGTACTGCAAGGGGAGCATATTGGTTAGGTAAAACTTATAAAAAACTTGGTGATAAAGATTTATCCTACAAATGGTTTAAGGAAGCAACAAATTATTTAACTACTTATTATGGTCAATTAGCATTTATGGAAATTAATCCAAATGAAAAATTTGAACTTTCAAAAGACATGATTATTAAAAAAGAATATCGTAATTATTTTTTTAAAAAAGATTTAGTCAAATTAATATATTTACTTGATGAATTAGATGAAGATAAATATGCCAAACATATACTAAGACATTTAGCCAATGATGATGTCAGTAGTGGTAGTGAGGTTTTGGCAGCTGAACTTGCAACAAATATAGAACGATTTGATTTTGCAATTCAAATTTCTAAATTAGCATCTTATGAAAAACGATTTCATAACAAATATAATTATCCTATCATAAGTACACCCAAATATATTAATGGAAGAAAAATTCCAGATAATGCTTTCATTCTTTCAATCATAAGACAAGAAAGTGAGTTTGATTTAAGTGCCAATAGTCATGCTGGTGCAAAAGGGTTAATGCAATTAATGCCTTACACTGCTAAACTAGTTGCTAAACAAGCAAAACTTCCATACTCAAAATCTAGATTAACTACTGATGCAGAATATAATATTAACCTAGGATCACATTACATAGCAGGATTAATTCTCGAATACGATGGTGCTTATCCTTTTGCTGTGGCTGCCTACAATGCTGGACCAAAAAGAGTTCGTTACTGGAAAAAAATAAATAAAAATCCTCAAAAAAATCAAATCGACTATATCGATTGGATTGAATTAATTAAATTCAAAGAAACTAGAAATTATGTCCAAAGAGTATTGGAAAACTACAATGTTTATAGATATGTGCTTGAACAACGGCCAATTTCAATGAAAGATTTTTTTAAGAATGATCCCTTGTTTTAAAATTATCGATGAGGAGAGTTTCGAAATCTTTCTAAAAGTTCCCTTGGACAATAATAGAGCTAAAAAAATTTTATCAAATAATTTATTTTCTTATTTTGTTAACTTTATCTTCTAACCATGAATTATTACTTACAATGAAAATATTTACAAGAAATATTATAAAATGTTTAAATACCAAAAAGCAAAAAATGTATTTAATAAATTGCAAATTAAAATTTAATTCTAAAATAAATAATAAAATTATAAAATCTACAGATCTAGCACGATCATCAAGGATGCTTGAAAATAATTTATAATATTTTTTTGTTTCTTTTTTAATTTCTAATTTCTTATTTTTGTTATCTTCAATTTTAACAGGATGTGTCTTATCTAAATAATCCTTCCTTTCAACGATTTCATTAAATATTGTTGTATATGCAAAAGGTTTAAGTTTAATTGCATAAAAAAAGGGTATTAAAAATGCTAAATAAAAAAAAATTTCATTTTCATTGTTAGCTAAATAAAATCCCATACCTGATTGAAAACCAATTGCATTAACATGAGCTCCATACCAGTCGAGCATGTGACCAGAAATACTTTTTTGATTTTTTAATCTTGCTAAAAATCCATCACAGGCATCAAATATTGTTTTAGTAAAAGCTAATAGTAGACCTAAATATATATAAATTTTATTTTCAGATGGGAGTCCTAAAAAAAATAAAGTTAATATTCCTAAAAATGCATAAAATAATGAAACATGATTGGGCTTTATTTCTGTTCTGATCAATAAATATAAAATTGGACAAGTTGTTATAAAATAAAACTTCCATTTTAGGTATGTATAAGGATTTGATTTATAATCATCAAGATCAAGATCATGATTTTCCAAATTATCTTTTTTTTGGTGAGTAACTAGAATTCTCCAAACTTCATTTAAAGATAAGTGAAACTTCATTGTATTAATTATTTAAGTAATTAAAAAGTTAATGTATATGTTATATACAATATTCAATAAATAATAAATATGACAATAAAATTTCCAGATTTCAAAAAAATGTATGAGTATGAGACCAATTTTCATTTAACAATGAATTCTGAGAGGTTAGCTAAACTGATTTGTCATTATGAAACTTTTAAAAGTGCTAACAAAGTAAGTGGAGAAATAGTTGAATGTGGTGTGTTTAAGGGAACTTCTTTAGCAAGATTTGCTTTATTTCGTGATCTTCTTGGCTCCAAAAATACTTCTAAAATAATTGCGTTTGATGTTTTTAGTGACGTCTTTCCTAATACTCAATACAAAGAAGATAAAAAAATTAGAAAAGATTGGATTAAAAAAGCAGGCTCAAGTTCAATTTCAAAAAAACAAATGATAAAAGTTTTCAAAAAACAGAATTCTAAAAATTTTGAATTAGTTGAAGGAGATATAACTAAAAGTTTACCTAAATATATAAAAAAAAACCCTCATTTAAAGATATCTCTTTTAAATATAGACATAGATTTTGTTGAAAGTACTTTTTGTGCTTTAGAATACTTATATCCAAGAGTTTCAAAAGGTGGGATTATTTTACTTGATAATTATGGCTTTGCGCACGGGGATACTAAAGGTGTCGATATGTATTTCAAAAAAATAAAAAAGAAACCCATTATTCAAAAATTTCCTTTTACAAGTCGGCCATGTTACATAATTAAAACATGATAAGTTTTAAAGAATAGACAAAAAATAATACTTTTTTAATTAGTTTTTATTTGCAAATTTTTTTCTATTATCTTTAAGATTTGGAGGGCTATTGGAGAATTTTTCTCTAAAATATATTTTTCTCGTATTTTTATTCTTCGACTCACAATATGTTATATAAATCTGATCTCTAGATTTATTTGTAAGATTTTTGGTTGATTTATGTGGTGTGAAACCATTAAAAAGCAAAATATCTCCAGGTTGGGTTGGTTGATTTTTAAATTTAGGTTTTTTTAACTGTTTTGAATTAAGTACCTCAAACATTTTACCTCTAATTTGATCTTTATTAAGACCCGAAACATCAATAATTAAATTTCCATTTTTATTATATGTTTTAACTAGTGAAATTGTTAATGTAATGAAATTTTTAGAATATTTCAGCCAATCGCCCTGCACATCTTGATGTAGCCTATCTTCTCTTGAATTAGCTGGTTTGATGTTTATCTTTTCTTTAAAAAGTATATATTTCTTTTTTGTAAGACTAAATAATAATTTAGCAACTTTTTTTGAGTCAATCAAATCTTTAAGAACTTTTGAGAAAGAATAAAAATACTCAATTCTATGAAGATCATTTTTATTACCACTTAAATCAAGCTGATAATATTTTGCAATTTTTTTGGATTTACTCTCTTTAAGAACATTGACTTCATTTTTAAAAGATGAAATTTCTTTATTAGAGTAAAAATTTCTTAATTTTAAAAAACCATATTTCTTAAAATGTTTAATTTCTGAATTACTAATTTTCATGAGATCATTCAATTATATCAAATTTGTATATTTACAAGCCTCTTTTTTAGTAGTATTAAGAAAATGTATTGAATCTTGGTGGGGAATAATGTGAAAATCATTAGCTGTTCCTGCAACGGTAGAGTCCGAGTGCCACCCAATATAGTCCGCTGTTGAATGATGGCCAGGAAAAGTCTAGTTCTACAATTTTAATTAACATCGGCATAAAAATTAATAAGTTTCTATGTAGAAACTAATGAAAGGATATGTTTATGTTTGTTAAAACATTTATAACAATTTTACTATTTTTAATTCCCTTTAATGTTTTTGCTTTAGAAGAATGTAAATGGGATAATAGAAAAGGTGTTCCATGCTTAACTATTAGTAAAACATCAAACACATCAGCTTACAATAATAATAGTATAATAAAAAAAGTTTTTAATAAACAAGAAATTGAAGTATCTGGTGCAAAAGATACTTTTGATCTTATCAAATTGATACCAGGTCTTGATTATTATCAATCTGGTCAAAAAGGTCAAACAGGTGCAATTTTTATGAGAGGATCTGAATCTAATCATACTCTAGTATTATTAAATGGTGTTCCAATCAATGATCAATCTACTACTAATGGCATTCACGACTTTGGTCAGGATTTTATTCAGACAATTCAACAAATCGAAGTATACAAAGGTTCTAATGGTTCTCATTTTGGCCCAGACTCAATTGGTGGAGCAATAAATTTTATAACTGATATAGATTATAACAATAGTTATTCTATAAACGGGTTTAATTTAGATAATAATAGTATTGATTATAATCAAACCAAAATAACTAAAAATGATTGGCATTTGAACATTAAAGGTGCGATTAACCAAATGAAATCGGACAGCGCAATAGCTTTAGGTACTGAAGATGATGGAACAGAGAATTATCAAATAAATTTAAATGCTAATAAATGGGTGAATGAAAATCTTAAATTTAAATCAACATTTTATGGAAGAGATACTCGATCAGATTATGATAAAAATTCATCTACAGAAGAAAATGTATCCTCAAATAACAAAATGTATGCTTTACAAGCAGGGTTTGAAAGATTTACCAACAACATCTTTGATAATCTAATCGTTCATTATCATAAATATGACAGAAAATATGACGAACAAGGAACAATTAACAATTATTATAGCGAATCTATTACAGCGAAAGCTGAAAGAGATTTGTTTTTTAATGAAAAAATTTCTTATGGATTTGGTGCAGAGTACAAATATGATTGGGGAGAATATTCGACTTTAACTTTTACTTCACAGACAAAAGGACATCTTAAAAATTTTGGTATTTTTAGTAATGCGGGATATAAGTTAAATGAAAATCAATCTTTATCATTACATTTAAGAAGTGATGACCATAAAGAAACTGGTGGAAATCAGACCTATAAGATCAATTTTACTCAACTTTATAAAAACTTAAAATTTGGACTGACTCATTCTACTGGTTTAAAGAATCCAAGTCTTTATGAACTATATGGGTCTTCAAGCACGCACTCTGGAAGCAGAGCAATTGATCCTGAAAAAAGTAAAACAAACGAATTATATGCAAAATACACTTTTACTGAAAATATCAATTTTGTCTCAACATTTTATAGAACAAATATGATCGACAGAATTAAGATCAAATCAGATTGGTCCGGATATGAAAATAAGATTCCGGATACTACTCAAGAAGGTATTGAAAGTGAGCTAAATTTATTAATTGATAATGATCAAAAACTTTCCATTGTTTCTCATTTTGCTAAAAACAGAACTGCAAGTGGAGGTCCTAACTCAAGAAGACCAGATTTATCTTACGGTATTAATTATAAAAACAAAATCAACTCAAAAAATTTTGGTCCTTTAGAATTTAATCTAAATTATAGATACATAGGTGATCATCTTGATTGGACAGGATCCAAAAATGAATTTGTAAAAAGTGTTGATTTAGTTGATCTAACATTAAGTAAAAAAGCTTATGGCAATATTTTTTCATTGAATCTGACGAATCTTCTAAATGAAAGATATGAAAAACCTGCCACTTACAGTCAAGATGGAAGACAATTTAGAATTGGCTTTAAAAAATTATACTAGTTATTTTATTTGATTTAATTTAAAATAATTAAGTAA
>QCQE01000006.1 GCA_003212275.1 Pelagibacteraceae bacterium AG-447-N18
TTGAATTCAAGTTTTTATAAGAATTTAGCTGGTGACGATTATATAAATATTATCCGATCTAAATTTTATATAGAAAATTCTTATTTTGAGGAAACTCTATCTGATTCGATCGATATAGATTTTAGTGATGGTTCCATCGTAAATTCAAAATTTTTTATGAGTAAAAATGATGCGATAGATTTTTCTGGAAGTAATGTGAAATTAGAAAAGATCTATATTCATGGTTCAGGTGATAAAGGAATAAGTGTTGGTGAAGGAAGTACTCTTAATGGTCAAGATATAATTATAGAAAATTCGAAGATTGGAATAGCTAGTAAAGATGCAAGTGATGTATATTTGAATAATGTTAAAATTAATAATGTGGATATTGGTCTTGCTGCTTATATTAAAAAAATAGAGTATGGTTCTCCTCAAATAAAAGCATCTAATATTCAACTAGAAAATTATAAACATGATTATATCTCAGATCTTAGATCTCAAATAATAATAGATGATAAAAAGATTAAAAATACTGATTGCAAAGAGAATATGGAGATATGTTCATTCTAACTTATCTGCTTGATAACCAAATTGTTTCAAAAGGTTTTAATTTTAAAAATTTTTTGTTTTTAATATAAATATTTGAATTTAATAAATTTCTAATTTTTTTACCTTTTATATTTATTTTGGTATTTTGAGGCTTTGAACTTAAATTTGTAATACATATTATTGTTTGTTTATTATCTTTACTTATCCTTTTAAATCCATAAATTTTTGGACCGAAATCTAAATTGACTCTTTGAGCATTAGGGTGAAAGGCTTTTTGTTTTCTTCTGATGTTTAATAACCTACATAGTTTATTATAGAATATACTTTGCTTAGTATTATTAACTTTTAATTTATTGGAAATATTCTTTAGATTCCATCTATATCTATTTACATCTCTATTATTGCCAGTGATAATAAATTTAGCCTCATCATTAGAAGTACCAAACATAGAGTTAAAGTATATAGCTGGAATTCCCTCAAAAGAGATCATTATAGCATGTGCTGAGACATATCTTTCTAAATAAAATTCACCTAGTGGATCATAATCGGATTTTTTCAAAGCATCAAAAACTGTAATATTTGCTTCATATACTTTTTTAACTTTATTTTGAACTTTTCTATAAGAAAATTTTGAACCATTTTTTTTCAGTCTCTTTAAAAAATTATTTAATGTTTTTTCATCTAATAATCCTTCTGTAGGTCTTATTCCTATTCCATCATGTGAGGCAATAAAGTTTAAATAACAATTTTCATTTTTTGTATTTGGAAGATTTTTACTCCATTTATTTAAGAATGAACTATTTTCGAATAAAAAAGCATGAATTAATAATGGGGGCAAAGAAAAATTGTAAATCCAATTAGCCTCGTCATTTTTTCCAAAATAACTTAAATTTTCTTTTTCAGGTAAATTTGTCTCTGTAATAATAGTGGTTTGTACATTAAGTAGATCAATAATATTTCTCAAAAGTTTAATAATTTCGTGTGTTTGTTTTAAATTAATACACTTCGTTCTATTTTCTTTCCAGAGATATGCAATAGCATCTAATCTAAAAATGGTTACACCATTGTTAATGAGATGGATCATTATATTGATAAATTCAATTAATACAGATGGATTTTTGAAATTTAAATCAATTTGATCTGGGCTAAATGTACGCCAAAGATAATCGGATTTTTTAAAAATGTTTATTTTTTTTAGTAATTTATGATCTCTTGGTCTAACCACTTTAGAAGTATTAAATTTAGAGTCGACTGTTAAAAAATAATCTTTTCCAGGTTCCTTTTTTTTTAGAAAATTTTTAAACCAAAAGCCTCTTGCTGATGAATGATTGATAACCATATCAGCCATAACATTATTCGATTTTGAAACATTCTTTATATCAAACCAATTTCCAAGTTTATTTTCAACTTTGTAATGATCTTTAACAGCAAATCCACTATCACTACTTGAAGGATAGAATGGTAAAAAATGAATAGTATCAAAATAATTTTTTAATTTCTTTTGAAAAAAGCTTTGAAATATTTTAATTGATTTCTTTTTTTCTGAATACACGCTATCACCATAACAAATGACTAAAGAAGTTTTCTCAGAGATACTTTTTTTCTTTTTAAGATTTTTTTTGTTAAAATTTTTTATTATTTGAACAATTTCATTTTCAAAATAATCAATATCTCTTTTCGATAAGAATATTTTGTAAATATTGTTTAGTTTAGACCTTATAGTTTTCTGATCTTTTTGAGTTAACATTAATAATATTTTTTATTATCATCATTAACTACTTTTTCAAGTCTTCCAAGGAAATCTGGAATAGCGCTTTTTACTCTACTCCATGTGGGTATAAAAGGGGTATCCATTGGATTTAGAATAAAAGCCTCTCCCGCTTTCATTATGTTTATTGCAAATAATTCGACTGCTTTTTCTTCTGTATGAGAATCAAATTTTAGACCATTCATTACAGCATCATTTCTATATATATCAATTAAATCTAAGGCAGATCTATAGTAAGTTGCTTTTAATGATCTAAACTTTTCCCTGCTAAAAGTATTACCTTGAGTTGCAAGTTTTTTGATAAATGTTTTAATGATATCAATAGACATTCTTGATAGTCCTTTTGTTTCATCATCAATTGATAGCACTTGGTGTTTATGATCATAAGTATCCGCTAAATCCACTTGGCATATATTTTGAGGAGAAAAACTTCTTTGCATTTCAGATAAAATTCCAACTTCTATTCCCCAGTCTGAGGAAATTCTTAATTCAGGTAAAACATTTCGCCTAAATGAAAACTCACCGGCCAAAGGATATTTAAATGACTTCATAAAGTCTAAATAATCACTTTTTCCAATAGTTTTTTCTAATGCTGTCAGTAACGGAAAAACTAATAATCTTGCAACTCTTCCATTCATCTTTTCATTTGCTACTCTTGGATAATAACCTTTGCAAAATTCAAAGTTGAAAAGGGGATTTACTACTGGATAAAATAACTTTGCAAGCATTCTTCTATCATAAGTTTTAATATCACAATCATGTAAAGCAACTGATCGCGCACTATCTCTTGCGATACACATACCTATACAATACCAAACATTCCTACCTTTGCCGAGTTCACTTGGTGCAAGATTGTTTTTTTTTAATTCTTGATCTAATTTTTTTAAACCTGGACCATCATTCCAGAGAATTGAAAAAGGTGATTTTAATTTCTTAAAAAATTTCCAAGCTTTTTTTGCTTGTGCTTCATTTGCTTTATCTAATCCGATAATTATGTGATCTAAATATTTTGTTTTACTTATTTCCTCTACTATTTTTGGTAAAGCTGTTCCCTCTAATTCAGAATAAAGACATGGTAAAATTAATTCCATTTTTCTTTGTTTTGAAAATTTTGATAGCTCACTTTCAATGACCGATGTGGACTTTGTTTTAAAGTCGTGCAAAGTTGAGACTACCCCATTTTGAGAAAAATCACTCATGCCAGGTTTTTAATCTTAATAGTCTAGTTTAACTAGTGCCGTTTTAATCACATCAGCCCAGCCCTCAGGTGATGGCTTGTTTGAAACTATTAAATTATCTATTTTTATTTGATCTTGTTTAAATTGATCATTAAAGACTAAACATGGAATATCACAATTTCTCAACATATCTAAATCATTGAAATTATCTCCCACAGCTATGACTTTTATTTTACTTTCTACTTTTTTATATATTTTAAGAACTTGATTCATTGATTTAACTTTATCTGTATTATCTCCTAAGTTTAAAACACGACCTCCTTCTTGCATAGTTAATGAAGAAGATCTTAAAATTTTTAATAATCTATTTTTTTCTGTTTTGTCACCCTCAAATAAAAAGGGAATTGTATATTTACGATTTAAAGCATTTTTTAAATTATTTTCTTCAAGACCAAAAATATTGGTTTGTTCTTTTGAATTCATTTTTGAAATGAATTTACATTTAGCTTTTAGATTTTCAGGAACTTTAGAATTAAAAATTTCGATTAGTTCTTGTTTATCTCTGCTAAGAACTATTTTATTTGGAAAATTACTATTAATTAAATTCAACCCATGAATTGAAGATCCATTTTCAGATATATAAGGAAGATCTGAACCAAGTTCGGTTATAAATCCATCTATCTCTTTTTCAGTTTTACTAGTATTAGGAATAATAATAATCTCTTTATCAATAAGACTTTTTATATAATCTTTTATCACATCAAATTTAAAATTATCTCTATGTAACAATGAACCATCTAAATCAGTAAATATGATTAATGAAAATTTTTTACTCAAAGAAATCTATCTTATTCTATTTTTATTTCTGTCAAAAAATAAAACCTTGTCTTTCGAAAATGATATTTTAAGTGGCTGATTGCTTATATCTTCTGACGATTTGATAATAATTTGGGTATCTGATAATTTGGCGTAAATAATTTTTTCGAAACCTAAATTTTCAATAAGGTCTACTTTAACTTCTAACTTAATTTCACGATCATTTTTTATACTTATATCTTCAGGTCTAATACCTAAATAAATCTCATCTTTAAAATCAAAATTTTCAAAAGTTATTTTATTTTTAAACAATTCTATGGTGTTTGAATTAACAATTTGTTCTTTATTAATCTTAATAATATTCATTTTTGGAGAACCAATAAATTCTGCAACAAAAATGTTATTTGGATCAGTGTAAATTTCATTTGGGGTTCCAAATTGTTCGATTATTCCCTTATTTAGAACTACAATTCTATCAGCTAGTGTCATCGCCTCTATTTGATCGTGTGTTACATAAATAATATTTGTTTTCAATTTTTTATGTAATTTAGAAATTTCTACTCGCATTTCAGATCTTAAAGCTGCATCTAGATTGGATAATGGTTCATCAAATAAGAACACTTTAGGATTTCTTGTAATCGCTCTACCAATTGCAACTCTTTGTCTTTGTCCGCCTGAAAGTTGTTTGGGTTTTCTATCTAGTAAATCTTCTATTTGGAGTGTTGCAGCTGCATGATTGACTTTTTCATTAATTTCATTTTTTGAAATTTTTTCCATTTTTAACCCAAATGACATATTTTCAAAAACATTCATGTGTGGATATAAAGCGTAAGATTGAAAGACCATTGCAATTTCACGTTTAAAAGGAATTAAGTTATTAATTAACTTTGTATCTAAAAATATTTCTCCATGATCGATACTCTCTAATCCTGAGACCATTCTTAATAAAGTTGATTTTCCACAACCTGAAGGACCCACTAAAACTATGAACTCCCCATCCTTTATGTCTATGTTAAAATTGTTGATAACTTTATTTTCGCCAAAAGATTTTTCGAGATTTTTAATAACAATTTTTGACATTTATTTGATTTAAAGGGATTTTAACAAACCATTAAATGTTGTTAAAAATTTATTACACTGGTAGATTTATCGCAATGAAAAAATCGCGTAGATTAGAGAAAACTAAATACCAGAGAGGAACAATATAAGAGGGGGAATATATGATTAGAAAAATCATAATTAATATATTTGCTCTAGTATTTCTAATTACTAATACTAGTTTTGCGGATATTAAATTTTGGACGACAGAGGTCCAACCAGCAAGAATGGCAAAACAAGAGGAGATGGCTAAAGCGTTTGAAGCTAAAACTGGCATCAAAGTTGAAGTCATACCTATTGAAGAAAAAGATCTTGGTACAAGAGCTACTGCAGCAGCAGCAGCGGGAGATCTTCCAGATGTGATTTATCACACTCTTCAATATGTTTTACCATGGGCTGAGGCAGGCATATTAGATGTTGATGCAAATAACGCTGTAGTTAAGTCGTTAGGTAAGAAAACATTTGCACCGGGCGCATTAAATATGGCTAAGAAGGGTGGAAAAATTGCAGCTGTTCCAGTTGATGGCTGGACGCAAATGGTTGTTTATAGAAAGGATCTATTTGCAGCAGCTGGTTTAGAGCCACCAACTTCATATGCAAACATCGTTAAAGCAGTGAATGCATTATCAAGCAATGACATGTTCGGCTTTGTAGCAGCTACTAAAACAGATGAAAACTTTATGAGCCAAGTACTTGAGCATGTACTTTTAGCTAATGGAGTTAATTTTGTTAAAAAAGGTGGAACTAAAAAGCAAGGGAAAGCTTTAAAGAATTCTTTAGAATTTTATAAAGTAATTGCAAAAGCAAGCCCTCCAGGAGAATTATTCTGGAAACAATCAAGAGCTTTATACTTTGCTGGAAAAACACCAATGATTATTTGGTCGCCATTTATTATGGATGAGTTAGCAGGTTTAAGAGACTCTGCTCCGCCAACAATTAATAGTGATCCAACATCACCGGAGTTAGCTTCTAAAACTGGTTTCATTACTAATTTTAGTGGACCGAATAATAAAAAAGGTGCTGCTTGGGCTGATGTGAGATACTTTGGTATTACTGCTGATGCAGATACTGATGAAGCTAAAAAGTTCATAGAGTATTCTATGAGTGAAGGTTATACAGCTACATTAGGAATTGCTCCAGAAGGAAAGTTTCCAGTAAGAAGAGGAAACAAGAGTGATCCTAGTGCTTACACTAAAGCTTGGAGTAAATTACCAGTAGGTGTTGATAGAAAAGCTCCTTTAACAGATCTTTATTCTGCAGATGTTATTGATAACATCGTTGCAGGTTTAGATACTGCAAACAGATGGGGTGTTAAAGAGGGTGAACTATCTCGAGCATCAAAAATCATTAATTCTCAATTCTTAAATAGAATCACTAGAGAATATATTGATGATCAAATCTCAGTTGATGAAGCAGTTAAGAAAATTAACGCTGAATTAGCTAAGTTTTAAATAATAAATTTATAAAGAGCGGATAATATTTTATTATCCGCTTTTTATTATGAGTGATTCATTATCAAAATTAGAAAAAAGAACTGCTTACACTTTAGTTTTACCTGCAGTCTTATTAGTTTTTGCTATTGTATTATTTCCTATATTTGCCAATGTTTGGATCAGTTTCAAAGATATTGAATTAAAAGATATTAGAATTCCTGAACCAAGAGCAAAAAAAATTGTTAAATCAATTTCAGACAATCAATCAGAATTTAAAATTATTTATAAATTAAGAAATAGTTCTTTAATTCAAGAAATAAGAAATGTTCAGTTTCAAGATAAATTTCCAACAAATGTTTCACCAGTCAATCTTGATCCAAGATGTAATTTTCAATCTAAAAAGGTTGTTTGTAATTTTGGAAATTGGCAGGCAAAATATAGGGAAAATTTTGAAATCATTATACAAAATAATAATGGTGAAATAATTGATAAAAAAATAATTAAATCTCAAAAACCAATTTTAAGTGGGAAAGCAGATAACCCACTACTCACTACAAATTTTACTTTAGAAAATTTTAAAAAAGTTTTTTATGAAAATAATTTTGTTGAATTACTTTTAACTACATTTTACTTCACTTTTTTTGGTACAGTTGGTGCTATTATCTTTGGAATTCTAGCAGCACAATTAGTCAATCAAAATATTCAAGGTCGAACATATATGCGAGGTATTTTACTTTTCCCTTATGTGGGACCTGTAGTTGCTTTAGCTTATACTTGGACTTTATTACTAGATCCAAATAGTGGAACTTTAAACGCATTATTGGTTAATTTTAATATCATAGAGCAACCAATAAATTTATTAGGTCAAAAATACATAACCATGAGTATTTTAGGTTTTGAATTTAAATTAAGGTTAGCTTTAACCACAGTTATCTTTTTTGAAATTTGGCGCTATTTTCCACTCGCTTTTCTTTTTATTCTAGCGAGATTGCAGGCAATACCACAAAGTTTGTATGAAGCAGCGGAGGTGGATGGAGCAAGCCCAATTCAAAAATTTATCCATATTACACTGCCTCAAATTACAGCGATCATCTCAATTTTATTTATGATTAGGTTTATTTGGAACTTTAATAAATTTGAAGATATCTTTTTATTAACGGGTGGTGCATCAGGCACAAGAACTTTACCTATTAATGTTTATCAGCAAGGGTTTGCAGTATCAGATATTGGGATGGGCTCAGCGGTTTCAATAGTCATTGTGATGTTACTTCTTAGTTTTATGGTTGTTTATTTTAGATTAATTGGAAAGAAGGCTAATGAAGTTTAAGTCTCTTATAATATTTTTGATTATTTCATCTTTTTTTCTGACATGTATTTTGTCAATTTGGAAGATCATGGCTACTCTGCAAGGTTTAAGCTTTACTAATTTAAACGTCACACCTGTTTTCTTAATTGGTATCTTGTTATCTTTAGCATTTGTCTTAATCGGTAATAAAATTAATCACTTAATAAAGATTTTTTCATTATCGATTATATTTTCAATTTTATATTTTTACTTAAATGAGACATCTCCATATTGGTATATCCTTGGGGTTTTCTTAATCAATTTATTTTTTACGAACAAACTTAAGAAATATAGCATGCAATCTTTAAAGGAAGATTTTATATCTGAAAAAATTATTTTCGATTTTATCACCTTATTTGGCATTGTTTTCTTTGCATTTGTAATTTTATTTCCATTTTACATTATGCTGGTTACCAGTTTTAAAACACAGATCGCTTTATTAGTTAATCCTTTAGATTTTAGTTTAGATTTTACAAAAAGCCTAACTGATTTATTTAAATCTTATTTTGTAATCTTTGAAACTTATAATTTTGGCAGATATATTTTAATAAGTTCAGCTGTATCAATTGGAACTGTTATTGTCACATTATTATTTGCAATCCCTGCAGCTTATGCTGTTGCTAGATTAAACTTCTTTGGCAAAAACTTTTTATCAACCTCGATTTTAATTATCTATATGTTTCCAGCTATAGTGTTGGTTATCCCTTTATATACTGTATTTAGTCAACTTGGATTAAGAAACTCAATTTTTGGTTTATTGATTGTTTATACAGCCACAACTTTGCCGGTTGCTATTTATATGTTGCAAGGTTATTTTAAAAGTATTCCAAAAGAAATTGAAGATGCTGGCATCATGGATGGTCAGAATTGGTTTGGCATAATTTTAAAGATTATTATTCCATTAAGTTTGCCAGCTATTGCATCTGTTGCACTCTATGTCTTTATGATTGCTTGGAATGAATTTCTTTTTTCATTGATGTTTTTAGATAGTCCTAAATCTTTTACTTTATCAAGAGCTATTCAATATTTAAGCGGAGATGCAGAAACACCACGTCAATATTTGATGGCAGGCTCTGTAATTGTAACTTTACCTGTACTTTTTATTTTCATATATTTTGAGAAATATTTGGTCAGCGGTCTTACTGCTGGTAGTGTAAAAGAATAATTATTTTTTTTATTTTTTGTCTTTGAATCTATCTAAAGCAGGGTCATCATCATCATTACTTGGACTTGAGTTTAATATCAATAAGCCTAATCCCCCAAAAACATATGGTGTAAAAGTAGATAATGGGCCTAAAAAGTAAGTTAAATTTATATTACCAAAATTTCCTAATGCGAAATCTGCAATCCCTATAATAATTAGTATTGCCCCAATTACTTTATTCATAATTTTATGTTACGATAATTAAATGTTTAAAGCAAAACTTATTTTATTAACAATTTTCCTTATTAATTTCACCACAATTTTAAAATCAGAAATTTTAGAGGGATTTTGTTTAGTTAAAAGATCTGATCTTGAAATGGCAAAAATAGCACCTGAAGACTATTCAAGATTTTTAGGTAAAGAAATAAAGATTCTTGTCAGTTTGAATGAAGAATTGTTAGCAGATATTTCAGATGATGTTGATCTTTCTTTAATTACAGGAATGTATGGTGGCACTTTAGAATTCAAAAAAAATGGGTCAATTATAAATTATGAAAATAAGATAGAGGTTGGTGAAAAACCGAAACAAGTTACTTATAGTTATAAGAATAGATTATCATTAATAGATAACAAAATAACAAGCATTTACGCTTATGTAGATCAAACTGGCTTTTCAATGAATAGTTGGAAATTTCAAATAGATTGTAGAGATTATCCTTATTCTGAGGATGAAATACTTGCAACAAAAAAAACAAAAACTCCTGGCAAATACGGAAAACCAGAATGGTTTGATGAATTAGTAAAAAAAATTGAAAAGGGTGATATACAGAAAAGAGAAAATCCATACACTACTGAAATTACAGGAGAGAGAAGGGAAATTGGGTCTAAAGAAGTTGACTCATGGAAAAAATCTGAAGATAACTCAAAATATTCATTACTTATTGAGGAAGATTTTAATACAGCGCTTTTTTTAAGACCTGGAAGTGTCACCATAATTTCATTTGGAGGTTATGAATTTTTTAAAGGTGTTTATAATCGTTCTGACAATCAAGCTAATACACATGTCCAACCAGCAGATATGTCTAAAGATGGAAAAATGGAAAGTTATATGCGAGATGGATCTCAGGTAGAATTTGATTGGGAATTCAAAGAGAGAGATAATGATCAAATTGTTATTTCTAGTACAAGTAAATTTATTCAAGTTTTGAATTCTTATGTAGCTTCAGATAGTTCATTTTCAATTTCTTCGATAACAGATGAATTTTGGTATGCTGGAACATTTGATTTAGTTAAAAATCAAGATGATCTTTTAAGAATTTATCAAAAGAATAAAGCAACTTATTGTAGTATAATTAAAGAGAAACCAGTTTTATATGGCTCAAGTCTTGAATTACAATATAAGCATAGTGATTTTATTGAATTTAATAAAAGAAACAATATTAGTTGCTAAAATATTATGACAACACTTCTTATAACTATTGTTCCGTCACTAATCATATTAGCTTTTTTTTTCTTTTCAGATAAATTTAAAGAACCAAAACAAACTGTTGCTTTAGTTTTTTTTCTTGGGATATTAATTTGTTTACCAGCTGGAATAATAAATGATTTTATGTATGAAACATTTAATGATGGTTCAGACTTTTCCAACAGACTATCTTCAAGTTTTTTGAGCGCTGCTTGGTCTGAGGAACTTTTGAAGTTTGTGATTTTATATTTTATAGTTTTACAAAGAAATGAATTTAATGAACCTATGGATGGGATTGTTTATGGTGTTGCTGTTTCATTAGGTTTTGCAACCTATGAAAACTATGATTATGTATTTAGACTATCAGGGGAATTTGGAGTTGATCCTTATCAAATGGCTGTGTGGAGATCATACTCGGCAATACCTATGCACGGACTAATGGGGTGTGTAATGGGATTTTATTTTGGGTTGTATGCATTTACTGCTAAAAAAAAATATATAGTCTTATGTCTTTTAATTCCTTTTATGATACATGGTTTATATAATTTCTTACCACATCCTGCTCATTTTATGGTTTTAGGGGTTGTTATTGTCTACTCTATTGCTCTCCATTCTCAATTTAAAAAGATGCAAATAAATAAAAAAAGTGAAAATCAACAAAAAAAAATATAAAATTAGACAATCTATAATAATCAGATAATACAATTGACTCTCTTTTGGAGACAATGCTAACATAATTTCATATGACATTTGGTGAATCAGTCTCAACTTGCGTAAAAAAATATTTTGTCTTTAAGGGAAGAGCTTCTAAATCCGAATTTTGGTGGTTTCAACTAATCTGGGTTATTAGCTATATAGTAATGATAATTTCAAATAATGAAGCAATAGTTTTTATTTGTTTAGGTATAATAATATTTATTGCTATTCCACTCATATCTGTTGGAGTTCGAAGATTACATGACACAAATAAATCAGGATTTTATTATTTGTTGTCTCTTATACCTTTTATCGGAGGCTTAATTCTTTTATTCATGATGATAGCTGATGGAACAAAAGGCAAAAATCAATATGGTCCAGATCCGTTAAAAAAAGTAGTAAAAAAAAGGAAAAAAAAATAAACCTTTCATTAAAGCTTTTTACAAAAGTAATTAGAGGAATTAATATTTTTTTCTGCAACAGGAACATCATCACCACGTTTACCTAGAAATTTGAAAATTTGCTCAAAAAGTTCGATAAAAGGCCTTACAGTAGCATGAGAGTTACTTGGTGTTAATAATGCAAATAAAATAATTACTAGACACAGAATTGAATTATATGATTTAATCACTCTCCTAGGATAATTTGTATGAACTATATGTCCTTATCAATATACGCTCTTCTGATAATATTGTTGATATTATCTTTAATTTTGTTCTTCAAACTTTATTCAAAAATAAAAAGTTCTGATAAAAATAATTTAAATTTAATTGAGTTTCCTAAAGAAACAAATGCAAAAATAGAAAATTTAATTGATGAAATTAGAAAATACAACAAAGAGCTTAACGATAATATAAATAATCAATATAAAGATGCTAAGTTAATTTTAAAAGAGGTGGATGATAAGATCTCTCCATTTGAAAAAGTAGCGAGAGAAAAAAATGATGAGCTAAAAGAATATAAAAAAGGATATGATTATTCAAAAAATAAATCAATTATAAATGGAGTAATAGAGACAATTGATTTTATTGAAAACGCAGAAAAAAAAATTGAAATCAAAGATGAAATTTTAAGGTCTTATTTTTCAACCACTAAAGATAAATTAATTATAATTTTAAGTAATTCAGGAATTGAACCTTTTAAACCAAAATTAAATTCTCAAAGTTTAGATGATCATGGTTGTGAGGTTGATGTTAATACAGAAAAAACAGATGATGAAAAAAAAAATAACCTAATTTATGAAGTTTTAAAAGATGGGTATAAAATACAACTCACAGATAGTAATACTAAAGTAATTAGAAAAGCTTTAGTAAAAGTATATGAGTTTAAAAAAAATAATGATAACATAAAAGATACATGAGTAAAATAATCGGTATTGATTTAGGCACAACATTTTCAGCAATAGCTGAACTTGATGATCTTGGTAATCCGGAGGTTCTTTCAGATCCAGAAAGCGGGAATAGAATTACTAGATCAGTTGTATATTTTGGCAAAGATAAAGTTATTGTTGGTGAAAAAGCAAAAGATGCAGCTGTTACTAAAAGAGATAAAGTAGTTTTTGAAGTTAAAAGCCAAATGGAAAATGATGTTATTTATTCATTAAAAGATGGAAAGTTTATTGATGATAATGGTAAATCAAAAGGTTATACACCATCTCAAATTTCTTCATTAATTTTATCTAAGCTTTCAGACTATACCTCAAAAGTAAAAAAAGCTGTAATTACAATACCAGCTCAATTTGCTGATAGAGCTAGAGGTGCAACTTTAGAGGCAGCAAAATTATCAAAATTAGATGTTGAATTAATTAATGAACCTACTGCAGCGATCTTACATTACGCAAATATGCCCAATGTTTCTTTAAATGGAAGAGTAATGGTTTTTGATCTAGGAGGTGGGACATTTGATATTTCAATAGCAAAAGTTGTTGGTAAAAAAGTGGATATAATGACTTCAGTTGGTGATAAACATTTAGGAGGTCAAGACTTTGATCGTGAAATAATTAAGTTATTAGATAAAAAATATAAAAAATCAAAAGGCAAAGGTTTGGATGAAAAAGATCCAGTTATACTTGATATTGCTGAGAGAATTAAAAAATTATTGTCAACAAAAGAAAAAGTGTCAGATATAATAGAGGGTCCAAAAGGACCTTTAAAAATAGATATTTCAAGAAAAGAGTTTGAAAATTCAATTGATACATTTTTAGAAAAAATAAAAATGTCTATGGAGGATGCACTTGAAAAAGCAAAAATTAAAGCAAGTAATATTAGTCAGATATTATTGGTTGGTGGCAGTACTCGAATACCAATTATTAACGAAATAATTAAAAAAGTAATGAAAAAAAATCCTACCAAAGGAGTTAATGTTGATGAAGCAGTAGCTTGTGGTGCTGCTATTTTTGCAGGTCTTCAAAATAAAGAGGGGCTTAACTCGGCACAAAAAAAAGCTATTTCAAAAGTGGAAATGAGGGATATTTGTAACCATAATTTAGGAACAATAATTGCAGCGGTAGATCCTGAAAGAAATCAGGCAATGAAAATTAATAGTATAATAATTCCAAGAGATACAAAATTACCAGCCTCAATTACAAAAGAATATGCCGTTTTATACGATGGGCAAGAGTCTATTAAATGCACTGTCACTCAAAGTGAGGAACCTGAGGAGGATATTGAGTTCGTCATTACTATTGGAGAAGAAGACCTTGCTCTAGCAAAAAATGCTAAACAGGGAGAAAAAATTGAAGTTACATATTCTTATGATCTAAGTGGAAAAGTTCATTGTATATTTAAAGAGACAAAATCTGGAAAAAAGACAGAACTATCATTGAAACCTGAAGGTTCAAAAACTTTTAAAGATTTAAAAGATAATCTAGATTTTGATATAGAGTAGACAATGGAAGGTATTTTAATTTGGTTAGTTGTAGTTGTCATTTGGGCAGTTATTAAAGGTGCCTTTTCTTCAGGTGGTTCTGGTAAATATCAAGATGAAGCGGGAGATGACATTGATGCTTTCGCAATTTCAGTAAAACATCAAATTCCAGACAAAGCTTTACAAAAAGAGAGAAATTTAAATATTAATTTTAAATGCTTTATAATTAATGCATCGGGTTTAATTGGGACAGCATATCATAATAAAATTAAAATAATTTTAAGTTGTTATGACAATACTGATAAAAATGATGATGAAATTGGTACAACTGTTGTGACTGCACACGAGGCTTACGCAGAAAATAGTCAATATAAAAGAGTTTTTGGTAAAGAATTTGTTATGGATGTATCTCAATCAACTTATTATCCCAAAAATACAGCATTATTTTTTGTACCTTCTGAATTTATAGTACCCCCTCATAGTGGTAAAAGACGATTAAAATTTGTTGTCAATATATGTGATGCTGACACACAGGTAACTTTTGGTGGCTATGATGATACAAGTAAAATAATTTACCATGCAAGTGATTTAGTAGATTTTTCTTATAAAGATGTTGGTTATTTGGACGCTGTAATCAATAAAGACAAAGTTGAGGATTTAACGATTAAATTAGCGATGTGCATGGCTGCATCTGATGGTCATTTAGATCAAAAAGAACTTAATGTAATTAAAGATTGGGCAAAAAATTTAACTAATTTATTAGAAGAGGACAAACAAGCAGAAAGAAAGAAACATTTTTCAAAATTTATTAAAGAAACGTACACATCTGCAAAAGCAAAAAGAATTTCAATTTCAGATTTAGTTAAAGAGTTTAATAAAATTGCATCCAAAACACAAAAATATGAGGCAATTGAATTATTATTAAATATATCTAGCGCAGATGGAAAACTAAGCAAAGAAGAAGAGGTATTTATTAATAAGATCGCAAAAACAACAAATATAGATCTGAAAACTTTTAGAGATATGAAAAACAAAGTTGTTGCTAATGTTGAAAAAATTGAAACTTTAGAAAAACCATCCGAAACAACATTTGGCCTTTCTGATGATATGACAGATAAAGAAAAATGTAGATCTTTAACAAAACAATATTCAAAATGGAAAGGTCAGACCACACACAAAGATCCAAAAAGAAAAAAAAGAGCTAAAGAAATGATAAAAGCCATTGCTGATTTGAGAAAACAATATAATTGTTAATGGATTTTTTTGATAAATATAAGTTCTCCAGCGATAACCCTGACGAATTTGGAATTAATATTAATGAATTTAAAAAATCTGATGTTTTAGACGAAAGTCATTTATCAAATTTACTGTCAACTTCAATTAGAATTACCGAAGATATTATTCCACAAGTTTATAAATCTATAAAATCAGTTTTTAGAAAATTGAAAGTCGAAAACCAATTTGATTTTTTTGTAACATCTGACACTTATCAAGCTAATGCATCCTGCAATCTAATGTCTGTATCGTCTAAACCATATATTATTTTAACCTCAAAGCTTATTGAGTTATTAAATGATAAAGAATTAGAGTTTGTAATAGGTCATGAAGTTGCTCATTATATATATCAACATGCCTTATATCCAAATCCTCAAACTACTGAAAATAGAAGTTTAAAATTAAATATTTTAAATCTAGGTCGAGCTGCAGAAATCAGTGCCGATAGAATTGGATTTCTTGCATGTGGTGATCTTGAGTCATCTTTAAGAACAAATTTGAAACTCGCATCAGGTTTAAATGATAAACATTTAAATTTTAAGTTTTCAGCATATTTAGATCAATTGAGAGAACTTGAAACTTTGGGAAAAAGTGAAACTCAACTATTTAGTACTCATCCAAGTTTTTTAATTAGAATGCAAGCTTTAATTTGGTTTTCGATGACAAAAGAATATCATGAATTTTTTGAAACCAAAAAAAAAGGATCATATAGTATTTCTGATATTGATAAAAAAATTGAAAATTCAATAAAGAAAGTTATTGGTAATGAGATTGAAGTATCAAATAAAGAGATAATTGATAGAGCATTACTTTGGGGATCTTTAAATTTATATCTTATTGACAAAAAATTTACTAAATCCGAGCAGGGTAAATTTATAAAACAGTTTGGAGAAAAAAAAGCTTTAAAAGCTATTTCATTTCTTAAAATTTCTAATAAAGATATGTTAAGAAAAAAAGTAAACGACTCATTTACTGAAGCTTCACACTTGTTAAAAAGTGATAAAAATTTGCTTTTTGACGATTTAAAAAAGATTTGTCAGACAATTGATGGTAATCAATCCAAAAAAAATGCGACACTAAATGAATTATCAAAAGTTTTAGGGATAAAATAAAAAAATTTACTTGTTCATCTTGTTGAATTATAAATATTGCCATAACACTCATGAAAATAACTTATGCTTGATAAAATTAAAAATACAGCAAATTCAACTTTAGAAAAATCAAAAGAAGCTACCGAAGCATCAATTAAGTATGGTAAAAAACTTATACGTAAGAAAGCAATAGAGAGTATTAAAGAAAAATTAGAATTTGCTCAAAAAAAAGAAAGTGATTTTACAAAAGAAGAAATGAGAAAAATGATTGCTAGAGAAGAAAAGAAAATTATTAAAAATCTTGGTTTAAAGGGAGGATTGACTACAATTTTAGCAATGTTTGGAATAGCAAATTTTTAAATGCTTAAATTTTTAACAAAACAATTTTTGTATGGACGTTTATATCTTTGGTTAAGGGAAAGAATAGGTGGAATTCTCTTATTAGCCATAGCCATATTTTTGATTTTTTACTTTCATAATGAATATCTAAATTATGTTGAATATAAAACTAAATTTGAGGAAAGCTATATTGGATTATCATTTATTATTAAGAATGCTTTAATCCTTTCAATTGCAGGCGGATATTTTTATTTTTATTTTTTTTTAAACAAAGCAAACAAGTTGATTAAAGAGGAGGAAATATCAAAAAAAGCAACAAATGAAACTAAAGAGGAGATGGTAAATACATTAGAGGAGTTTCTTGAAGATGAAGAATTAAAATGATCGAGGCACTAATAATAATAGAAGTATCTGCTTTGATCTTGTATCTTTCAAATAAATAAATAGAATTAATCTTATGAAAGAAAAAAATACATTAAAAGACTACATTGAAAATTCTTTAGAAAAATCAATGTTTGCCAGCAGATGGTTTATGGCGCCAGTGTATATTGTTCTTTCAATATCATTAGCGGTTATCACGTTAAAAGTTGTTCAGGAATTTTTACATTATATTCCTTTATTTATAGGTCTTAGCATAAAAGATCTTTTACTTTTTGTTCTCCATATACTTGATTTAGCATTAATTGGAAATTTAGTTTTAATGATACTTTTTGCTGGTTATGAAAATTTTGTATCTAAAATTGGAGCAGCAAGAGATAGTGAAGATAAACCATCATGGATGGGAAAAGTAGATTTTAGCGGACTTAAATTAAAATTGGTTGGTTCCATAGTTGCAATATCAGGAATTAATTTATTAGAAGCTTTTATGAATATTGAAAATTTAGATGACAGAAATATTAAATGGCAAATAGCAATCCACTTAGTTTTTGTTTTATCTGGAGTTTTGTTAGCCTTAATGGATTATATAGCCTCAAAAACTAAAAATAAGTATTAACTAATATAATTATATATGAGCTCATTTGATGATAGGAAAAAAGGTTTTGAAAGTAAATTTGCCCATGATGAGGAAACTTTATTTAAGATTAATGCTAAAAGAAACAAGCTTTTAGGTGAGTGGGTTGCAGATAAGCTTAACAAAACTGATAAAGATAAAGAAAATTATATTTTAGAAGTAATAAAATCTGATTTGGCAGAACCAGGTGATGAAGATGTTTTTAAAAAAGTTAAAAATGATTTGTCTCTCGGAGGTTTTAACGATATCGACCAAGAAATTAGGGAAAAAATGAGTGAATTTATGGAAACAGCAAAAAAAAATATTTCTAAAAACTCTGCCTAAGATCTGATTAGATAAAATATTATACTTAAATTTAATTTCAAAGATGAGAAACTTTTAAAGTAAGTTGAATTTCATAACAAAAAAAATTTACTTATTCACCTTGTTCAATTATAAATATTATCATAAATACTCATGAAAATAACTCATGCCCTCGTGGTGAAATTGGTAGACACAAAGGACTTAAAATCCTTGCCGCTTGCGGAGTGCCAGTTCGAGTCTGGCCGAGGGCACCACTAGATGAATAATGTTCAAATCATATCTGATAAAAATCAAAAATCTTTAAAAATAAAATCATTAATCCAAAAAAAAATTAAACAAAATAATATTAAACGATCCAACATTACAATTGTTATTGGTGGTGATGGTTTCATGCTGCTAACACTAAAAAAGAACAGAAAATCAAAAAAGTTTTTTTATGGTGTAAATTCTGGGAGTTATGGTTTTTTAATGAATAAATTTTCATCAAAAAATATCATAAGCAATTTACATAAAGCAAGAATGATAACCATCTCTCCGCTAGAAATGGTTGTTAGAAATAACAAAAATCAAACTAAAAAACATATAGCTATAAATGAAGTTTCAATTCTAAGACAAAGTAGGCAAGCAGCTTCTTTATCTATTTATCATGGTTCTAAACAAGTCATAAAAAAACTTGTCTCTGATGGTGTACTGGTTTCCACACCTGCCGGAAGTACTGCTTATAATTTATCAGTTCACGGACCTATATTAAGTTTGAATTCAAAAAGATTATCTATATCTCCAATAAGTCCATTTAGACCAAGAAGATGGAAGGGTAAAGTTGTAAGTGATAAATCGAAAATAAATATCAGAAACTTAAATTCAAAAAAAAGACCAATTTCTGCTGTTGCTGACAATATTGAGGTTAGAAATGCAAAAAATATTATAGTGAAAACTAATCAAAAAATTAAATTTAATCTTCTTTATGATAGAAACAGAAGTTTGCAAAAGAAAATTAAAATAGAGCAATTGAGAAAAGAAACTTCTTAATGGTGCCCCCGCACGGATTCGAACCGCGGACCTATTGATTACAAATCAATTGCTCTACCAGCTGAGCTACAAGGGCATGCGCAATAGTTATTAATTATTTATTAATTAATCAACTCTTTTTTTTTAGATAACTTAAATGATGAAATACAATTGCGGCACTATTTGATATATTTAGGCTTTCAATTTTTTTATTTATCTTAATCTTAACTAAAAAATCTGCATATTTGGATGTGTGTTTATGCATCCCTGATCCCTCAGATCCAAATAATAATATAATATTTCCTTTCCACTCAATATCAGTGAAGTCTTCTTTTCCATTACCATCAAAGCCATACACCCAAAAATTTTTTTCTTTTAGATTTTTCAGTGTTGAATTGATATTAGAAACTTCAAAAATATTGATATACTCAATTGCCCCACTTGCTGCTTTATACATAAGTTTACTTTCACTAGGAAAGTTTCTTTCTTTAATAATTACCCCATTGATATCAAAAGAGACAGCACTTCTTATTAAAGATCCTATGTTTCTTGGATCAGTTACACCATCAAGACAAATAAATGTAACATTATTCTTTTCTTTGATATACTCTTTAAGAATTGGTTTTTGAATATGTTCAATTTCTGCAACATATCCTTGGTGTTGTAGATTTTCTCTAGTGCTATACTTATCAAGCTCTTTTTTTGTTTTAAAATATACTTTGACATTATTTAACAAGTTTTTATTAGGACTTTTTTTATGAATATTTTTCTTACTTTCTTCTGTTAAGAATACTCTTAAAACCTTTCTCTTAGGATTACGCAGTGCCTCAATTACAGCATGTTGACCAATGATAAAAAAAGATGATTTATTCATAAAATTACCTTTGTTTTACACGTTTTTTTAAATATTTTCCCACTAAATCACGTATTGCATTTGGACAAATAAAATATATAAAACGCTTGTTGTTTGAAGCTTTATTGAACAAGGGGACACTTCCCCTAAGGGAGGGGTTCCAGAGCGGTCAAATGGGGCGGGCTGTAAACCCGTTGACTTCGGTCTTCGAAAGTTCGAATCTTTCCCCCTCCACCATTCAATAATCTTTAATAACACTGGAGTGTTACTCTTGGGGTTGTGCGGGTGTAGTTCAATGGTAGAACGCTAGCCTTCCAAGCTGGATGTAAGGGTTCGATTCCCTTTACCCGCTCCAAGAAAAATAAAGTTTAAAAAAAAGTGAGGAATATAAGTAATGTCAAAAGAAAAATTTGTAAGAAATAAACCGCATTGTAACATTGGAACAATCGGTCATGTCGATCATGGTAAAACAACTTTAACTGCTGCTATCACTAAAGTTTTATCAGAAACTGGTGGTGCACAGGCTGTTGCATATGATCAAATTGATAAAGCTCCGGAGGAAAAAGAGAGAGGAATAACAATTTCAACAGCACACGTTGAGTATGAAACTGAAAAAAGACATTATGCACACGTAGATTGCCCAGGACATGCTGACTATGTAAAGAATATGATTACAGGTGCAGCTCAAATGGACGGAGCAATTTTAGTTGTTAATGCTGCTGATGGTCCTATGCCTCAAACAAGAGAGCATATTCTTTTAGCCAGACAAGTTGGGGTTCCTGCTATATGTGTTTACTTAAATAAAGTAGATCAAGTTGATGATAAAGAAATGATTGATCTAGTCGAAGAAGAGATCAAAGAATTATTAACTTCTTATAAATTCCCAGGTGATAAAACTCCTATTGCTAAAGGTTCTGCACTTGCAGCTGTTGAAGGAAGAGATGATGAAATTGGAAAAAATTCAATTTTAGAATTGATGAAGAACGTCGATGAATTTATTCCACAACCAGATAGACCAAAAGACAAAGATTTTTTGATGCCTGTTGAAGATGTTTTTTCAATTTCAGGAAGAGGTACTGTTGCAACCGGAAGAGTTGAGTCAGGTGTACTTAAAACTGGTGATGAGCTTGAAATAGTTGGTATTAGGGAAACTAAAAAATCAGTTTGTACTGGTGTTGAAATGTTTAGAAAACTTTTAGACTCTGGTGAGGCAGGAGATAATGTTGGAGTACTTTTAAGAGGTGTAGAAAGAACTGATATTGAAAGAGGACAAGTTCTTTGTAAACCAGGTTCTGTTACACCACATACTAAATTTGAGGCTCAAGCGTATGTACTTAAAAAAGAAGAAGGTGGAAGACATACACCTTTTTTCACAAAGTATAGACCACAATTCTATTTTAGAACTACAGATGTAACTGGTGAGGTAGAATTGCCAGCTGGTACTGAAATGGTGATGCCTGGAGATGACGCTAAATTTACGGTTAAGCTAATTACACCAATTGCGATGTCAGAGAAATTGAACTTTGCTATTCGTGAAGGTGGAAGAACTGTTGGAGCTGGAGTAGTAACTAAGATTATAGAGTAAACTCTATATAGGAGTGTAGCTCAATTGGTAGAGCGCCGGTCTCCAAAACCGGAGGCTGAGGGTTCGAGTCCCTCTGCTCCTGCCAATATAAAATTAATAATTATGAAGAACCCGATTAAATTTATACAAGAAGTAAAACAAGAGGCATTCAAAGTTTCTTGGCCCACAGGAAAAGAGACACTTCAGGGTGCATTGATGGTTTTTGCGATGGCAGTAGTTATGTCTTTGTTTTTTCTATTGTTAGATCAGGTTTTAAAATTTTTCTTAGAATTGTTACTTAAGGTGAGTATTTAATGAAAAATTGGTACATAGTTCAATCTCACTCTAGTTTTGAAAATAAAGTTGCAGGACTTATCAAAGAAGAAGCAGATAAAGCTAAGATTTCTGAAAAATTTGAAGAAATTATTGTTCCAACTCATGATGTAACTGAAGTTAAAAGAGGTAAAAGAATTCAAAGAAAAAAAAAATATTTCCCAGGCTACGTTTTAATTAAGAGTGAAATGGATAATGATATTTATCACATGATAAAAAACATAAAACGTGTTAGTGGTTTTTTGGGCACGAAAGGTATGCCCGTCCCTGTATCTGATAAAGAAATTGATAAAATTTTAGGTCAAATTAAAGATGGGGTTGCCCAACCAAAATCAGCTATTGAATATGCGGTTGGTGAAAAAGTTCAAGTTATAGATGGTCCGTTTGCCTCATTTAGTGGTATGGTTGAGGAAATTGATGAAGAAAAGTCTAGACTTAAGGTGTCAGTTTCTATATTTGGAAGGCCAACACCAGTTGATTTAGAATATAATCAAGTGGAGAAAGTAAGCTAAATTTATGGCAGCTAAAAAAGAAATTAGTGGTTTTATAAAATTACAAATTAAAGGTGGTCAAGCAAATCCGGCTCCACCAGTTGGACCTGCATTAGGTCAACGCGGTGTAAACATAATGGAGTTTTGCAAAGCCTTCAACGATAAAACTAAAAAGTTAGCTGGTAAACCTGTACCAGTTGAAATTACAGTTTATAAAGATAAAAAATTTGACTTTAAAATAAAATCTCCGCCAGCGTCTTTCTTTATCAGAGAAGCTGCAAAATTAAAGAGCGGTTCCCAGGAACCTGGCCGAAATATTGTTGCATCAATAACAAAGAAACAAGCTGAAGAAATTGCTAAACAAAAAATGGAAGATTTAAATGCCCTTGATTTAGATCAAGCGGTCAAAATAATTGCTGGTTCTGCAAGATCGATGGGTATTGAGGTAAAAGATTAATTATGACTTCAAAAAGATTCAAAAAACTTCCTGAAAAAACTACAGAACTTCCTTCTGAAGTAATTGAAAAATTACTTCCAATAATCAAAAAAAATTGCACAACTAAATTTGATGAGTCAGTTGATTTAAGTTTTCAAATTAACAACAAACAAAAAAAAAATGAGATTAATATTAGAACTGTAGTAAACCTTCCTGGTGGATCTGGTAAAAAAATAAAAGTTGCAGTCGTATGTGAGGATGCAAAATCTGATGAAGCAAAAAGTGCAGGTGCAGATATTGTAGGTAGTGATGAATTTATAGAAAAAATTAAAAATGGGGAAATGAATTTTGAAAAATTAATTTGTACTCCTTCTATGATGATTAAATTGTCGAAATTAGGAAAGGTATTAGGACCAAAAGGTTTGATGCCCAACCCTAAACTTGGAACTGTGACTGAAAATTTAAAAACAGCAATTTCAGATGCAAAATCTGGTCAAGCAGAAATTAGAAATGATAAAGATGGAAACATTGGTGTAAGTATAGGAAAAAAATCTTTTAGTGATGAGAAGTTAATCAAAAATTTTAATGCAGTGATAGATACACTCGAGAAAGAAAAATCAAACAATACAATAAAAGGAGATCTAATAAGAACAGCATTTTTAACATCAACAATGGGTGTTTCGTATAAATTAAAATTAGGGAAAAATATTTAAGTTATGATGAATAAAGAGCAAAAGAAAAACTATATTGCTGAAATGTCAACGCAATTTGAAAACAGTAAAGCAGTTATGGTAACTCATTATCAAGGGCTGACAATGACTCAATTAGATGAATTAAGATCAAAAATGAGAGAACATGGAATAATTTTCAAAATTACAAAAAATAGAATTACAAAATTAGCATTAGAAAAAACTAAGTGTAAAGATTTATCAAATTTATTTACCGGTCCAACAGCTGTTGCATTTGGAGAAGATGCAATTATGTCAGCTCGAATTTTATCTAAGTTTGCAAAAGATAATGAGAATCTTAAATTGATTGGTGGAATGATGGAAAATGAAATTCTTGACCAAGCTGGAGTAATGAATGTCGCGAATTTGCCTACTTTAGACGAAGCAAGGGCTAATATTGTGGGTATTTTGAATGCATCTGCATCAAAATTAGTAAGTATTTTGCTTGCACGATCAGAAAAAATGAGTAGTTTACCCCCAGAAAATTCTGAAACACAACCTAAAGAGTAAATTATGCCAGATCTAAATAAAATTATCGAAGACTTATCAAATTTGACTGTTGCTGAAGCAGCAGATCTTTCAAAACAATTGGAGGAAAAATGGGGTGTTACCCCTATGGCTCCAGCAGCTCCAGCAGCAGCAGGTGCAACAGCAGCGGCAGAAGATAAAGATGACTTTTCAATTATGCTTGTTTCTGCAGGTGATAAAAAGATTAATGTAATTAAAGAAGTAAGAGCAGCAACTTCTCTTGGTCTTAAAGAAGCCAAAGACTTAGTTGAAGGCGCACCTAAAGAAGTAAAAGCAGGTGTACCAAAAAAAGAAGCAGAAGAAATCAAAGCTAAGTTAGAAGCTGCAGGGGCAAAAGTAGAACTTAAATAAATTAACAGGAAATTTTTAAGTACTGATTAATTAAACTTAATCAGTATCAAGACATAGATGCAAATATCTTTTACCGAAAAGAAAAATATTAGAAAGAGTTTCGGAAAACTTAAAGAAAGTTTATCCATTCCTAATTTAATAGAAGTTCAAAAAAATTCCTACGATGAATTAACATTCTTCAACCCTGAAGCAGGTGATTTAACTAAAGGATTTGACAGAGTATTTAAAAGTATTTTTCCTATTGAAGATCTTAACGACAAAGCAACTTTAGAGTATGTATCATACAGACTTGAAAAACCGAAATTTGATGTTGAGGAATGTATTGCTCGTGGTTTAACATATTCCTCAGCTTTAAAATGCACATTACGACTTGTTGTTTATGAAATAAATCAAGAAACAAACACAAAAGATATTTTATCAGCAAAAGAACAAGAAGTTTATATGGGAGAAGTTCCCATGATGACTAATAGTGGAACATTCATAACTAATGGTGTTCAAAGAGTTGTCGTGAACCAAATGCATAGAAGCCCAGGGGTATTTTTTGATCATGATAAAGGCAAAACACACGCTAGTGGAAAACTTTTGTTTAACTGTAGAGTAATTCCAAATAGAGGATCATGGTTAGACTTTGAATATGATGTGAAGGATTTTTTATATTTTAAAATTGATAGAAAAAAGAAAATCCTAGCCTCAACTTTATTATTAGCTCTTGGTTATTCAAAAAGTGAAATAGTAAATGAATTCTACGAGTCAGAAAAATTTACTTTAGATGTAAAATCAGAAAAGTGGAAAACAAAATTTAATCCCGAAAATTATAAAGCTAAAAACTTCTCTGAAGAAGTTGTTGATGCTAAATCAGGAAAAGTTGTAATTAAATTAGGAGAAAAAATAAATTATTTAAACGCAAAAAAATTATCTAATGATGGATTGAAAGATATATTAGTTGCAAAAGAGTCTTTATTTGGAAAGTTTTTGCATAAAGATATTAAATTAAATGATCAAGAGGATGGATTATTAAAGATTGGTACTGAGTTAAATGAAACAATTATTCAGCAAATTTTAGATGCAAATATTACAAGTTTAGATATTTCCGTAACAAATTCTATCAACAAAGGTCCTTATTTACTCACTACAATCTTGAATGACAAAAATAATTCTAAAGATGAAGCAATTACTGAAATTTATAAGATGTTAAGACCTGGTGAACCTCCAACAATTGAAATAGCAACTCAAATTTTCAATAATTTATTCTTTAGCTCGGACCGATATGACTTGTCTGACGTTGGAAGAGTCAAAATGAATTCTAGATTAGATTTAGAATGCTCAGATAA
This sequence comes from Pelagibacteraceae bacterium AG-447-N18, assembly GCA_003212275.1. Classification (GTDB taxonomy): domain Bacteria; phylum Pseudomonadota; class Alphaproteobacteria; order Pelagibacterales; family Pelagibacteraceae; genus Pelagibacter. The sequence continues at coordinate 25,980 of QCQE01000006.1, forward strand.
AATAACAATATTAAGAAATGATGATATTTTAGCAATTATACGTAAAATGTTGGACTTAAGAGATGGTAAAGATGATGTTGATGACATTGACCATCTTGGAAATAGAAGAGTTAGATCTGTAGGTGAATTAGTTGAAAATCAAGCTCGTATTGGTGTTTATAGAATGGAAAGAGCTATTAAAGAAAAAATGACCACTTTAGATATCGAGTCTGCTATGCCACAAGATTTGATAAATGCAAAACCACTCACAATTTCACTAAAAGATTTTTTTGCAAGTTCTCAACTTTCTCAATTTATGGATCAAACAAACCCACTTTCAGAAATTACTCATAAAAGAAGAGTTTCTGCTTTAGGTCCTGGTGGACTTACAAGGGAGCGAGCTGGGTTTGAGGTTAGGGACGTGCATCCAACCCATTATGGAAGAATTTGCCCAATCGAGACTCCAGAAGGTCCAAATATTGGTTTGATCAATAGTTTATCTACATATGCAAAAATTAATAAATATGGTTTTATTGAAAGTCCTTACAAGAGAGTAAAAGAAGGTGTTGTCCAAGATAAAGTAGAATATTTATCTGCAATGGAGGAAACAAAATTTACTATAGCTCAAGCAAATACTAAAATTGATAAAAATGGTAAAATAGTTGAGGAATTAGTTTCTTGTCGACAAAACTTAAACTTCCTTTTATCAAAACCTGAAACAATAGATTATATTGATGTTTCTCCTAAACAATTGGTTTCTGTTGCTGCTTCTTTAATACCCTTTTTAGAAAATGATGATGCAAACAGAGCATTAATGGGTTCTAACATGATGAGACAAGCAGTCCCGTTATTAAAACCTGAAGCACCTTTAGTTGGAACTGGAATAGAAAGCGATGTTGCATTAGACTCAGGAGTCACAATCGTTGCTAAAAGAGATGGGGTAGTTGATAAAATTGATGGTAAGAGAATTGTAATTAAAGTCACAGAGGAAACTGATTTCTCAAAATCTGGAGTTGATATTTACAATTTACAAAAATTTAAAAGATCTAACCAAAACACATGTATCAATCAAAGACCTTTAGTTAGAGTTGGGGATAAAGTAAAAACAGGTGATATAATTGCAGACGGTCCCTCTACTAAATTAGGTGAATTAGCTTTAGGAAAAAATGTTACTGTAGCATTTATGCCGTGGCAAGGATACAATTTTGAGGACTCTATTTTAATTTCAGAAAGATGTGTGACTGATGATGTATTTACCTCAGTACATATTGTTGAATATGAGATTATGGCAAGAGATACAAAACTTGGTGAAGAAGAAATAACAAGAGATATACCTAATGTTAATGAGGAAGCTTTAAAAAATTTAGATGAGTCGGGAATAGTATATATTGGTGCAGAGGTAAATGCTGGTGATATATTGGTGGGAAAAGTTACACCTAAGGGAGACTCCGCATCAGGCCCTGAAGAAAAATTATTAAGATCAATTTTTGGTGAAAAAGCTATAGATGTTACAGATACATCACTTAGAATGTCTAGAGGAAGTAGTGGTACTGTAGTTGATGTAAGAGTTTTCAACAGACATGGTATAGAGAAAGATGAAAGATCCATCACAATTGAGCGTGCAGAAATTGATCAAGTACAACAAGACAAAATTGTTGAGGAAGAAATTTTAGAGAGAAGTATTAAACAAAGAGCCGCTCAAATTTTATCAGGGGAAACTCTTTCTAAGAAAATAAAAGATGTTGAGGCTGGTTCTAAATTAGATTTTGAAACTATTAATAAAATATCAATTAATGATCTTTTTAAATTAACTATTTCAAATCAAAAAAATGAAAATGCATTTTTACAATTAAAAGATCAGTATAATAAAGCTAAACAAGATATAACTGAAAGATTTGAAGATAAAGTTTTAAAAATAAGAAGTGGTGATGATTTATTACCTAGTGTGATGAAAATGGTAAAAGTTTTTGTCGCAATCAAAAGAAGATTGAGACCTGGTGATAAAATGTCAGGTCGACATGGTAATAAAGGTGTAGTTAGTAAGATTGTGCCGGTTGAGGACATGCCTTATAGAGAAGATGGTAGACCTGTAGATATAGTATTAAATCCTTTAGGTGTGCCAAGTCGTATGAATGTGGGGCAAATTCTTGAAACTCATTTGGGATGGGCTTGCAAAGAATTTGGAGAACAAATTAAAAATTTAGTTAATGAGAATAATAAAAAGATTGAGAGAAATGCAAAAATAGAAAGTTTTTTAAAATCTGTTTATGGCGAAGAAATATTTGATCAAAAAGTTGATAAACTAAGTAAAACAGAATTTAAGGATTTATGTGAAAATTTACAAAATGGTATAGCTATTTCCACTCCAGTTTTTGATGGGGCTAAAGAAAAAAATGTAACAGAAATGTTAGAGTTAGCAAATTTACCTAAATCAGGACAAACTTATTTATGGGATGGAAGAACTGGTGAAAAATTTGACAGACCAGTTACAGTTGGAATAATTTACATGCTTAAACTTCATCATCTGGTTGAGGATAAAATTCACGCTAGATCTACAGGTCCTTATAGTTTGGTAACCCAACAGCCATTGGGTGGAAAAGCTCAATTAGGTGGACAAAGATTTGGTGAAATGGAGGTATGGGCACTTGAGGCATATGGTGCATCATACACACTTCAAGAAATACTTACTGTAAAATCTGATGATGTTGCAGGAAGAGTAAAAGTTTATGAGACTATTGTTAAGGGTGAGGAGAACTTTGAGTCTGGAATACCAGAATCATTTAACGTACTTGTTAAAGAAATTAAATCTTTAGCTTTAAATGTGGAATTAAATTAATTATGAAAAAAGAACTAACAGACCTATTTAAAAATTCAGAAATATCTGAAGCTCAAAACTTTAATAGTATAAAGATCTCACTAGCTAGCCCAGAGAAAATAAAATCTTGGACCTATGGTGAAATTAAAAAACCAGAAACTATTAATTATAGAACTTTTAGACCAGAGAAAGATGGTCTTTTCTGTGCAAGAATATTTGGTCCAATTAAAGATTACGAGTGTTTGTGTGGAAAATATAAAAGAATGAAATTTAGAGGCATCATCTGTGAAAAATGTGGTGTTGAGGTAACAAAATCAAATGTTCGAAGAGAACGAATGGGTCACATTAATTTAGCGACACCTGTTGCACATATATGGTTTTTAAAATCACTACCCAGTAGAATAGCACTTGCTGTTGATATGAAGCTTAAAGAAGTCGAAAGGGTTTTATATTTTGAAAATTTTATAGTTATTGAGCCAGGTTTAACAGGTCTACAAAAAAATCAGCTTTTAAATGAGGAAGAACTAGCAAAATATCAAGATGAATATGGTGAAGAGGCTTTTACAGCTGGAATTGGAGCTGAAGCAGTTCTGGAAATGCTTAAAAATCTTGATTTGGACTTAGAGAGAAAAAATCTTGTTGATTACATCAAAGAGACGAAATCAAAAGTGAATGAAGAAAGAGCTATTAAGAGATTAAAATTGATTGAGTCTTTTATCGAAACTGGACAAAAACCTGAGTGGATGATTATGACAGTTGTTCCTGTTATTCCACCAGAATTAAGACCTTTAGTCCCTCTAGATGGTGGAAGATTTGCAACATCAGATTTAAATGATCTTTATAGAAGGGTTATTAACAGAAATAATCGTTTAAAGAGACTAATGGATCTAAAGGCACCAGATATTATCATTAGAAATGAAAAAAGGATGTTACAAGAGTCTGTTGATGCACTCTTTGATAACGGAAGAAGAGGAAGAGTAATTACCGGAACAGGTAAAAGACCATTAAAATCTTTAGCTGAGATGTTAAAAGGAAAACAAGGAAGATTTAGACAAAATCTTCTTGGTAAAAGAGTTGATTATTCAGGTCGTTCAGTCATCGTAGTAGGTCCAGACTTAAAATTACATGAATGTGGATTGCCAAAGAAAATGGCCTTAGAGTTATTTAAACCATTTTTATATGCAAGACTTAATAAACTAGGTTTAGCCTCTACGATTAAGCAAGCAAAAAAATTAGTTGAGAAAGAAACTAACGCTGTTTGGGATGCACTTGAATTAATTGTTAGAGAACATCCAGTTTTATTAAATAGGGCTCCAACACTTCATAGGTTGGGAGTTCAAGCTTTTGAACCAAAATTAATTGAGGGAGATGCAATTGAATTACATCCTTTAACATGTGCTGCATTTAATGCAGATTTTGATGGTGATCAAATGGCTGTGCACGTACCTTTAAGTTTAGAGGCACAACTTGAGGCTAGAATATTAATGCTATCAACCAATAATATTCTTTCTCCATCTAACGGAAAACCAATAATTGTGCCAAGTCAGGATATGATTTTAGGAATTTATTATTTATCTCAAGAACCAGTCACTGATAAGCCAGCTGGATATTTTTTAAATGCAGATCAAATTGAATTTGCTTTATCCTCTGGTCAAATTAAAGTTCATAGTACAATTATCTCTAGATTTGAAACTGTTGATGAAAAAGGTAATCAAAAATTTGAAAAGTATACATCTACTGCAGGAAGATTTCTTTTGGCTAACTTATTACCAAAAAATAATAATATTAAATTTTCTTTAATTGATAGAATTTTACCGAAAAAAACAGTCTCAGAAATAATTGATATTGTCTTTAGATTTTGCGGTCAAAAAACAACAGTAATTTTCTGTGATAAATTAAAAGATCTCGGATTTAAGCATGCATTTAAAGCTGGAATTTCTTTTGGTAAAGATGATTTAGTTATCCCTGAAAATAAAACACAATTAATTGATGATACAAAGAAATTAATTGCTGATTATGAGACACAATATGCAGAAGGTTTAATCACTAGAGGTGAAAAATATAATAAAGTCGTCGATGCTTGGTCCAAATGTACCGATAAAGTTGCTGGTGAGATGATGAAGGGAATTTCTGCAACAGAGAAAACTTCAGAGGGATTAAAGATAAATTCAGTATTTATGATGGCGGATAGTGGAGCAAGAGGATCGGCTGCACAAATGAAACAATTAGCCGGTATGAGGGGACTAATTGCAAAACCATCAGGGGAGATTATTGAAAGCCCAATAACCTCAAATTTTAAAGAGGGTTTAACTGCATTAGAATATTTTAATTCTACTCATGGTGCAAGAAAAGGCCTAGCGGATACAGCTCTTAAAACTGCTAGTTCGGGTTATCTAACTAGAAGACTTTGTGACGTTGCTCAAGATTTAACAGTTACAAAGAAAAATTGTGACAATCCTGGTTTCATAGAATTATCAGAAATATTAGAAGGTGGTAATGTTGTTGTAAGTTTATCTGAAAGAGCTTTAGGTAGAGTCGTTGCTACTGATGTTAAACATCCTATAACCGGTGAAGTAATAATCAAGAAATCATCAATGATAGATGAAGCTGGTTGTGATAAGATTGATTCTGCTGGCATAAAATCTTTAAAAGTCTTTTCAGTTATGACCTGTAGTTCTAAAGAAGGTGTTTGTGCAACTTGTTATGGAAGAGATTTATCTAGAGGTCAAATGGTGCACGTTGGTGAGGCTATTGGAATGATTTCTGCACAATCAATCGGAGAACCTGGAACACAATTAACAATGAGAACTTTTCATGTAGGTGGTACTGCTTCAGTCAAACAAGACTCACAAATAGTTACTAAAAATGAGGGGACTTTAAAGATTATAAATTCAAATATTCTGGAAGATTCTAAAAAGAATTTGATTGTAATGGGTAGAAATACACAATTATCTATCGAAGATGATAATGGAGTACAAATCGCTGTTTATAAAGTAGCTTATGGTTCAAAATTGTTTTTTAAGAACGATGATAAAGTAAAAGCTAACACAAAAATTTGTGAATGGGATCCTTATACCACGCCAGTAATTGCTGAAAAAAGTGGTATTGCAAGTTTTGTTGATTTAATTGATGGTGTATCAATTCAAGAAACAACAGATGATGCAACAGGTATCTCCTCAAAATCAGTAGTAGATTGGAGATCTCAATCAAAAAGTACAGATTTAAAACCAAGAATTACTTTAAGAGATGAAAAAGGAAACGTTATTAAAAAGGCAGATGATAATGAGGCTAGATATTATCTAGTTCCTGACTCAATCTTATCAGTGAAAGATGGTCAAAAAGTTTCTGCTGGTGACGTTATTGCAAGATTACCTAAAGAAACTACTAAAACTAAAGACATTACTGGAGGCCTTCCAAGAGTTGCTGAATTGTTTGAGGCTAGAAAAGCTAAAGATAGTGCAATCATTGCTGAAAATGATGGCCAAGTTATATTTGGAAAAGAAGTAAGAGGAAAACAAAGAATATCAATTGTGCCTGAAGATGGATCAGAACCATCTAACTATTTAATACCTAAAGGAAAACATATTAATTTTAATCAGGGTGAAAAAATTAAAAAAGGGGAATATTTATTAGATGGACAGCCATTACCACACGATATTCTTAGAATTATGGGTATAAAAGATTTAACTGAATACTTTGTTAATCAGGTTCAAGAGGTCTACAGATTACAGGGTGTAATTATTAACGATAAACACATAGAAACTATTTTAAGACAAATGTTGAAAAAAGTTGAGGTAAAAACTACTGGTGATTCCTCTTATTTACCTGGTGAAATCATTGATAGAATTAAATTTGATAATGTTAATGAAAAATTAAAATCTGAGGGTAAAAAGCCAGCTACTGGAGAAAGAGTTTTAATGGGGATTACTAAAGCTTCACTGCAGACCGAATCTTTTATTTCTGCTGCGTCATTCCAGGAAACTACGAGAGTTCTTACAGATGCTGCTATCAAGGGTAAAGTTGATCCACTTAATGGCTTAAAAGAGAATGTAATAGTTGGACGATTAGTACCTGCTGGAACTGGTAATATAAAAAATAAATGGAACAAAAAAGCTCTTCAAGATGACAATAAATTTCTTTCTGAGCAAGAACAGATTGAACAGCCAGAAACCCCTGTAAATCAATAAAAATAACATCTTTGTTAACTAGTTTTAGTTTGACAAAATTAAATTAATAAGTATTTTGGCGATATTTTTTGGTTGGAATGTAGTGTTAACTTTAGACACTAAACGCTGCCACAAATAACCTGTCAGTTATTTCATTCAAAAATAAATAATTTTAAAATTTACGGATATGCCAACTATTAACCAGTTGTTAAGAAAAAAAAGAACTAAACCAATTGCTAGGAACAAAGTTCCAGCATTACAAAAACAACCTCTAAAGCGAGGTGTTTGTGTAAAAGTTTATACGACAACTCCAAAAAAACCTAATTCAGCTTTAAGAAAAGTTGCTAGAGTGAGATTATCAAATGGTTTTGAAGTAACTGCTTATATACCTGGAGAAGGTCATAATCTTCAAGAACACTCTGTCGTATTAATTAGAGGTGGGAGGGTAAAAGATTTACCAGGTGTTCGTTATCATATTTTAAGAGGTAATCTAGATACTCAAGGTGTTGCAAATAGAAAGAAAAGAAGATCCTTGTATGGAACAAAAAAAGGTAAATAGATATGTCTAGAAAAAAAACACAACCTAAAAAAAATATTGTTCCTGACCCAAAGTTTAATTCCACAATTATCCCAAAATTAATTAATAATATCATGTACGATGGAAAAAGAGGTGTGGCCACTAAAATAGTTTATGATGCAATTGAAAAGATTAAAACAAAATCAAAAGATGAACCTATTAATATTTTTAACGAAGCAATAAATAATATTAAACCAACTGTTGAAGTGAGATCACGAAGAGTGGGTGGAGCTACCTATCAAGTTCCAGTTGAAGTAAAAAGTAAAAGAGCACAAGCTTTGGCTATCAGATGGCTTATAGACTCAGCAAGAAAAAGAAAAGATAAACATATGTCTGATAAAATTTTTAATGAACTTTATGATGCGTACGAAAAAAAAGGTGCAGCTGTGAAGAAAAAAGAGGATGTGCATAAGATGGCAGAGTCTAATAAGGCTTTTGCACACTTTAGGTGGTAAAATATTATGGCCAGAACTCATACATTAGATAAATATAGAAACATTGGGATCATGGCTCACATTGATGCTGGTAAAACAACTACAACTGAAAGAATTTTATATTACACAGGAAAAAGCCATAAGATTGGTGAAGTTCATGATGGTGCAGCTACCATGGATTGGATGGAACAAGAACAAGAAAGAGGCATTACAATTACATCAGCAGCAACAACCTGTTTTTGGCAAGAACATAGAATTAATATTATCGATACACCAGGACACGTAGATTTTACCATTGAAGTAGAAAGATCACTTAAAGTACTTGATGGTGCAGTTGCAGTGTTTGATGGTGTAGCAGGTGTAGAACCTCAATCAGAAACAGTATGGCGTCAAGCTGACAAATATAAAGTACCGAGAATTTGTTTTGTAAATAAGTTAGATAGAACTGGTGCAGACTTTTTCAGGTGCGTAGATATGATTAAAGATAGATTGGGAGCAAAACCATTGGTCATACAAGTACCAATCGGTATTGAAGCCTCTCTAACTGGTGTTGTTGACCTTGTTAAAATGAAAGCACAAGTTTGGAAAAATGAGGCTTTAGGTGCTGAATGGGAATATAAAGATATCCCAGAGAATCTCAAAGAAATCTCTCAAAAATACCGAACAGAATTAGTCGAGATGGCTGTAGAGCAAGACGAAAAACTGATGGAGTCATATTTAAACGGTGAAGAAATTAAAGAAGAAGATTTAGTTAAATGTATAAGAAAAGGAACATTAAACTTTGATTTTGTTCCTGTATTAACTGGTTCAGCTTTTAAAAATAAGGGTGTTCAGCCACTACTTGATGCAGTGATTAATTATCTTCCTAGCCCTATAGATATTGGATCGATTAAAGGAACTAAATTGGGATCAGAGGATGAAATTGAAATGAAATTTGATGATAACGCACCATTTTCTGCGCTAGCATTTAAGGTAGCAAATGACCCATTTGTAGGATCTTTAACATTTATTAGAATTTATTCAGGCACAATAAAAACAGGAACAGCTGTATACAATTCATCAAAAGAAAAAGAAGAAAGAGTCGGCAGGATGTTGTTAATGCATGCTAACTCTCGAGAGGATATTAAAGAAGCTAATGCGGGTGATATCGTATCATTAGCTGGTTTGAAAAATACCATTACTGGTCATACATTATGCAATAAAGACAATCCAGTTCTTCTAGAACCAATGGAATTTCCTGATCCAGTAATTGAAATTGCTGTTGAACCAAAAACAAAAGCCGACCAAGAGAAAATGGGAGAAGCTTTAGGCAGATTAGCTAAAGAAGATCCTTCATTTAGAGTTTCATCTGATGAAGAGTCTGGACAAACAATTATTAAAGGAATGGGTGAATTACACTTAGATATTATTGTTGATAGAATGAAAAGAGAATTTAAAGTTGAGGCAAATGTTGGAGCTCCACAAGTAGCATACAGAGAAACAATAGAAAACTCATCAGAAGTAGAATACACACATAAAAAACAAAGTGGTGGCGCAGGACAATTTGCAAAAGTCAAATTATTAGTAGAACCGCAAGAACCTGGTAAAGGTAGAGCTGTTGAAAGTAAAATTAAAGGTGGAGCAATTCCAAAAGAATTCATTCCAGGTGTGGAAAAAGGTATCGAAACAGTATCAGATGGTGGAATTTTAGCAGGATTTCCAATGATTGATTATAAAGTTACAATTTTAGATGGTTTACATCACGATGTTGACTCTAGCGTATTAGCTTTTGAACTCGCAAGTAGAGCATGTTTTAAAGATGCTTGTACAAAAGGTGGTTTAAAATTACTAGAGCCAGTGATGAGAGTTGAAGTAGTAACGCCTGAGGATTATATGGGTGATGTTATTGGAGACTTAAATAGTCGAAGAGGACAAATAAGTACTCAAGAACAAAGAGGTAATGCAACTGTAATAACTGCAATGGTGCCTTTAGCAAATATGTTTGGATACATTAATAGTTTAAGATCAATGTCACAAGGGCGAGCACAATATTCAATGTTTTTTGATCACTATGCAAAAGTACCACAAAATGTTCAAGACGAAGTAACAAAAAAAATAGCAGGCTAAAATGGAAAAACAGAATATTAGAATTAAACTTAGAGCTTACGACAATAAGATTTTAGATGCTTCAACTGAAGAGATTGTTAATACAGTCAAAAGAACTGGAGCTACAATAAAAGGTCCAATTCCATTACCAACTAGAATTGAAAGATATACAGTTTTAAGATCTCCTCATATAGATAAAAAAAGCAGAGAACAATTTGAGTCACGAACCCATAAAAGATTAATTGATATAATTGAGCCAACACCACAGACTGTCGAGGCTTTAATGAAGTTAGATTTGGCATCAGGAGTCGATGTGGAGATTAAGATATAATTATGAGCGAGATTGCTTTATTAGGAAAAAAAATTGGAATGACTAGAGAATTTTATAAATCTGGTCAGTTGGTTCCAGTTACTGTATTAAAAATAGAAAAAGCAAGAGTAATCCAAGTAATAGATAAAGAAAAAAGAGGTTACACCGCAGTTCAACTTGGATACGGGAAAATCAAAAACTCAAAACTAACAAAGGCTATGAAGGGTTATTTTTCAAAAAGAAATACTGAAGCTAAAAGGAAACTTAAAGAATATAGAGTTCAAAACATCGAAAATTACAAAGAGGGAAATGAATTTGGATTAGAGATTTTTAAAGATGTTAAATTTGTAGATACTAGATCAAAAACGATTGGAAAAGGTTTTGCAGGAGCTATGAAAAGACACAACTTTGGTGGTTTGAGAGCTACACATGGTGTTTCAATTTCACATAGATCACATGGTTCAACGGGTCAAAGACAAGATCCTGGTAAAGTATTTAAGGGAAAAAAAATGGCTGGACATATGGGAGATAAATTAAGAACTATGCAAAATATTGAAATTATCAAAACGGATCTAGAAAATGAGCTTCTATATTTAAAAGGTTCTATCCCAGGAGCAAAAAACTCTGAAATTCTAGTAAAAGGTTCAGTTAAAAATATAAAAAAAATGACGATCAGTGAAAAACACAAAGCTGCTGAATTAGCTAAGAAAACACCGGAGAAAAAGAAAAAATAATGAAAGTCGAAAAAATTAATTTAGATGGTAAAAAAAGTTCTATTGAAGTCTTAGATAAGATTTTTGCAGCTAAGATAAATAAGAAATTAGTGAATACAGTTTTATATAAGACTAATGCTAACTATAAAGGTAGGCACGCAAAAACTAAACAGCAAAACGAAGTTTCAGGTCCAACATCAAAAATTTATGCACAAAAAGGAACAGGTAATGCTAGACACGCAAGTAGAAAAGCTCCAATCTTTGTTGGTGGTGGTATAGCTCATGGTCCTAAAGGAGAGCTATCATATAAAAAAAGAAAATTAAATAAGAGTGAAAAAAAACAAAGTATAGCATCTTTAATCAGTGACAAGATAAAGAATAATAATCTTTTAATTTTTAGCGATTTTAGCTCTAAGATAAAAAAGACTAAAGAGATGAACTTAATTTTAAAGAAGTTTCAAATATCAAATTCAATAATAATCCTAGACAAAAACTCAAAAGATAATGTTGAAAAATCAATTAGAAATATTCCAAATATTAAAGTAACAGACATTAATCATTTTAGTGCATTTGATATCGTCAAGTTTGAAAAGCTTGTGTTTACTGAAACATCCGTAAAAGAATTAGAAAAGAGGTATGCTTAAGATGGAAAAGATACATTTATATGACAAAATTTTATCTCCATTAGTAACTGAAAAGTCAACAAATTTATCAGAACAAAATAAGATTGTATTTAAGGTGCCATCAAAAGCAAATAAGAAAAATATAAAAAGTAATATTGAAAAAATCTTTAAAGTAAATGTTACAAAGGTAAATATTATAAATAAACAAAGTAGAACTAAATTAACCAGAGGAAGAAAAGTTAAAGTCTCTGGTTTTAAAAAAGCAATTATAACACTTAAAAAAGGTCAAAGTATTGATTTAACAACTGGAATTTGAAATGGCACTAAAAACATTTAAACCATATACAAAATCTACTAGAGGAACAATTCTTGTTGATAGAACTGGTCTTTGGAAAGGTAAACCGTTTAAATCTTTAGTTTCACCAAAAAATGCAATGAAGGGGAGAAACAACAATGGTCATATCACATCTATCAATAGAGCTGGTGGACATAAAAAAATGTATCGACATGTCGACTTCTATAGAAAAAAATTTGATATGCCTGCAACAGTGGAAAGAATTGAATATGATCCAAACAGATCTTGTTACATTATGTTAGTAAAATTTGATGATAATTCACATGCATATTATCTTGCACCACAAAAAATAAAAGTAGGTGATAAAGTTGAAAATGGATCAAAAAAAGAAATAAAAGTTGGAAATTGCATGCCGTTACAGGACATCCCAGTTGGTATAGATATTCACAATGTTGAAATACAACCAGGTGGTGGAGGTAAAATTGCTAGATCTGCTGGAACTTCTGTTACGATTAGTGGATTAGATGGGAATTATAGTTTGATTAAATTAGCATCAGGTGAAGTTAGAAAAATCGATTCAAGATCATTGGCAACTATTGGTGTATTAAGTAACCCTGATCAAAAAAATATCAAAATTGGTAAAGCAGGACGATCAAGATGGTTAGGAAGAAGACCTCACACTAGAGGTGTTGTTAAAAATCCAGTAGATCACCCACATGGTGGTGGAGAAGGTAAATCAGCAGGTGGAAGACATCCAGTTTCTCCTAAAGGACAATCAGCAAAAGGATTGAAAACAAGAGACAATAAGAGAACTGATAAATACATTGTTAAGAGAAGAAACAAAAGGAAGGATACAAAATAATGGCTAGAGCAGTATGGAAAGGACCTTTTGTTGAAGAAAGTTTAATCAAAAAAGTTGATAAATATAAGACTGATCCAAAAAAAATTCCTATCAAGACTTGGTCAAGAAAATCAACAATAATTCCAGATTTTGTTGGAGTTAGTTTTTTGATTTATAACGGAAAAAAATTTATACCGATTACCATATCTGAAGACATGGTTGGTCATAAGTTAGGTGAATTTGCGCCAACAAGAACTTTTTTTGGTCATACACCTGCAGATAAAAAAGCAAAACCTGCTGAGGCAGAGGCTAAGAAATAATTATGAGTAAAAAAAAGAAATTAGTTAAAAAAAAAGAAAAAATAGTGAAATCTATTAATAATAATATTAGATCAAGTGTAAGAAAACTTAATCCTATTTTAAAAGGTATAGTTGGGAAGAAAGTAGAGTTAGCCATTAGAGACCTTCAGTTTTCAGAAAAAAGAATTACTCGTGATATCAGAAAGACTATTTCATCTGCTGTTGCAAACGCAGAAAATAATTTTCAGTATGATATTGATAAACTTGTAGTTAAAGAAGCTTATTGTGGAAAAAAAATTACTATGAAGAGGTTTAGACCAAGAGCAAAAGGAAGAGCTGCACCAATTTTAAAACCTTATTCAAGTGTTACAATTATTTTATCAGAGGCAAAAAAAATGGAGAGTCATGGGACAAAAAGTTAATCCAGTAGGTTTTAGATTAGGTGTTAACAGAGGTTGGGACTCTGTTTGGTACGCTAAAAAGAAAGATTTTGGTAATTATCTCATAGAAGATTTTAAAATAAGAGAATATATCAAAAAAAATGTAATTAATTCTGGAGTTTCAAAAGTGATGATCGAAAGAACAGCAAACAAATGTTATGTTACAATTTACACTTCTAGACCAGGTTTTGTTATTGGAAAAAAAGGTAGTGATATTGATAAGATAAAAAATAATTTATCCAAATTTACTTCAAATGAGGTTACTTTAAACATTAAAGAAGTTAAAAAACCTGAAACAAACGCCTATCTAGTTGCTGAAAATATTGCTCAACAATTAGTTAAAAGAATTTCTTATAGAAGAGCAATGAAAAGAGCAATGCAGTCTTGTTTAAGATTAGGTGCTAAAGGAATTAAAGTTTCAGTGAGCGGAAGATTGGGTGGAAATGAGATTGCTAGAACTGAATGGTTAAGAGATGGTAGCATACCATCGCACACATTAAGAGCAGATATTGATTATTCGGAGGCAGAAGCACTTACGACTTATGGAATAATTGGAATAAAAGTTTGGATTTATAAAGGTGAAGTCTTTGCTAAAGAATTTAGTCAAGAAACAAATAAAGTAACACCTAAAGAGGGAAAACAATAAATGCTACAGCCAGTTAGAACAAAATGGAGAAAAGCTCACAAAGGTAGAATTCATGGAACTGCTTCAAGAGCAAATTTCATAAACTATGGTGCATACGCTTTAAAAGCATTATCTCCTGACAGGGTTACTGGTAAACAAATAGAGGCTGCTAGAGTTGCTCTAACTAGGCACATGAAAAGACAAGGACGAGTTTGGACAAGAATTTTTCCAAATATTCCAGTTTCAAAAAAACCCATTGAAGTACGTATGGGTAAAGGAAAAGGTTCTCCAGAATTCTATGCATGTCGTGTAAAACCTGGAAGAATTTTATTTGAGGTAGATGGTGTTTCAGAACAGATAGCTAAAGAAGCTTTATATAAAGCATCTGCAAAATTACCAATTAAAACAAAAACCATAAAGAGATTTGCTTAATATGAAAAAACAAGAAATTAAAAAACTATCAAAAGATCAAATTGTAAAGAACATTGATAAATTTAAAAAAGATTTATTTAATTTTAGATTTCAAAAAATGAATTCACAAATTACCAATCCTGCAAAAATTAGTGAAACAAAAAAATCAATTGCTAGATTAAAAACAATATTAAAAGGAAAATCAAATGCCTAAGAAAATATTAACAGGTGTGGTTGTAAGTGATAAACCCAACAAAACAATAACTGTTTTAGTTGAAAGAAAATATTCTCATCCATTATTAAAAAAAGTTATTAAAGTGAGAAAAAAATATAATGCCCATGATGAAAATAATAAATTTAAAACTGGTGATAAAGTATCAATCATTGAGAGTAAACCTTTCTCAAAAAATAAGAAATTTCAAGTAATGGAGAATACGAAATAATGATACAGGTCCAAACAGAACTAAATGTAGCAGATAACACTGGGGCAAAGAAAATTGAATGTATTAAAGTCTTAGGTGGATCTAAAAGAAGATATGCAAGTATAGGAGACACCATAGTGATTGCTGTCAAAGAGGCAATTCCTAAGGGAAAAGTAAAAAAAGGATCAGTTCATAAAGCTGTGGTGGTAAGAGTAAAAAAAGGAATTCATAGAGATGACGGTTCAAAAGTAAAATTTGATAATAACGCTGCTGTTCTGGTTGATGACAAAGGTGAACCAGTCGGAACTAGAATTTTTGGTCCAGTGACTAGAGAATTAAGGAATAAAGGGCAAATGAAAATAATCTCATTAGCCCCAGAGGTTTTGTAATGATTAAAAAAGGTTTAAAAGTTCGAGTTTTATCAGGCAGAGATAAAAAAAAAGAAGGTGAAGTAATTGAAATTGATAGACCAAACAATAGAGCAAAAGTTAAAGATATTAATATGGTAAAGAGACACGTAAAAACAACTAAGGAAAAAAAAGGTGGAATTTTTTCAAAGGAAAGTTTTATTCATTTATCAAATTTAAAACTAATTGACGAAAAAACAAAAACAAAAAAGACTGAGGCTAAAAAATAATGACTCCGAGATTTAAAGAACTTTATTACAAAGAAATACAACCTGCATTAAAATCTCAATTTGGTTTTAAAAATTTGTACATGGGTCCAAAAATTGAGAAAATTGTTTTAAATATGGGCTTAGGTTTAGATGGTAATGATTCAAAAATATTAAAGTCTTGCGAAGAGGATTTAGCAAAAATAACAGGTCAAAAACCTGTGATTACCAAATTTAAAAAATCAGTTGCGAATTTTAAAACAAGAAAAGGGTCAAATGCTGGTCTAAAGGTAACACTTAGAAAAGATAAAATGTATGAATTTTTAGATAGACTTGTGAATATAGCTTTACCAAGAATTAAAGATTTTAGAGGCCTGTCTGCAAATGGTTTTGATAAATTTGGAAATTACACATTTGGTGTTAAAGAACATATCATATTTCCTGAGGTAAGTTTTGATCGTGCTGATAAGGTTCGTGGTATTGATATTGTGATTGTAATATCAGCTAAAAGTAAAGAGCATAGTTTTGCTCTTTTAGAAAAGTTAAATTTTCCATTTATTAAAAAAGGAGATAACTAAAATGGCTAAATTAAGCTCAATAAATAAAAACAATAAACGAATAAAATTATCGGACAGGCTATTTAAAAAAAGGCAAAAATTAAAAAAGATTGTTATGAATAAAAAACTTCCTTTAGAGGAAAGATTTAAAGCACAACAAAAATTATCAAAATTACCTAGAAACTCTGCGAAAGTAAGAGTGATGAATAGATGTCAGATTACCGGAAGACCTCACGGAGTTTATAGAAAATTGAAAATATCTAGAATTGCATTAAGACAATTAGGTCTGCAAGGAAAGATACCAGGTTTAGTTAAATCAAGTTGGTAGAAAGGAAAATATGAGTTTAAGTGATCCAATTGGAGATATGATAGCAAGAATAAAAAATGCTCAAGATAGAAGCCATAAGAAAGTTGAATTACCATCTTCAAATTTTAAAACTAAGATTGCTGACATCTTAAAGAATGAAGGATTTATAAAAGACTTCAAAGTTAACAAAGAAAATAATAAATCTTTATTATCTTTAGAGCTTAAATATCATTCAGGAAATCCAGTTATAAGTACTTTTGAAAGAGTTTCAAAACCAGGGAGAAGAATATTTTCTAGTGCAGAAAGTTTACCAAAAATAAATAATGGTTTAGGTATAGCAATTGTATCAACCCCCAAAGGTGTCATGACCGATATTGATGCGAGAAAGCAAAGAGTGGGTGGAGAAATAATTTGTAAGGTATTTTAATGTCTAAAATTGGTAAAATTAATATTTCAATCCCTGAAAAAGTCAAAGTTGCTTTGGCTGGAAATATTTTAAACATAGAAGGGCCATCTGGAAAAAAGTCAATCAATATTGATTTAGATGTTTTTAATCTTGATATAAAAGATGGAAAAGAAATATCAATCAAACCGAAAAAAATTGATCAAGAAACCAAACGATTGTGGGGAATGAATAGAAGTTTGATTAATAATGCAGTTATTGGTTCAAATACAGGATACGAGAAGACACTAGAATTGGTAGGTGTTGGATATCGAGCTGCTTTAAAAGGCAATCAATTAAATCTACAATTAGGTTACAGCCATGATATTAATTTTGACATTCCAGAGGGGATAAAAATCAATGTTGAAAAGCAAACAACTTTAAAAATAAGTGGTGCTGATAAACAACAAGTGGGTGCAATTGCATCAAAACTAAAAACTCTCAGAAAAATTGAACCATATAAAGGTAAAGGTGTGAGAGAAAAGGGTCAACATATTTTGAAAAAAGAAGGAAAGAAGAAATAATGAAATTAGATACTAGTAAAAGAAAAAGATTTAGAGTGAGTAATAAGGTTAAAAATGTTGCTTCAAACGACAGATATAGACTAAGTATTTCTAGATCATCAAAGAATATTTCGGCGCAAATAATTGATGATATGAAAAATGTAACTTTATTATCAGCTTCATCAATTGAAAAAGATATTAAGTCTGGTCAAAAGGTAAATAAAACTGAATTATCTAAGATTGTAGCTGAAAAGTTAGCAAAAAAAGCACAAGAGAAAAAAATTACAAAGATTTACTTTGATAGAGGCATTTATAAATATCACGGAAGAGTGAAGGTTTTTGCTGAAACTTTACGTAAAAATGGAATGGAATTTTAATATGGATAATAATAAAGATAAAAAAACTGACGATATTTTAGAAAAATTAGTTCACATTAATCGTATAACAAAAGTAGTAAAAGGTGGACGTAGATTTGGTTTTTCAGCACTTGTTGTTGTTGGAAACCAGTCTGGTAAAATTGGAATAGCTCACGCCAAAGCAAAACAAGTACCTGACGCTATAAAAAAAGCAAATGAAATGGCACGAAGAAAACTTATTCATATACCTCTTCGCGAAGGAAGAACAATTCATCATGATGTTAAAGCTAAAGATGGATCTGGCAGGATTGTATTAAGAGCAGCCTCTAAAGGAACGGGTATTATAGCTGGTGGTCCTGTTAGAGCTGTGTGTGAGGTTTTAGGAGTAAAAGATATTGTTGCAAAATCAATGGGTACATCAAATGCCCACAATGTTATTAGAGCTACAATGAAAGCACTATTGAAACAAAATTCGCCAAAACAAATATCTTCAATTAGAAATAAAAAGATTTCTGAGATTATAGAAAAAAGAGGATAATGATTAAATTAAATAATAGAAATAAGATTAATAAAAGTAAACTTAGAGTTGGTAGAGGTATCGGTTCTGGAAAGGGCAAAACCTCTGGAAGAGGTGTAAAAGGTCAAAAATCCAGATCTGGTGTAGCGATTAAAAGTTTTGAAGGTGGACAAATGCCACTATACAGAAGACTTCCAAAAAGAGGTTTCAATCCTATTAATAAAAAAACAATTGCTATATTAAATCTAGATAAAATCCAATCTTATATTGATAAAAAAAGTATTAAAACTACAGACACGCTTAATTCAAATTTACTAAAAAAACTAAAATTAATAGATCAAAATTCAATTAAATTAAAAATTTTAGGTTCCGGAGCCATTAAAGATAAAATCAATATTGAGGCAGATCTTGCATCAAAGTCTGCTGTTGAAAAACTTGAAAAAATTGGTGGTTCAATACAATTAAAAAAATAGTTTAATTTAATGAGTGCATCATCATCAAATACTGATTTAAGAAATAGAATAATATTTACCCTTGCTATTTTAGTAGTCTATAGATTTGGAACGTTTGTCCCTTTACCAGGGATAGATCCTGAACAACTCAAAATTATGATGGAAGGAAATCAGAAGGGTTTATTAGGAATGTTTAATGTTTTTGCTGGTGGTGCAGTAAGTAGAATGGCTATTTTTGCATTAGGAATTATGCCATATATCTCCTCATCAATTATTGTTCAATTATTAACAGGTGTTTCTGATTATTTCAAAAATTTAAAATCACAAGGAGAAACTGGTAGAGCAAAAATTACTCAGATAACTCGTTATGGAACTGTTTTACTTGCGACAGTCCAAGGTTATGGATTAGCAGTAGGACTAGAGTCCTCAGCCGGGCTAGTAATTAATCCTGGTGTTTTTTTTAAAATTTCAACTGTCACCACAATTGTTTCTGGAACTATTTTTTTAATGTGGCTAGGAGAACAGATTACTCAAAGAGGAATTGGTAATGGTATATCTCTTATTATTTTCGCTGGTATCGTTGCAGAAATTCCAAGAGCTTTAGTTACCACTTTCGAACTTGGTAGAACAGGAGCGGTCTCTACATTAATGATCTTAGCTTTATTTGTTTTGTTAATCTTAACAATTTTATTTATTGTTTTTATGGAAAGAGCTTTAAGAAAAATACTAATAAATTACCCTAAAAGACAAGTTGGTAATAAAATGTATGGAGGAGAGTCATCTCATTTGCCACTCAAGATTAATCAAGCTGGAGTAATTCCTGCAATCTTTGCTTCGGCATTATTATTATTACCAGTAACTTTTTCAAATTTTAATTTTTCTGATAATGAAACTTTTTTAAATATAAGTTCATATTTTACTCAAGGACAACCTTTGTATATGTTGCTTTATGCATCAGGAATAATATTTTTTACTTTTTTTTACACCTCAATAACTTTTAATCCGACAGAAACAGCTGACAATCTGAGAAAATATGGTGGTTTTGTACCCGGGATAAGACCTGGAGAGAGTACAGCAATTTATATTGATAATATATTAACAAAGTTAACAACAATTGGGGCTTTATATTTAACCTTAGTTTGTTTAATGCCAGAGTTTTTAATTGCTAATTATCCAATACCATTCTACCTGGGTGGTACATCAATTTTAATTGTAGTTGTTGTTGCAATAGATACTGTTACGCAAATACAAACAAGATTAATGAGTTCCCAATATGAACAATTGATTAAAAAAACAAAATTCGGAAGATAATTCGTGAATATAATCCTATTTGGACCTCCTGGTGCTGGAAAAGGAACTCAAGCAAAATATTTAATTAAAAAGATTAATGGTTTTCAAGTTTCAACAGGCGATATGCTAAGGGATGAAATCAAGAAAAATTCTGAAATAGGAAAAAAAATAATCAATGACATGAATGATGGTAAATTTGTAAGTGATGAAATTGTTAATGAATTGATTAAAAAAGTTATTTTTGATGAAAAATATAAAAACAAACTTATTTTTGATGGGTATCCTAGATCATTGGAACAAGCTAAAAATTTAGAAACTATTTTAGAAAGTTCAAATCAAAAGATTGATTATATTTTTTTTCTTAATGTCGAAAAAGAAGTAATAATTAAACGAGTTGAAAAAAGAAAAACTTTAGAAAAAAGATCCGATGATGATTCAAATATTATTCTTAAAAGATACGATACTTATATGGATATGACACGCCCCGTTTTAGATTTCTATTCCAAAAATTCAAACTTTTATGAAATAGATGGTGCGCTTAAAATCGAACAAATAACCGCTAAAATAGATGCTTTTCTTAATGTTTAAGACATTGACTTTGAAAGAACTTCTTATATAAAAGGCTAAATTTATCTCAAAATTTATGGCTCGTATTGCAGGAATAAATATCCCCCAGAATAAATTAGTTCAAGTAGGGCTAACTTATATTTATGGTATTGGTGATAAATTTTCAAAGCAAATTTGTACATCATTAGCAATTCCTAAAGAAAAAAGAGTAAACCAACTTACTGATGATGAAATTTTAAAAATAAGAGAATACATTGATCAAAATTTTAAAGTTGAGGGAGATCTAAGAAGAGATTATTCACTGAGCATAAAAAGATTAATAGATTTAGCTTGTTATAGGGGTTCGAGACATAGAAAAAAATTACCTGTAAGAGGTCAAAGAACTAGATGTAATGCTCGAACGAGAAAAGGAAAAGCTATTGCAATAGCTGGAAAAAAATTAACACCACTTAAGAAGTAAGCATGGCAAAACCAGAAAAAAAAGATAATAAAGAACTGAGTCAAGATAAGTCGCCAAAAAAAGCTGTAAAAAGTTCTTATTCAAAAAAAAAGAAAACTAAAAAAAATATCTTAAATGGAATTGCATATGTTCAATCAACTTTTAATAATACAATTATTTCAATTGCTGACACTAATGGAAACGTAATTTCATGGGCATCAGCTGGACAAAAAGGTTTTAAGGGTTCTAGAAAATCTACTCCATATGCGGCGCAAATAGCTGCTGATGCTGCTGCATCTAAAGCCTTAGAGTTTGGCATGAAAACTTTATCTGTGGAAGTTAAGGGTCCTGGTTCAGGCAGAGAAACAGCATTAAGAGCGTTACAAGCGAGAGGATTTAGAATTTTATCAATTAAAGATACAACACCGATGCCACATAATGGTACTAGGCCACCAAAAAAAAGGAGAGTTTAATGGATGTAGAAAATGTAAATGTGAAAAATTGGAAATCATTAATCAAACCTGCGAAACTTGATGTTAAAATAAGTGATGATTTAACTCACGCTACAATTATCGCTGAACCATTAGAAAAAGGTTATGGTTTAACACTTGGTAATTCACTTAGAAGAATTTTATTGTCTTCAATCAGAGGAGCAGCAGTAACTTCAATTCAAATTGATGGTGTACTTCATGAATTTACATCTATTAAAGGTGTAAGAGAAGATGTTACTGATATTGTATTAAACGTTAAATCTCTGGCATTAAAATGTGCTGCTGAGGGAACAAAAAAACTAGTGTTAGATGCCAAAGGACCCGGTGAAATAAAAGCATCTGACATCGCATCAGTTCCTGATGTTGAAATTTTGAATCCTGACTTAGTTATTTGTAATTTGGATGAAAATACTCACTTCCATATGGAAATGAATGTTAATACTGGAAAAGGTTATGTTCCAGCTGATTTAAATAAACCTGAAGAACCACCTTTAGGTTTAATTGCAATTGACTCATTATATAGTCCCGTTAAAAAAGTTTCTTACTCAGTAAGTACCGCAAGAGAAGGTAAGGCCTTAGATTACGATAAATTAACGATGGAAGTTGAGACAAACGGATCGATTTCTGCTGAAGATGCAGTCGCTTATTCTGCTAGAATTTTTCAAGATCAGTTAAAAATGTTTATTAATTTTGATGAACCTGTGGAAGCTCCGGTTAAAGAAGTTTCAACAGAGCCTGAATTTAATAAAAATTTATTAAGAAAAGTAGACGAGCTTGAATTATCTGTAAGATCAATGAATTGTCTTAAAAATGATAATATAATTTATATTGGAGATTTAGTTCAAAAATCTGAGGGTGAGATGTTAAGAACACCAAATTTTGGAAGAAAATCATTAAATGAAATTAAAGAAGTTTTAACTGGTATGTCTCTTTATTTAGGTATGGAAATTCCAAATTGGCCACCAGATAATATCGCAGAAATGTCTAAAAAATTAGAGGAAAGTATCTAATGAGACATGGAATGGCAAATAAGAAGTTAAACAGAACTTCTGAGCACCGAAAAGCGCTACTTAAAAATATGCTTAATTCCTTAATAAAGTATGAGCAAATTAAAACAACTTTACCAAAAGCAAAATTTTTAAAGCCACAGGCTGATAAAATAATCACATTAGGTAAAAAAGATAGTTTGCATAATACTAAAATTTTGATTTCTCAATTGCAGGATATTAAGTCAGCGAATAAAGTAAAAAAAACTTTATCTAAAAGATACGAAAAAAGAGCTGGTGGTTATACAAGAATTATTAAAGCAGGTTTTAGATACGGAGATAATGCGCCTATGGCTATAATTGAATTTGTTGATAGAGACGTTCAAGCCAAAAAAGTTGATAAAAAAAAGAAAGATCCAGCAAAAGAAGTTGAAAAAAAAGAAGATAAGAAAGCTGCCACAGCATAAATAAAAGCCTTAAATATTCATGATTAGAAGTTTTATCGTTGAGTCAACGTATAATAACATGCGTATTGATAGATGGTTAAGAAATAAATTAGGAAAAGTACCACAAAGTCTTATTGAAAAAAGTTTAAGATTGGGAAAAATTAAAATAAACAAAAAAAAAATAAAAAGCTCTTTTAAGATTAAAACAAATGATAAAATAGAACTCTTCAATTTTGATTTTAAAGAAAAAATTAAACATGAAAAAAAACAATTTAATCCATCCATTGAGGTAATAAAATCTAACGAAGATCTGATCATAGACAACAATGAAGATTTTATTGTTTTAAATAAAAGTGCAGGAATATCAGTTCAAGGTGGAACAAAGTCAAAAAAAAATCTAGTAGATATTTTTGCAAAAAGTGAAATATTTCAAGGAACAAAACCATTCTCTGTTCATAGATTAGACAAAGATACCTCAGGTGTTTTTATAATTGCGAAAAATAGAGAAACAGCTCAACTATTGACCTCTCTATTTAGATTAAGAAAAGTACACAAAACTTATTTGGCAATATGTAACGGAGAAATTGATAAAGACTCAGGTGAATGGAATGATAATTTGATAAGATACGACAATGGAAAAAAAATTATTGAAAAAGCTAAAACAATTTTTAAAGTAATAGATAAAAATACCAATGCTAGTTTAGTAGAAATGAAACCAATCACAGGAAGAAAACATCAATTGCGAAAACAATTATTTAACATTGGACATTCAATTTTTGGTGATAAAAAATATAATTCATCTGTTTCATCGAAAGGTATAAATAAAGATTTAATGCTTCATTCCTATCAAATAAAATTTATGATTAATGAAAAAAAATATACTTACAAAGCATTATTACCAGATTATTTCAATAAGATGTTGAAGACTAAAAGATTAAATTTTTCAAATTAGTTTTAAATATTTCTATTAACTTATTTTCTAAATCATCATAATTTTGATTTTTAATTTGTTTGAGATTAGTAATACCTTTATCTTTAATCCCACAAGGAATAATCGCGTCATATTTTTTTAAATCGTTATTAATATTGATAGAAAAACCATGATAAGCTATCCATTTACTTACCCTGACTCCAATTGCAGCAACTTTTTTTATGGTTGAATTATCATTGTACCAAATACCAATATTTTCTTTATCAGCAAATGTTTCTATGTCATAGAGGTTCAGGGTTTCAATAATTGATTTTTCAATTACAGATATGAATTTTCTAATATCTTTCTTACCTTTCTTTAAATCAATTACAAAATAACAAATGAGTTGTCCTGGTCCATGATAAGTTATTTTACCACCTCTATTAGTTTTTATAATATTTATAGATTTATCTATTATCTCATTTTCATTATAGCTTGTTCCCGATGTATAGATATGATCGTGTTCTAAAACCCAAATCAAATCATCTACTTTTTTAAGATCGATATCTTTAAGTCGATCTTCCATAAATGATATTGCATCTTCATATTTTACTAGATTTTGGGACTTTTTAATTTCTATAGGCATTTAAAAATTGTATTCTTTTCATTTTGTATTAAAAGATCCGTCTAAATAATAGGTGTATTTATGACTTTAATAAAAAAAATTAAAGATAAAAAAGTCAATTTTGAATTTAATAAGGAATATATAAAAGTTGTAACAGACAAAATTACCTCAAATGATGCATCTTTTATAACTAGATCTTTTGAGGAAATGCATCCCGCTGATGCCGCTGATATTATTGAGCATTTAAGTGAAAATGATAGAGAAAGTTTAATAAAACTAAATAATTTTAAGATTGATCCAGAAGTATTTGTTGAATTAAACGAGTCTGTTCAATCAGAAATCATTAAATATCTTTCCTCAGATGCAATTGTTAGGATTTTAAAAAATTTAGAGTCTGATGACGCCATAGCTATTTTAGAAAATGTTGAAGAAAAAGATAAAAATTCAATATTAAGTTTATTACCCCCAAAAGATCGATTTGCTTTATTAGAAGGTCTTAGTTATCCAGAGGATAGTGCTGCTAGGATAATGCAAAGAGAATTTACAGCAATCCCAAGTAACTGGTCGGTAGGACAAACTATTGATTATTTAAGAGAGAATAAAGATTTACCAGAAGAATTTTTAGAAATTTACATTGTTGATGAAAATTTTAAACCTATTGGTGCTGTACCATCCTCTAAAGTATTAAGAACACCTAGAGAAACAAAAATGTCCTCAATTATGGATGATTCAATTTTTTTAGTTCCAGTGGATATGGATAGAGAAGAAGTTGGTAATTCATTTGAAAATTACAATTTAAACTCAGCTTGTGTTGTAGATAAGAATAATAAACTTGTAGGAATGATAACTTCCGATGATGTATTAACAGTTTTAAAAGAAGAGGCTGAGGAAGATGCTTTAAGATTAGCTGGTGTTGGTGACGAAGAAATTACAGATGGTGTTATCACGAAAACTAAAAGACGATTTAACTGGTTACTATTAAACTTATTCACAGCATTTCTGGCTACTTATTGTATAAGTTTGTTTGGTGCAACAATTGAACAAATGGTTGTATTGGCATTTTTAATGCCAATAGTTGCATCGATGGGTGGTAATGCAGGTATGCAAACTTTAGCAGTTACTGTTAGAACTTTAGCAACAAATGATTTAACAAAAAATAACTTTAATCAAAATATTGTTAAGGAATTTAATATTGGTATTCTCAATGGAATAATTTTTGCTGTGATAAGTTCTTTTATTGTCCAAGTCTGGTTTCAAGATTATCAATTATCATTAATAATATCGATCTCAATGATTTTGACAATGGTAGTGGCAGGTTTATTTGGAATACTTGTTCCAGTCACGTTAAAAAAAATGAAAATTGATCCAGCAATTGCCTCTAGTGTTTTCGTAACAACAATAACTGATGTAATAGGTTTTGTTTCTTTTTTAGGTGTTGGGGCTTATTTTTTATAGAATTTTAAAAATTATCAATCAACCTTACATTATTAATAAAAAAAGATACGAAAATTTTTGAATTTTTTAATTTATTAGAAATTTTAAGATTTTTAATATTTCTTAATTCGAGATATTCAATCTTAACATTTTGTATTTTATTTATTTCATTTCCATTTTTATTAAGTTCTTTTTTAATATTTGACACCTTATTTAACTTTCCTTTAAGTTTCATAATATTGGTAATTAATTTTGCAGCCAAATTTTTTTCACGTTTTTGTAATAATGAATTTCTGGAAGATAATGCTAATTTGTTTCTTTCTCTAATTGTTCTACATTTTATTATTTTTGAAGAGTGTTTTCTTAAATATTTTTTTAAAAGATATAATTGTTGAAAATCTTTCTCTCCCATAAAAATTTTTTGAGGTTTGATGTTTTCAATTAGCCGTTCCATTACATCAATTACACCCTCGAAATGTCCTTTTCTGTACTTAGCACATAATATCTTGTCTTTTTTTGAAATTATAATCTTAGAGGATCTCTTTACTCTATAAATTTCTTCAACAGTTGGTAAATATACATAATTAACTTTAAGTCTTTTTAAAATTGATAAGTCCTTCTTTCTATTTCTTGGATATTTCTTAAAATCATTTTTATTATTAAATTGTTTTGGATTTACAAATATACTTACAATAGTTTTATTACATTTTTTTTTGGATTGTTTAATTAACGATATATGGCCTTTGTGAAGACTTCCCATGGTAGGTACAAAACCTAGTTTAGACACATTCTCTAATGCCTCATTTAAATCATTATTATTTAATAAAATTTTCATTTGTATAAAACTTTTTAATAAGTAAAACATTTGAATGATTAAACAAGCAATTATTCCTTTAGCTGGTTTGGGCACACGTTTACTTCCATTAACCAGTGTATTTCCAAAAGAACTTTTACCTATTAATGGTAAACCAGGAATTGAATACATTCTAGATGAATGCATTGATGCAGGTATTAAAGAGGTTATTTTTATAATTTCAAATAAGAAGAAAATGATAAAGACTTATTTTTATAATGATAATTTTTATAAAAAAATTATTAAAAAAAAGAAAGATAAAAGGATTAAGGAAGAATACAAAAAAATTTTAAAATATAAAAAAATGATAAAATTTGTTTATCAAAACAAACCACTTGGCACTGGAGATGCCGTTTTAAAAACAAAAAAATTCATAAAACATAATTTTTTTTTAATGTTGTTACCAGATGATCTTATTATTAAAAGAAATTGTTCTAAATCAATGATAAAGATTCATAAAAAATATAACGCATCTGTCATGGCTAGTATGAATGTTAAAAAAAATAATGTTTCGAGATGGGGAATTTATAAATTAAAAACTAAAATAGATAAGAATAATTATTTAATCTCAGATGTTATTGAAAAACCTTCTGTGAAAAAAGCACCATCTAATAAAGCAGTGATTGGAAGATATATTTTACCTAGAGAAATTTTTTCAAAATTACTTAAACAAAAACCAGGTAAAGGAGGAGAAATACATATTACAGATGCTATCCAAACATTAATTCAAAATGATAAAAAATTCATTGCTCATAATTTTTCTGGAAAATATCTTGATTGTGGAAGCATGAGTGGTTACATCAAATCAACTTTAGAGATTGCTAAATCATGAAATTGTGTATGATTGGTACTGGTTATGTAGGTTTAGTAAGCGGAGTATGTTTTGCTGATTTAGGAAATGATGTAATTTGTGTAGATAATAATATTGACAAAATAAATTTACTAAAAAAAGGCAAGATTCCAATTTATGAACCTGGTTTATCAGAATTAGTAACAAAAAATTTTAAGAATAAAAAATTAAATTTTTCTACAAATTTAAAAAAATCAATTAAAGACTCAGACATAATTTTTATTTGTGTTGGTACACCAACAAAAAAAGGCGGTAGTTCAGCAGATTTAAGTCAAATTTACAAAGTCTCCAAAGAAATAAGTTCTTCAATTAATAAATTTAAAATTATCATAACAAAATCAACAGTCCCCGTGACGACAGGAGATGAAATTGAAAAAATATTATCTAAAAAAAATAATAAAAAAAAATTTTCTGTTGTTTCAAATCCTGAATTTCTAAGAGAAGGAGAAGCAATAAGAGATTTTGTTTATCCTGATCGTGTCGTTATCGGAACTAATGATAAAAAAGCAGGTAGAATTTTAAAAAATCTTTATAGCCCACTTATTTCTAAGGGTGCTTCTTATTTACAAACTTCTAGAAGAGCCGCAGAATTGATTAAATATGCCTCTAATGCTTTTTTAGCGACAAAAATTACTTTTATAAATGAAATAGCTAATTTATGTGAAAAAACCAATATTAATATTGAAGATATATCAATTGGTATGGGATTGGATAAAAGAATAGGCAGTCGATTTCTTAGAGCAGGACCTGCTTATGGTGGATCTTGTTTTCCTAAAGATACAAAAGCCATTATTACAACAGCAGATAAATTTAAAACAAATTTATCAGTAATAAAATCAGTAATTAAATCAAATGAAAATAGATCTAAAATTTTATTAGATAGAATCAATAGAATTCTAAATAGAAAAATTAAAAATAAAATAATTACTTTTTTAGGAGTTACATTTAAACCTAATACTGATGATATGAGAGATTCATCAAGTTTAAAAATGATACCTTGGTTATTAAAAAAAGGAGCAATAATAAAATATTTTGATCCAACTGGTTATAAAACTGAATTTAAGAAGTTTAAAAATGTAATTAATAAGACTTCAATAAAAGATGCTGTTCATGGGGCTGATCTTGTTATTATTCATACTGAATGGAATGATTTTAAATCAATTAATTTTAAAAGTTTAGTTAAAGGTAAGAAGTTTATGATTTTTGATATGAGAAATATATATTCTTCATCAAAGATTAAAGACCAAGGGTTAAAATATTTTAGTGTTGGAAAGTAAAAATTTAATTTAACTCAAATATTGCATCTACCTCAACCGAAACGCCTAATGGTAAACTATTTGTGCTCACAGCAGCCCTAGTATGCATACCTGCGTCTCCAAAAATTGAAGCAATCAAATCAGATGCGCCATTTATTACTTTAGGTTGATCAATAAAGTCATCTGTTGAGTTTACAAATCCTGTTAATTTTACACATGATTTTATTTTTGATAAATCATTGTCACAGGCTCTTTTAACTTGGGCAATAATACTTAACGCGCATCTCTTAGCAGCATTGTAACCAGCCGTGACATCCAATTCTTTACCAACTTTTCCTTTAATTAATTCACCATTATCATCAATAGAAATTTGTCCTGATATAAATAACATTTTTCCTATAATTTTTGTTGCAACATAATTACCAACTGGTGCTTTCGCTTCAGGAAGCTTTATATTGAGTTCTTTTATTTTATCTTCAAAGTTCATAATCAATTATTTTTTTTGATTTTAGTTTTAACTT
This sequence comes from Pelagibacteraceae bacterium AG-447-N18, assembly GCA_003212275.1. Taxonomy (GTDB): domain Bacteria; phylum Pseudomonadota; class Alphaproteobacteria; order Pelagibacterales; family Pelagibacteraceae; genus Pelagibacter. The sequence continues at coordinate 55,430 of QCQE01000006.1, forward strand.
TATTAAATATTTTCTTTGTACCTTCTTTAATTTGATTTGTTTTTTTTATAGACCCTTCTTTAACTTGATCTTTCTTTTTGACAGCACCTTCTTTAATATTTTTGGCTGTACATGCTAAATATTCTTTCGAAAGTTTTTTCATCCCAGAACATTTATGTTCATCAGCAATTAGAATATTTGTTGAAAATAAATAAATTATTGAAATTAAAAATATTTTTTTCATTTTTTTTTCTTACCTTTTGATTTTTTATTCTTATCGTATTCTTTTCTTTTCTCAATCAATATTAAAGCTTCTTCCATCGTTAATTCAGTGGGGTCTTTTTCTTCAGGAATAGTTGCATTAAGTGATTTATATTTTATATAAGGTCCATACTGACCCTTCATGACTCTAACAGGTTTTTTATCCTCGGGATGTTCTCCCAAATCTTTTATCATAGAAGAGGACATTCGACCAGGTTTAGCCTCAGCTATTAATGTTATCGCTCTATTTAAACCTATGGAAAATATTTCCTCTACATTTTCTATTCTTGCTGATTTATTTTCACATTTTAAGTAGGGACCAAATCTGCCGACATTTAGTGTAATCTCTTTTTGATTATCTGGATTTATTCCTAAAGATTTAGGTAGCGAACATAAAAATTGAGCTTTTTCCAAATTAATACTCTCTAATTCTAATCCTTTTGGTATTGAAACATTTTTTAAAAGTTCATTTACATCTGACTTTAATTTTTTAGTTTTTTTCTTTTTCTTACTAATTTTTTCAACTTCTATATCAGAAGGGATTTTCTCGTATTGAAGGTAGGGGCCAAATCTACCATTTTTTAAATATATATCATTTCCATTTTCATGTTTTCCTATAAATTTTGGTTCAGCTAATTGTGCTTGAGCAGCAGCTTTTGCTTTAGATAAGGGCCGTGTAAATTTACATTCAGGATAATTTGAACACCCTATAAAAGCGCCACCTCTGAAACTATTCTTTAAACTAAGTGTTCCAGAACTACATAATTGACATTTTCTTACTACATTACCCTCATTATCCTTATCAAAAATTAATTCACCTAGACTATCATTGAGTAAATCCAACACCTCTCTAGTTCTTTTTTCTTTCACTTCCGAAACATTATTATTGAAGTCTTTCCAAAAAAGCTCCAAAACTTTAATCCAACTTTCTTTGCCAGTAGTGATCTCATCAAGTTGATCTTCTAATCCTGCTGTAAAGTTGTAATCTACATATTTTGAGAATAATTTTTCTAAAAAGGCTGAAATTAATTTACCTCTATCTGTAGGAAAAAATCTTTTATTCAATATCTCTGCATAACCTCGATTGGCAATAGTAGAAATAATACTTGCGTACGTAGAAGGCCTTCCGATACCAAGCTCTTCAAGCTTTTTAACCAAACTAGCTTCGGAATATCTTGGTGGTGGTTGTGTATAATGCTGTTCATCTATTAGCGCCTCAATATTAATAGGTCCTTTAGACACAGCAGGTAAAATAGTTTCATCATCATCTTTGCTTTGATTATTATAAATCTTTAAGAAACCATCAAATTTTAAAATTGATCCACTGGCTTTACAAATTGTATCATTATTATCTGACGTTATGGTGATAGTATTTCTATCAAATTTGGCTGACTCCATCTGAGAAGATAAAGCTCTACTCCAGATAAGATCATAAAGTTTATTTTGATCTGTACTTAAATATTTTTTAACACTTTGAGGAGTTCTAATAATATCAGTAGGTCTGATTGCTTCGTGAGCTTCTTGTGCATTTTTAGCTTTTTTGCCTGAATAATTCAAAACATCTTTAGGCAAGTATTCATTACCAATTTCTTTTTGGATATAGTTTCTGAAACTTGTAACAGCATCTTTAGATAAATTGGTTCCATCAGTTCTCATATAAGTAATTAAGCCAATTGTTTCACCCTCTATCTCTATACCTTGATAAAGTTTTTGGGCAATTTGCATTGTTCTCGATGCACCAAAACCTAGTCGACTCGATGCGGTTTGTTGAAGAGTTGAAGTCGTAAATGGTCCAGAGGGATTACGATTTACTATTTTGCTAGAAATATCAGTTATACTAAATTTCTTTTTATTAATAATTGATATGGCTTTATTTATCTCTTCTTTATTTCTAAATGAAAATTTTTCAATTTTATTGTTGTCAAGTTGACTAATACTAGCAGTGAAATTTTGATTTGCAGTATCAGCAAATTTAATACTTAAAGTCCAAAATTCCTCAGGTTTAAATGACTCAATTGCATGTTCTCTCTCAGTAATTAATTTTAAAGCAACAGATTGAACTCTTCCTGCAGATTTTGAACCTGGAAGTTTCGTCCAGAGGATCGGGGATATATTAAAACCAACCAAGTAGTCCAAGGCTCTTCTAGCCATATACGCATCGACTAGTAATGGTTCAATTTGCCTAGGATTTTCAATTCCTTGAATAACAGCTTTTTTGGTTATTTCATTAAATACAACTCGTTCAATTTCTTTATCTTTTAAAAGTTTTTTTTCATTCAAATATTCTTTGACATGCCAAGCAATTGCCTCACCTTCACGATCAGGGTCGGTTGCTAATATAATTTTAGATGAGTCTTTAGCTGCATCAGTTATTTCTTTTAAATATTTTTTTGAAAAACTATCAACTTCCCATTCCATTTTAAAATCTTGATCTGGATTGACAGAACCATTTTTTGACGGCAAATCTCTTATATGACCATAACTTGCTAAAACTTTATAATTATCACCTAGGTATTTATTAATAGTTTTTGCTTTAGCAGGACTTTCTACAATGACCAAATTCATAAACTACAAACTACCCAAAAGCTTTAGATAGTCAATTTAATAAATTTTTGTCTTAGTTTCCTCTTTATTTATCAATCTTTTAATATTTTCTCTGTGAGTAAAAAAAATCAAGATAAACATGATCGTAAAAAAAATAGCTTGATTAAGCTGAGTGGAAATTAATAGGTAGATTGGAATAGATATTGAAGCTACTAAAGATGATAGAGATGAAAATTTAGAAATAAAAAAAGTTACAAACCAACATAAAGAAAATATAATTCCAAAATATAAATTTATAGCAAATAAAATACCAACATAGGTAGCAACACCTTTGCCACCTTTAAACTTAAGCCAAATTGGAAATACATGACCTAAAAAGGCACATAAAGATGCAATATATAAAAAATCTTGGTAGAAAATTTTTACATAAACAACTGGAATAATTGCTTTTAAAATATCTAATGCTAACGTGAAATAACCAATACTTTTGTTACCAGTTCTTAAAGCGTTAGTAGCTCCAATATTACCAGATCCAATTTCTCTTATGTCTTTTTTTAAAAATATCTTTGTAAGTATATATCCAAAAGGTATCGAGCCCATGAGGTAAGAAATGATACCTATTAAAAAAATATCCATACTAAAGCTTAAATAATTCTTTTCCTTTTACAAATGTATTCGTGACCTTACCTTGGAGTTTTTTGTCTTCAATTGAGGTATTTTTTGATTTTGAAAACAATTTTTCTTTTTTTACAATCCATGGTTTACTTATATCTACAATACAAAAATCTGCATCATTACCAATGGAGAGGTTGCCTTTATCTATTTTGAGAATTTTTGCAGGATTTGATGTAAGCGCTTTAATTAATGTTTCTAATTTTAAAGACCCATTATGATATAACTCTAAACTTAATGATAATAGAGTTTCTATACCTGATGCGCCTGTCGCAGCTTGAGAAAATGTTAATCTCTTTGACTCTTCATCTTCAGGTTTGTGATCTGAAACAATCACATCTATTAATCCATCCTTTAATCCTTCCACTAGAGCAATTCTATCTTCCTCACGCCTCAAAGGTGGAGATAGTTTTAAAAAAGTTCTAAAATCACCTATATCATTTTCATTTAAAGATAGATTATTTATCGAAACACCCGATGTGAATTTTACAATTTCTTTCCTATGTTTGATTACTTCAATAGACTTTTGTGATGATAATTGAGAAATATGATATCTGCATTTTACTTTTTCAAGTAAAGTAAGATCTCTTTCAATCAAAATCCTTTCTGCGATCTCAGGAATACCTGATAATCCTAATTTAGATGCGATAATGCCTGAATTTATCATCCCATTTTTTGCAAGTTCATAATCTTCTGCATGTTGCATTATCAAACAGCCAATATCTTTTGCAGAATTCATTATCCGAGACATTAATCTGGGATTTTGAATAGTTTTAATGCCATCAGTAAATGCTATTATACCTTTACTTTGGAGAAGACCAAATTCTGTCATATTGTTTCCTTCAATATTTTTTGTAAGTGATGCACACGGAAAAATGTTTATTCGAGATTTATCTCTTCCTCTCCTTTTTAAAAAATCAACTATAGATACGTTGTCTATTATCGGATCAGTATTTGGCATTGTTACCACAGAGGTTACACCACCAGCTAAAGCAGCATTACTTAAGGTTCTAAAATTTTCTTTATATTCATAGCCTGGTTCACCTACAAATACTCTCATGTCAACTAAACCTGGAAATATATATTTTCCCTTTAAGTCAATTGGTTTTTCTCTTGAAGGAAGATTATTTGTATTTACCTTTTTTCCTACCGCTTCTATTTTTCCTTCTTCAGAGATTATAAGACCACCTGTTTCATTAATTGAATTATGTGGGTCAATTATATTAGCGTTTATAAAATATTGTTTTTTCATTTAAGTACAAAAAATCTTTAAACAGGCCATTCTTACTGCAACTCCTAGTTCTACTTGTTCTTTAATTACGCTTTTATTGATATCATCAGCTAAATTAGTATCTATCTCAATACCTCTATTCATTGGACCTGGGTGCATGATTAATGCATCCGCTTTTGCATGTTCTAATTTATCTGGTGTAAGGCCATAATATTCATAATACTCTCTGTTAGATGAGAGATAAGAACTTGTCATTCTTTCATTTTGTAATCTTAACATCATTACAATATCACAATCTTTTAATCCTTTTTTCATATCGGTGAATGTATTAACACCAAATTTTTCTATTTCCTTTGGCATCAAATTTGTGGGAGCAATTATATTTACTTCTGCTCCTAACATATTCAGTAAATAAATATTAGATCTTGCAACTCTTGAATGTAGGATATCTCCACAGATTGCAATTCTTAAACCTTCAATTTTTTTTTTTCGATTTATAATTGTCAGAGCATCCAATAAAGCTTGAGTAGGGTGTTCTCTTCTTCCATCTCCGGCATTTAAAACAGCACAATTAACTTTTTGAGAAAGTAGATTACATGCTCCAGAGTCCTGGTGTCTTATTACAATAATGTCAGGATGCATAGCATTTAGTGTCATTGCTGTATCAATAAGAGTTTCACCTTTCTTAATTGCAGAATTATTTATATTCATTGACATCACGTCAGCTCCAAGTCTTTTTCCCGCTAATTCAAATGAACTTTGTGTTCTTGTTGAGGGCTCAAAAAATAAATTGATCTGTGTTTTTCCTCTTAGTGCATCAATTTTTTTATTTTTACTTTGATTTACTTTTATAAAATTGTGAGCTTCATCAAGTATTATATTAACATCATTTATAGATAAATCTTGGATACCTAACAGATGTTTTTGGGAAATTTTAATAGCTTTATTTGTTTTAATTGCCATTAAAACCAACTCTATAGCTATAAAGTTGTATAATAGCAAGTATTAATTGTTCAAAAAATCTATTGCTCCTTGCAATATAAAAGCAGCAGCATTTTCATCAATTTTTTTTTCTCTTTTACTCACATTAACATCTAATTGACTGGAAAGATTAAATGCACCAACAGTCGATAGTCTCTCATCCCATAAACAAACTGGAATATCAATGTTATTTTCAATATACGTAGAAACATCTTTTGCTGATTGAGAAGATTTGCCAGAAGAGCCATCCATATTTAAGGGGTTTCCTATTATGATTCCTTTTATGTTATTTTCGATGATTATTGATTTAAGTTGATCTATGAGGTTTTGAGAGGATTTTTTTTCTATAGTTATAAATGGTGTGGCAATTAATTGTTTTTCGTCACAAATTGAAACTCCTATTCGTTTTGAACCAAGGTCTAAGCCTATCAATCTGCACTTATCTAAGTGATTTTTTTTAAATTCCTCTAACGTGATCATATTGTATATTTTTAACTTAAATGATAGTTTGCGTCATACCTAAATAGCATATGAGTATAGATCTTAAAACAATAAAACACATATCTAAATTATCAAGAATTTCTGTTGATGAAAAAAGGGCAGAAAAATTAGCTGATGATTTGAATTCAATTTTTGAATTTATTGAAAAGCTCAATGAATTAAAAACAGATGATGTAAAGCCATTAACATCAATAGCCGAAACAACTTTAAAATTCAGATCTGATGAGATCAAAAGTAAAAATATTAGAGAACAAATAATCAAAAATTCTCCTGAAGATAACGAGGATTATTTTGTTGTACCAAAGGTAATTGAATAATGTCAGAAATCACAAAACAATCCTTAACAGAATTAGTAGAGAATATTAAAAATAAGAAACTTTCTTCAACAGATGTGACCAAAGCATTTATTCAAAGGTCTGAAAATTCTAGTGAGTTAAATGCTTATATCACAGATGATTTTAAATCGGCTTTAGATAAAGCAAAAAAGTTTGATCAGAACCCAAATTTAGATTTAAAATTACCTGGTATACCTATGGCAGTTAAAGATTTGTTCTGCACAAAAAATGTTAAAACAACTGCTGGTAGTAAAATTTTGAATAATTTTGTTCCAACTTATGAGTCTACTGTAACTGAAAATATTTGGAATGAAGGTGCAATACTTCTGGGTAAATTAAATTGTGATGAGTTTGCAATGGGTTCATCTAATGAGACAAGTCATTTTGGAAACGTACAAAATCCTATTGATAAGAATTTAGTCCCCGGTGGTTCATCGGGTGGTTCAGCATCAGCAGTTGCTGGACAATTAACTCCAATTACAATTGGTACTGATACTGGAGGATCGATTAGACAACCAGCTTCATTTACTGGAATTGTAGGTTTAAAACCAACATACGGAAGTTGCTCACGATATGGGATAGTTGCTTTTGCCTCCTC
>QCQE01000007.1 GCA_003212275.1 Pelagibacteraceae bacterium AG-447-N18
AATGTTTTTCATCTTGCCTCAAAAATTTATGATACTTCTGCAACGTCTATTTACGAGACAAATTATACTAGTTCCAAAGTGTTCTGTGAAACTTTAATCAAAAATAAAATTAAGAAAATTATTTTTATGAGTACCGACTCTGTGCTGGGCTATGAAAAAAATAATATAAGTTTTGATGATAGTAAAAATTATAAACCTTTTGGTATATATGGTAAAAGTAAAAAAAAATTTGAAGATTACCTAATTTTAAAAGGTAAAGAAAAAAAAATAATTTACACAATAATTCGAAGTTTTTTATTTTTTGACAGGAACCTATTTAAAAAAGGTGGATTGACAGAATATATATACAACAAATTTCAGCCTATTATTGGAAACGGAAAAAATTTTAGAAACGTTACTTTTAAAGAAAATGTTGTAGTTGCTTTTTTTAATATATTAAATTCAGAAAAAACTAATAATAAAATCTATTGGCTTGGGGATAAGAATCACAAGATTACAATCAATCAATTATTCAAAAAGATATGTAAAATAAATGGTATAAGTTACAAACCTGTTTATTTACCTAATTTTTTTGGTTTTCTTTTTAGAGAAACTTTTAATTTATTAACAAAAATAGGTTTTAATTCTGGTGGCTTATTTACACTTTCTAAGTTGAATTTAACAATTACTTCAAAAGATGCTAGCCTTTCGAAAGACACTCAATATAAAGAAGTTATTAATTTTAGAAATACCAATTAGATGAAACAAGATATAGCTATATTTACCCCTATGGCAAATGAGGAAAAGAATGCCAAAAAATTTGTATTAGAAGTTTTATCTTACCAGAAATTTTTTAGAAAATTTAAGTATTTTTTAATCTTAGATAATGCATCTAAAGATTCTACTTATGAGATTGTAAAAAAATTAGAAAAAACAAATAAAAACCTTAAAGTTGTATGGTGTTCAAATAATAAAACAGTAGTTGATGCATATATGGAAGGATATAAAAATTGTTACAAAACTAATTATAAATGGATTTTAGAAATTGATGCGGGTGGAAGTCACAAACCAAAGGATATTATTAGTTTTCTTAAGTTTATGAAAGATGATTATGCGTGTATTTTTGGCAGTAGGTTTTGTAAAGGTGGGAAGTTAGCTAATTATAATTTTATAAGATATTTTTTCAGTAAAGGCGGATCAATTATATCCAAATTATTTTTTAATATTGACCTAAAAGATACAACTAGCGGTTACCAAATGTTTAACAGAAAGATAATTAAAAAAATTATTGAAAAAAAATTGATATCAAAAGATAGATTTTTTCAAACTGAAATAAAGATTTTTTCAAGGAAACTAAAGTTTAAAGAAGTTCCAATCACGTATGTTTGTAAAACACACCATATAAAGTCTTTTGCAATTTTTGAGTCTATCTATTTATTGTTTAAGATTAGATTTATTAAAAATAATTATTTTTAAATACAGATAAGATCTTTATTTATTTGGTAAGTGCTTTTTTTAAATAAGAAAAATCAAGCTTACAATCTCTATATCCACGTTTTACAATATTAAGATATCTTTCAGTTGGAAATCTAAAAGGTGTTTTTTTTGTCATTGTGTAAGTCATAACTTTTTTTCCATAATATAAAAAATAATACTTCCTATATAAAATTGGAAAGTCCTCATAAATATCAAGTTTTCTTTCATCACTTTTAGATATTTCAAAAAGTCCACCTGGAACAATAGCATTTTTTTTTGGTTCTATATCTGCAGCTCTATATTTACTTCTGAAGGTTAATCTATAATCTTTTAAATTTATCTTTTTTAAAAAAATACTATCCTTACATCTTCTTTTCATTTGAAAATGATGAAGATTACTCCCATAAGCAAAATAAAGCATTTATCGATCTACTATTTCTATTTTTTTTTCTTTGATAAAATTTAAAATTTGAGCACTACAATTATCAATTTTTGATTGTTGCTCCGATCGAAGAACTATAGAAACTCCAAGTTTTCCTGCATGAAAAAAGGGATAACTTCCAATTTCAACATCTTTATTCTGGTCTTGAACTTTTGATAAAGAATTTGCAATTTCACTTTCTACAGTTCTTAAACTTATTGTATGGCTTAGTATTGGATCACCACCTACAATTTTTTGTTTCAAACTACCTAACATTGATTTTAATATTGATGGGACACCTGGTAAACAAAACACATTCTCAACACTAAATCCTGGAGCACCACTCGTTGGATTTAAAATTAATTTTGCATTCTGTGGCATCCAGACCATTTTTTGTCTGCCTTCATTAAATTCTCCTGGTTTATAATAACTTTCTAATATTTTAAAAGCTTCAGGGTGAATTTCATATTTTAATCCAAAAGCTTCTGAAACAGACTCGGCGGTAATATCATCATGTGTTGGACCAATACCACCAGTTGTAAAAACATAATCATTATTTTTTCTTAAGATATTCAAATTTTCAATAATAGTTTTTTTTATATCTGGTATTACTCTTACTTCATTTACCTGAACTCCAAGTGAATTTAGCCATACAGCCAAGGTGCTCGTATTAGTATCTTGAGTTCGGCCTGAAAGAATTTCATTTCCAATAATTAATATTGCGGCATTAACTTTTGTATTTTTTTTCATATTATCTATAATTTGAATATGGAATTTACCAAGTCTTTAATAAAAGGCAAATTAATCAAAAGATATAAACGTTTTTTTGTAGATGTAAAAATAAATAAAGAAGTTGTCACTGCACATTGTCCAAATACAGGCTCAATGAAAGGTCTGCTTGATGAAGGAAATGAAGTCTACTTACTTAAAAATGATAATCCAAAAAGAAAACTAAAATATGGTTTAGAATTGATTAAAGCCAATAATAATCTGGTTGGAGTAAATACCCACATGGCAAACAAAATTGTTGAACATGGACTAAATGCTAATTTAATAAATGAATTAAAAAATAATGATAGCATTAAGTCAGAAGTTTTTTTCAATAAAGAAACCAGATTTGATTTTCTAATCGAGAAAAAAAAGCAAAAAAGTTTTATTGAAGTTAAAAATGTAACTCTTTTTAGAGAGAAGAAAACTGCCGAATTTCCTGATGCAATTACTACAAGAGGTTCAAAACATCTTCTTACCCTTATTGATGCCATAAAAAAAGGATACAAGTCATATTTGATCTTTTTAGTTCAGATACAAAACATGGAAAATTTTAAAATTGCGAAAGATATTGATGAAGAATATTATAAAAACTATCTTATTGCGAAAAAAGCTGGTGTTAGTTTTCTTGCTTATAGATGCAGTCTAAGTTCAAAAGAAATAAGAATAGAAAAAAAGTTAAAGATTATAAATGAATAGTTATTCAGAAAAATTTGAAAAAATGAGAATTGCAGGGAAACTTGCAGCTCAGACCTTAGATATGCTTACTGAAAATATAAAAGAAGGTATTTCAACTGCACAAATTGATAAACTTGGTTACGAATTTATTAGAGATAATGGAGGTTACTCTGCCCCACTTTATTACAGAGGCTTTACCAAATCATTATGTACATCATTAAACCACGTTGTTTGTCATGGAATTCCCTCTGAAGAAAGAATTTTAGAAGAAGGTGATGCAGTCAATGTGGATGTCACGGCAATTATTGATAACCACTACGGAGATACAAGTAGAATGTTTTGTATAGGTAAAACTTCTGTCAAATTAAATAATCTTATAGACGCAACTCATGAGTCGATGATGAGGGCCATAAAAATTTTAAGACCTGGAAAAAAACTTGGAGATATTGGTTATGAAATTCAAACATATGTAGAAGAAAAAGGTTTTTCAGTTGTCAGAGATTTTTGTGGACATGGTATAGGCACAACTTTTCATGAGTCACCAAATATTTTACATTATGGAACTAAAAATACTGGAATGGAACTAAAACCAGGAATGACATTTACAATTGAACCAATGATTAATGCAGGTAAATTTGCTACAAAAATGCTTAATGATGGTTGGACAGCAGTTACAAAAGATAAATCTTTGTCTGCACAATTTGAACATACAGTAGGAATAACAGAAAATGGTTATGAAATTTTTACAGAATCTGCTAAAGGTTATACAAAGCCTCCATATTTATAATTAATGATTAAAAGATACTCGAGAAAAGAACTTACTGATGTTTGGTCAGAAGAAAATAAATACAAAATTTGGTTAGATGTAGAGATAGCTGCAGCACAAGCTATGGAAAAATTAAATCAAATTCCTAAAGGGGTCTCCTCAATTGTTAGAAAAAAAGCAAGAATTAATGTTAAAAGAATCCATCAAATTGAGTCTCAAGTTAAACATGATGTCATAGCTTTTTTAACTTCTGTTACAGAAAAAGCTGGAATTAAAGCAAGGTACCTTCATCAAGGAATGACTTCATCAGACGTGGTAGATACAAGTTTCAATATTCAATTGGTTCAATCAGGAAAAGTAATTCTCAGAGACATTGACCAAATTTTAAAAGTATTAAAAAGACAAGCTAAAAGATATAAATTTACACCCTGCATGGGAAGAAGTCATGGCATACATGCTGAACCTATTACCTTTGGTTTAAAACTTGCCTCTTTTTACGCAGAATTTAAAAGAAATAGAAAAAGATTAATCGATGCAATAGATGAAGTTTCGACATGTGCTATTTCAGGTGCAGTTGGGACATTTGCCAATATTAATCCAAATGTAGAAAAACATGTTGCAAAAAAACTTGGCTTAAAAGTTGAACCGATTTCAACTCAAGTTATTCCAAGGGATAGACATGCTTTTTATTTCTCGGTTCTTGGAATTATTGCGGGTTCAATTGAGAGGGTGGCTATAGAAATCAGACATTTACAAAGAAGTGAGGTGTACGAACTACAAGAATTTTTTTCAAAAAAACAAAAAGGTTCATCTGCTATGCCACATAAAAAAAATCCTATCTTGAGTGAAAATTTGACGGGCCTTTCAAGAATGGTTCGAAGTACAGTAATTCCTGCACTTGAAAATATAGCCTTATGGCACGAAAGAGATATTTCACATTCAAGTGTTGAGAGAAATATTGGTCCTGATGCTAATATAACTATTGATTTTGCATTAGTAAGATTAACAAATATTTTGGATAATATGATTGTTTATCCAAAAAAAATGCTAGAAAATTTAAACATAACTAAAGGTTTAATTTTTTCTCAAGAGTTAATGCTTGAACTTACAAAAACTGGTTTAACTAGAGAAAAATCATATCGGATGGTTCAAAATTTCTCAAAAAAATGTTTTGCTGAAAATTTAAATTTATTTGATGTTGTACAATCTGATAAGTATATAATGAGTAAAATTTCAACAAATAAACTAAAATCAATATTTAGTTATTCAAAACACATGAAAAATGTCAATTTTATTTTTAGGAGAGTAATTAAATAATGAAAAAAGGGAAAAAACTATACGAAGGAAAAGCTAAAATTATTTATGCAACTTCTGACAAAAATCTTGTTATCCAATATTTCAAAGATGATGCAACGGCATTTAATAATCAAAAAAAAAGTACTATCGAGGGTAAAGGTGTACTTAATAATAGAATTTCAGAACATATACTCTCAAACCTAAATCAAATTGGAATTAAAAATCATTTGGTAAAAAGATTAAATATGAGAGAACAACTTGTAAAACTTGTGGATATTATTCCTATTGAGTTCATTGTAAGAAATATTGCAACTGGTTCTCTCACAAAACGATTGGGTATTGAGGATGGTACTGTACTTGAATATCCATTAATAGAGTATTGTCTCAAAGATGATAAATTAGGTGATCCAAACATTAGTAGAGAACACATTCTGGCGTTTAATTGGCTTAACGCTATTCAGCTTGATTTAATTGATGAAAATTTAAAACGATTGAATGATTTTTTACTTGGTTTATTTCGAGGTGTTGGAATTAAACTAGTAGATTTTAAAGTAGAGTTTGGCTTCACTCATGAGAGTGGAAAAAATAAGATTATTTTAGCAGATGAAATTAGCCCTGATACTTGTAGATTGTGGGACTCAATTACGGATAAAAAACTTGATAAAGATAGATTTAGAAAAGATTTAGGAGATTTGATACCAGCTTATACTGAGGTTGCAAAACGACTTGGTATTCTTCACGAACAATCAAATGTATCCGCTGTTAATGTAACAAAACTTTCTTCAATAAAAAAAAAGAGTAAATGAAAGTTTCCGCAATAATAACATTAAAAAAGGATGTTTTAGATCCACAGGGTAAAGTCATCCATCAAGCATTGGATGGAATGGGTTTTGAAAATATAAGTGAAGTAAGACAAGGTAAATATTTTGAAATAGATGTTAATGAAAATGATCCAAACAAAGCAAAAGCTGTTGTAGAAGAAATGTGCAAAAAACTTTTAGCTAATCTTGTAATTGAAAACTATAAAATTATTGAAACACAATAATTAATGAAGTCATCTGTAATAACTTTTCCTGGCTCAAATTGTGATAGAGACATGGATGTTGCGCTCAAGAAATTTGGGTTCAACAATAAGATGGTTTGGCATGATGATAATGAACTCCCTAAAAGTGATTTAGTTGTACTTCCAGGTGGTTTTTCGTATGGGGATTACTTGAGATGCGGGAGTATGGCATCAAAGTCTAAGATTATGCAGTCAGTGATAAATTTTGCAAAATCTGGAGGATTAGTCATGGGAATTTGTAATGGATTTCAAATACTAGTTGAAACAGGTTTAGTGCCAGGAGTTTTGTTAAGAAATAAGTATTTGGAGTTTATATGTAAAAATGTCTTTGTAAAATTAGACAACAAAGAAAATACTTACTTTAAAAATCTTAATAAAGATATTTTGGAATTTCATATTGCTCATAATGAAGGAAATTATTTTTGTACCAAAGATCAATTGAAAGAAATTAAGGATAATAATCAAATAGCAATTTATTATTGTAATAAAGAAGGCAAAATAGAAGACCAATATAATCCAAATGGTTCAATTAAAAATATTGCAGGCATTTTTAATAAAGAAAAAAATGTATTAGGCATGATGCCCCATCCTGAGAGAATGATAGACCAAAGTTTATCTGGGGAAGATGGCTCAATTTTTTTCAAAAACCTTATTAATAATATCAAATAATGGAAGTTAATGAACAAATTGCTATAAATCATGGACTTAAGTCTGATGAATATAAAAAAATTTGTCAGTTACTCAAAAGAACTCCAAATATTACTGAACTTGGAATTTTTTCCGCTATGTGGAATGAACATTGTTCATATAAGTCGTCACGACTTCACCTTAAAAAACTACCAACCAAAGGAAAAAAAGTAATTCAAGGTCCAGGAGAAAATGCAGGTGTTATTGATATTGAAGATGGAGATGCAATCGTTTTTAAAATTGAAAGCCATAATCATCCTTCATTTATTGAACCATATCAAGGGGCTGCAACGGGTGTTGGGGGAATCATGAGAGATGTATTTACAATGGGAGCAAGACCTATAGCTAATTTGAATTCGATACATTTTGGATCTCCACAACATAAAAAAACAAAAAATCTCTTACGAGGAGTTGTACATGGTATTGGTGGCTACGGAAATTGTATGGGTGTGCCAACCATAGCTGGACAAACTTCTTTTGATAGTTCTTACAATGGAAACATTTTAGTCAACGCAATGACACTTGGCCTAGTTAAAAAAAATAAAATTTTTTATTCTAAGGCCGCAGGTTTAAATAAACCTGTAATTTACGTTGGTTCTAAGACTGGTAGAGATGGAATTCATGGTGCAAGTATGGCTTCAGCTAGTTTTGATGAAAAGATTGAAGAAAAGAAACCCACCGTACAGGTTGGTGATCCTTTTACAGAAAAACTTTTATTAGAGGCATGTTTAGAATTGATGTCAGGTGACTCTATTATTGCCATTCAAGATATGGGAGCTGCTGGTCTAACTTCGTCGAGTATTGAAATGGCATCAAAAGGAAATTTAGGCATTGAAATTGATTTAAATAAAGTCCCATGCAGAGAGACTAAAATGACTCCGTATGAAATCATGTTATCTGAAAGCCAAGAAAGAATGTTGATAGTTTTAGAAAATGGCAAAGAGGAAGTTGCAAAAAAAATATTTGATAAATGGAATTTAGACTTTGCGGTCATTGGTAAAACAACAAACTCAAAAAATATTGAATTATTTTTTAATCGAGAGCAAGTAGCAAAAATACCTGTTAATATTCTTGTTGAAAATTCTCCAATGTATGATCGTAAGTGGAAAAAATCGAAGTTGCCCAAAAAAAATAAAATTAAAAATGAAGTTTTAAATAAATTAAAAATCAAAGATGTGCTTAAGAAGGTTTTGTCTAATCAGAATATATGTAGCAAGGAATGGATCTGGCAACAATATGATCATACAGTTATGGGTGACACTATTCAGAAACCAGGTGGAGACTCTGGTGTTGTAAGAGTACATGGAACCAATAAAGCTGTAGCAGCATCAGTGGACTCCTCTGCAGTATATTGTTGGGCCCACCCATTAACAGGAGGTAAACAAGTTGTTGCTGAAAGTTGGAGAAATTTAATTTCTGTTGGAGCAAAACCGATCGCTATCACCAATTGTTTAAATTTTGGAAGTCCTGAAAAAGAAGAGAACATGGGTGAATTTGTTGAGTGTGTTCAAGGGATTGGGGAAGCAAGTAAATATTTAAATTTCCCTGTGGTATCTGGCAATGTATCTTTTTACAACCAAACCAAAGAAGTTGGGATTAAACCAACTCCTTCGATTGGTGGAGTGGGTCTCATCAAAGATTATACAAAAATGATTTCGATGGATTTAAAAGAAATTGATAATTTAGTTTTAATCATTGGTAAAACTGAAGGACATATTGACCAAAGTTTATTTGCGAGAACAATTTTAGATGAAAAAAATGGTCCTCCACCAGAGGTAAATCTTTTTAATGAAAAAAATAATGGAGAAACAATATTAAATTTAATTGATAAAGGATATGTCAAAAGTGCTCACGACATATCTTTAGGAGGTCTATTAGTTGCTATAAGTAAAATGTGCATTAAAGGCAATAAGGGAATTAAGATTAGTAAGTCAAAGAATTTAATTAATGAAATTGAGTATTTTTTTGCAGAAGATCAAGGTAGATATTTAATAGAAGTAAATAAGGACGATTTAAAAGAAGTTACAAAAATTTTAAACAAAAACTCAGTGCATCATGAGGAATTAGGTATTATCACACAAAACGATATGATTATTAATGAAAAGACAAAAGTTACAATTGACGAATTGAAGTCTTATTATACAAATTGGTTATCAAAGTTTATGAGTTAAAAAATGGCAATGGATTTAAAAGAAATCGAAAAATATATCAAAGAAGCAATGCCAGATGCTGTAATAGATATTCAAGATCTGGCTGGAGATGGTAATCATTATTCAGCGACTATAACCTCTTCTCAATTTGCAGGTAAAAGTAAAATTGAACAACACAAAATGGTTTACAATTCGTTAAAAGGTAAGATGGGAAATGAACTACACGCTCTAGCAATTAAAACAAAGGAACAATAATGGATGATCAAACAAAAAGTTTAATTCAAAATCATATTGATACTAATGATGTGTGCCTTTTTATGAAAGGTACTCCAGATCAACCACAATGTGGTTTTTCAATGACCGTTTCAAATATACTTAAAATGTTAGAAATAAATTTTAAGGGCGTAAATGTATTAGAAGATCAATCTTTAAGAGATGGAATAAAAGTCTTTAGTGATTGGCCAACAATCCCTCAACTTTATATCAAAAAAGAATTTATAGGTGGGTGTGATATCATCAAAGAAATGTATGAGAGCGGAGAATTAAAAAAAGTATGTGATGATAAAGGTATTAACTATAAAAAATAATTATTATCTAGAGTAATATTCAATTACTAAATTTGGCTCCATAACAACTGGATATGGTACTTCCTCGAATTTTGGAATTCTAACAAACTTAAATTTTTTATTTTTTTCATCCATTTGAATATATTCTGGAGCTTCTCTTTCTTTACTGGCTAATGCAATGTCGATTATTGCAAGTTGTTTTGACTTATCTCTAATTTCTATAGTGTCTTCTTCTCTAACAGAATAACTAGAAATATTTACTTTTTTTCCATTTACTTTTACATGTCCATGGTTGATTAATTGTCTTGCAGAAAAAATTGTAGTTGCAAACTTTGCCCTATATATCACTGCATCTAATCTTCTTTCCAATAAACCAATAAGGTTTTCACTCGTGTCACCTTTAAGCATACTAGCTTTTTTATAAATATTTCTAAATTGTCTCTCATTAATATTTCCATAATAAGCTTTTAGTTTTTGTTTCGCTTGTAACTGAATTCCATAATCAGAAGGTTTGGAAGTTTTCGTTTGACCATGTTGTCCTGGTCCATAGGCTCTTGTATTAAACGGGCTTTTAGGTCTTCCCCAAAGATTTACTTTTAATCTTCTATCAACTTTATGTTTAGAGTTTAATCTTTTTGTCATTTAATAGTGGGGTTTATAAACTTACTCATTATTTTGTCAATCAACGTTTTTTACCCAAACTTGCAAATACACCAGATAATATACGTGTTTCTTTATCAGATAAGTCCATTTTGTAAAAAATGTTTCTTAGGTTTTCTAGCATTTTTGGTCTCTTCTCTTTAGGTCTAAAAAAATTTATTTCATCTAAATTTTTAATGCAAAGGCCTAACATTGATTGAATTTCTTTTTTACTTGCTGATTTAACTTTTTTTGATTTTTTAAACGGAATATTTTTTAATTTAATAAGACTAGCTACATATTGAGCAATGATGATTAAACTGTGAGATAAATTTAATGACCTGAAATCAGGATTGGTAGGTATTTGTAAAGTATAATTTGCATAGCTAATCTCATCATTTGATAAACCTGATGCTTCTGACCCAAATAAAAATCCAACTCTCTTCTTAAAATTAATCTTTTTTAAGTCCACTAAATTAATATGTTTTATATTCTTATTTCTAAATCTTGCTGAAGTGGCAATTAAAATATCAATCTTTCCTAAAGCTTCATCTAAAGTATCGTATTTTTTACTTTGATTAATGATGTCTTTTGCACCAACAGAAGTAGCTAAGATTTTATCATTTGGGAAAATAGGTTTTGGACTGATTAAAACTAATTTTTTAAAATTAAAGTTCTTTATTGCTCTAGCACATGCACCAATATTTTCTGATAATTGAGGTTTGTGTAAAATAAATGAGATATTATTTTTACTCATTTATTTACTAGCAGGAGCATTATCTTTAAATAGTTTATAATCTAAGCTATCAATTAATGCTTTGAACGAAGCATCGATAATGTTTGTAGACACACCAATAGTAAACCAATTCTTTCCTTTAGAGTCTGTGCTTTCAATAGACACTCTAGTAACCGCCTCTGTTCCTGTATTTAAAATTCTTACTTTATAATCAACAAGTTTTAAATCTTTCAGATATTTTGAATATTTTGCTAGTCTATCTACGTTTTGTCTAATAGCATTATCTAATGCATTTACTGGTCCATTCCCCTCTCCTTCACACATAATTTTTTCTCCATCAACTTCCAATTGAGCCTTTGCAGAAGAAACTATTTCTCCAGACTTATTTTTTTTTACGGAAACGTCATATTCATTAATTGAAATATACCTCGGTATTTCTCCAATAATTCTTCTAGCCAATAATTCAAAAGAGGCATCAGCTCCATCATAACTATAACCAATAAATTCCCTATCTTTAACTTCGTCTAACAATTTTTTAATTTTTGGATCACTTTCCTCAATATTAATTTTGATACTTTTTAGTCTAGATATAATATTTGATTTTCCAGATTGATCTGAAACAACAATATTTCTTGTATTACCAACTTCTTCTGGGTTGATATGTTCATAAGTTTTTGGATCTTTTTGTACAGCGGATACATGCAATCCTCCTTTATGTGAAAATGCTGCAGCACCAACATAAGGTAAATGCTGATTAGGTTTTCTGTTTAAAATTTCATCTAATAATCTTGAACATTCAGTTAAATTTTTAATGTTTTCTGATTTGATACTGATTTCAAATTGCGATGAAAAATCTTTTTTCAAAAAAAAAGTTGGAATTAATGACATTAAATTTGCATTACCACATCTTTCACCTAAACCATTGATTGTTCCTTGAATTTGTCTCACTCCAGATAATACTGCAGCTAATGAATTTGCAACTGCATTGCCAGTATCGTTATGTGCATGGATACCCAGGTTCTTTCCTGGAACAACTTTAGAAACTTCGGTAATTATTTGTGTAACTTCGTGAGGCAATGTTCCTCCATTCGTATCACATAAAACGATCCATCTTGCACCTTGATCATATGCAGCCTTTATACAAGACAATGCATATTTTGGATTTGCTTTGTAACCATCAAAAAAATGCTCTGCATCAAACATGAACTCTTTTTTTGCTTTTACAAAATGTTTAGCGCTTTCAGAAATATTTTCTAAATTTTCCTCATTTGTTATTCCTAAAGCTACATCAACATGAAAATCCCAAGACTTTCCTACCAAACAAACAGCGGAGGTATTTGAATTCATGAGTGCTGATAAACCAGTATCATTTTCTGCACTTCTTCCAGATCTTTTAGTCATCCCAAAAGATGTTAGCTTTGAGTTTTTAAAATTATGTTTCTTTTGAAAAAATTCTGTGTCTGTTGGATTGGCTCCGGGCCATCCTGCTTCAATATAATCAACACCTAAATTATCTAAAGCTAAAGCAATTTTTTCTTTATCCTCCAAAGAAAAATCAACACCCTGGGTTTGAGCTCCATCTCTAAGAGTTGTATCAAATATGTATAATCTTTCTTTGCTCATTTAAATTTCCAAAGTGTTTTACCATCTTTGTCTTCTATTAAAACACCTTTGTCTAAAAGTTCATCTCTAATTCTATCTGCCTCTTTATAATTCTTATTTTCTCTAGCTTTCTCTCTTAATTTAAGCATGTCCTTAATTTCAGAATCACTAATGGATGCTTTATTCTTTTTATAATCATTCCATTGCTCAGTACTTTCATTCATTAAACCAATAAATTGGCATGCTGATATAAATAAATCTACACCTTCACCTTTAGTAGCTTTTTCAAATAAATTATGAAGATTTGCAATAAAACCAGGGGTGTTCAAATCTTCATATAGTGGTTTTAAAATTTCATCTGGAATTTTCACAGATTTTAAATCAGATGAATAAACTCGATACCATTTATCTAAAGTATTTTCACAATCACTTAACAATTTATCGTTCCAATCAAGTGGTTGTTTGTAATGCGCACTCATTAAAGCTAGTCTAATTATTTGGCCACTAATCTTATTTCTAAAGTCTTTAATTTTAAGAATGTTACCTTGTGACTTAGCCATTTTCTCATTAGACATTGTGATAAAGGCATTATGGACCCAATATTTTGCAAAAGCTTTTGTTTCATTTGCACATCTAGATTGTGCTATTTCATTTTCGTGATGTGGAAAGATTAAATCTATACCACCACCATGAATATCAAACTCGCTACCTAAAAATTTTTTTGACATTGCTGAACATTCCAAATGCCAACCAGGTCTACCTTTCCCCCAAGGTGAGTCCCAGTAAGGTTCATCATTTATTGAAGGTTTCCATAAAACAAAGTCTTCAGAATTTTTTTTATTTTCACTAATTTCTATTCTTGATCCAGCAATCAAATCATCCAAATTTTTATTTGATAGTTTTCCATAATCAGAAAATTTTTTTACCTCAAAATACACATGTTTTTGATTTTCATAAGCGAAACCTTTTTTAATCAATTCAGCAATCATTTCAATCATAAGATCTATATGCTCAGTAGCTTTAGGTTGATGAGTTGGATTCTCACAATTTAAAAATTCACAATCTTTTAAAAAACTTGAAGTTACTTTTTCTGTAAGTTCTTTTGTGGAAATTTTTTGTTCTTGAGACGATTTGATAATTTTATCATCAATATCAGTTATATTCCTAACATAGGTTACTTTTGAAAAATTATTTTTTAGTAATTTAAACAAAATATCAAAAACAACCAAAGGTCTTGCATTACCGATGTGCGGATCATCATAGACAGTAGGTCCACAAACATACATTCCTATTTTTTCTCTATCTTTTGGAATGAATTGCTCTTTTTTATTTGTCAAATTATTTGTTAAAAAAATATTCATCATTGATGATTAAGAAATATACCTTATTTAGTGATTTGTTAATCGAATTGATTAACTAGGAATCTTGCAAACTGGAATAGGCTCCATTTTATGCAAGTTTTGATTTCTAATTTTTTCGTATTGGTCTCTATGTGGTGAGTTTGGGTTACTCATTGCATCTTCTAACTCACTATAATTAAATCCTAATTGACCCTCATCTGTTCTGCCATCATCCCACAATCCATCAGTTGGGGGAGCATCAATTATTTCTTTTAATATTCCAAGTTCTTTACCTAATTCCCATACTTCTGTTTTGTTACAATCTGCTATTGGAGAAATATCAACACCTCCATCACCATATTTTGTGTAAAAACCAACACCAAAATCTTCAACTTTATTTCCAGTTCCAACAACAATACCTTTATTAGCTGCAGCTACTTGGTAAAGAGTTGTCATCCTTAATCTCGCTCTAGAGTTTGCATAGCCATGTTCATTGTTAAATTTATTTAGTGTAGAAGAAAACGTTTCAAATAATTTATCTAAACTAATAGTATGTGCTTCGACATTTTTAAATTTTTTTGTTAACCACTCTTGATGTTTTAAGCTTAAATCATGCTGATTTTCTTTTTGTTTTATTGGCATAGTTAAAACAATTGTTTTTAACCCTGTCATAGCACTTAAAGTGCTTGAGACAGATGAGTCGATTCCTCCTGAAATACCTATCACTAAAGATTGAGCTTTATTTGGCATTTGATCAACATAACTCTTGATCCAGTTTGATATAAATTTTATTTTTTCATTAGGCTTCATAACTAATCATTTAATCTTTATTAATTTGAAATCAACAGTCTAAGATGCCGCTTGAATAGCATTTTTGGAATAGCTGCTATTCTTTTTAATCTCATCTGAAATTAAAAATGCTAATTCAATTGCTTGATCAGAGTTTAATCGCGGATCACAATGAGTGTGGTATCTACTAGACAGGTCAGCATCTGATATTTTTCTTGCACCCCCCGTACACTCTGTCACATCTTGTCCAGTCATTTCAACATGTAAACCACCAGCGTAAGAACCTTCAGACTGATGAACAGCGAATACATTTTTAACCTCACTAACAACGTCATTAAAAGGTCTTGTTTTGAAACCAGTTGTTGATTTAATCGTATTTCCATGCATTGGATCACACGACCATACAACATTTAAACCTTCTTTTTTAATTCCTCTAATTAATTTTGGTAAAAATTTCTCAACATTTTTATGACCGAATCTGGATATTAATGTAATCTTTCCCTTTTCATTATTTGGATTGATTAATTCACAAATCTTTGCAATTTCATCTGGCTTAGAAGTTGGTCCACATTTTATTCCTATAGGGTTTTCTATACCTTTGCAAAATTCTACATGACCGCCATCAATTTGTCTTGTTCTGTCACCAATCCAAACAAAGTGAGCTGATGTATCGTGATATTCTCCTGTAGTAGAATCAATTCTAGTCATGCTTTCCTCAAAAGGTAAATGTAAAGCTTCATGTGAGGTCCAGAAATTAACTGTGTATAATCTATTATTAAAATCTGAAGTGATACCGCAAGCTTCCATAAAAGCTAAAGCATCAGCAATTTTATCCTCCAACTCTTTAAATTTTTTAGCTTGAGGGCTTTTCTTAATATAATCTAAGTTCCACAAGTGAACTTTATTTAAATCTGCAAAACCTCCTTTTGAAAAAGCTCGTAAGATATTTAAAGTTGCAGCAGATTGTGAATAAGCTTTAAACATTCTTTTTGGATCTGGTCTTCTTGCTTTTTCTGTAAAATCAATTGCATTTATATTATCACCTAAATAGCTTGGTAATTCTTTACCACCCTGTATTTCAGTAGGAGCACTTCTTGGTTTTGAAAACTGACCAGCTATTCTTCCAAGTTTTACAACTGGTAAGGATGCTGAATAAGTTAAAACTAACGACATTTGAAGAATAACTTTAAATGTATCCCTAATATTATCCGGATGAAATTCCGCAAAACTCTCAGCACAATCTCCACCTTGTAATAAAAAAGCTTTACCATCTACAACTTCAGCAAGTTGCTGTTTCAAATGTCTAGTCTCTCCAGCAAAAACTAATGGTGGAAAAGTTTTAATTTTATTTAAAACCTGTTCCAACTCTTTTTTATCTGGATATTCCGGTATATGTTTTACCGGATATTTTCTCCAACTATTGACTTTCCAATTTTTCATATTCAACTGAGGATTGTTGTACCAGAGTTTAATAATTATTCAACTTATCCACTTATTTTTTTTAAATGAATTTTCTAATTTCAATAATTCAGAGGGATTAAAGAATGATTTGTAGTTCCCGTAACCACCTTTATTCATGAAATTAGTCTTTTTTTCCTTCATATTTCCAGAGAAGAACCCAGCAATATTTTGCTCTTTTTCTCTAATCTCAATATTTTTTAGATTATTGAAACTTGTATTTCTTTTAATAAGATCTATCTTTTTATTAGTTATTTCTAAATCTAAAAAATTACATAAATATTTAATTTGATTATCAAAATCATCAATGAGATCTGAATATTTTACTATATGATATTTTTTTCCTGAATTAACCCAGCTTTCAATATGTTCTTGCCAATTTGGAAGATTAGCTTTTTTTAAGAATGGTAATGTCTGGTAAGTACAAAAAAAATCTATCATTTCACTTTTATCTTTTTTTTCAATTTCATAATAATTGTATAATGAAACAAATACATCAAGAGGATTCCTGATTATTAAAATAATTTTACCAATTGGTAATTTACTCATTTGATTATAACTTGAGTGAGTTTTTAAAAAAACTTCTTTATCTTTTAATCTACTATCTAAAATAAGCTGATTGTTTTTTGACATATGAAAGTCTGGTATCAATCGGTTTATTTCACTTGAGTTTTCAATAGTGACACTATGATCATTAAATAATAAATCATAAATAATAAACCTCATCCAAGTATTTCCTGATTTTGGAAAAGAAGTTATAATATTAATTTTATTATTTTTCATAAAGCTTTTGTTTATTTGATTATCTACTTTATTAAAAGAATTTTTAATTAAAGATATTATTAAACAATTTCTTTACTCAACAGTCACTGACTTTGCTAAATTTCTAGGTTTATCTATATCATAGCCCTTATTTAATGCTGAATAATAAGCTAACTTTTGTAAAGGAATGGTCAAAAGAAAAGGTAAAAGATCTTGATTAGTGGTTTCAACCTCAATTTTTTCCCAAATATTCTCTGAGATCACCTCATCCTTACTTTTATTTGTTATTAACAAAACTTTAGCTCCTCTTGCAATCACCTCTTGCATGTTAGAAATCGTTTTTTTATAATAATTGTCTCTAGGAGCCAAAACTACAACTGGCATACCCTCCTCTATTAATGCAAGAGGTCCATGTTTCATTTCTCCTGCCGGATAACCTTCGGCATGAATGTATGATAATTCTTTTAGTTTCAAGGCACCTTCAAGAGCAATTGGATAAGAATAACCACGTCCTAAAAACATAGAACCCTTTGCCTCATTAAAAGTATTTGAAATTGTTTGTATTTTGTTATCAATCAATAATGTTTGCTCAACAAGTCTTGGTAAATTTTTAAGATCATCAATTTTTTTGTCAAAATGAGTTTTTTCAATATCTTTTCTCAATAAAGCAAGTTTAAGGGCTAAAATATATAAAATTAATATTTGTCCAAGAAAAGCTTTAGTTGAAGCAACACCTATTTCAGTTCCACAATGTATTGGTAATACAAATTCAGAGTCTCTTGCAATCGAGCTTTCCACTACATTTACGACCGCACACGTTTTAACACCGCTTTGTTTACAAAGATCTAAAGCAGCATAAGTATCTGCTGTTTCTCCAGATTGTGAGACAAATACATAAAGTGTATCTTTTTTAAATCTATTTTTTCTGTATCTAAATTCTGACGCTATATCTATATTTACATCTAATGATGTTATTTCCTCAAACCAATATTTTGCCATTAAACATGAATGATATGCTGTTCCACACCCAATTAAGGTTATTGATGTAATCTCATTACTTTTCCAAGGAAAATTATAAATGTTAATATCTTTATTTGACATATCTATATACTCATTAATTCCATTTCTAATTGTGTTTGGTTGTTCTTCAATTTCTTTAGCCATAAAATGTTTGTAATCACCTTTGTCATATTTTTCTTCTGTAGAGGACAATTCTAAAACTTTTTTATTAATCTTAATTCCTTCCTCACTAAAAAATTCCACATGATCTTTTTTAATAATGCAGAATTCACCATCATTTAAATATGTAATCTTATTTGTCATCGATTTAAGCGCATAGGAGTCTGAACCTAGATAATTTTCATTAGGACCATAACCAACAGCTAATGGTGAACCTCTTCTTGCGCCAACAATTAAATCTGGTTGATCTTTAAAAATTATACCAAGTGCAAAGCTTCCATGTAACGACTTCAAAGTTTTTTGAATTGAATTAACAATGTTTTCTGTTTTAAGATTTTCAGTAATTAGATGGACTATTACCTCTGTATCAGTTTGTGATTTAAATTTGTGACCTTTCCCAATTAAAAATTTTTTTAAAATCGTTGAGTTTTCAATAATTCCATTATGAACAACAGAAACATTCTGAGAAGAATGTGGGTGTGCATTAATACTATTGGGGAGCCCGTGTGTTGCCCATCGAACATGACCAATACCAATAGTTCCCTCCATGCTTTGAACTAAGGAATTTTTTTCCAAATTTTCTACTCTTCCCTCAGATTTTACTTCATTTATCAATCCATTATATAGAGTTGCCATTCCAGCTGAGTCATAACCTCTATACTCTAATTTTTTTAGAGAATTAATTATAGTTGCTGATACAGGTCTATTACTATTAATTCCAATTATTCCACACATAACTATTTAGATTTTCTTTTATAATTTTTGATTTCAGTCTGTGAGCTTCTCGTTAATGCTAATGATTTTTTCTTCACATTTTTTGTTATAACCGAACCAGCCCCAACCATACTATTCTCTTCGATTATAACTGGTGCTACCAATGATGAATTTGAACCAATAAAAACATTGTCTTTTATTTTAGTTTTACTCTTTTTCACTCCATCATAATTACAAGTAATTGTTCCAGCGCCAATGTTGACTGATTTACCTATTTCACTATCACCGATATATGTTAGGTGGTTTACTTTTGAATTTATACCTAAAGTACTTTTTTTTATTTCAACAAAATTTCCAATTTTTGAACCACTTTTTAAAACTACACCTGGTCTTATTCTGGCGTATGGTCCTACGTCTACTTTATTTTCTATTTTACAATTTTCCAAATGAGAAAAAGATTTAATTGTTACATTGTTTCCAATTCTCACTTTTCGACCTATTACTACATAAGGTTCGATAATCACATTCTTACCTATCTTGGTGTCTTTCGAAAAAAAAATTGTTTCCGGACCAATCATTTTTACTCCAACTTTTAAAAATTTTTTTCGAAGGTCATCTTGAAGCTTTTGTAAATTTAATTGTTTCATCTATAAAATCCTTTATATTAAGTATACATGTTTCTTAATTCACATAATATTTCTTAATAAAACTTTTAATTATGCAACAAAATTTTACAATTCTTTTTGATTTAGATGGAACTTTAGTTGATACAGCACCAGATTTGATGCGTGCACATAATCATGTAATGAAAAAATTTGGTTATCCCACAAAGTCTACTGAGGAGATAAGGAATCTTGTAGGCCAAGGTGCAGGTGCAATGCTTGGAAGGTCAATTTGGGGGCAAGCTAAAAAAGAGTTTGGAAAAGTACAAGATGAAAAGATTAAAAATGAAATGATAAAAGATTTTACTGACTTCTACGGGAAAAATATTGTTAACGAAAGTACTCTGATAAATGGTGTAAAAGATTTTCTAATATGGTCAAAAAAAAATAATATTTCTATGGCTGTTTGCACAAATAAGACTGATTATTTGGCTGTCGATCTTTTAAAAAAAATTGGTATTTATGATTTTTTTGAATACGTTGCTGGTCATAACACATTTGATTATTGTAAGCCTGATCCAAGACATCTAACTTCTGTAATTGAAATATTACAAGGTGATATAAAAAAATCATTAATGATTGGAGATAGTGAAACTGATGCAAATGCAGCAAAAAATGCTGGAATACCAGTTATCCTAATGGAAGATGGATATACTGAAAAAAAAACGAACGAAATTTACCATAATCACTTAGTAAAAGACTTTATTGGTATCGAAAAGATTGTATCAAAATATCTTTAATATTGATTATTTTTTTTTAACTATTAAAACCAATCTCGTTAATTAGGAGTTATTTTGATAGTTCATAAAATAAAAGTTTACCCATCTAAAATTCATTTACCAAAAAAAAATCAACTTGCATGGAAAATTGCAGAAATTGCAAGTGATAATTCTAAATTAAATAAAGATGCGATTGAAATGTCAATTAATAGGATTATTGACAATGCATCAGTTGCAATAGCTTCACTTAATAGAAAACCAGTTGTTTCATCCAGAGAAATGGCTTTGAAGCATTCAAGAAGAAATGGTGCAACGTTATTTGGTGTTAATAATAAATTAAAATTTGATTGTGAGTGGGCAGCATGGTCTAATGGGACTGCTGTAAGGGAATTAGATTTTCATGATACTTTTTTAGCGGCCGACTATAGTCATCCAGGGGATAACATTCCTCCACTGATAAGTGTTGCTCAGCAAAATAAAAAAAGTGGTTTAGATCTTTTGAGAGGAATAATTACAGCTTATGAAGTCCAGGTTAATTTAGTTAAAGGAATATGTTTACATAAACATAAGGTAGATCACATAGCTCACCTTGGTCCAAGTGTTGCAGCTGGGATTGGTTCAATGTTAAGATTAAAAACTGAAACTATTTATCAAGCTGTTCAGCAGGCATTACATACAACAATCTCTACAAGACAATCTAGAAAAGGAGAAATTTCGAGTTGGAAAGCTTATGCTCCCGCACATGCAGGAAAACTTGCTATAGAGGCCGTTGATAGAGTTATGCGTGGTGAGGGGGCACCAAGTCCAATTTATGAAGGTGAGGATAGTGTGATAGCAAGAATTCTTGATGGTAAGAAGGCTTTATATAAAATTTCATTACCAAAAAAAGGTGAGACAAAAAAAGCTATTCTTGAAACTTACACAAAAGAATATTCTGCAGAATATCAATCTCAAGCTTTAATTGACTTAGCAAAAAAACTTAAAAAAAAAGTTCAAAATCTTAATCAGATCAAAAAAATAGATATTTTTACAAGTCACCACACTCATTATGTAATAGGAACAGGTGCGAACGATCCACAAAAAATGGATCCTAATGCTACCAGAGAAACATTAGATCACTCAATAATGTATATATTTGCTGTTGCACTTGAGGATGGTACTTGGCATCATATAAAATCTTATACAAAAGCAAGAGCTAAAAGAAAGAGTACAATTAAAATATGGAAATCAATAAAAACTCATGAAGATAAAAAATGGACTAAAAAATATCATGATCCTAATCCTCGAAAGAAAGCATTTGGTGCAAAAGTAGTAATAACTCTAAATAATGGTAAAAAAATTACTGAACAGCAAGGTGTAGCAGATGCTCATCCTTATGGTTTACGACCTTTTAAAAGAAAAAATTATATCAATAAATTCCTAACTTTAACGGAAAATATCATAGATAAAAAAGAAAGTGATCGATTTTTAAAGATGGTGCAAAATCTAAAAAAATTAAAGCCAGGCCAATTGGATAAATTAAATATTGAAGTTAAAAAGATTAAATTGAAAAGAAATTTTAAAAAAGGTATTTTTTAATGCACTTTATTGAAAAAGAGCCAACACAAAAAAGAATAGATTTTGTTAATAAATTAAAATCTAACAAAATTCTAAGAGTTCCTGGAGCCTATAATCCTTTAACCGCAAAGTTAATTGAAGAAATCGGTTACGATGCGGTTTATGTGTCTGGTGGAGTTATGGCAAATGATCTTGGCTTTCCAGATATTGGTTTAACTACATTGCAGGATGTTAGTACAAGGTCTTACCTTATTTCACGAGTAACCAACCTTCCAACAATTGTTGATATTGATACTGGATTTAAATCTTGTAAAGAAACGATTAAAACTTTTGAGGAATTTGGAATTACAGCTGTTCATTTAGAGGATCAAATTGAGAGAAAAAGATGTGGACACCTAGACAATAAAGAATTGATATCAACAGAAGCTATGGTTAAAAAAATTAAAGAATGTGTATCAGCAAAAAAAGATGAAAATTTTAAAATTATAGCGAGATCTGATGCAAAAAGTGTTGAGGGAATAGATAAAATGATAGATAGATGTAAAGCTTATGTAGATGCTGGAGCAGAAATAATTTTCCCTGAGGCTTTACATGATGAAAAAGATTTTGAAAAAGTAAGGAAAGAACTTTCTTGTTACTTACTAGCTAATATGACTGAATTTGGTAAATCAAAATTATTTAATTATAAAGAATTAGAAAAATTTGGATACAATATTGTAATTTATCCAGTAACCACCCAAAGACTAGCTATGAAAAATGTTGAAGATGGATTACGAGACATTTATGCAAATGGACATCAAAATAATATTATAGATAAAATGCAAACAAGAAAAAGGCTTTATGAACTTGTTGATTATGAAAAGTACAATAGTTTGGATGAAAAAATTTATAACTTTAGTACCAAGGGACATGAATAATGAGTGATGATATTAAAAAAGGTTTACTAGGAATAGTTGTTGATGAAACTGAAGTTTCTAAAGTTATGCCTGAAATTAACTCTCTTACATATAGAGGTTATGCAGCTCAAGATTTATGTGAATATTGTAGATTTGAAGAAGTGGCTTATTTAATTTTAAATAAGGATTTACCAAATACAATACAACTTAGAAAGTTTGAAAAAGAGGAAAAAAATAATAGAGACTTGTCCAAAGATCTTTATTCAATGATTAAAAAGATGCCAAAAAAATCTCATCCAATGGATGTTGCCAGAACGGCAGTAAGCATAATGGGGCTTGAAGACAAAGAGACGACTGATTCCTCGGAGGAAGCAAATATGAGAAAAGCTATAAGAATTTTGGCAAAAACCCCGACAGCATTAGCCGCTTTTTATAGAATAAGAAAAGGGAAAAATATTATTAAACCAAAGAAAAATCTTAACATAGCGGAGAATTTTTTCTATATGTGCTTTGGAAAAGTTCCACAGAAAGAAATTGTAAAAGCATTTGATGTATCTTTAATCTTATATGCCGAACATGGCTTTAATGTTTCAACATTTACAGCAAGAACAATCACAAGTAGTTTGTCAGACATTCATGGAGCAATAACTGGAGCAATAGCAAGTTTAAAAGGTCCTCTTCATGGTGGTGCTAATGAAGAGGTTATGCACATGATGAATAAAATTAAATCTCCAAATAATGCTCTCAAGTGGATAAATAATGCATTAGATAAAAAAGAAGTAGTGATGGGTTTTGGTCATAGAGTTTATAAATCAGGTGACTCTAGAGTTCCGACTATGAGAAAATATTTTGCTAAAGTTGCAAAAATAAAAAAGGATAAAAAATTTGAAAAAATTTACGATATTGTTGAAAAAGTAATGATAAATAGAAAAAATATTCATCCAAATGTCGATTATCCAACTGGTCCCACTTACCATTTAATGGGATTCGATACTGATTTTTTTACACCAATATTTGTCATTTCAAGAATCACCGGTTGGTCGGCACATATAATGGAGCAACATGCTGCAAATAAGCTTATAAGACCATTAGCGAGCTATAAAGGCAACAAACAAAGAAAAGTATTACAATTAAATCAGAGATAAATACTTATTTGCTTGCCAAAATATTCTCTTTGTCTATTTGCTGAAGTTTATAGCCGTTTGACTTAAGTTTTTCCTCAATTTCTTGTAATTTTTTTCCCTCTACAAAAGTACCATCAAAATGTTTTGATTCAAAAAGTATCTTATTTATCTCTATTTTCTGAAAATTTATTGAATTCATAATTTTATATTCTGCACCTTCTACATCTAATTGAAGTTTATCAATTGATTTAATTGAGTATTTTTGAGTTAAATCGTCAAAAGTAATAAATTCAATTTGAATAGTTTCTATATCATCATCCTTTATATCAAATCTTTTATTTTTATGATTTAAAATATGATTTTTATCAAAAGATCCTATTTGACTCGCCCAATGCTTTCCGAGTTTGGCTATCGACTCTTTTTTTACATAATAAAAAAAATCTTTTTTAGATTTATCTATTATTGCATTTTTACAGATTGTAATTTTTGGATCATCCTTGTATTCAGAATCTAATATTTCATAATTATAAGGAACAGGTTCAACTAAAAGAATGTTCCTATCTTGATATTCAGCTACTAAATCTTTTAAATAAAGTCCTGAATGTGCTCCAATAACTACTAGACCAAAGTCTTGCACTTGATATTAACTAAATGCTTCTACCCAAGTCCCTTGAGTTGATGCTTTAGAATATTCTGTTGCACGACCTTCAAAAAAGTTCATATGCTCAACAGCATTTAACATGGTATCAAGCCATCCTAGAGGATTTTTTTCTACATCATAAATTGGTTCAAGACCTAATTGGACTAATCTTCTATTACCAATAAATCTAATGTAATCTTTAACCTCTTGTGCAGTTAAGCCCTCCATCGGACCCATCTCAAAAGCTAAATCAATAAAAGAATCTTCGTGCTCTACGATTGTTCTGCAAGCTTCATAAAGTTCTTTTTTTAATTTTGGTGTCCAGATTTCTGGATTTTCTTTAATGAACTCTTTAAAAATTCTTATCATAGAATTACAATGAAGAGTTTCGTCTCTAACCGACCAAGTTACTATCTGGCCCATGCCTTTCATTTTATTATGTCTTGGAAAATTTAACAGAATTGCAAAACTCGCAAATAACTGAAGTCCTTCTGTAAAAGCACTAAATACTGCAACAGTTTTAGCTATATCTTCTTTTGAGTTAACATTAAATCCTTGCATGTAGTCATATTTATCTTTCATCTCTTTGTATTTCATGAAAGCTGAATATTCTGATTCAGGCATTCCAATTGTATCAAGTAAATGAGAATAAGCTGCTACATGTACAGTTTCCATAGATGCAAAAGCAGTCATCATCATTAAAACTTCTGTTGGTTTAAAAACTGTTGTGTAATGTCTTAAGTAACAATTATTTACTTCAACGTCCGCTTGAGTAAAGAATCTAAAAATTTGAGTTAAAAGATTTTTTTCTGGTTGAGACAAGTTTTTTTGCCAATCTCTTACATCATCTCCAAGTGGAACCTCTTCTGGTAACCAATGTATTCTTTGTTGGGTTAACCAAGCGTCATAGCACCATGGATATCTAAATGGCTTATATACAGGGTTCTCAACTAATAAACCCATCTTTTTTGGTTGAATTATTTCTTTATTTTCTGTCTTAATTTTATCTGCTACTGACATGATAAACACTCCTCATATTCTGGTTGATCGTTAGTTTGTTGGTTTTTTGATTTATATACATTGGCTGTTATATCAGTTGATTTTGCATTATTGATATTTTCAGCTCTTTGAATTGATTTTGATCTACAATAGTAAAGGCTTTTAAGACCCTTTTTCCATGCATCAAAATGAATTCTATGTAATTCTTTTTTATGAACATCAGCCGGTAAAAATAAATTTACCGATTGTGCTTGAGAAATGTATTGAGTTCTGTCTCCACTCAGTTCAACAATCCACTTTTGATTTAACTCAAAAGCAGTTTTAAAAACATCCTTCTCTAAATTTGTTAAAAAATCTAAGTGAGATACTGATCCTTGATTAGTTGTTATTGTTGACCAAGTTTCGTCATCGTTTTTACCATGACCATCTAAAATTTCCTCTAAATATCTATTTCTAACATTAAAGGATCCAGATAGAGTTTTATGTGTATAACTATTGGCTGCAATCGGTTCAACACCAGGAGAAGCTCCTCCACAAATAATGGAAATAGAGGCCGTTGGAGCTATTGCTGTTTTGTTAGAAAATCTTTCATTAAATCCGTATTCTGCTGCATCTGGGCACGAACCTCGCTCTTCAGCTAATTCTTTTGATGCTTTATTAACCTGTTCATCAATTTGTTTGAATATTTTTTTATTCCAAGATTTAGCCATTACAGACTCAAGTGGAATTCTATGCTTTTGCAAAAAGGAGTGAAAACCCATAACTCCAAGGCCAACACTTCTTTCTCTCTCTGCAGAATATTTTGCATCTTTAAATTGGTCTGGAGCCTTATTAATAAAGTCTGATAAGACGTTATCTAAAAATCTCATTACATCACTAATCATGTTTGAATCATCTTTCCATTCATCATATTTTTCTAAATTTAAGGATGATAAACAACAAACCGCTGTTCGATCTCTACCATCTTTGTCAATACCTGTAGGGAGAGTTATTTCACTGCACAAGTTAGAAGTTTTGACAGTTAGGTTTGCAAGTTTATGATGTTGTGGGATTTGTCTGTTAACAGTATCGATATAAATAATATACGGCTCACCAGTTTCAATTCTAGCAGTTAACAATCTAATCCATAAATTTCTTGCAGATATAGTTTGTTGAATAGATCCATCAGCTGGACTTTTAAGTGCCCACTGATCATCAGTTTCAACAGCACGCATAAATGCATCTGAAACTAAAACTCCGTGATGTAAATTTAAAGCTTTTCTGTTTGGATCACCACCAGTTGGTCTTCTCATTTCAATAAACTCTTCTATTTCAGGATGATCAATAGGAAGATAACAGGCTGCCGAGCCTCTTCTTAAAGATCCTTGACTGATTGCCATAGTTAAAGAATCCATAACTTTAATAAATGGAATTATCCCAGAAGTTTTTCCAACCTTACCAATCTTTTCACCAATTGATCTTAAATTACCCCAGTAACTTCCTATACCTCCGCCCTTAGCAGCTAGCCAAACATTTTCACTCCAAAGATCCAAAATACCACCTAGACTATCTGAAGCTTCGTTTAAAAAACAAGAAATGGGTAATCCTCTTTTAGTTCCACCATTTGACAAAACTGGAGTTGCTGGCATGAACCAAAGATTGCTAATGTAATTGTAAATTCTTTGAGCATGTAAATTATCATCAGCATATGTGCTTGCTACTCTCGCAAACAAGTCTTGATAAGACTCATTATGACCAAGATATCTATCTTTCAATGTTGCCTTACCAAAATCAGTTAAGTTTGCATCTCGAGAACGATCTATTTTGATTATGATACCTTTGTCATTCTGAAAAAGTTCAGTTTCGTTGTTAAGCGAAAAAAGGTCCGGTCTATTATTTTTTTCTACTTCTTTAACTTGTGGGCTATATTCAGAGACAGCTTTCTTTAGGGCCTGCGATAGAATTTTATTCATATTTTTGTATTATATTTTGTTATTATTACGAAAACAACTATATGTTGTGTGCGCTAAGCGTTAATACACTATATAAACAACAAATCAACAGAACATTTATAGAACACAAGGAAAAAAAATCAATAAAAAAATTAAAAAAAATGTAAGTAATTAACAATAATGTCAGTAAATATAAAAATCGACCCATATGGTTTTAGAGAGTATGACGCTCGATGGTTGTATGAAAAAGACATAAATCTCCTAGGCATAACGAATCTTGGCAAAGGACTAGGAACACAAATTACAAAACAAACAAATAAAACTAATCCAAAAGTAATTGTTGGTCATGATTATCGGTCATATAGCGAAGATATAAAAGCAGCGCTTAAAAAAGGTTTAGTTTCAACAGGTTGCTATGTTGAAGATGTAGGTTTGTCTTTGTCTCCGATGGTTTACTTTGCACAATTCCATTTTAATTCTGATGCTGTTGCAATGGTAACTGCAAGTCATAACGACAATGGTTGGACAGGTGTAAAAATGGGTATTAGGAAAGGATTAACACATGCACCTGAAGAAATGAGAGAATTAAAAGAAATAAC
This sequence comes from Pelagibacteraceae bacterium AG-447-N18, assembly GCA_003212275.1. Classification (GTDB taxonomy): domain Bacteria; phylum Pseudomonadota; class Alphaproteobacteria; order Pelagibacterales; family Pelagibacteraceae; genus Pelagibacter. Next base: position 28,197 of record QCQE01000007.1, read on the forward strand.
ATTAAGTGAAAACTTTGTAAACGGACAAGGTCAGGAAAAAAAAATAGAAAATTTTCAAGATTTATATAAACAAAGCTTAATAGATAAGAATAAAATCAAAAAAAAAATTAAAGCAGTGGTAGCATGTGGCAATGGAACTGCAGGAATTTTTGCTCCTGATATTTTGCGTGGAATTGGTTGTGAGGTAATAGAACTTGATTGTAATTTAGACTGGACCTACCCTAATTATAATCCTAATCCAGAAGACTTAAAGATGTTACATGCAATTTCTAATGCTGTTAAAAAAAATAATGCTGATATCGGGTTTGGATTTGATGGTGATGGTGATAGAGTAGGAGTAATTGATAATGAAGGGAATGAAATATTTTCAGATAAAATAGGATTATTAATTGCAAGAAGTTTATCAAATAAATATAAAAATTCAGTTTTTGTAGTGGATGTAAAGTCAACAGGATTGTATGCGAATGATAAATTATTAAATTCTAATAAATGTAAAACAATTTATTGGAAAACTGGCCATTCACATATCAAAAGAAAAGTTAGCAATGAAAATGCTTTAGCTGGATTTGAAAAAAGTGGACACTTTTTTTTTAATCAACCTTTGGGTTACGGGTATGACGATGGTATCAATTCAGCAATCCAAGTTTGTCATATGTTAGATAATCAGAACAAAAAAATGAATGAAATGATTAAAGAAATTCCGAAAACTTTTCAAACACCTACTATGGCTCCTTATTGCAAGGATGAGGAAAAATATGCTTTGGTCGATAAAATTGTTAAAGATATTGAAAAAATTAAAAATGAAAAAATTAAAATAGATGGCCAAGAAATTGATGAAATTTTAACAATAAATGGTGTCAGATTTTCATTTAAAGATGGCTCGTGGGGTTTAATTAGAGCCTCCTCTAATAAACCTTCGTTAGTAATTGTAACAGAGAGTCCTACATCCGATGATAGAAAATTAAAAATATTTAGATTTATAGATTCTTTACTTCAAAAAACAGGTAAAATTGGAAAATACGACCAAAAAATTTAATTAATCATTCTTTTCTTCAGGCTCGTTTTTACTTGATGAATTGTCACTATAAAATTTTTTAATTAATTCTTCTTCCTTTTTTTTTTGCTCTAAATCAAATTTTTCTTCCCACTCCTTCAATCTTCTTTCTTCCTCTTGAATTCTTTGTTCTTCATCTAATTTCTGTTTTATCTCTCTTTCTTTTTCCTCCTCAACTCTTTTTTGCTCTTCTGCCTCTTTTCTTAATTCTTCTGTTCTTTCATGTTCTTCTTTTTGACGTAAAAATCTCTCCTCTTCCTCAGCTTTAATTTTTTCCTCTTTAAGTCTTAATTCTTCCTCTTTAACCCTTTGTTCTGCTTGCTCCTTTAAAATTTGCCTTTCTATCTCTTTTTGTCTCTCATTTTCGATCTCTTTTAGTCTAATTTCTGACTCCTTAAGTTTTTCCTCCTCATATTTTAATCTTTTAGCTGCTTCTCGTGTTCTTTGTTCCTCATCTAATCTTTTTTGTCTTTCTATTTCATTAAGTCTAATTTGTTCTTGTCTTTCTCTTTCTTTTTCTTCTCTTAATTGTTGTGCCCTGATTTCTTTTTCTTTTAAAGCTTGTTCTTTTGCTTTTATTTTTTCTTCCCTTTCTCTTTGTCTCTCTAACATTCTTAATCTAAGTTCTTCCTCTTTAATCTTTCTGGCATCCTCTCTAATTTTTCTAGCTTCCTCATCTTTAATTTTTTGTTGTTCAATTAATATTCTTTTAGCTTCGATTTTTTTTCTTTTTTCCTCATTTTTTTTTATTTGCTTTTCGTTTTCAATAATCAGCCTTCTTTGTTCAAGAATTTGTTTTTTTTCCTCTTTTATTCTCTCTTCCTTTTCTCTTTGAGCTTGTTTTTTTTGTAACTCTAATTCTCTTTTTTCATTAATAATTCTTTGTTTTTCAGACCTCTCTTTGCTTATTTTTCTTTCTTTTTGGAGTTTTTTATAAAAATTCTCTAATTTATTTTTACCTTGTTCAATGAAATTAAATGGGTTCATATCAAATTTACCCTTCTTACTATCTCGACTATTAGGTTTATTGTTATCCCTTTTTTTTTGAGCCATATTAAAAGGTAACACTATTTTAATTATTTTAAATATAAACCATGTGTTTAAATTGAGGTTTTTTGAATATTTCAATTTTTACGTGCACAATAAGATAATTTTTTTAAAAAAATATTTTGATTCGCAAGAAGAATCGAATAATTTTTTGCTTATGGGTGGTAGAGGGAGACTGAAGCCACCCTTTTTTTTTAGTACTTTTTATTCTTTATAACTTTGTATTCAAAATTTTGAGTTGTTTCATTTACACTAATTAGTTTAGCGCCATTTTTTATATGAAATTTATAAGCCATATCTGTTAAAGGAGATAAAGTAACTAATCTGTTGAGATGATTTGATTTTTTAATTTTGTTAAATACTTCTTTGACAATTAATTTACCACCACCTTTTTTTTTAGACCAAACAGTATAGGCGATTGCAATTTTACCTACAGTCTGTCCTCTTAGAGTGCTCTGTAGATGAGCATCTTGACTCATAATATCTAGCTCTTCTACAGACTTTGGTATTTCATTCGTATAAGCAAAACACATGACAGCATGGATTTCTCTTTTATACTTAACCCCAAAAATTTTTCTTCCATAACTTCTTCTAAAATTATTATCAAGTTCTGGTCTTACAGGATCTTCTTTGGTATTACATTCTTTCAACTCAACTAACTCTGCGCCTTTAACCCAATCAAAAAAATTACCAATATTTTTACCTATAATTTGTTTATTTTTTCTAAATCTTGCTTTTATTCTTGGCTTAAATTTCTTAGCTCTCTTTGAATAGTTTTTAATAGAACCATCTTTCAAATATTTAGCTACAAGTTTTTCTTTAACAACTTTGATAATTTCTCTCATAATTTTAGATTAATTATAAACTAAAATATCTAAATATAAAAATTGTCCCAATAACATAGAGAAAAACTCCAAACATTCTTTGAGCTTTAATTTTACTCATTTTATGTACTGTATTAACTCCTACTCTTGCCATTATAGTTGTTATTGGAATAAATATTAAAAAAGCTGGGATATTTACAAAACCAATGCTTAAAGGCAAACTAACATCTAAATAAAGTCCAGTTGAAAAAAATCCTATTGTACCAGAAATGGAAATAACCCAACCGATAGCAGCGGCACTACCAATGGCTTTTGTAATTGGATATCCAAAAAATCTTAATATAGGAACATTCATCATTGCACCTGTAATACCCATGGGTGCAGAAATTGAACCAGATATAAATCCTAAAATAGCTTTGGAAAAAAAACCAAAACTAGGTTTGATTTTATTGGAATTTTCTTGTTGTAAAAGCAAGTAAGCACCAAAAATGAAAACAACAATTGAAAAAAAAAGAACTAAATATTTTGTTTTTAAAATAGCTGCTAGAAAGGATCCAAAAAAAACTCCTAAAATAACAAAAAATCCAAAAATTCTTAAAATACTTAAATCAACTGCATTATGTTTTCTGTGTGTAAGAACTGAGGCTGTAGAGGTAAATATTGTTATGAAAAATGCAGTACCAACAGCTAAGTGCATTGTGTAATCCTCTGTGAGATTTAAAAAATCAAATATAAAAAAAAGAAATGGGACTGATATTAAGCCACCTCCTATCCCAAAAAGTCCGGCAAAAAAACCAACTGGTACAGCAGCCATGACCATCAAAATAATTAAATAAAAGTAATTTAAATTTGTAAGGGAGTCGGTCAATTTTTATATTTTTAGTTTATACTTAAATACTCGATAAACGATCGTATTGATACTAAAATTAAAAATATCCCAAAAATTTTACTGAGTAACTTCTTATCAATTTTATGAACAACTTTAGCTCCTATTCGAGCCATAAACATAGTAACAGGTACAAATACTGCAAAGCCTAATAAATTTATGTAACCAACGCTATAAGGGGTATTTACATTATCAATTATTCTACCACCAGTTATCATTGTAATAGTTCCTGCTACAGCAATCAAAAATCCAACTGCAGCCGCTGTACCTATTGATTTTCTAATGTCATATCCAAAAGTCCTCATAAAGGGAACCATTAAAGACCCACCTCCAATACCTAAAGGCACAGATATAAATCCGATAATTACACCAGAAATATTTTTTACTAAGGCTGAAATTTGTTTTGGGTTATCTACCAGTTTTTCTCTTAAAAAAATAAAAAACAATCCAACCATTAGTGCAAAGATTGAAAAAAATAAAACTAATGCAGGAGTTTTTAAATTCACAGCCAAGAAAGTTCCACCAATAACACCTACTAAAATAAAAACTCCAAATGATCTGACCATTTTAAAATCAACAGCATCATACTCTTTATGGGTCATTGTTGAAATGATTGAAGTTGGAATAATTATTGCGAGTGATGTTCCAACTGAAAGATGCATTCTCGTAACGATATCGAAATCCAAAACAGTAAAAGCATAATAAAGTGCAGGAACCATTACAATACCACCACCTACTCCCAACAATCCAGCCATGAAACCTGCTCCTGCAGCCGCGACTGCTAAAACAAATAATAAATTTATTAATTCAGCAGTAGCAATTGTTTCCATTATGAACTTACTTGATTGGCTTTTTCATTATTTTGAACAATAGTCATAATGTGTTTTGCCTTTTGAAAATCAGAATCTCTCGCCATCATATTATCACTTAAATATCTTTTCCAATCTTTGGAACCTACCTGACCATGGTATAAACCAACTGTGTGTCTCATTATGTGATTTACTTTAGTTCCCTTCTTTACTTCATCATCCAAATATTCTAGAAGTTTTTTAACGACTTCTTCTCTTGAAGGATTATCATTTGTTTTGAATATTTCTTTTTCAATTTCAACCAGCGAATATGGATTTTGGTAGATGGACCTACCAATCATTACTCCGTCACAAAATTTCATGTGATTATTTATTTCGCTTACTTTCGTTATACCACCATTTATAATTATTTCTAAATCTGGATTTGCTTTTTTAATCTCATAAACCATGTTGTAATTTAATTTTGGAATATTCAAATTCTGCTTTGGTGATAATCCAGAAAGCATTGCTTTTCTTGCATGTAAAATAAATGTTTTTGTACCTACGTCTCTTAATTTGTGAACAAAATTATTAAGATATTCAAAATCTTCGACATCATCAAAACCTATACGAGTTTTAGCTGTTACAGGAATTTTACATACTTTGACCATAGAATGAATACATTCCGCTACTAGGTCTGGTTCCTTCATTAGACATGCGCCGAACTTATTTTTTTGAACCTTTTTACTTGGACACCCAAGATTAATATTTATTTCATCATAACCCATGTCCTCTGCAATTTTTGCAACCTCTGCTAATTCATTTTTATCAGATCCACCAACCTGTAAAGCTAAAGGTTTTTCCTCTGGACTAAATGATAAAATTTTATTTCTATCTCCATGAATTGCTGATTTAGTGGCGACCATCTCAGTATAGAGCATTACATTTTTACTCATTAATCTGAGAAAAAAACGATCGTGCCTATCAGTACAATCCATCATTGGAGCGACTGAAACTTTTCTATTAATTTTTTGTTTAGTATCCAAGTGCTTTACCCATGATTTTATCAGGTAACCATGTAACAATTTCAGGAAAAATACATAGAATTAAAATAGCTAATGCCATAATTATCATGAAAGGAATAGAGCCTTTTAAAATTTCAGACAAACTTACATCTGGGGTAATGCCCTTTATAATATAAAGATTTAATCCTACAGGAGGTGTTATCAATCCTATTTCCATATTGATAGTAAATACTATTGCAAACCAATAAGGATCAAATCCTAAAGTTGTTATTACGGGCAACAAAATTGCAGAGGTCATAACAATCACTGCAACAGGAGGTAAAAAGAAACCAGCGATCAAAAGAAATATATTAATTAAAATAAATACAACCCACTTATTTGAACTTAACTCAACCATACTTTGGGCTAAAGATTGAGTTACGTACAATTGTGAAAGAGTGAATGCAAAAAGATATGAAGCTGCAATAATAAACATTATCATTACACTTTCCTTCATTGATACTTTAACAATATTCCAAATCTTTTTTGGTTGATAAATTTTGTAAACAACGGCTATTAAGACAAAAACTAAGAACGCTCCAACACCAGATGCTTCCGACGGAGTTGCAACCCCACCATATAAAACATATAAAACTCCAGCAATAATTGCTAGGAATGGCAGGATTCTAGGTAATACTTCAAGTTTTTCTTTCAATGTTGGCTTTACCCTGTTTCGTAAAGCTTTTGCAGCATCTTTATCTATAAAATAACTATGAATAAGTGCCCAAATTGCAAACATACCTGCCAACATGAAACCTGGCACCAATCCACATAAAAACAATCTTCCAATTGATGTTCCGGTTGCAATTCCATAAACAATTAAAACAATGCTTGGAGGAATTAAAACTCCTAATGTTCCACCTGCTGCTATAGTTCCAGTAGCTATTTGATCTGAGTAGCCCCTTTTTCTCATTTCGGGTATTCCCATAGTTCCAATAGCTGCACAAGTTGCAGGACTTGATCCACTTAATGCCGCAAAAATTGAACATGCTCCTATATTAGAAATAACTAGTCCACCTGGTACTCTCCAAAGCCATCTATCTAATCCTGTGTATAAATCTTTACCTGCAGGAGAGTTAGCGACTGCCATTCCCATTAAAATAAACATTGGTATTGAAAGTAAAACAAATGAATTTAAACCAGCAAAGAATGTTTCAGCAAAAACATCAAGCATTTGAAAACCTTCAAATGATACTAAAAGAACTATCGACACAAAACTCAAACCAAAAGCAATTGGAATTCCAGAAAAAAGCACCAGCAAAGTAAAAACTGCAACGATTAAAGCTATTATTAATGGGTCCATTAATTATAATCCTTGTCGTCAGTAAGTTTTATAATTTCAGCTATATATTGAAGAATCATTAGTATAGCACCTAAAGCCATTGAAGAATATGGTATCCATAAAGGTGGATCCCAAACTGTTCCAGTCGAATAATTTTTTGTAAATGCTTCTTCAACCATTAAAAATCCAAAATAAAATAAAATTAGAAAAAATAATAAACTTAATAAGGAAGTAAAAATTTTTAAGCGAATGATATTTTTTTTAGATAGAAAATCATAAATCCATTCCATACTAACGTGAGCTTTTTCACTAAGCACATACACACTTCCTATGAAAGTTGATGCAACTAATAACATGGTAACTAATTCTGTTTGCCAAGTAATTGCTCTTTGAAAAAAATATCTCTCAAAAACTAGCTCTACAATTACTAAAATTGATAATAGCAAAGCCAATACAGCAAAAGCACCACAAGCTTTTGCTATAAAATCACAAAATTTAAGATATTTTTTTTTCATAAAAAAACCCCTATTTAATTAGAATAAATAGGGGTTCTTTATATATTATTTTATTTAACTGCTAAAGCCATTTCCATCAGCTTATCGCCACCTGGAACTTTATCAGCGAATGCCTTGTGAGATGATTTTTTTGCAATCTCTACCCACGCAGCATGATCTTTTTCGTTCATGTATACTAATTTAACACCTGCAGCTTTATAAGCTTCTTCAAACTTTTTATCTAAGTTTTCAACTTGAGCTGTCATGTATTTTTCAGCAACTTTTCCTGCCTTCATCAAAGCTTTTTGTTGCTTAGAATTTAAAGCATCAAAAGACTTTTTAGACATCAGAATTGGTTCATACATAAACCATAATCCAAATTTTCCTGGGGGTGTTGCGCATGAAACTTGTTCATAAATTTTGTAACTCACAAAACTTCCTGAACTAGTATTAGCACCTGTTAATACACCTGTTTGTAAACCAGTATAAATTTCAGATGATGGCATACTTTGTATACCTGCTCCTGCAGCTTCTAACATTTGATTAAATGCTTTACCAGCAGCTCTCATCACTTGTCCTTTTGCGTCACTAGGATTTTTAATACATTTTGTTTTTGAAGCAAAACCACCACCTAACCAAGCATCGGATAAAACTACAACACCAGCATCATTAATGATTTTTTTAATTTCAGTCATCATTGGACCTTTATTAAATCTTAATGCGTGATCATGATTTTTTACAGTTCCTGGCATTAACGTTGCATCAAATTCTGGATGAAACTTAGATGCGTATGCTAAAGGAAAAGCAGAAATATCCAGCTGACCAGTTGTCATAGGCTTCCACTGTTCTTTTGGTTTATATAATGATTTAGCTGGATAAATTCTGATATCTATTCCAACATTTGCTTTTTTAACCTCGTCAGCAATGATTTGAACCATTTCGTGACGTGGATCATAAGATCCATCAGCTCTTGGAGTACCAGGCCATTGGTGACTTGCTTTTAGCGTAACTGCATAAGCAGAACCAATAGTAGTAAAAACAAAAACTAATGAAGTTAAATATAAAGATATTCTTTTTAACATTATTTTTTCCCTCTATTGTTATTTTTAATAATTCAATTAAAGTGAACTTATTAATAAGAGTCAAGTCGACAAAAACTCATGTAAGATGAAGTAATATGGATGGACCTTTAAAAAACCTACTGGTAGTTGATTTAACAAGAGTATTAGTTGGTCCTTACTGTACTATGATATTATCTGATTTAGGAGCTAGAGTAATTAAAATTGAAGCACCCGAAATTGGAGATGACTCAAGAAAATTTGGACCATTTATAAAAGATTATTCAGCTTATTTCATGTCTCTTAATAGAGGAAAGGAAAGTATTGCACTTAATATAAAGAATGATGAAGATAAAAAAATTTTTGAAAAAATTTTATCTAAAGCAGATATTTTAGTTGAAAATTTTAAACCTGGAACTTTAGAAAAATGGGGTTTTGGCTGGAAAGATGTTAACAAGAAATATCCAAAACTAATTTATGCCTCAGCATCAGGCTTTGGTCAAACAGGTCCACTTAAAGAATTACCCGCTTACGATATGGTAGTTCAAGGCATGGGTGGTTTAATGAGTGTTACTGGACAACCAAACTCTGAACCTACTAGAGTCGGAACATCAATTGGGGATATTACTGCTGGGCTTTTTACTGCGATAGGTATTAATGTAGCTTTATATGATAGACAAAAAACTGGAAAAGGAATGTTCATAGATGTTTCTATGCTTGATTGTCAAATAGCTATATTAGAAAACGCTATAGCACGTTATCTATCTAAAAATGAAATTCCAAAACCAATGGGATCAAGACATCCATCAATTGCACCCTTTGAAGCCTTTAAGACAAAAGATAGTTACATAATCATTGCAGCTGGAAATGATAAACTTTTTGAAAAACTTTGTAATCTTCTTCAAATCCCAGAGGTAAGTAAAAATCCAAAATTTTCAGATAATTCATCTAGAGCAAAAAATATGGATGAGCTTAAAAAAATTTTAGAGGAAAAATTATTGAGTAAAAAAACAAGTGATTGGGTTAGTGAAATGGAAAAAGATAAAATTCCATGTGGACCAATTTTCAATATTAAAGAAGCTGTTGAAAACCCACAAATAGAGTCTAGAAACATGATTGTTAAAGCATTTCACAAAGTTGTTGGTGATTTTAAATTGGCTGGTAACCCAATTAAAATGTCATCTTATAAAGATGAAAAAACAAGAGGTGACATACCTGATTTAGATGAACATCGACAAAAAATTATAAAGGAATTTTGTAACTAATAAATTTTAAGAGTTTGAAGTGTCAGTATCTTCTGCGGCTTGATCCTCACTTTCAGAAACTTGATCCAAAGAAACGTTTCCCTGTTCTGCTTCAGCATCTTCGGATACAGGGGCTTCTGGTACGTCCGGCTTAGCAGTCTCAGACAATTCTGCTAAATCATCTTTAGATACTTGAATTTTTTCTGGAGCTTTTCTTGCTCTTTTAGATGGTAAAATAGGTGTTCCACTTTTTGAAATTTCGCCTTTATATAAACTTTCAAAATCATCACCAACATCTTCATCAGCTTCGGTACCATCGTCAACTTGTTCCACATGTTTTCTTAATTTGTATACAGCGCTTTCAGTTAAATCATCTACTTTGATATTTTCTTCAGCTATTTCTCTTAATGCAATAACTGTATTTTTATCGTTATCACGATCTAAAGTTGGTTCTATCCCTGTATTGAGTTGAGTTGCTCTTTCTTTTGCAACCAAAACTAATTCATATGGACTATCTACTTTATCAATACAATCTTCTACTGTAACTCTTGCCATGCCGGTTATCTATAAGCTGTGATTAAAAAAAGCAAGGATTATTTAAATATATTTAGGATTTAACCTATTTCTAACCACGAATAGAGCAATTAAAGATAAGAAAATATATACAAATGAAATCACTGCTATTTGCTCAATAGTAAAGCCTTTGTCAATTAACAATCCAAATAAGGCTGTGCCGAAGGCAGTAGAAAATACCATCAATGCTGTTGTTAATGCTTTAATTGATCCAATGTATTTTACGCCATAAATCTCAGCCCAAGTAGAGGACCCCAGGACATTGGCAAGCCCATTTGAAATTCCAATTAAACCAAGGAATATAAAAGCGGAAATAGAAATATCTAAATAAAACAAAACCAACATTGAAATCAACAAAGGTATATTCATAAAGATCAATAATCTTCTGCTGGTAAATTTATCGATTAAAAAACCAGAGCCTAATAAGGTAATGACTGATAAGACAGAATAAGCCATAAATGATTGTGCTATGACAAATTCACCCCACTCTTTTGATTCTGTTATATATGACTGATAAACAAATACACCAGTAGCAATCCAAGGCATTGCTAACATATTCAAACAAACTATATAAAATCTATAATCTTTTAAAACCTCAACACGTGTCCAATTTTTAATCTCTTTTTCAGCAAAATTTTGATCATTTACCTCTTCTCTTGAGTCAAAGTTCAAATTTTTAATTAATACAAAAGATGTAAATGGTAAAAAAAATAGTATTAATACAGAAATAGATAACCAAATGTTTTGCCACGCAGTTAAAGTAAGCAAATAGACAATTAAAACTGGTAAAATAAATTCTGCAGTTGATAATCCAAACCAACCGATACTTAGAGCTTTGCCTCTAGATTTAGTAAAAAATCTTGAAATCGTTGTAGTTGCAGTATGAGACATTAATCCTTGACCGGAAAACCTCATTAAAAAAACAGCAATAAATAAAAAAACTATTGATGAAATTTTTGAAAAGAAAAAACAAGAAAAAGCTAACAAAAGGGTTACATATAATGCAAATCTAAAAATATTTATGTCATCAATTTTTTTACCCACCCAAATTAAAAGAAAGCTACTTAACAATGTTGCTGAAGCATAAATTGAGCCAAATTGTCCATGAGTTATTGAAAGTGTTTCTCGAATACTTGAATTAAATAAACCAAGAAAAAAACTCTGTCCAAAACTAGAAAAAAATGTAAAAATAAATCCAAATATAATTACTTTTAAACTTAAACTTTTAAACATAAAAAATTATGAGCTGTAATGTTGCTTTCATAGGTCTTGGTGTAATGGGCTATCCAATGGCAGGATATATATCAAAAGGTGGTCACAATGTAACTGTTTTTAATCGTACAAAATCAAAAGCAGAAAAATGGATTGGAGAATACAAAGGCAAAATGGCTGAAACTCCAGCGGATGCAGCTAAAGATGCTGAATATATTTTTACCTGTGTTGGTAATGATAATGATTTAAGAGAAGTAACTTTTGGTGACAAAGGAGCTTTCAAAACAATTAAAAAGGGCGCAGTCTACATTGATAACACTACAGCCTCTGCAACAATTGCTAGAGAAATATATGAGTTCGCAAAGAAAAATGGATTTGGCGCATTAGATGCACCTGTATCTGGTGGACAAGCTGGAGCAGAGAATGGTGCACTAACAGTAATGATCGGTGGCGATCAGGCTGACTTTGATAAAGCAAAAGATAAAATTGATTGCTACAGCAAAAAAATGAAACTGCTTGGTAAAGCTGGATGCGGACAATTAGCTAAGATGGTTAACCAAATTTGTATAGCGGGACTCGTTCAAGGACTATCTGAGGGAATTAACTTTGGAATGAAAGCAGGGTTAAATATGGAGGATGTAATTGAGGTTATATCAAAAGGTGCAGCTCAGTCTTGGCAAATGGAAAATAGATATAAAACAATGATTGATGATAAGTTTGATTTTGGTTTTGCAGTTGACTGGATGAGAAAAGATTTAAAGATTGCAATGGATGAAGCAAAAAATAATGGTTCATTATTACCCGTAACAGAACTAGTAGATAAGTTTTATGGAGAAGTACAAGGATTAGGGGGTAATCGTTGGGACACTTCAAGCTTAATTAAAAGATTTAGAAAGTAATGTATGCAACCAGCATACTATGAAAATTTCGAGGAAATTCAAAATAAGTATTGGTCTATGCTTGATGATGCTGTGACTAATAGAGGTTCTCCTTTTAGAATTCCTGTCTTTATTTGTTCCCACCAAGACGAGGTAGATGGAAGAATTGTTGTTCTAAGAAAATCAGATAGAGCAAACAATCTATTACAATTTCATACTGATTTAAGATCAACAAAAGTAGAAATTCTTAAGAAAAATAATAACGCTTCTCTAGTTTTCTACGATAAAGAGGAAAAGATTCAATTAAGAGTAAAAGTTGAGTGTGAAATAAATAATCAAAATTCTACTACAGAAGAATCTTGGAAAAAAACTCAACATATCAGTAGAAGATGTTATCTAACTGATAGTCCTCCAGGAACTACATCAGAAAATCCAACATCAGGCATGATATCTAAATTGGAAGATTTTGATTATACAATGGAACAAAGCGAAGAAGGCTACAAAAACTTTACAGTTATAAAATGTGAAATAAAGTCTATTGAATGGTTATATCTTGCAGCAAAAGGACATCGAAGGGCAAAGTTTGATTTAGAAACAAATAAGAATAATTGGTTAATTCCTTAATTAATTTTATTTGCAATATCCAGTTTGAGTAGTCAATCCATATTCATAATCACTACCCATTAAAACTGTATAGCCATCTTTTTTTCTGTAGGTAATAAATCTTGCACTTGGTCCATCAGCATAATTATTTACCACAGTTCCAATTACATAATCTCTATTTTTATTTTTGATTGTAAAATTCGGTTCCCAATTCATCTTTAACAAATAGTCATAAAGAACTAATTCTTTATTTTTAATTGTTAATTTAAAAAATTGATTATGATCAAAAGTTTCCCATTCATTTTTCTTTGTATAGTCTTTCACATGAGCATCCAATTCACATTCTAAAACTACATTTTGACCATATACTGGTTTAAAAAATATCAAACTTAGAAAAATTAATAAGAATAGTTTTTTCATAAAGTAATTTTAATCTAATATTACTATTTACTTCAAACAAAAATTTATTACAAAAAAACTTTAAATTGTTATATACCTGACTAAGTACCTTTTCTAAGGTATATTTTATGGTACTATCTGACCGAAAGCAGGCAATAGAAAGCCCCCTAAAAAATTGATTTTGAATATTTTTTCCAATTATCTTGATAGTGCTTTGTGTTTTCAATTACTGCTTTTTTTTCCTCTTCAGTGACCTCTCTCACAACTTTGCCAGGTGAACCTATTACCAAAGAGTTATCTGGTATCTCTTTGTTTTCAGTAATTAAAGCTTTTGCGCCTATGATACAATTTTTTCCAATCTTAGCGTTATTAAGAATCACTGCACCAATTCCAATTAAACTATTATCTCCTATCGTGCACCCATGAAGCATAACCATATGACCTACAGTTACATCTTTACCAACTTTAATGGGATATCCTGGATCAGTATGTAAAACACATCCATCTTGAACATTTGACCCCTCACCTATAAAAATATTTTCAATATCTCCTCTTAGGGTTGCATTAAACCAAATACTTGTATTTTTTTCTAAAGTTACATCCCCAATCACAACTGCATTGGGTGCTACCCAATTTTCGCCAGAGTTTTTTGGTTTTTTATCTTTTAAATCGTAAAACATAATTTATATATTATTACATTATGCCAATACAAACGCCAATATGTGATTTCGGTCAAAAGGCTCATGACTTTAAGCTTAAATCAACTGATAATAAAATTTTATCTTTAGAGGATGTGAAAGGTGAAAATGGAACGTTAATAATGTTTATTTGCAACCATTGTCCCTATGTTAAAGCAGTTACAAAAGATATTGCTGAGGATACCAAAAAATTGAAAGATTTTGGAATTAATTCTGTAGCAATCTGTGCAAATGATGCTGAGAATTATCCAGAAGACTCATTTGAAAATATGATTGAATTTGCAAAAAAAAATCAATTCAATTTTCCATATTTAGTTGATGAAACACAAGAAATAGCCAGAACTTATGATGCTGTATGTACTCCAGATTTTTTTGGGTACAACAAAAATTTAGAACTTCAATATCGAGGCAGATTAAGAGAATTAAAAAATTTAGTCCCTGTAAGAGATGGTGATAGCGATTTATTTAATGCAATGAAACAAATTGCTGAAACTGGTAAAGGACCTGAAAATCAAACTCCGAGTGCTGGCTGTAGTATTAAGTGGAAAAATAATTAATGTATTTAATTGTTACGAGATCTTTTCCACCAGAAGTGGGTGGTATGCAAAATTTGATGTGGGGTTTGGCAAAAGAAATGTCTAAAAACTTTATGATCAAAGTTTTTGCTGATTACTACGAAAATCATAAAGAATTTGATAAAAAAGAAAATTTCTCAATTGAAAGAGTTGGTGGAATTAAATTCCTAAGAAAGATTAGAAAAGCACAGCTAATTAATGAATATTTAAAAGAAAGTAAAGTTCAGGGTGTTATAGCTGATCATTGGAAAAGTTTAGAATTAATAGAAACTGATAAAAAAAAGTATTGTTTAATTCACGGAAAAGAAATCAATCACCCTAAAGGAAGCTCTTTAAATAAAAGAGCAAATAAGATTTTTAATAGTGTTGAAAAAGTAATAGCAAACTCTGAATATACAAAAAATTTAGCTGTTCAAAATGGTGTGGAACAAGAAAAAGTTGTTGTGATAAATCCAGGAATTAGCCCTGCCCAAGAATTAAATAAGACGTCGTTAACTAAAGTTGAAAGCTTACTTAAAACAAAATCGCCACGTTTAATAACAGTTTCAAGATTTGATAAAAGAAAAAATCATGAAAAAGTGTTGATGGCTTTAAGAAACTTAAAACAAATTTATCCAAATATTGTTTACATTTGCATTGGCTATGGAGAGGAAGAACAAAATTTAAAAGATTTGGTTAATGAACTCGATTTAAGTGGGCAAGTTATGTTTTTTAAAGAAATAACTGATGACCTAAAAAATGCTTTAGTAACAAAATCAAATATATTTGTGATGCCATCGGTAAAATATAAAAGCTCAGTTGAGGGTTTTGGTATAGCTTATATAGAGGCTGCACAATACGGAGTTCCCTCTTTAGGTGGAGCTGATGGAGGTGCATCAGACGCAATTCAACATGATAAAACAGGATTAATATGTGATGGAAATAATCTAGATGAAATTTATTCATCATTAAATTCTATGATTGAAAATAAAAAATATTTGTATTTTGGTAAAAATGCAAAAGAGTTATCATCTAAATTCGATTGGTCCAATACCATCGAACAATATAAAAAAATATTGACTTAAAATTTATTTTTTTATAGTCCAGCCATTCTTTTCCAAAGCTTTAATTAAGTTTTTAAGCATCTCATCTCTTGATGATTTTTGATCACCTATTTTTTCAAAGAATACTGGTTCTAATCCCCTATTCTTTTTTGATTTAAAATAGTTTTTAATTGATTGTATTTTTAGTTTCATGTTTCTCCTTTAGCGTTGTGTTTAAAGTCCCAGCAAGTAGAGTTTTTTCTAAATCAGGACATCTATTTATAACATAATTTACTTAAAAAATTATTTTTTTGTCAAAGTTTTATAAATATGCCAAAGAACAATTAGAATTGTTGTAACCAATATACAAACTGTAAGAGTTCTGTCCCATAGGAACTCCCAAGATCCATTACTTAGAAGTAATGATCTTCTTAGATTCTCCTCCATCAACCCACCAAGAACAAAAGCTAGTATTAATGGCGGCATTGGAAAATCATAAAGTCGTAAAAATGTTGCAATAACTGCTATGCCAATCATCAAATAAATATCAAAATTATTAAATGACATCACATAAATTCCCGTAATAGAAAAAAATAAGATTAATGGAATTAAATAATTTTTTGGTACTGCAAGAATTCTTGCAATGTATGGAATTAAAGGTAAATTTAATATTAATAATATTAGCATCCCAATATACATCGACATTATAACTGACCAAAAAATTTCAGGATTGGTCATATAAAGTCTTGGACCTGGCTGAATACCAAATCCCAAAAGTGCTCCAAGCATTACGGCTGTAGTTCCACTTCCCGGTATACCTAAAGTTAACATTGGTACAAAAGAACCAGAACATGCTGCGTTATTAGCTGTTTCAGGTGCAGACAATCCATTCACACTTCCTTTTCCAAATTTTTCTTTTTCTTCATCCTTTACTAAATTTCTTTCCATTCCATATGCTAAGAATGATGCAATAGTGGCACCCGCACCAGGTAATACACCAATCAAGAAACCAATAACTGAGGATCTTGGAATAGTTCGATACATTTTACCTCGTTCTTCTTTATTAATTCTTATTGATCCAAGTTCCGTAAGTGAAACTTGTTTTGCTGCTGCTGTTGGATCATTTCGCTTTAATATGATTGTTAAAGCTTCACTCATAGCAAAGGTTGACATAACAACTAAAACAAAACTTATTCCATCTGTTAAATTCATATTATCAAAAGTAAATCTTGTAATATCAGAAAGAGAGTCTTGACCAACAGATGCTAGCATCAAACCAAGTACAACCATCATCATTGCCTTTAAGAATTGACCTTTAGATGAAAAAGCTGCTATTGCTGTTAAGCCTAAAATCATTAATGCGAAATAATCTGGCGATCTAAAAGATAAACTTACTTTTGATAAACTTGGAGCCATAAATAATAAATAAATTGCTGATAGTGTTCCACCTGCAAATGAACTCCAAGCAGCGATAGCTAATGCTTTACCAGCTTTTCCTTGTTGTGCCATTGGATATCCATCGAAAGAAGTTGCTACTGTTCCTGGAACTCCTGGTGCATTTAATAAAATTGAAGAGGTAGAACCACCAAATACTGCTCCGTAATAAACTCCTGCCATTAAAATCAAACCTGTTGCAGGATCAAAACCATAAGTAATTGGTATCATTAAGGCGATCGCTGTCATGGGACCTAAACCAGGTAACATTCCAATAATTGTTCCAAAGAAACAACCAATCATTACCATAAAAATATTTTGAAATGATAATGCTGTAGTTAAACCAATTAATATTCCTTCTATCATCCCATCACTCCAATAGATTTTAAGAAGGGATCCCTTAAATAAATTTCAAGAACTCCATGAAGCAAATACATAAATCCAGCAACAAATGGGAATGAAAGTAAAAACATTAAGACCCACCTTCTCTCACCTAAAAAGTAATAAGAGGCAAATAAAAATAAAGATGTAGTTAAAAAGTAACCCACTTTTAAAATTGTTGCTCCATAGATAATTGCAATAACAATTAGTAGTGCCGTTTTTTTGTATTCTAATGTTCTATGTTCAACTTTTATGGTATCTGGATCTGGTAAGATTAATTTTAATCCAGAAAAAAATAAACCAGCATATCCTAAATAAATTGGAAATGTTCTTGCATTAAATGGTGCATTTTCATCAAACGCAAAAACTTGAATTTGATAAGCTGTATATAAATAGAATGCTGAAAAAATAAAAAAGAGCAGTGATATAATTTTTGTCGTATTTATATTCACTGCTCTTAAAATTAATTAATCCAGAGGATTAAATAACTCCTAGTTTCTTCATAAGAGCTGTCATTTCTTTTGTTTGAGTTTTTAAAAACTTAACAAACTTTTTGTCTGGGTTATAAATATTTACCCAAGCATTTCTTGCTCTTACTGCTTCCCATTCAGGAGTTTTTTGTACATCGCCTAACATTTTAGCAATAGCTTTTTTATCTTTGCTACTCATGCCTGGAGGACCAAAAAATCCTCTCCAATTTACGAATTGTACATCATATCCTTGCTCTTTAAGTGTAGGTGCATCAGGTGCATCACCAACTCTATCAGGAGCAGTTATACCAATAATTCTTACTTGGTCTCTTGCTCCCATTAATTCACCTAAACCTGTAGATATAATTTGAGTTTCTCCAGATAAAAGTCCAGCTAATGCTTTTCCACCTGCATCATAAGGAATATAAGCTACAGCATTTGGATCTGCACCAGCAGCTTGAAATGCTAAAGCACCAATTAAATGGTCCATACTTCCTCTAACAGAACCACCAGCCATTTTTATTGAGCTAGGGTCTGCTTTATATGCATCAACAACATCTTTAAAGTTTTTGAAAGGTGAGTCTTTTGCAACTGCAATTGCACCATAGTCACCAATTACTCCAGCAATTGGTACAACATCTTTATAAGATAAAGTTCCACTTCCACTTACATAACCTTTGTGTCTTGTAATTGATCTCAAAACTAATGGTGTTGATTGAACTAAAATTGTATTTTCCGGCTTAGTATTAATCATGTAGGCCAGAGCTTTACCACCACCACCACCTGACATATTTTCAAACGATGCGCTTTTTAAAAATCCAGCTTTTGTCAAAGCTTCTCCAGTACCTCTAGCAGTTCCATCCCAACCACCACCAGCACCACCACCAATTACAAAGTGTAGCTTATCAATTGCAATTGAGTTGACTGTAGTTGTTGATAATAAAAGAGCGACAGAGAATAAAACTGAAAAAAAAGATTTAATTAGTTTCATTATTTCCTCTCATTGTTATAGTTAATTACGTAGATTAAACATACTTTTAGTAATCTAGTCAACAAACAAAGATAGAGTACATGCAGAACGTGATTCCCTTTAACCGAGAAAGTTTTGGGCAATTGTTATCAAAAAAATTTTTATTAGTTATTGCGATCTCTATTCCTAGTGCGATTGTCGCTGACTTTTTTAATGTCCCACTTGCCTGGATGATTGGTCCAATGGTAGCAACCTCCTTGATTGCTCTACAAGGTTTTCAAGTAATCATGCCAAGATTAGCCCTAAGCTCAATCTTAATTATTTTAGGATTACATATTGGAAACTATATTGATCAAAATTTACTTAATCAGATGGTAAATTGGATTTGGACTACAATTATAATGTTTCTTTATATTATAATTAGTATTCTAATTGTTTCTAAATATTTACAAAAATTTTCTGATTACAAAGAAAAAACATCTATATTTTCTGCAGCTCCAGGCGCATTAGGACCTTTAATGATTTTAGCAGAGTATGAAAAGTCAGATTTATCTCAAGTAGCTACAGCTCATTTAATTCGATTAATAATTATAATAACTTTATTTCCTTTTATTATAGTTAGTTTCTATCCAGCTGAAGCTTTAGAATTAGAAAAATTTGATTACATGTCTCAAAACCATTGGGAATTAATTATATTAATTGTTGTTTCGTTAGTGTTCATATTTTTTTTTGATAAATTTAAAGTTCCGGCTGCACTCTTATCTGGAACACTAGTTGCAAGTGGAGTTTTACAAATATCTGACATCGCGTCATACAAATTACCTGATGCATCAATAAATTTTTGTTTATTAATTTTGGGAGCTTCTGTTGGATGTAGGTTTGCAAATAAAACATTTAAAGAAGTGGCAAATAACTCTTTTCATGGATTAGTTGCAACCATACTTTTAGTTTTATTGGGTCTGATTGCAGCGTACGTTGCAACATTTTTTGTAGATAATAATATTTTATCACTGATCCTATCCTTTTGCCCTGGGGGAATTTATGAGGTTGCAGTAATAGCAATTGCTTTTGACCTTGAGCCAGATTTTGTTGCTTTTCACCATATAATAAGATTGTTATTTATACTCTTTGTCGTGCCAGTGATTTTAAGAATAATTGAAAAAACTAGGTTAAAGAATTAGATAATCTTTCAAAGACTCTTTCAGCACTTAAGTTGTTTAAATCCGTAACTTCAATTGGTTTAAAATTTTCTCTTTCAATACTTACCTTATAAGCAGTTGTATGTTTGCCGAATAATGCAAGACCTTTAGCTCCTACATGAGCTGCTATGTGTGCAGGACCAGTATCATTTGCAACAACAAATGAACTATCTTTTATCAAGGCGGTAAGTTGAGAAATATCTAACGCTCTACCGTTATCCAGTAAAGCTAATGCATTAATATTTTTTGCTTCACTGATCTCGTTTGGGCCAGGAGCTGTAATAACTTTATATTCTTCACCATACTTGCTCGATATTAATTCAATAAGCTTGTTGTAATAAGGCCATTTTTTAATCGTTAAATGAGGTGAACAGAAAGGAAATAATAAAATATATTTTGTTATTTTATAAAAGTTTCTAATTTCACTTATGTCTGTAGTGGCCCAATTAAAGTCTGGTCTTAAAGTGTTCAATGTGCTTAAACCTGAGTCTTTTAATTGATATTCAAATCTTTCAAGAACAGAATTTTTGTCAAATTCATTTTTATTTTTTCCTTCTGGTAAAGTTGTTGTTGAACTCGACCATATTTCCTTACCTGCTTTTGGAAAAAGAATATTCTTATAAAAATTAGTTCTAGATGAATTTTGCAAGTCAAAAACTTTAGAAAAATTATGCTTTTTAATTTCACGCATTAAAAAATATAAATATATTAAATTAAACCTTGGCAGTCTTTTGTCTAAAATAACATTATGAATAAATGGATTTTTTTTGAATAAATCGATAAATGGTTTTGTTGTAAGAAGATAAATTTGATCATTTTTATGATTTTCAGATATGTCTTGAATAGCACCGCTAGCTTGAGATATATCTCCTAAAGATCCATGTTTGATAATTAGT
This sequence comes from Pelagibacteraceae bacterium AG-447-N18, assembly GCA_003212275.1. Taxonomy (GTDB): domain Bacteria; phylum Pseudomonadota; class Alphaproteobacteria; order Pelagibacterales; family Pelagibacteraceae; genus Pelagibacter. Next base: position 49,248 of record QCQE01000007.1, read on the forward strand.
ATATTAGACATATTTATAACAAGATAACATAGTATTAAATTTTATGAATAAAATTATAGTAGAAGTTTCAATTGGAGAACTTTTAGACAAAATTTCAATTTTGGAGATTAAAAAAGAAAAGATAAAAGATGCTGAAAAATTAAAATTCATTAATAACGAACACTCTATTCTTAAAAATCAGTTAGAAAAAAATGTCAAATCTGATGAAAAGTTAAAAAATCTTTATCAATCTCTTAAACTAATTAATTCAAAACTTTGGGTTATCGAAGATGATAAAAGACAATGTGAGAAAGAAAAGGATTTTGGGGAAAAATTTATTAAGCTCTCAAGAGATGTTCATTTTCTAAATGATGATCGCGCTAAAATTAAATTAGAGATTAACAATCACACTGGATCAGCTATCAAAGAAATAAAAGAATACACCAGTTATTAAATCATTAATGGGACTTCATTTTTCAAAAGAAGAATTTAAAACTAGAAAATCCAAAGTTTTAGATTCCATGAAAGATCAAAACATAGATGCTTTATTAATGTTTAGACAAGAGTCTATGTATTGGTTAACTGGTTATGACACATTTGGATATGTTTTCTTTCAAACATTAATTTTAGATAAAAAAGGAAACACGATATTACTAACTAGAGCTCCAGATTTAAGACAGGCACAAAATACATCAAATATAAAAGACATTAGAATTTGGGTTGATAAAGATGGATCAAACCCAACCGATGATCTTAAAGTTATTTTGGACGAGCTAAATCTTAAAGGAAAAAAATTAGGAATTGAGTATGATGCTTACGGATTGACTGGAAAAAATACATTGAAACTCAATAAGTCTTTAGAGAATTATTGTTCTGTTGAAGATAAGTCAGACTTAATAACAAAATTAAGAGTAGTGAAATCTAAAGAGGAAATTGTTTACGTAAAAAAAGCTGCAGAATTAGCTGATCAAGCTTTGGATGAAGTTTGGAAATATGCCAAAGCAGGTGTGAATGAGTCTAAGATTTTAGCTGAAATGAATAAAGTAATATTTGAAGGAGGCGGAGATTATCCCGCAAATGAATTTATTATTGGTTCAGGAAAAAATGCTCTTCTTTGCCGTTATCAATCAGAAAAACAAACTTTAAATGATCAAGATCAATTAACTATAGAATGGGCTGGTACTTATAGACATTACCATTCAGCAATGTTCAGAACGATTCCTATAGGTAAAGCAGATCCTAAACATCATAAAATGCATGAGGCGTGTGTTGAAGCGTTAAAGAATTGTGAAAATAAATTAAAACCTGGAAATAAAATTGGAGAGGTTTTTGATATTCACGCAAAAACTTTTGATGATCTTGGTTTTAATAAAGCAAGAATGAATGCATGTGGATATTCTTTAGGTACTACTTTTGCTCCAAATTGGATGGATTGGCCAATGTTATATACGGGAAATCCATATGTGATTGAGCCTGGAAATGTTTTTTTTATGCATATGATTTTAATGGACTCAGAAAATCAATTAGCAATGAACCTAGGTGAAACTTATTTAGTCACTGAGCAAGGTAATCAAAGACTTGGTAAGCAAAAAATTGATTTAGTTGTACTTTAATTAAAACTGTATTTTTTTTCTAAAAACTTTATCACATTATGGATTATAAAGGTCATAAAGAGATAAATACCGCCAGCAACAATAAATACCTCAATTGGTTTAAAAGTTGTTGAAATTATATATTTTGCAACACCTGTTAAATCCATAATTGTGACAGTACTTGCTAAAGAGGTTCCTTTCATCATTAGGATAATTTCATTTCCATAAGCTGGTAAAGATTGTCTAATAGCGATGGGAATTTGAATTTTATAAAAAATTACTTTATTTGAGATACCCAAACTTTTACCTGCCTCTATTATTCCAGGTTTAATTGTTTGAAATGCTGATCTCAATATCTCTGAAGTGTAAGCGCCCGTGTTTAGAGCAAAAGCAATTATTGCACACCAATATGGTTCTTTTAAAATTACCCATAAAACTGTCGATCTTAAATATTCAATCTGACCTAATCCAAAATAAATAATGAATATTTGTACTAAAAGTGGTGTACCTCTAAAAACATACGAATATCCATAAGCAAATCTATTGATAAGTATATTTTTATTTAATCTTAGAATTGCAAAAAATAAGCCAATGAATAATCCAATTATTAAAGAAACTGAAAGAAGTTTTAAAGTTATTACAGCGGCATTTAGTAACTTTGGGAGACTATTAATCATTAATTCAAGATCCATTAGTACCCCCTACTAAATTTAACTTCTAATCTGTTAATTAATTTCATGCTCACAAAAGTAAGTAGTAAATACAAAACTGCAGCAAATGAATAAAATAACAATGGATCTCTCGTTGATCCAGCAGCAATATAAGATTGTCTCATGATTTCAACTAAACCTGTAACTGAAATTAGAGAAGTGTCTTTTAAAGTTATCTGCCAAACATTACTTAGATTTGGAATAGCTAACCTTAAAGTTTGAGGTAAAATAATTTTAAAAAATTTTCCAAATTTATTAAAACCTAATACATTAGCAGCTTCAAACTGGCCTTTATCAATTGATTGAATTGCTCCTCTAAAAACTTCAGTTGAATAAGCACCAGAAATTATTCCAATTGCAAATGCACCCGTAATAAATGCATTTATTTCGATATACTCATTATAACCAAATATTGATGCAACAAACATAACTGCACCAGTTCCCCCAAAAAAGAAAAGGTAAATTACTAATAATTCTGGAACACCTCTTATTATAGTTGTGTAAGAATTAGCTATGAAATTTAAAAACTTATTTTTAGATAATTTTAATGGAGTAAAGATTAACGCAAAAAGAAAACCTATAAACATTGCTGTTATTGAAACAGCTATTGTCATCAGGGTTGCATAAAATAATTCATCACCCCAACCAGTATCTCCGAATGCTAGAAGTTCCATATAGATTGGCGACTATACATTATAGTCGCCAAATCTAAAATTAATTACATAGAGGCATCAAAACCAAACCATTTAGTAGCTATTCTACTAATGTCTCCGTTTTTTCTAGCCTTATCGATTGCTTTGTTGAATGCTTTTAACAATTCAGTGTCGTCTTTTCTAATTCCAACTCCAACACCATTACCAAATGCTCCACCTGAAAAAGTTGGTCCTACAAGAACAACTGGTTTACCAGATTTTTCAGCATAATCTGTAAAAGCGACTGCAGCTGCTAATGCAACATCACATCTTCCTGATGCTAAGTCTAAGTTTACTTCATCTTGAGTTTTGTAAGTTCTTAGATTTATTTTTCCCACATCACCAGATTCTAAAAAGTTTTGGTGAATAGTTGCTGTTTGTGTACAAACAGTTTTACCAGCAAGTGCACCCGTTAAAGTTTTTAAAGTTTTTTTAACACCTGAACCCCCTAGAGTAAGATTGATTCCCTCTGGAGTATCCATACCTTCAAGATCAGAACCCTTCATAACTGCTAAAGATGCAACTTCATCTGCATAACCTTGAGAAAAGTTAATAGCTTTTTTTCTTTTATCAGTAATAGACATGCCTGCCATAATTGCATCAAATTTTCTCATAATTAATGCTGGTATCATTCCATCCCAATCTTGTTCAACAATCTCACATTGTTGTCCAATATATCTGCAAAGTGTGTAAGCTAATTCTACTTCAAATCCAATTAATTTACCTGATGCATCTTTAGAATTCCATGGAGGATAAGCACCTTCTGTTCCAATTTTAATTTTATCAGCATTAACATTTCCAATAATCAATAATGAAAATAAAACTGAAAAAATAGTTTTTTTAAATATATTCATCATTCTCTCCTTTAATAAAAAAATATTATTTCACAAATCAGAGACTTTAAAAAGAAAAAATTAATGATTTATTGAAGACGAGAAATTCCAAGAGCAATCAAAACTGGGTACATAAACCCTAGATAATTTGGTATTTCCAAAATGATGATGAAAAACATTCATCCAATTTTCAACTTGAAGAGGTTTTTTATCTTGGCTGCCAACTTGTGCTGTGATCACACCCTTTGGTTTTAATATTCTTACTAAAGAGTCCATATTTTTTGCAGCCAAATCTATACAAAACTGATCATCATTTAAATCTACAAAGATATGGTCATACGTATCGTCTTTTATTGATTTAATACTATGAAACGCATCTCCCCAAACACATTTAACTGAATTTTTCTCTGTAGCTTTTTTTCCAATGTCCCCTAAATGTTTATTACAAACTTCAACTACCTCAGGATCAAGCTCATACCAATCGATAAAATTAAATTTTTTAGATATGCATTCTCTTGCAACGCCTCCATCACCACCACCAATGATTGCAGCTCTTTCATTGTTTTTATTTAACTTCAATCCAGCACCTACAAATGTTGAGCTGTACAAATGTTCATCAGACTCAGCTACTTGAATTTCACCATCAATAAATAATGATTTACCGAATTGCTCTAACTCTAAAATTTCAATGTGTTGACCCACTTTTGATTTAAAATCTTCCAAAACTTCATTTACAACATATGATTTTTGTAAACCTGGTGAGCTGTAAATATCGTGATAAAGAGATCTCGTATCTCTACTAAACTCTTTTTTGACAATTCTTTTGTGCTTAAATTCTTTTTTAACAATATCAATCGCTACTGAGGGATTGATCTTTCCACAAGTAAAGAAGTCAAAACTTATAATTCCTTTCTCAGGAAATGTATGAAAACTGATGTGACTTTCAGCTAATAATGCAAGAATTGTAAAGCCCTGTGGTTCAAACTTATATTTTGATATATTCAAGATTGTAACTTTAGCTTCTTTAGCAATCTCTTTGATAACTCTTTCATAAACTGATGGATCATACTCTTTATCAGTACCAATTATATCTAAAGTAATGTGCTCCCCTACTTTTATCATATTACCCTTTTTTATAATCTTTAGCCTTTTCCAAAACTTTTTTCATCTCTTCTAATGAAAGAATCTTTGGCACTCCTAACTTTAGTGCAATAGTGTATTGATGACAAATATTTTCTATCTCTTGTGCTAGTTCAAATGCTTGGTCGAGATTTTTTCCAAAAGCAACCTGTCCGTGATTAGACATCAAACAAGCACTTCTATTTTCCAAAGCTTTAATTACATTTTGTGAAAGTTCTTTTGTCCCAAAAGTAGCGTATTCGGCACATTTAATATCTTCTCCTCCTGCAAGAGCAATCATATAATGAAACGGAGGTATAGATTTTCCGTGTGAAGATACAGCTGTTGCGTGTGGAGAATGTGCATGAACAATTGCTTGAGCATCTTTTTTATTAACATAAATATCTCTATGAAATCTCCATTCGGAGGATGGTTTGTTCACTGAGGCGTTATCTTCCGCTTCTTCATTTAAACCCATAAAAACAATATCTTCTGGCTTTAATGTTTCATATTTTTTTCCTGATGGAGTAATTAAATAACCTTTAATATTATCTTGTTCTGCTCTCAAAGATATATTTCCTGATCGTAGCGGTGAAAGATTTGTAGAGTTCAATTTAAGAGAATGCTCAATAATTTGATTTCTTTGGTCTAAATTCTTCATTTAAATAATTCTTTTAGTCCTCTTTCTGATGCTTCACATATGCCTTTTTCGGTAATTAATCCTGTAACATACTTTGCTGGAGTTACATCAAAAGCCAAATTCATAGCTTTACTTTTTTTTGGATAAATTTGTACTTTTTTTACGTTTCCTTTTTCATCTAAACCTTCCACATGAGATAATTCCTCTGAATTTCTCTCCTCAATTGGAATATTTTTATGATCTTTTATATTCCA
>QCQE01000008.1 GCA_003212275.1 Pelagibacteraceae bacterium AG-447-N18
CTTGTTCATTCAGTAATAAGTAAAAAAAACCAAGATCAGGCCTAATTGATGAGTTGAGTGAAAAAGCAACAAGTCCTGTAAAACCCATAAAAAAGACAATTGGCACAATTATCAAAAAAGATAAAATCAAACTTTTTTTTAAAGTTTTATAATCTTTTGCTGCATAAATACGTTGCCAATTGCCTTGGTGAAATAAATTTGTTGCCGCGACAGCTATAAAAAAAGTTAAACCAGAAGTATAGCCAGGTAAATAAGATCCACTTAGAAGTTGTGGATTTTTTTCTTTTACAGAATCAAATGAAAATTTTGATCCAGTTAAAGACAAAATATATATTAAAGAAATCAATAATAAAAAACCAATGACAAACATTTGAATATTGTCAGTTAGTATTGAAGCTTTTAATCCACCATATAGTGTATAAGATAAAGTACATAAAAGGACGATTAAAGCAGTGAACCAAAGATCAGTACCTGAAATATAGTTAATCAAGACTGCAACCGCAGTAACTTCAGCACATAAGAAAATAAACATATAAAAAATTGTCATCAGCAAAATAAGTTTAAATAAGCTTTTACCAAATTTTTTTCTTAAAAATTCAATTAGTGTGGAACCTTGAGGAAACTCCTTTCTAATTTTTTTTCCAAGAAATATAAAAAAAAACATTGGAAAAGCTGTTCCTAGAGAATATCCAATTACTGCACCTAATCCTCCCCAGGTTGCAGCTGATGCAGGTCCAAAAAGAATCCATGCACCTAATGCAGATGCTGTCAAACTCGTAGTTAATGAGAGAAATCCAATATTTCTATTTGCAGTTAAATAGTTTTTTAAACCTTGATAGTTTTTAGAGTAATAAATTCCAAGTGATAAAAAAATTAAACATATTATAGTTACTAAAGATAATGCAGTTGATTGTGTTAAAAAATATGTTTTATCCATTGTTCCCTTTCTGAATTACCGGACAGGTTCATAGGGTTTATTCTCAGTCTGTTTAGACACCCCTTTGAATATATTAATTTATTTTATTGAATTAGAAAAGAACAAATCAAAATTTCGAAATTAATTAAAATTGATTATAGTTTAATTTTATCAATTTGTGCGTGAGCTTCTTTAATTGATTTTTCATAATCTAGAGCCATTTGATCCGCACTAATTGTCTCAACTTTTTCAATACCAAAGAAATTCAAAATAAATTTCAACCAAGGAGTTAAAAAATCTTCATTACTATTTAACTTAGTTCCTCCTGATGTAATTACTAAATAGGCTTTTTTATTTTTTAACAAACCTTCTCTTCTACCATTAGGTTTAAATTTAAATGTTTCTCCAATTCTTGCTGCCAAATCCGACCAAGCTTTTAAAGTTGCAGGAGGACCATAATTATAAATTGGTGCTGAAATAATTATAATATCACTCTCTTTAAGTTCTTTTACGAGCTGATTGGAGAGCTCAAACATTTTTTTGTGATTTTCATTTTGATCTTTTTCGTCAATATTCATTCCAGATTCTGTTAAACCACTCACAAAAACCATCTCTTCATTTAGATCTCTATATATAATTTCATCTTCAGGTTTTTTAATTTTCTCAAGTAACTTTTTAGCTAAAGCTCTTGAGGTCGAGCCTTCTTTTCTAGCGCTTGAGTCAATTTGATAAATCTTCATTATTAATCATCCAAAGTTTTGCAAAAAAGGAAATATATTAAGTAAATAATAACCTAATGCTTGTAACTGGTTTGTTAAGATTAATATACCGGTAATTAATAATATTACACCACCAATTTTTGAAATTAAATTTATGTTTTTTTTAAAATTTTTTGAAAAAATCAAAAATTTTTGAATTAAATAACCTGATAAAATAAATGGCAACGCAAGACCTAAAGAATAAAACGATAGAAGTATTATACCTCTGTTAATACTCTCTTCTGTTGAGGCAAGTGCTAAGATTGATCCAAGAATAGGCCCTATACAAGGTGTCCAACCAAAAGCAAAAGCCATACCAATTAATATTGGACTAAAAAAATTGGTGTTACTATTTGTATGAAGTCTTTTTTCATAATTCAAAAATTTTAAATTTATAATTCCAATTAAGTGTAAAGATAAAATACAGATTACTAATCCAGCACCAATTCTTAATTCATTTGAATTTTGTAATAATACTTGGCCTAAAAAAGTTGAAGCGGCACCAAAAATAATAAAAACAATTGAAAAACCAATTGTAAAAAGAATGATAGGAATTAAGTTTATATTTTTTTTTTCTATTAACTCATTTAATGAAGTACCAGAAATATAAGAGATATAACCAGGTATTAATGGTAATACACATGGAGATAAAAAACTTATCAAACCCGCACCTAAAGCAATAAATATTTCTAACATTTAATAAATAAAATTTATATTATTCTTTGTAAGGAACAACCTGGTGTTTTTGAGTACCAAGTTTATCTATGCCTAAAACTACTTCTTCCCCGCCTTTTAAAAAATGAGGTGGTTTCATATTCTCTCCAACACCTGGGGGCGTCCCGGTGCAACAAATATCACCAGGGTGTAAACTCATACACGAGCTCATATAAGAAACTAAAGTTTTAACATCAAAAATCATTTTACTTGTATTTCCAGTTTGCATCCTTTTTCCATTTACATCTAAAAACATGTTTAAATTTTGATAGTCTGGTAATTCATCTGAAGTAATTATGAATGGGCCTATTGGACCGAAAGTATCAAAACCCTTTCCTTTATCCCAAGTTAAACCTCTATTCTTTTGAAAATCTCTTTCACTAACATCATTAACTAGAAAAAAACCAAGAACATGGTCTAAGGCGTTTTCAATACTGACATTTGTAGCTTTTTTTCCAATTACAAAACCAATTTCAACTTCCCAATCAGTATGATTAGATCCCTTAGGAACAATGATAGGATCGTTTGGTCCAGTAATACAACTAGTGAATTTTGAGAAAATAATCGGTTCTTTTGGTATTGGCAAATTTTGTTCTTCGGCATGATCTTTGAAATTTAAACCAATACCAATAAATTTTGATGGGTTAGAAACGCATGCACCTATTCTAGAACTTGAGTCAAGCTTTGGTAAACTTGAAATATCAGTTTTTTTTATTTTCTCTAATGTATCAAAATTCAATGTGTCAGGGTTTAAATCATCAATTATTGATGACAAATCTCGGTAATTGTTTTCACTATCTATGATTGCTGGTTTTTCTTCTCCAACACTACCTATTCTACATAATTTCATATTTCTCTTCCTAGACTTTAATAATTAGCTCCTTTTGTAGTAAATGAATTTTATTCACTAGTCAATAATTTGTAGTTCTTGCTAGTCGAGCTGCACCTCGAACACCACTTGCATCACCAAATTTAGGTTTTAAAAAAGTCCCCTCAAATTCACCCCCTGCTACAAATTTTTTCATTTTTTGTTTGATTTCATCTAAAAAATTTATTTCGTTTGATACCCCACCCCCAAAAACAAACACATCTGGGTCAATAATATTAACAACAGTAGCCAAGGACATAGCGAGTTGATCCTTATATTTATCAATTAATTTTTCTGCATCTAAATCAAGTTTTCTATGCATCTCAAATATTTTTTGAGCAGATAAATCTTTTTTAAACTCATTTTTGAACGCTTTAGAAATACCTATGCCTGCAACAAAGTTCTCTATTTCCCCAGCTCTTAAATTAGTTTTTTTTATTTGAACACCTTCAATACAAGCGCTCGGTATTTGATTATGCCCCCATTCTCCAGTAATCCCATTAGGTCCATTTACAATTCGTTTATCTATAACTAAACCACCCCCAACACCAGATCCAAGAATTACCCCAAAAACTATTTTGTAATGTTTTCCAGAACCATCTATTGCTTCTGATAAAGCAAAACAGTTTGCATCATTTTCACAATATATTTCTTTACCAATCTCACTTCGTAAATCTCTTTGTAAAGGTTTACCATTAATCCAAAAAGAGTTGGGTGCATTCTTAACTAATCCTGTTTGGATAGAGTGAATACCAGGATGACACACACCCACCGGTAACTCTTTACCAGCTTTACGCTCAAGTTCGATAACTATTTTTTTTATTATAGATAATGTATCTTTATAATTTTTTGGAACTTCAGTTCTTTCTCTATGATGTTCATTGCCAACATCATCTAATAATACATACTCTATTTTACTTGCTCCAAGATCAATACCAATCTGCATATTTTATCTCATTAATTTATTTATTTCTTTATTTATAAAAAGTTTAGGAATTTTACATGATGTACTAAGTCTAATTGGTTTATTTGTTTTAGCAGACTGCATGGTTGATTGTATCAAATCAAGCACATGCAAAGATACTTCTCCATTACATCTATGGGTTTTTTTTTTATCAATACAATAAGCCATTTCTGCAAGACCAACTCCTCTGTAATTAGCGTTAGTAGGTGACTCATTTGCTCTAGAACTTTGAGTTCTAATATTGATTTTTCCTAGTGGCATTTGATTTGTTTTAAATTCTTTCCATGGGCTTCCTAATTTTTTACATACATAAACTGAACCACCAAACATGTTTGGATCTGGCACGATCATTGAACCTTTTGTTCCATAAAGTTCAATATGATTTCTTTGATGAGCTATAACATCAAAAGATAAAGTAAGTCTTATTATACTTCCATTTTTAAATATAATTGTTGTAAAATATGTTGTTGGACATTCTACCTTTATTTTTTTTCCCTTTTTAGGTCCAATGCCAATTGTTCTAAATCTTGAACCTTTCATTAAACTTGCAGCTTTAACCTCTTTTGCTGGACCCAATAAATTTACTAATGCTGTGAGATAATAAGGTCCCATATCAATTACTGGACCACCTTCTTTTTTTGCAAACCATGGTTCTGGGTCAGGATGATAAGATTGAACTCCAGGAAAAGCAAAAATCGCATTACCTAAATTTACTTTTCCTATATTTTTACTTTCTAATAATTCTTTCGATTTTTGATTGCCACCTCCTAGAAAAGTATCTGGAGCATTTCCTAAGTATAATTTCTTTTTTTTTGAAAGCTTTAATAATTCTTTTCCATCTTTTAAATTAATTGCTAGTGGTTTTTCTGAGTATACATGTTTTCCATTTAACAAAGACTTTTTTGCAATTTGGTAATGAACTTTTGGAGGGGTTAGATTTAATATTATTTCAACCTGTTTATCTTTGAGTAAATTACTTACCGAAACTGCTTTAATTTTATAAATTTTAGCGCATTTCTTAGCCACTTTTTCTCTAACATCTGCACACTTAATTATTTTAAAATTCTTAAAATATTTGTGAGCTCTGAAATATGTTTCTGCAATATGACCACAACCAATTAAGCCAACTTTAAATACTTTGCTCATTAGGGCTATACTCCCTGTCTTTGTTTTGCTTTACCTTCTTTGTGTAATTTTAGAGCTTTTTCGTTTTCCTTAGTTTTGGGAATTTCTAAAGTTGGACTTTCCCAGTACGCTGATCCTTCAAGCCATTGATATGAATGAGTTTTAATTGAAATAACGTAGGTTACTTTTGATTTTTTTGCTCTTTTGAAAGCTTCTTCTAATTCACTAATAGAACTTACTTCTTCAGACTTCGCCCCCATACTTTCTGCATGTTTTGCAAAATTTACTTTTACTAAATTTGAAACATTTGAGCTCTCAAACAAACAATTAAATTCTTTTCCACCTTTAAATAATTGAAGTCTATTAATAACAGCGTGACCACCATTATCACAGACAATTACTATTAATTTATTATTAGTTATTACAGATGAATATATATCTGAATTGTAAAGTAAATATGATCCATCACCTACAAATGTAATAACTTCTTTGTTTGGATTGGCCATTTTAATTCCCAAAGCTCCAGAAATTTCATAGCTCATACAACTAAAGCCCCACTCTGTTTCATGGGTATTAAGTTCTCTTGGTCTCCAAATTTGAACAACTTCACCTACCAAACCTCCAGCTGCAGTGACGGCAATATCACTTGGATCAGAGTTTCTATAAATTGCACCAACTGCATGAGCATAACTTGGAAGTTTTTGGTTAGTTGGTCCACTTTCTTTATCAACATATTCATTCCAAGACTTAAGTTCATCTCTGGATTTTTTATGCCATTCCTCGGATGCTTTCCAATCACCTAAAGCTTGTGATAGTTCATTTAGAGAAACTTTTGCATCTCCAATAATTGATTGTGCCATATGCTTACTAGCATCAAATCTTGCAACATTAATTGATACTAGAGAAAAGTTTGGATTTTCAAAATTGGACCATGACCCAGTTGTGAAATCTCCTAACTTAGTTCCAATAGCAATTGCTAAATCAGTTTTTTTTGCAAAGTCGTTTGCTGCTTTTCCTCCTAAACCTCCGATAGGTCCTAAAAAATGAGAATGATCTCTTTTCATAGAAGAATAACCCATTACAGTTTGTGTTACAGGTATATTATGTTTAATTGCAAAAGTAGAAAGTTCCTCCATTGCATCTGAGTAAAAAACACCTCCACCAGAAATTATGATTGGATTTTTTGATTTTTTAATTTTTTCAGCTGCTTCTTTAATTTGAAAATCATCAGGTCTTGGTCTTCGTATATTATGGATTTTTTCTTTAAAAAAATCTTCAGGATACTCAAAAATTTCTCCTTGTATATCCTGACATAAAGATATGCATACTGGACCACAATCAGCTGGGTCTAATAAAACTTGTACAGCTTGGGGAAATGTTTGTAAAATTTGTTCTGGTCTGGTTATTCTATCAAAATATTTTGTAACTGGTTTAAAAGCATCATTTTGAGTAATTCCTGGATTATTAAAATGTTCTACTTGTTGTAAAACTGGATCAGGCATTCTGTTTGCGTAAGTATCACCTGGAAGAAATAGAATTGGTAGTCTATTACTCATCGCAACTGCAGCCGCTGTTACCATATTTGTAGAACCAGGACCTACAGAACTTGTTGCTACAAATACTTGTTTTCTTCTTTTTGCTCTAGCGTAAGCAATTCCTGTTAAGGCCATGTTTTGCTCATGATGACCTCTATAAGTTGGAAGTTTATCTTTATTTTCCTCTAAAGCTTGTCCTAAACAAGCTACATTACCATGACCAAATATTCCAAAAGCACCAGCGAATAAAGGTTCTTTTTTACCATCGATTAGAATTTTTTGAGAAGTCAGGAACTTTACAATTGCATGAGCACATGTAAGCTTTATTTTTTTCATAATTGTAGATATATTCTCTTAAAATTTCGCTTAATTAACCATAAAATAAAAATTATGTATAGTAAATTTGGGCAGTTCATTGATGGTAAGTGGCAACAAGCGGAAAAAAAAGAAACTTACGATGTTATAAATCCTGCTACAGAAGAAATTATTGGCAAAGCATCTAAAGCATCTTCAGCAGATGTTCAAAAAGCTCTTAAATCTGCAGAGAAAGGTTTGGAAGTTTGGAAAAACACTTTACCTTGGCAGAGGTCATATATTATCAGAAAAATTGCTGATCTTTTAAGAGAAAAACAAGATGTTTTAGCAAAATGGTTAACAATTGAAGTTGGAAAACCTTTGGCAGAGGGAATTGGCGAAACTGGTGGGGCTGCTGATATTTTTGAGTGGAATGCTGAAGAAACAAAAAGAATTTATGGACAAACAGTCGAAAGTCGATTTCCAGATACGAGAGTTCATGTTTATTATCAGCCAGTTGGAGTTGTAGCAGCTTTAGTGCCATGGAATTTTCCTTTAATTCTAGCAGCAAGAAAAATTTCAACAGCATTAGCTGCCGGGTGTTCAGTAATTTGTAAGCCTGATGTAATTACTCCAGGAACAGTAATGGAGTTAGTAGATATTTGTAAAGAAGCGGGAGTCCCTCCTGGAGTTGTAAACTTATTATCAGGAGATCCCGAAAGTATTTCAAATGAGTTGTTAGAGTCTGATATTATTAAAAAGGTTTCAATTACTGGATCAACAAGAGTAGGTAAATTAATCTTAAAAAAGGCCGCAGACAAAGTTCAAAGAGTCACAATGGAGCTTAGTGGACACTCACCTTTTATAGTTTTTGATGATGTTGATATAAATAAAGTTGCAGATATGGCAATTACTGCAAAATTTAGAAATAATGGTCAAGTTTGTATTTCACCTAACAGATTTTATATACAAGAAAATAAAAAAGACGAATTCATTAATGCGTTTATTGAAAGAACAAAAAAATTAAAAATTGGAAATGGTTTAGATGAAGGAGTTCAATTAGGTCCTCTAACAACTGCAAAAAGATTAGGAGAAATCGAAGAATTAGTTGAAACAACTAAAAAGGAAGGAGCAAAAGTTTTATTGGGTGGAAAAAGACCTCAAGGTTTTAACAAAGGATATTTTTATGAGCCAACAGTTTTTGACAATGTAAAGGACAATTTCACAATAATGAAACAAGAACCATTTGGTCCTTTAGTTCCAATGTTATCATTTAAAACTTTTGATGAAGTAGTTGAGAGAGCTAATAATAATGACTTAGGATTATGTAGTTATATTTATACAAATTCTATGGATAAAGCTCACAGAGCTTCAGAATTAATGGAAACCGGTACTGTTGCGGTAAATACTCCTGCAGTTGCGATAGCTGAAGCACCTTTTGGCGGAATTAAACAAACTGGATATGGACGTGAAGGTGGTTCAATGGCAATTAAAGATTATCTTAATATAAAGTACACTCACCTTGGTTTGAAATCTTAAAATGAGACCAAATAAAATAAAAAAGATGATGAGAGACGGTCAGCAAATAATTAATGGCTGGTTACAAATTCCTAGCTCTTTTTCAGCGGAGGTAATGTCTCATCAAGGTTGGGACTCGCTTACAATTGATATGCAACATGGTGTTATAGATTATCCAAATGCATTACAAATGCTGCAATCAATTTCATCAACGGATGTTACTCCTTTAGCAAGAGTAAATTGGAACGAGCCAGGACAAATAATGAAAATTTTAGATGCTGGATGCTACGGTATAATTTGTCCAATGGTTAGTAACAAATCTGAAGCAGAAAAATTTGTTCAAGCATGCATGTACCCCCCTAAAGGTTATAGAAGTTTTGGACCAATTAGAGGATTAATTTATGGAGGTTCAGATTATGGAGATTTTGCAAATGATGAGATTTTAAAAATGGCAATGATAGAGACAAAAGAGGCCTTGGATAAATTAGATGAAATTATGAGTACACCTGGAATAGATGGAATTTACATTGGACCTGCTGATTTAAGTCTGGCTATAGGTCAAAAACCAGCTTTTGATAATCCTGAAGGAAGCCCAACTTATGAAAAGATTTTGAATATCTTAGAACATGCAAAAAAAAATAAAATTTTCGCGGGTGTACATAATGCTACTCCAGAGTATGCTAAGAAAATGCTTAATCTAGGATTTAATTTAGTAACTATAGGATCCGATCAAAGGTATATAAGTGCAGGTGCGAAAGATGCTGTATCTAAATTAAAATCAATTAAATCAAAACAAGACTCTAAAGCTTACTAAATTTAAGTGTCAGATAAAAAAAAAATTTTAATAATTCAAGCTATTCATAAAGCGGGGATAGATCTTATAAAGAATAACCCAAATTATGATTATGAGATTATTGAAAACATAGATGACAAAGATATTAAACAAAAAATTTTGGAGTGTGATGGTTTGTCAATTAGAACAGCAAATTTATCTAGTGAATTAATTAATATATCAAAAAAACTTAAAATTATATCTCGCCACGGCGTTGGGTACGACAATATTGACCTCAAGTCTTCTAAAGAAAAAAATATCACCTTGGCAATTACGGCTACAGCAAATGCTGTTGCGGTGGCAGAGCATGTTATGTTTATGTTGCTCAATATATCGAAGAGAAAAAACATGTATGATGAGGCTGTTAAATCAGGAAATTTTTCTAACAGAAACAAACTTCCAAAAACAATTGAACTTTGGAAAAAAAATATTTTAATTGCTGGATTTGGAAGAATAGGTCAATCTTTAATTAGAAGATGTGAAGGATTTGAAATGAATGTTTTTGTTTATGATCCATTTGTTTCAAAAGATATTATTGAGGAATTTGGTGGAAAAAAAGTTGAAGATCTTACAGAAGCAGTAAAATCTATGGATGCCATTTCTTTACATATGCCTCTTAATGAAAAAACGAAAAATATTATTAATTATGACTTACTTAAAACAATGAGGAAAAATTGTATAATCATTAATGCTGCAAGAGGTGGAATGATAAATGAGAATGACTTAGATAAAGCATTAAATGAAAGTCTTATATTTGGTGCAGGTTTAGATGTTTTTGAAACAGAACCACCTAAAGAAGATAATCCTTTGCTAAAAAACAATAAAGTTTTTTTAAGTCCTCACACTGCTGCATTTACTGAGGAATGCATGATAAGAATGGGAAAAGAAACAATACAAAATATAATTGATTTTTTTGAAAAAAAATTACACAAATCAAAAATTATTAAATTTTAATTATGCGAATAAATTTCAAAAATTTTGGACTATTAGAGACATTAGTGTTGTTATCGTTGGTATATGTGGTTGGGATGTTGATTTGGACTGCGAGTACAAGGCCCGCAGTTGAAGCAAAAGCTAACTTAGTTAAAGAAAATCATAAGAAAGTAGTCGATTTTATTAATGGAGAAATAAATAATTGTGGGAATAATGATGAAGGTAAATTAACTGTTTGGGGTGATCCCTGCAATGGCGAATGGTCTTCATCTAAAGTTGTGAATTATATAAACAAAAATCTTAATATAGAGAATCCTTTTTCAGAGGATACTAAAGTAAAAACTGATCCTGATCCTAGAATTAAAGCAGAAGGTAAAGCAGGGCAATCAGTTGAGATGGGTGTTATATTTGTGATGTCATCAAATTTTTTACCTGATCCTGGATCTGAATGGGTTGTGGGTACTTGTTTTAAATCTCCATGTGTTGCTGCTGGAAATAATGAACTAACTTCACTCTATAGATAGTCAATTTTTATAAATTTCAATTTCAGATTTTTTTAATGTATCTGTAAGATATTTATAACCAATTTTTGCATACTCTAACGGATTTGCTTTTGCCGGATCCTGCTCTGCCTCAACCACCAACCATCCTGAATAATTATTATTTTTTAATACATTAAATAAAGGTTGATAATCAATACAGCCATCTCCTGGTACTGTAAACGCACCCTCTAAAAAAGCACCTCTAAAACTTAAATCCTCTTTTAAAGATTTTTCCAGAACTTGTTTTCTTATATCTTTACAATGGACGTGCAAAATTCTTTCATGATAATTTTGTAATATGTATTTTGAGTCCCCTTTTGCAAATAACATGTGTCCTGTATCTAATGTTAATTTTACACTTTCATGGGTATTTTCTATAAGTCTTTCAGTATCTTTTTGGGTTTCAATTATTGTTCCCATATGATGATGATATGCTAAAGGCATCCCTTCATCCTCTAAATATTTTCCTAGTTCAGAAATTTTTTCACAAAACTTCTGCCACTCATCCTTTTCCATTTGAGGCCGAGTTGATAATTTCCTGTTGGGATCTCCTTGTATAGAACCAGAAACTTCCGCGAAAACTATACAAGGTGCATCACAATCTTTAAATAAATCTAGTTGTTCTTGAATAGATTTTTTTTCTTCCTCAACAGAATTTTTTCTTAAATTTGCGCCATACCATCCTGAGCAAAGTTTAAGATTAAATTGATCTAATTTTGGAATTAATTCAGAAGATTTCTTTGGAAATTTTCCACCAGACTCTATGCCTATATAGCCTGCTTCATTGGCTTCTTTTAAACATTGTTCTAATGTAGTTTCACCACCTAACTCAGGCATGTCATCATTACTCCATGCAATGGGTGCAACTCCTAATTTTACTGACATAAGAAATTTTTTTAGTTAAGTTATTATTTTAATACAAATTTTAAATGATTGATATAGCTTTATTTGGACTTGGTAGAATTGGTATTATGCATGGAAAAAATTTAATGCGTAGTAAAGATTTTAATCTTAAATATATTTATGACATTGAACAAAAATTATCAAAAAAATATTCAAAAACATTAAAAACAAAAGCTATTAACAATCCATCTGTGGCTTATAAAGATAAAGATATAAAAGCTATTTTTATTGCCTCAACAACATCGACACATATTAGATTTATTTTAGATGGTGTTAAAAATAGAAAAATTATCTTTTGTGAAAAACCACTGGATTTAAGTATTAAAAAAATTGAGTCCTGTAAAAAAAAAATTAATAAATTAAATCCAAAAATACAATTAGGTTTTAATAGACGATATGATCCAACACACAATAATTTAAGAAAACAATTATTTAGTGGAAAAATAGGTAAATTAGAAAAAATTATTATCACTAGTCGTGATCCTGCCCCACCAACTATGAAATATCTAAAAGAATCTGGTGGTATTTTTAGAGATATGATGATCCATGATTTTGATCTTGTTAGATTCTACCTTGGTAATGATGAGCCTGTAAAAATAATAGCTTCTGGTAGCAACATATCAGACAAAAGATTTAATAAAATAAAAGATTTTGAATTAGCATCTACCATAATTAGATCTAGAGCTGGTGTTCAGTGCATAATTACTAATTCCAGACATTGTAGTTTCGGTTATGATCAAAGAATAGAATTATTTGGATCAAAAGGTATGTTAATTTCAGAAAATAAAAGACAAAACGAGACATCTTTATATTCTGCGCAATCAACTTCGAACAAATCTCCTTTGCTTAATTTTTTTATTGAGAGGTATAAAGATGCTTATAAAAATCAATTAAAGGATTTTGCGAAATATATAAGAAAGAAAATTCAACCTCTTGCAGGATTTGAAGAGGGAAGAAAAGCTCTAATAATTGCGAATGCAGCTCAAAAATCTTTACGATCAAAAAAGTTTGAAAAACTTAATCTTTAATTGAATCAACCCTAAGTAGAATACAACCTGTCTGCTTTACAACTAAATGATATTTTGATTAGATTTTATTTTTAAAAGTTAACTTTAATTAAAGGGGAATAATGAAAACAATAAAAAACTTTATATTAGCTTTAGCAGCATGGGCAATGATGTCTGTTTCTGCTTTAGCTGTGGATATAATTGTGGTTTCTCATGGTCAAGCAAACGATCCTTTCTGGTCAGTTGCTAAAAATGGAGTTGATGCTGGATGTAAAGACATGGGAGTGTCTTGTAAATACACAGCACCAGCAACTTTTGACATGGTAGAAATGGCAAAATTAATTGATAATGCTGTATCGCAAAAACCAAAAGGTATTGTGATCACATTACCAGATGCTGCTGCTTTAGGAAAATCGGTTAAAGCTGCGATTGCTGCTGGTATTCCTGTAATATCAATGAACTCTGGATCTGATGATTATGCATCTTTAGGAATTAGTGCACACGTTGGACAAACTGAGTTTGAAGCAGGTGTAGGTGGTGGACAAAAAATGAAAGCCGCTGGTGGAAAAAAAGCATTATGCGTTAACCATGAGGTAGGAAACGTTGCACTTGATAGAAGATGTGCTGGTTTCAAAAAAGGTTTTGGTGGATCTGTTGATATTTTAGGTACATCAAATGACCCAACGGAAATTCAAAAAGCTGTTGCTGCAAAATTAGGTGGTGGCTATGATACTATTCTAACTTTAGGTGCTGGATTATCTGGTGAAGCAGCTTTGAAAGCACTCGAGTCTGCTGGAAAAGTTGGTTCTGTAAGATTAGGAACATTTGATATGTCTCCAAATATGTTAAAAGCTGCTGCTGCAGGAAAAGTGGAGTTTTTAATTGACCAACAGCAATATCTACAAGGATATTTACCAATAGCTATCTTTGGACAATATATGAGATGGGGAACAATGCCAGCGGGTGTAGTGATGACTGGACCTGGGTTTGTTACTCCTGACAATGCGTCTAAAGTAATTAAATGGGCAGCTCAAGGTTATAGATAAAATATGAATTAAAGGCCTGACTAATGTTAGTCAGGCCTTTTTTTTAATCATCTTTAAATTATAATTTTTTATGTCTGTAAA
Source organism: Pelagibacteraceae bacterium AG-447-N18 (assembly GCA_003212275.1). Classification (GTDB taxonomy): domain Bacteria; phylum Pseudomonadota; class Alphaproteobacteria; order Pelagibacterales; family Pelagibacteraceae; genus Pelagibacter. Next base: position 14,037 of record QCQE01000008.1, read on the forward strand.
ATCAGAGAGTATTCAATCTAAAAAAGATAGTGGACAAGATGAAAGACTTAAAAAAATTTCACCTCTTAGAGTTTTATTAAACAGACCAGAGCTTGGTGCTTTGGGTGGCTCAATTTTAGTTTTTATTTTTTTTGGAATAGTTGCTGGTGACACTGGAATGTTTAGCGCTTATGGGACATTAAATTTTTTAGATGTTTCAGCTAATTTAGGAATTATTGCTATTGCTGCTGCAATGTTAATGATCGGTGGAGAGTTTGATTTATCAATTGGTTCAATGATTGGTTTTGCAGGAATCTGTATCGCTATACCTGCAATTTATTGGGGCTGGCCTTTATGGACGAGTATTATTTTTGCTTTTGCCATGGCAGTACTAATTGGTTATTTCAATGGTATAATGGTAGTAAAAACTGGTCTACCATCCTTTATAGTAACACTAGCAATGTTGTTCATTTTAAGGGGGGCAACTTTGGCTATTACGAGATTAATTACAGGAAGAACTCAAGTGCCAGGATTAAGAGTTTTAATAGAGGATGATCCAATCGCTTGGTTGTTTGCAACAGATACTTTTCAATGGTTATTCACATGGCTTGGATCGATGAAATTAATTGCACTGAGAACTGACGGTACACCATTAGCTACAGGTATTCCACCATCAGTAATATGGTTTATTGCTCTTACATTATTTGCAACTTGGATACTTATGAAAACTAGATATGGAAATTGGATATTTGCATCAGGTGGAGATAAAGTTGGTGCTACAAATGTTGGTGTACCTGTTGGAAGAGTAAAAATAAGTCTATTTATTGGAACAGCTGTAGCATCGACAATATTTGCTTGTATTCAAGTTTTAGATGCAGGTTCTGCAGATACTATGAGAGGAACTTTAAAAGAATTGGAAGCAATAGCAGCTGCCGTGGTTGGCGGGTGTCTTTTGACTGGAGGTTATGGCTCTGCCATTGGAGCAGCATTGGGTGCTATTATTTTTGGCACTGTTTCAATGGGAATTTTTTATACAGATGTTGATACTGATTGGTTTAAGGTTTTTTTAGGTGCAATGATGTTAATTGCAGTAGTATTCAATAATTATATTAGAAAAAAAGTTACGGAGACTAAGTGATGTCTGAATATTTAGTTCAATTCAATAATATAAGTAAATTTTTTGGTAAAGTAATTGCTTTGAAAGATGTCACTATGAAACTAAAAAAAGGTGAAATAATGTGCTTACTTGGTGACAATGGAGCTGGAAAATCTACTTTGATAAAAACTTTAGCAGGGGTTCATAAACCTGATGAAGGTGAAATTATTTTTGAGGATCAAAAAATAGTTTTTGACTCACCACGAGATGCTTTGGATATTGGGATAGGTACTGTTTATCAAGATTTAGCATTAGTTTCTCTTATGAGTGTAACTAGAAATTTTTTTATGGGCAGAGAGCCACAAAAAGGTTTACCTTTTTTCAGAACTTTTGATATTGAAAAAGCAAACATTATAGCTGCAGAAAGAATGGGACAAATAGGTATCGATGTGAGAGACCCGTCACAAGCTGTAGGCACGATGTCTGGGGGTGAAAGACAATGTCTCGCAATTTCTAGAGCAATTTATTTTGGAGCAAAAGTTTTGGTATTAGATGAACCAACGTCAGCACTAGGTGTACACCAAGCTTCTATGGTTTTGAAATATATTGTTAAAGCTGCATCACAAGGTTTAGCTGTAATTTTAATTACACACAACGTTCATCATGCTTATCCTGTTGGAAATAGTTTTACAGTTTTAAATCGAGGTAAAAGCATGGGAACATTTCAAAAAAAAGATATATCTAGAGAAAAACTTTTAAGCATGATGGCAGGTGGTGAGGAATTAGATAAGTTAGAAGTCGAACTTAAAGAAATGGACCGAATAGGAAATAATTAGACAAAGATACCACTTCTACATACATAAATTTTGCTATAATATTTTTTTAAAAAAAAAGAAGGGATAACATATGAAAGCATATATAATGGGAAACTACACTGAAAAAGCTTTTCAAGGTTTTTTAAAAGATCCTAAAAGTGATAGAAAAGCAGTAGTTGAACAATTAACAAAAGCTATGGGTGGAACAATGCATAGTATGGATATAGTGAGAGGTCCATATGACTTTATAGTTGTAAATGAACTTACAACATTTGAAGACTTTGCAGCAGTAAAACTTGTAGTAGAAGCATCAGGAGCAGTTAAAAATTTAACAATGTTAGAAGCCATTGATTTTAATAAAGCTACTGTTAAAGCAAGTGAAGTTGCATCAGGTGCATACAAAGCGCCAGGACAATAAATAGATTATTACTTCCAGTACGCGGGCTGGAAGTAAATTTATTTACTTTTTCAATTTAGAGGAAAACTTAAGGTTTGTATTATCAAAATTTTCTTTATTGTTTTTAATATAATTATCCATAATTTCTAATTTATCTCCTTCGAATTCTGAGACTTTTCGATTATTTAAATCAACATATAATGCAAGGACTTCAATCGTTGATGCTAAATATTGCTTTTGCTTATGGATCATTTCCATCTTATATTGCAACCTTTTTTTATCGTGATCAAAAAAAACTAAATTTACATCTACCTCATCATTCATCTTGAGTTCTTGATTATATGTAATATGAGACTCAACAATCATTGTACTTTTTCCGGTAGTCCTTGCTGAATGCTCACCCATTTTGAAGGTGTCATTTAATATATCCGCCCCATATTTATCAAAGATCAAAAGATAATAAGAAACATTCATATGATTATTATAATCAATCCAATCCTTCACAATTTTTTGTGAACTTAAAAAAATCGGCATTGTTAAATAAATTTAATGATTTGGATTATCGTTATCCACTACGAGACATATTTCAGATTTAGTTAAAAATCTTCTTCCAGTTCCATTATCTAATGAAAACATTCCACCAATTCCTTTTACGGCATCTATCGTAAGATCAGTATGTTTCCATTTTTCATATTGATCACCATTCATATAAAATGGAACACCACCTATTTCTCCAAGTTTAATGTCATTGTCTCCCAATGGAAATTCACCCTCTTGGAAACACATAGGTGCACTCCCATCACAACATCCACCTGATTGATGAAACATTAACTTTTCACCATATTTTTCTTTAAGTTCAGATAGTAAACTAAGTGCCGAATGTGTTGCAGATACTTTCATATTTTTTCTCTGGCCCATGATATCGAATCATGGACCAGTATATATTATTTGATTAAAAGAAGCCTAATTTTTTCTCAGCATAAGAAACATGAAGATTCTTATTCTGTCTGTAATGATTAAGCATCATTTTGTGAGTTTCTCTACCAACTCCAGATTGTTTGTATCCACCAAATGGTGAGTGAGCTGGGTAAGCATGATAACAATTAGTCCATACTATTCCTGCTTGTATCGCTCTACCCATTCTGTGAGCTATATTACCATTTCTAGTCCATACAGCTGCTCCTAAACCATAAAGAGTATCATTAGCAATTTTCAATGCCTCTGCTTCATCTTTAAATTTAATCACAGATACAACTGGTCCGAAGATCTCTTCTTGAGAAATTCGCATGTCATTTTTTGCCTCAAAAACAGTTGGCTGAATGTAATTACCTTTTTCCAATCCGCTGTTAAGTTTAGCGACACTTCCACCTGTTAGAACTTTAGCACCTTCTTTTTTTCCAAGCTCAAGATAAGATTTTATCTTTTCCATCTGCTCTACTGATGCCTGTGCTCCAATCATGGTTTCCATTTTCAAAGGATTGTCTTGAACAACAGCTTTTGTTCTAGCTATAGCTCTTTCCATGAATTTATCATAGATTGACTCTTGAACTAAAGCTCTACTTGGACAAGTACAAACCTCACCTTGGTTTAGATTGAACATTACAAAACCTTCAATACATTTATCAAAGAAATCATCATCTTTATCCATGATATCTTCAAAGAAAATGTTTGGAGATTTTCCACCTAACTCCAAAGTAATTGGAATTATGTTTTGTGCAGCATACTGCATAATCAATCTTCCTGTTGTAGTTTCACCAGTAAATGCAACTTTAGCAACTCTTTTTGATGATGCTAAAGGCTTACCTGCCTCTAATCCAAAACCACTAACAATGTTGACAACTCCTGGAGGTAATAAATCTCCAATAAGTTCCATCATAACCATAATCGATGCAGGCGTTTGCTCTGCAGGTTTTAAAACTGAGCAATTTCCTGCTGCTAAAGCTGGAGCTAATTTCCATGTCGCCATTAATAATGGGAAATTCCACGGAACTATCTGACCAACTACACCTAATGGTTCATGAAAATTGTATGAGTATTGATTATTTGCTATTTCAGCGATTGAACCTTCTTCTGCTCTAATCACACCAGCAAAATATCTCCAATGATCAATAACCAAAGGTAAATCTGCTGCCATACACTCTCTTATTGGTTTTCCATTATCTAAACATTCAGCTGTAGCTAATAAATTTAGATTTTTTTCCAACACATCAGCGATTTTGTACAATATATTTGATCGCGTAGTGATATCTGTTTTTCCCCACTCAGGGAAAGCTGCGTGAGCCGCATCTAATGCTGCTTCTACGTCTTTTTCGTCTGATCGTGCAACTGAACAGATTTTCTCATTTGAGATCGGGCTAACATTATCAAAATACTTGCCTGATTTTGGTTCTACAAATTTTCCATTAATGTAGTTTCCATATTTTGCTTTGAACGGAAATTTAACCTTTAAATGAGAAGTATCTAATACAGATGACACTTTCATTGCTTCTGCACTCATTTTTTTCTCCTCTTGTTATTTATATAAGTTTATTAAAGACCTTTTTGGGAATGATGTAAATGGGTCAATAATGTTTTCAACTAAGAATTGTATTAATCGAGCTTTATATTATTAATTTTATTGTCTGCTTTTCTCACAAAATAAATTCCTACTGATACTGCAATCAGAGATATCAAAACTTTGAAAGTGATCAATTCCTTGAGGAAAATATAACTCAAGATAGTTCCAAAAATTGGAATTAAATATGAAACTTGTGACTGAAATATCAGTCCATTATTAACTAAAATTCTAAATCTCAATAACCATGCAATTCCAGTAGAAACTAAGCCAAGATATATCACGGATATTGTAGAATCTAACCTAGGCGAGACATTCCATGGTTGTTCAACAATACTTACAATAGGTATCAAAATCAAAACTGCCCAAACCAGTATTGAGCCAGTTACATTTTCATTTTTTTTCTTACTAATTTTTAATGTTAGAACACCACCTATTACATAACAAGTTGAGCCTAAAAGAATTAGTATTGCGGAAAAAAAATTATTTTCATTAATCAAAATATTATCAGAAAATAAGTAAAGTATTCCAGAAAAACCAATTAAGATTCCTATTGTTTTGATAAAATTGAATTTCTCATTCTTTGTATAAAAATGACCAAGCACAGTTGAACTTAATGGTGTAGTTGACATCAATATCGCAGCCAAATTACTTTGAACTGATTGTACTCCGTACGCAATTAAAAAAAAAGGAGCTACTAGATTTATAAATCCTATCATTGCGAACCAATACCAATCTTTTGAAAAAGCTTCGATCTTTATCTTTTTATAATAACAAAGCAACAAAACTGGTATTGCTCCAAAAAACACTCTTAAAAATGCAATAGTAATTGGTCCAAATGAATAGGTTGCAATTTTGATATTAAAAAAAGCTGATGCCCATATTAAGGCTAACAAAATTAATAAAAGATAATCAAATAGTTTTGGTTGTCTCATTCAGTAATATCTTCAATTTTTCCTTTTGTAATTTTCTTTAAATCTGAGAAATTGATTTTAAATATACAATTTGGGTGACCTGCGGCAGCAAATAAAAAATCAAACCTATCTAAAGAATTATCTATGTAAATATCAACATTTTCTAAATGGCCTACTGGTGAAACACCGCCAATAGTATAACCAGTAATGTTTTTTACATCTTCAGCAGTAGCCATAGAAACATCATCAAATTTAATATTTTTCTTAATTTTTCTTAGTGAAGCTTTCTTATCTCCAGCAACCAAAAATAAAGTAAACTTATTATCTGTCTTAAAAAGTAAGCTTTTAACAATTGCTCCTACCTCACATCCTAAAGAAGATGCGGCTTCTAAAGCAGTTCTAGCAGAAGTTTCTAAAACACTAACACATAAATTTTGATCAAATTCTTTTATAATTTTACCAACCCTTTGAACTGGTTCTTTATCAAGTAATGTCATTATTCAACTCTGAATTGTTAGTATTTTTAGTCTTTAAGTTATACACTTATGTAAAAAATGCATAGGTGTTATTAAGTAAAAGAGGATTATTTATCAGTCTTTATTTGGTATCACAACCCACTGAATTACAGAGGAGATATATGAGCGCAAAAAATGTTTTAAAAGTTATAAAAGACAAAGAGATTGATTACGTTGATCTAAGATTCACTGACCCTAGAGGCAAACTTCAACACGTCACGATGGATACTAAGGTAGTTGACGAAGATATGTTAAACGATGGAATTTTCTTTGATGGCTCCTCAATTGCAGGTTGGAAAGCTATTAATGAATCTGACATGATTTTAAAGCCTGATTTAAGCAGAACTGTGGTTGATCCGTTTACGTCTCATAATACATTAAACATTTTTTGTGATATTTTGGATGCAATAAAAAAAGATCCTTACGAAAGAGATCCTCGAGGAACAGCAAAAAAAGCTGAGGCATATTTAAAAAAATCTGGAATTGGTGACAAAGCATTTTTTGGTCCAGAAGCTGAATTTTTTGTATTCGATGATGTAAGATTTAAAAATGACATGAATGAAACTGGCTTCAAAATCGATAGTACTGAAGGCCCTTACAACACTGGAAAAAAATATGAAAACGGAAATATGGGACACAGACCTGGTATCAAAGGTGGTTACTTCCCAGTTCCTCCTGTTGATAGTGCACAAGATATGAGAAGTGAGTATTTAAAAGCAATGAAAGACATGGGTATTAAAGTTGAGAAACATCACCATGAAGTTGCTCCAAGTCAGCATGAACTTGGAATGTATTTTGGAACTTTAGTTGATCAAGCAGATAACTTGCAATTATATAAGTATGCGGTTCATATGGTTTCACATTCATTTGGAAAAACTGCAACTTTTATGCCTAAACCAGTAAAAGGTGATAATGGATCAGGTATGCACGTGCACCAATCAATTTGGAAAGGAAATACAGCATTATTTTCAGGAGATAAATATGCTGGCTTATCCGATTTAGCTTTACACTATATTGGTGGAATTTTAAAACATGCAAAAGCTATAAACGCTTTTTCAAACGCAACAACCAATAGTTACAAAAGATTGATCCCAGGATTTGAAGCACCAGTGTTATTAGCGTACTCAGCGAGAAACAGGTCAGCTTCATGTAGGATCCCTATCACTCTAAGTAAAAAAGCTGCGAGATGTGAAATTAGATTTGGTGATGCAGCTGGAAACCCATACTTAACTTTTGCAGCAATGCTTATGGCTGGACTAGATGGTATTAAAAATAAAATTGATCCAGGTAAATCTTTCGATAAAGATCTTTATGCTTTATCTGAAAATGAAGTTAAAAAAATACCTACCGTTTGTGGCTCATTAAGAGAAGCAATGGAAAGTTTGGATAAGGACAGAGATTTTTTAAAACAAGGTAACGTATTCACTGATGATCAGATAGATGCTTACATTGCTTTAAAATTTGAGGAAATACATAATTTCGAACACACACCACACCCAATAGAGTTCGACATGTATTATAGTTGTTAAAAATTATTGTTTAGTAGTGGCAATCTTGTTTTTGCCAGGACCTTTTTTAACAACGTAATCTTGAGTTCCATTAGCTCCTGTTTCAACAGATTTGATCAAAGATCTTTGTAAGCTTTTTCTTTTTTCTTTTCTGTCTTCAGACGCTAATAAATTTCTAAATTCAAAAACGTTCATGTAATAATTATATACTAGATATGCATTTTAAGCAATACAGCTATGCAACTTATGGGATACTAAATTTTATTCTACTTTAAAGGACTCCCCGCACCCACATCTCTCTGTTTCATTGGGATTATTGAACACAAAAGTTGAGGAAAAATCCTCTTTTTTGTAATCCATTTCAGTACCTAATAAATACATCACTGCAGCAGAATCTATAAAAACCTTAACTCCCTTGTCCTCGATTACCTCATCATTCGGGTTAAGTTCTTTAGAATATTCCATTACATATGACATGCCTGCGCATCCTCCAGATTTAACTGAAACTCTCACTCCTAAAGCATCTTTTTCGGCACTAGACATGATTTCTTTAATTCTGTTTGCTGCATTTTCACTTAATTTAATTATAGGATTCATTACAAATTTAACTCCAACTTAGCAGCATCTGACATCATATCTTTGTTCCAAGGTGGGTCCCAAACTAGTTGAAGATCAACATCATCAATTTCTTCAACTTGCATAGCTCCTTCTTTTACTTCTTTTGGTAAACTCTCTGCAACAGGACAATTTGGTGTGGTTAAGGTCATTTTAATTTCAGCTTTTTTTCCTTTTACTTGAATATCATAAATTAAACCAAGTTCATAAATATTAACTGGTAACTCAGGATCATAAATTTTTCTAATTTCGTTTATAATTTTTTCTTTTATTTCCATAATATTAATCTTCTGTGCTCACTTGCTTTCCGTCATCTTCCATTGCAGAAATCAAAGTATGCCATGATAAAGTAGCACATTTTACTCTCATAGGATATTGTTTTACTCCGGATAAACACATTAGTTTTGTTTTATCATCTTCCTCTAAAATCGTAGACTTTAATTCAGGATTTTCTTTTATCATTCCAAGAAAATCATCTATGATCTCCTTTGCTTCATTGTCACTTTTGCCTTTAATCAAATCTGTCATTATTGAAGCTGAGGCCATTGATATTGCGCAACCACTTCCTTCAAAAGAAATATCTTCAACTTTTCTTTGATTATTCAATTTTAGATAAACATGGACATTGTCACCACATAAAGGATTATTCCCTTTCGCATCTTTATTAAAATTCTCAGTCTTCCTCAAATTCCTTGGATTTTTTCCATGTTCTAAAATTATTTCTTGATATAATTCTTTTAAATTCATTTTAAATCAAAAATTTTTTTACATTTGTTTATAGACTCATTTAATTGATCAAAATCACTTTTAGTATTATAGACACCTACTGATGCTCTTGCACTTGCAGGTATTTCAAGTTTGTCGTGTAAAATTTGACAGCAATGGTGTCCAGCTCTAATAGCTACACCATCTTCGTCAAGTATTGTCGCGATGTCATGTGGATGTACCCCTTCAATCGTAAACGATATTACACCGCCTTTATTTTTTGGATTGCCAATTATTTTTACTGAATTATTCTTTTTTAAAATTTCTTGACCATATTCTATTAATTCTTTTTCATGTTTAATTATATTTTCAATTCCAATACTTTCTAAAAATTTGATAGACTTATCAAAAGCTATCACCTGTGCAGTGGCCATAGTGCCTGCTTCATACTTATTTGGAAGATCACCATAAGTAATACGATCTTTTTTAACTTCTTTAATCATACCACCACCACCTTGATAAGGTGGTAATTCTTCAAGCCATTTTTTTTTTCCATACAAAATTCCAAGTCCAGTCGGTCCATACATTTTATGACAAGAAATTGCATAAAAATCACAGTCCAGATCTTGCACATCAAGTTTCAAATGTGGTGCACCTTGACATCCATCTACAACAACAATTATGTCTTTTGCGTGTGCAAGCTCAGTAATCTCTTTGATTGGTAGGATTGCGCCAGTGACATTCGATAGATGATTAATGGCAATCACCTTTGTTTTTGGCGTAATTTTTTTTTCAATATTTTCAATTGGAATTTCTCCCTCTTCATTTATTTCAGCAAAATTAATCTTTATATTTTTTGATTTTCTCAAATAGTGCCATGGTACATAATTTGAATGATGCTCTAACTCAGTGAGTAAAATTTCGTCACCTTCATTCAAATACTTTTGGCCAAGTGTATTAGCAACTAAATTAAGGGCTTCAGTTGCACCCTTAGTAAATACAATCTCATTTTTATCTTTTGCATTAATATATTTTTGGACAGAAGATCGTGTATTTTCGTATAAATTTGTAGCTGCCACTGCCAAATAATGAATACTTCTGCCCACATTTGAAAATTCTTTGGTATAGAATTCGTTTATTCTATCAATAACAACTTTAGGTTTTTGAGAAGAATTAGCACTGTCCAAATAAACTAGATCATTGTTTTGTATCTTTTCATCAAAGATAGGAAACTCTTTTTTAATGTTTTCTATGTTCATTTTTTTAAACCAATCATTTTTTTTAATAAATCTTTAATTTCAGCATCAGTAATCTTTTCGATTACATCAAGCAAAAAACCATTTATCAATAGTCCTTTAGCTTGTTTATAATTTAGTCCTCTAGACATTAAATAAAAAATTGAATTATCATCAAGACTACCAGATGCTGATCCATGAGAACATTTAACATCATCAGCATAAATTTCTAATTCAGGTTTTGCGTTAAACTCTGAGGTTTCGTCTAACAAAATTGCTTTACTTAATTGATATCCATCTGTTTTCTGAGCCTTTGAGTCTACATATATTCTTCCTTGATAAGCAGACTTTGTATTTTTTCCAAGCACACTTTTAATTAACTGATAGCTTTTTGTATTTTCAACCAAATGATTTATAGTAGTTCTTATTTCGTGCTGTTTATTATCATCTAACGAAAAAATACCATTTATAAATGCTGAAGAATATTCGCCTTTTAGATTACAATTTATCTCATTTTTGAAATAATCTGAACCTGCAGAAAAAACAAAAGTTTCAGAAATACTATTTTGTTTTTGATCTATATTATTAAATGAATATTTTAGATTTTTATTCAACGACTTATCAATTTTATAATTTTTAAGAATCGCATCTCTATCTAAATTAAAATTGTAAAAAATATTCATAAAATTTTTTTCACTGTAATCACTAAAGAAATCTATTAATTTTAGTGAGCTGTTTTGTTCAAGCTCAAAATCTAACCTTAAATTAATATTCTTTGATTTCATTTTCTCATTGGACAAATGATAAATGATTAAAGGTTTTTTTAATGAGTAGCCTTTTTTAATTAAAATTTTAAAATGTTTATTACTTAAAGCAATATTCAAATCAATTAATGAATTGTTGTTTTCAGATTTATCAATTGTGTAAGAGTCCTCAATTATTTCAATCTGTTTTTTATCCTCATAACTAAAGTCAATTTTTTCAACTCTTCCATTAATAAAAATAATTTTATTATGTTCTAAATCATCAATAAAAATTGATGGATCAATCTTATTTTCAATTGAATAATCATTATAAAAGCTCAAATCTGAAATATTATTACTAATTATTTGATTTATATCTAAAAACTTCCAATTTTCTTGTTTTCTATTTGGGAAACCATTTTCAATAAATTTATTAAGGTAAGACTTTTTTATCTCAATATCTCTATTAGAAAAATTAGAAACTTCTTGAATTTTGTTAAAATCTATTTTTAATTGTTCCTTCATCTAATTAAAACTCTCATATCCTTTTTTTTCTAATTCTTCTGCAAGTTCAGGTCCACCTGATTTAATAATCCTTCCATTCATTAAAACGTGAACGAAATCTGGCTTAATATAATCTAATAGTCTTTGATAATGAGTAATGATTAAAAAAGAATTTTCATTATTCCTTAATGTGTTTACACCATCTGCAACTATTTTTAGAGCATCTATATCTAAACCTGAGTCTGTTTCATCTAAAATTGAAAGTTTTGGCGCCAGCATTGACATTTGTAGAATTTCGTTTTTCTTTTTTTCTCCACCAGAGAAGCCTACATTTAATTGCCTATTAAGTTTTTCTTCATCAAATTTAAGTTCCTTAGCTTTTTCTTTAACAAGTTTTAAAAACTCGATAGCATCAAGTTCTTTTTGTCCACGAGCTTTTCTAATTGCATTTAGAGAAGTCTTTAAAAAAATATTAGTGTTTACCCCAGGAATTTCTAAAGGGTATTGGAAGGCTAAAAATATACCTTTGTGCGCTCTTTCCTCAGTTTCAAGTTCAAATAAATTTTTATTTTCAAATAATATTTCTCCAGATACCTCGTAACCTTTTTTTCCCGATAAAATATTAGATAAAGTACTTTTTCCAGAGCCATTAGGGCCCATTATTGCATGAACTTCACCTGGGTTTATATTTAGTGAAAATCCTTTTAAAATTGACTTATTTTCAACATTTGCGTTTAAGTTATTAATTTTCAGCATTAACCCACGCTCCCTTCAAGACTAATTCCAACAAGTTTTTGTGCCTCTACAGCAAACTCCATTGGTAATTGCTGAAGAACTTCTTTACAAAATCCATTAACGATTAACCCAACAGCTTCCTCAGGATTTAATCCTCTTTGTTGACAATAGTGCAATTGCTCTTCACTTATTTTTGACGTTGTTGCTTCATGAGCAACATTTGAGTCAAAATTTTTGTTCTTTATGTAAGGAACAGTGTGTGCTCCACATTTATTTCCCATTAAAAGAGAGTCACATTGAGTATAGTTACTAGAATTTTTTGCTTTTGAATTTATATCTACTAATCCTCTATAGGTCATATCAGAAAATCCAGCACTAATACCTTTGGAAATTATTTTACTTTTAGTATTTTTACCAAGGTGGATCATCTTTGTCCCAGTATCTGCTTTTTGATGATTATTTGTAATTGCTATTGAATAAAATTCTCCAATTGAGTTATCACCCTTTAAAATACAACTAGGGTATTTCCAAGTTATAGCAGAACCTGTCTCTACCTGTGTCCAAGAAATCTTAGAATTTTTTCCCTTACATAGTCCTCTTTTAGTTACAAAATTATAAATTCCCCCTTTTCCATTTTCATCTCCCGGGTACCAGTTTTGAACAGTTGAATATTTAATCTCTGCATCATCAAGAGCTATTAGTTCAACGTTAGCAGCGTGTAATTGATTTTCATCTCTCATCGGCGCAGTACATCCCTCTAAATAACTCACATAACTTCCTTTATCAGCAATGATTAAAGTTCTTTCAAATTGACCAGTTTCTGATGCGTTAATTCTGAAATAAGTCGAGAGCTCCATTGGACACTTTACACCTTCGGGAATATAAACAAATGATCCATCGGTAAAAACTGCGGAGTTTAATGTCGCAAAAAAATGATCTGTTGTTGGAATTACTGTTCCTAAATATTTTTTTACTAAATCAGGATGTTTTTGTATTGCTTCTGACATTGAACAAAAAATGATTCCATGTTTTGTTAATTCACCCTTAAATGTTGTGGCTACTGAAACAGAATCAAATACTGCATCTACAGCTATTCCATTTAATCTTGCTTGCTCTTGAAGTGGAATTCCTAATTTATTATAAGTTTCTAAAAGTTTAGGATCTAATTCATCTAAACTCTTAGGTTTATCCTTCATACTTTTCGGAGCCGAATAGTAATATAAATCTTGATAATCAATTTTAGGATACTTAGGTTTTTGCCAGTCAGGTTCTTTGAGAAGCTTAAATCTCTCAAATGCTTTTAATCTAAAATCCAACATCCATTTAGGTTCTTTTTTAATATTTGAAATAAACTTAATTACATTTTCATTTAGACCTTTTGGTGCTTTAATATTTTCAATATCAGTTGTAAAACCGTATTTATAATCTTTTAAATTTTCTATATCTTTTTCTCTAGTATCCATTTTATAATCTTCTTTCAAAGTTTTCTTTAACTAAGTCGTCTAAACTTTTTTTATCAAAAAAATTATTGATGTGGTTTTCAAGTTCATCCCAAAGATTGTGAGTTAAACATTTTGTAGATTTACCATTACATCCCTTTTTTGACTCTTTTTTACACTGGACAGTTTTTACTTTTTCGTCTACTGCATCAAAAATATTTGTTAATTTTATTTCTTTAGCTTTCCTATTTAAAATATATCCACCTTGAGTTCCTCTAACGCTTTGAACAATTTCTTTTTTTCTCAATTTTGAAAAAATTTGTTCTAAATAATCTAACGAAATGCCTTGTCTTAAAGATATATCCCTTAGAGAAACTGGATTAATTCCATCAAATCTAGCCAGATCCACTAAAGCCATTACCGCATATCTGCCTTTAGAAGTAAGTCTCATAATTCCTTATTTTACAGGGGTATATATAAACCTGACCAAAATAGTCAAGTATCATGAGTAAAAAAAAACTAACATTTTGTCACGCAGTTGTGATAAACCTAATTTTTTTTTGAGAATAATAATCAATAACAATTATGGAAAATAAAATATTAGAAATATTTATTCCAGGACCTGCAGGTAGACTTGAAGCCAAATATTATAAGAGTAAAAAAAATACTTCACCAATAGCTTTAGTTTTACAACCACATCCTCAGTATGGAGGGACAATGAATAATAAAGTTGTTGTGGAAACTTTTCATACTTTCATGGAAAATGATTTTTCAGTTTGCAGAGTAAATTTTAGAGGTGTAGGAAAGAGTGACGGAGAATTTGACAATGGCCAAGGTGAATTAGCAGATGCTGCAGCTGCTCTTGATTGGTTAGAGAGAGAAAATTTTGATAATTCTCAGTGTTGGGTTTCAGGTTTTTCTTTTGGGTCATTGATTGCTATGCAACTTTTAATGAGGAGACCAGAGATAAATAGATTTGTTGCAATCTCTCCCCAACCAAATGTTTATGATTTTTCATTTTTGTCTCCATGTCCAACTTCTGGGATAATGATTTATGGAAAAAAAGATGAATTGGTACCTGTTGAACATATTAATGAACTAAATAAAAGATTAAGTGCACAAAAAGGTATTAAAGTTGAATTTCAGTCAATCTCAGAAGCAAATCATTTTTTTTCAAAAAATGAGAACGCACTTTCAAAATCTCTTGATAAATACATAAAAAAAGAAACAGCTTTGTATTAAAAATTTTTAACTAAAACTCCACCAGTTACCGATTTTTTACATCTAGTTGTATTTGGAAATGAAATAGGCATACCTTTTAGCGATCTTATCGCTAAAAAAGCAAAAGCTTGAGACTCGATAAAATCTCCGTCTAATTCATATTGATCAATTGGATTAAGATTTATATCATCAAAATTATTTTTTATACTTTCTAAGAGATATTTATTTTTTCTTCCTCCACCACATACTAACCATTTACTTTTTTGAGAATTATTCTTATTGTGAATAAAATTCATTCCATTGGAAATTAATTTAGCGGTGAAATCAGTAATAGTTGCAGCACCATCCTCTAATGAAAGTCCTTTTGCAAAAAAAATATCAAAATTTTTAATATCTAAAGATTTTTCAAAATTAGATTGTTCAGTAAAATTGTCCAAAGCCTGATTTAAAATTAATTTGTCTGTTTTTCCAGATCTTGCTACTAAACCTTCTTTGTCATACCCTTTTTTTGAATTTTTTCTCATCCATTCGTCTATCAAGCAATTGCCAGGTCCAATATCACAAGCATAAATTTTTTCTTCTAAACCCAAATTATTGTATTCTATTGTAGAGGTAACATTAGAAATACCTCCAATATTAAGAATATTCATTGGAAAACCTAAATTAAATTTTTTATTTAATTTATTAGCTAGAGCATTATGAAAGATTGGTGCTAGAGGAGCACCCTGCCCCTCATTTTCTAAATCATTTTGTCTAAAATTATAAATAACTTTCTTTTTCGTTAATTGAGATAGTAGCAATCCGTCACCCAATTGTTTTGTAATTTTTTTTTCTGGAGCGTGAAATATTGTTTGACCATGGAAACCAATTAAATCAACATCAGTTTTTGATAGTTCAAGGCATTTATTAACAGCCTTAAAATGAAATAAAGTTATTTCTCTTTCTAAATCTTTGATCTCAACTTGATATTTGGTTAAATCATCTGGATTTAAGATTTTATCCCTAATTTTAAGTATTTTTTGAGTTAATTCTTCATCATATTGAAAGTATTTATCGATTAATATTGAAAATTCTTGATTACCATCTGACTTAATTATGGATACATCTACTCCATCCGATGAGGTACCACTCATTAAACCCATTGCTGTATAAATCTCATCCATTCTTATTTTTTTTTATTAAATAATGTATATTGTGGAACTATAGACTTATGGATAAATTTTTAAAAGAATTTAAAGATAGAGGTTACTTATATCAATGCACGAATGAAAATGAATTATCCAAATTAATAAATAAAGAAAAAATTAAAGGTTACATAGGTTTTGATTGTACTGCTGAAAGTCTTCATGTTGGAAGCTTACTTCAAATCATGTGTCTTAGACTTCTTCAAAAATATGGTCACAGACCGATTGTCTTATTAGGTGGAGGGACTACCAGAATTGGAGATCCTTCGGGTAAAGACAAAACAAGGAGAATTTTAACTGAAAAAGAAATAGATAAAAATACAAAAAATATTGAAAAAATATTAAAAAAATTTTTAAATAATAACGATCCAAAAACAAAACCTATTTTTGTAAATAATTATTCCTGGCTTAAAAATTTAAATTATATTTCATTTTTAAGAGAAATAGGAAAACATTTTACAATTAATAAAATGCTTACTTTCGAAAGTGTTAAATCTAGATTGGATAGAGAGCAATCTTTAAGTTATATGGAATTTAATTATATGATTTTGCAAGCTTATGATTTCTTAGAGCTAAATAAAAAAGAGAATTGTTCCTTACAAATAGGAGGTTCTGATCAATGGGGAAACATTGTCAATGGAACAGAGCTTATAAAAAGGTATTCCAGTAAACAAGCTTATGGTTTAACTACCCCTCTCATTACATTATCCTCAGGAGCAAAAATGGGAAAAACTGAGTCAGGTGCTATTTGGTTAGATGAAAAATTATTATCATCATATGACTATTGGCAATTTTGGAGAAATATCGATGACAGAGATGTAATAAAATTTTTAAAAATGTTCACAGATTTAGATATTAAAGAAATTGATAAAATGAAGGATGAAGACATTAATAAACTAAAAATTAAGCTAGCTAACGAGACAACTACTATGCTTCATGGTTTAAAAGCTGCTAAAAGTTCAGAGCAAGCGGCAAAAGAAGCTTTCTCAGGAACTTCGCTTGGTTCAAATTTACCTTCAATTAAAATTAAGAAAACTGATATTGAAAATAAAATTAGTATTATAGATCTCGTGATCTTATCTAAATTAGAAAATTCAAAAAGTGAAATCAGACGTCTTATTAAAGGAAATGCAATAAAACTGAATGATGAAATTATATCTCAAGAAAATCTGATTATTTCTTATGAATTATTCAGACAAAATTATTTAAAACTTTCTGTGGGAAAAAAAAGACATTTAAAAATTGAGTTGATTTAATTCTTTTTAATTTTTTCCAATGTTCTTGTAATAAATCTGGGTGTTAAAGTTTTGACAGGATTTACTGAAGTTTTTAAATTTTTTGGAGGACCTTTGATCTTAAAACTTACTCCAAACACTCCCTCACCAGTTTTTTTTCCAACTAATATTTCACCTAGCATAGGTAATGAACCAATAAAATTATTAATTGTTGTGGCTGGCACCAATGTGCCCTTTAAACTAATTAATTTGTTTTTTTCAACATAGCCCTCCATTAAAATAGATATTGCAGGACCAATCGCATAAATTTCTTCTATGGTCATTAAATCACCCTCATTTTTAAAATTCATTTCGAATTCCGTAAAACGTATACCTTCTCCAGATAAAATATCCGCAATACCTTGTAAGGATGCTAACGTGAGAATCTTTGTCAATATAGGTAGTTCTTTTAATTTAAAATCATAAATTTTTATTTGTGAAACAGATTTTTTTGATTTTTTTGAACTAAAGAAATCCAGTGATCCTTCATCAAAACCTTTTATAAATTTATATCTTTTTACGATAGGTTTTGCCTCATCAACAAACAAGGTGGTAATTTTATTATTATTATCTCTATTTATTGTGAGTTTTAGTTTTTTATTTTTTGAAAAGCTTCCAATTAAGTCAGCTTTATATATTTCTTTATTTTTGATTAAAATATCTCCTTTGAAATTTGATAAATAATACTCGCTATCTAAAAAAATTTTTTTTACATCAATTTTCAAATTACTATTAATATCTATAATTTTAATATCTTTATCGTCATCTGATAACAAATTCTCAATTAAATTATCAGCATTAAAACTAGACCCAGTTAAAAAATATTTTTTTTTATTTCTTTTTAATCTAATTGAGTTTTTTTGTTTATCATCATCAATATAATCTAAATTTACTTCATCTAATCTAGAAATTTGAAATTTTTCATTAAAGACTAGATCTTTTATCTTAATATAGTTTTCATCTTCTTTGAGATTAAAAGTTTCAATTACAAGTTCATTATTTCTATTATTAGATCCTTTAAAATTTAAAATAACCTCATTTTTTTCCTTTTTTTTGTAATTCAAATAATCAACTTTAAAAGGATTGTCTTTTATTTCTAGAGTTATTTCAAAATTTTCAGTTTTATTCTTATTTGAAAAAAAATACTCTATATCATCATTTTCATTTTGATAATTTAAATTTCCATTTCCCTCAATAGTAAAATTATTTTTTTCATATTGTAATTTTATTTTTTGATCTAAGAGAGAAATTGTTTTTTTTTGTTTGGGAAAAAATTTTTTTAATTTAAAATTATTAGGTATTATTAATTCATGAACTAGTATTTCTGAGTTAATTTTGTAATTTTCAAATTTAAATCCTTTTTGTATTTCAAAAGAAAAATTATTATTAGAAGTTAATGAAATTTTTTCTATTTCAAAATTTGGTAAAAATGGTTTGACTAATAAATCTATATTTCTTTTATCTAAATCAGACTTTTTATGAGCAAAAGTACCCTCTATAATAAAATCATCATTCCTTTTTTTTATAGATACTTTTTCTGAGGAAAATCCTATTTTATTAAATTTAAAATTAATATCTTTAACTAAAAAATTATTTCTATTATAGTCAAAAATTAAGTCTAATTTGCGTAAATTGTATTTTTTTAATACATTTAATTCAACATCTTTTACAAGACCATTGATCTCATAATTGCTTTTAATATTTCCATTTGAATCAAACTCTAACTTTACATCAGCAATCAAATATCCTTTTTTAATGGCTTTTTCCATTATGAATAGTTCAGGAGTATTTTTAAATGATCTTAAAAAAGAAATTAAATTTTTTAACTCAAGAGATTTTGATGAAATCTCTAAATTTTCAATTGAAAACTTATCTTCTATTAAGGACTTTAACGAAAGTTGTGTTTTTATATTTTCAATTTCTATTTTTTTACTTTGATTAATTAAATTTGTACCAATTGTTTTGGCTTGAAGTTTAAATTGAAATGGGTCCAAAATTAATTTTATTTCTTTTAATTCAACATCTAAATTTTTATCAAATTTTCGAATTTTTTCTGTTATTTGATTATTAAATTTATCAGTCTCAACTCCAAAAATACTTAGGTACGTTAAAGTAATAAATATTATAAATAATATAGTTATAAAAAGTTTAAAAAATATTTTCATTATGTTTGATACATTGATTGTTCTAAAAATTCATCAATTTCTCCATCTAAAATCTTATCTGGATTAGAGCTTTCAAAATTCGATCTATTATCTTTTACTAATCTATATGGTTGTAAAACATAAGATCTTATTTGATGTCCCCAACCTATTTCAGATTTTGATGACTCAGTATTTTCATTTTCTTTTTCTTTTTTTTTTATCTCAAAATCATAGAGTCTTGCTCTAAGCATGTTCATGCATGTCTCTTTATTTTTATGTTGAGATCTTTCATTTTGACATTGAACTACAATTTTAGATGGTAAATGTGTAATTCTAACTGCACTATCAGTTGTATTAACATGTTGACCACCAGCACCACTAGATCGATAAGTGTCAATTCTTAAATCTTTATCTTGAATTTCAATATTAATATTTTCATCCACAACTGGATAAACCCAAATACTAGCAAAACTAGTATGGCGTCTTGCACCTGAGTCAAATGGCGAAATTCTTACTAACCTGTGAATTCCAGACTCTTTTTTTAACCAACCAAATACATAATCACCTTCAATTTTAATTATTGAGGATTTTATACCTGCCTCATCACCCTTATGTTCACTTATTAATGTCGATTTATAATTTTTATTATCAGACCATTTTAGATACATTCTTCTCAACATATCTGCCCAATCTTGGCTCTCAGTACCTCCTGCGCCAGCATGAATTTCTATGTAACAATCAAAAGAGTCAGACTCATTTGATAAAAAACAATTAATTTCATTTTTTTTCGCTAATTTTCTTAAATTCTTGATACTTTCTAAAACTTCATTTTGTATGCTGGTATTATTTTCCTCTACAGCTAGTTCATACAAATCCCCTAAGTCTTTTAATTGATTTAAGGAACTTTTGTAAGAACTAACCAAATCCTCATACAATTTTTTTTCTTTAAGTATTTTTTTTGAGTTAGACTTATCTTGCCAAAAATTAGGATCAAGAATTATTTTATTGTGACTTTGTAATTTTAAATCTATCTTATTTTTATCAAAGATACTCCTTAACTCTTTGATTTATTTTTTCTATCTCTTTCTTATAATCTGTATATTTATGATCCATTAGTAAAACTTTAATATATTATTCGTATCTAATCTATTATTATTTGAATATAGCACTTTGCCATCAATTACATTCTTGCTTTTATATGCTTCTAAAATTGTATCTTTAGATGAAAATTTTGCTTTTTGACCTGTCGTCGGGTCAACTACCATCATTGTAATTCCATCAGCAACTTTAAATGGTCGAGCGTCAGATTTTCTAATAGCTGATTCGATAAATTCCTTAAAAATTGGTAATGCTGTTTTTGAACCAGTTTCAAATTTTCCTAAGGGTTGAGGATTATCCATCCCCACATAAACTCCAATAACATAATTTGAGGTGAACCCAATAAACCATGCGTCAGTGTTTTTATTAGTTGTTCCTGTTTTGCCTGCGAGATTCAAATTTAGATCTCTCAATTTTTTTCCTGTACCTCTTTTTACGACACCTTCTAACAAAGAGGTAATTTGATAGGCTGTTTGTGGAGAAAATACCTGTTTAAAATTATTACCTACATCAGGAAAATCTTTACCGGTATATGATAGTTTATCACAATTTAAGCATAATCTATTTTCATTATTTAAAATTGTGTTTCCCTCACTATCTTGGACACGATCAATCAAAATTGGTGAAACTAATTTTCCTCCATTTACAAAAGCTGAATATGCAGAAGTGAGTTTTAACAAAGTTGTTTCAGCAGAACCCAGAGAAATAGATAAAAGCTCATCAGGATTTTCATAAATGCCAAGATCTTTAGAAAATTTGGCAACTTTATCTACACCTAAATTCTGCGCAATTCTTACTGTCATTAAATTTCGTGACTTTTCCAAACCAATTCTCAAAGTTGAAGGTCCATAGAATTTTTTTCCATAATTTTCTGGCTTCCACATTTTTAAATCAGTTCCTTGATCTAAAACTAACGGTGCGTCTAAAACTAATGAAGAGGGTGTATAATTATTTTCAAGAGCTAAGGCGTAAACAAATGGTTTAAATGCTGAACCTGGTTGCCGTAAAGCTTGTGAAGCTCTATTAAACTCACTATTTTTAAAACTAAATCCACCGTTAAGAGCAATGACTCTACCTGTGTAAGGATCCATTACAACTATACCACCATTTATTTTTGGTAATTGTTTAAGATTAAATTTATTATTTCTTATGTTTTGAACATATATTATATCTCCCACTCTGAAAAGTTCATCTATTTCTTTTTTAGTCCAAGAAATATTATTGTAATCAATAATACCATCAATTTGATCTTTTGTTTCTATTTCTATAGAAAATTTAGAAATCTTTTTTATTATTGCAATTTTCCAATTAATTGAATTCTCTAAATCATATTTATCTAAACCAACAGACCAATTTTTAGAATATGATTTATTTAACAATGGACCACGCCAACCTTTGCGTTGATCATATTTAATTAATCCATTTCTTAAGGAGTTTGTTGCTATTTTTTGTAATTCTAGATTTATTGGAGTATTTATATTAAAGCCCTGATTATAAACTTTATCATATGAAAAAATTTCAATGATATTTTTTCTTACATCTTCAATATAATATTGAGCATCCTCTAGATAAATTCTTTTAGTTTTTTTTAATTGAATATTTTTTTTCTTTAAATTTTGATAATGTTTTTTTGTTATAAAGTTATTATCTAATAAATTTTTTAAAACCAAATCCCTTCTAAATTTTGCTAAGTCAATATTTCTATAGGGGTTATATTTACTAGGGGCTTTAGGTAGTGCGGCCAATAAAGCTGCTTCTTCATAATCGAGTTCTTTTATCGATTTGTCGAAATATTCTAAACTTGCTGCAGCAACTCCGTAAGCCCCACTACCGAGGTAAATTTGATTTAAATATAATTCGAGTATTCTCTCTTTTGATAGTGCTCTTTCAATTCTAAAAGCCAATATAGCCTCTTTAATTTTTCTATTTAAACTTACTTCATTTGTTAAAAGAAAGTTTTTTGCTACCTGTTGAGTTATTGTTGAGGCACCTTCTAATCTTTTTGAAGTAAGAACATTTTTAATATTGTTTACAATCGCTCGTAAAATTCCTTTAGCATCAACCCCAGGATGAGAAAAAAAATTTTTATCTTCAGCAGATAAGAAGGCATTAATTACATTTTGAGGTATTGTTTCATAAGGAACAAAAATTCTCTTCTCTTTAGAAAAGTCTGCAACTAAATCACCATTGCCAGAGTAAACCTTGCTTGAGACAGGAGGTTTGTAATTTTTTAAAAATTTGTAATCAGGTATATTGTTTGAAAAATTCCATAAAACACCTAAAACAATTATTGATGAAATTAATAAAAAACTAATAAAACCAATAAATAAATTCTTTAAAATTTTGCTCATTTTGTTTCCATTATATAAGGGAATTTGTTAAAGATAAGGCATAAGAATACAAACAAAATTTTAATAACTTATGAATCAATCAAAAAAAATGTTATGGAAAAAAATTTATATATCGATGCTTCGCATCCAAACGAGATTAGAATTGTACTCAAATCAGGCGAAAAAATTGAAGATTATGAGTATGAAGGTATAAAAAATAATCTAATAAAAAATAATATCTATTTAGGTAAAGTAAGTCGTATAGAACCATCGTTGCAAGCAGCGTTTGTTGATTTCGGGAGGGAACGTCATGGCTTTTTATCCTTCAACGATATTCAATCTGATTATTATCAAATTCCGCAAAGTGATTTAGAAAAAATAAAACAAGAGGAAGAAAGAGTCCGAGAGGAACTATCAAAAAAGGTTGAGGCTAAAGAGGAAGAAAATTTAGCTGAAGGCAAATTAGAAATTGAGGATCCTTTGGAAAAAAAAGATCCAATAGAAAAAAAAGATCCAGAGGAAAAGGAAAATTCAGAAAATGAGAAAGAAAAAAAATATGAAAGTAAATTTAGATTCAAAAGATACAAAATCCAAGAGGTAATAAAGCCCAATCAAGTAATTTTAGTTCAGGTTATAAAAGATGAGCGTGGTCAAAAAGGTGCTGCTTTAAGTACGTTTATTTCTATTGCAGGCAAATATATAGTTTTAATGCCTAACACTCCTAAAGGTGGAGGAATTTCGAGAAAAATTTTTAATCCTGCAGATCGGAAAAAAATAAGAAGTATTTTAAATGAAATTGAAATCCCAAAAGAAATGGGACTTATAGTAAGAACTGCTGGAAGTAACAAAACTAAAAATGAAATTAATCATGATTTAGATACACTTATTAATAACTGGAATCAAATTAAAGAAAATGCCTTAAGCTCTATAGCACCTTCATTAATTCATCAAGAAAGTGAAATAATTAAAAGAACTTTAAGAGATATGTATGATGAAAATACAAAAAATATAATTATTGAAGGTAATGAAGGTTATAAAAAAGCTCAAAATTTTATGAAAATGATGATGCCTTCTCACGTAAAAAAAATAAAAAAATACAGAGGAAAAAAACCTTTATTTATTGAAGAAGGTATTGAGCAGAAATTAAATCAAATATTTGAAAGTGAAATAAAATTGAACTCAGGTGGTTACTTGGTAATTAATCCTACAGAGGCCTTAGTTTCCATTGATATTAACTCTGGAAGTTCAATAAAACAAAAAAATGTGGAGAGCACTGCTTTAGATACAAATCTTGAAGCAGCAGATGAAATAGCAAGACAAATTAAAATAAGAGATTTGTCAGGACTTATTATTATAGATTTTATTGATATGCTTAGTTATGGTAATCGAAGATTAGTAGAAAGAAGACTAAAAGAAAAGTGTAGATCTGATCGAGCCAGAATTCAAATTGGAAGAATATCAAATTTTGGTCTTTTAGAAATGTCTCGTCAGAGATTAAGAGAAAGTGCAGTCAAATGGAATATCAAACTAACAGATGAGTCTTTTGCGCTAAAAATTCTTAAATTAGTTGAATTAAAAGCAGTTTTAAATAAAGCTAAATTTGTAGATTTAAAGGTTTGTAAAAAAATTTCCGATTTTCTAAAAGAAAATTTTATAGAAGATCTTACTTACTTTGAAAAAAAAAATAAAATGAAAATTGACATAATATCTGATAATAGTTTAATAATTCCTGAATATATAATTGATATTAAAAATAAATCTAAAAAAACTATAGAGCTAATTGAACATTTTGAAAAATTAAAAAATCTTGAAGAGCAAAAAATTAACAACGTCATTGAATTAAAAGACAAAAAGAAATTTAAAAAGAAAACTTTTAGAAAAAAAAAATTTTATAAGAAAGCTAGATAATTCCTGACTTTGGAGAAGATGGATTTCCGTATAATGTTTTTTTTATCCTACCAGATAAGTATGATTGGCGACCAGCAATAACCGCATTTTTAAATGCTAAAGCCATTTGAAATGGTTTTTTTGCTTTTGCAATCGCAGTATTTACTAAAACCCCATCACAACCTAATTCCATGGCTATAGTAGCATCTGAAGCTTGGCCTAATCCGGCATCAATAATTAATGGTAATTTTGTTTGCTTCCTAATTATCCTGATATTTATTTCATTGATAATACCTAAGCCTGAACCTATTGGAGCGGCTAGAGGCATAATTGCACAAGCACCTGCATTCTCCAATCTTTTTGCCATCAAAGGATCGTCATTACAATAGACCATCACTTTAAATCCCTCCTTAGTTAATAGTTCAGTTGATTTAAGTGTTTCAATCATTTCTGGGAACAAGTTTTTTTTATCTCCTAAAACTTCTAGTTTAACTAATTTCCACCCACCTATCTCTCGTGCTAATCTTAAAGTTCTTAATGCATCCTTTGAATTAAAACAGCCAGCAGTGTTAGGAAGGTAGGTAATTTTTTTAGGATCAATGTAATCCATTAACAATGGTTTTTTTTTATCAATAATATTTACTCTTCGAACAGCAACTGTGACTATGTCTGCCCCAGATAAATTGATTGCTTTAGCACACTCCTGCATACTTTTATACTTACCAGTTCCAACAATTAGTCTAGAGCTAAAATTTTTCTTAGAAATAATAAATTTGTCTTTTTTCAATTTTAACCACCTCCAATGAAATGAACTATTTCTATTTTATCATTATTTTTAAGGTTGATGTTTTTTATTTTTTTTTTATCCACTATTTCTTGATTTAATTCAATAGCTACTTTCGTTAATGGAATTTTGTTTATTTTAATAATATTGAATAATGTTGAATTATTATTAATAGTTTTTAATTTTCCATTTAATTTTATTTTTATTTTTTTTTTCATCGTATATAAAAGCTGAATGAATAATAAAATAATTATTATTAATGGTCCAAATATTAATCTATTAGGTGAAAGAGAACAATCACAATATGGATCGATTACTTTTGACAAACTTAAGGAAGAATGCTTAGCGAAATCAAAAGAATTGGGGCTTTCGACTGAATTTGCACAATCAAATGTAGAGGGTGAATTGGTTAATATAATACAAAATGCTAGAAAAAAATTTGATGGGATAATAATTAATGCTGCTGCATTTACTCACACCTCAATTGCAATTAGAGATGCTTTAGAAATTTTTAAAAAACCTATTATTGAAGTACATATTTCAAATATCTATAAACGTGAGGAATTTAGAAAAAAATCTTTAATAAGTGACGTAGTTACTGGTGGAATATTTGGTCTTAATGCTGATGGTTATATTTTAGCCATAATTTCAATGCAAAAGCTAATCCAAAATGAAAATAGATAAAAAAATAATAAAAGAGTTAAGTGATTATTTGGATGAATTTAATCTTACTGAACTGGAATACACTGAAAAAGATACCAAAATAAAAGTTTCAAAAAATAATATTTCAATTAATAATCAAACAAATCAAACTTTATCTAAAGAAATAAACTCAGTTAAAAATAAAGAAAATCAAAATAATATAACTGGTATTGAAGTTACATCGCCAATTATTGGTACTGCTTACCATGCACCTGAACCTGGAGCTAAAAAATTCGTAGAGGTTGGAAAGAAAATAAAAAAAGGCGACACTATTATGATTGTAGAGGCTATGAAAACTATGAATCATGTACCCTCAAGTTCTGATGGAACAGTAAAAAAGATACTTGTAGCTGATGGTCAACCTGTTGAGTTTGGTCAAACTCTTATTATTCTAGAATAATGTTTAAAAAAATTTTGATTGCAAATCGTGGGGAAATTGCAGTTAGAATTATCAGAGCCTGTAAAGAATGGGGAATTTCCACTGTTGCTGTTCATTCTGACGTAGATAGAGAAAGTATGCATGTTAAATTAGCAGATGAAAGTGTTTGTATAGGCTCTCATCAACCGGCTAATAGTTATTTAAATATTCCTGCACTTTTATCAGCTATAGATTTAACTAATGCTGAGGCAGTTCACCCCGGTTATGGTTTTTTATCTGAAAATGCAAACTTCGCAAAAATACTTGAAGAGAATAAAATCAAATTTATTGGTGCTTCTGCAAAACATATAGAAATGATGGGAGATAAAATTCAAGCAAAAAAAATTGCAAAAGAAAATGGATTACCTGTTATAGAGGGGTCTGAGGGTGGTGTTCAGGATGTGGCTACAGCAAAAGAGTTGTGTAAAAAAATTGGTTTCCCGGTCTTAATTAAAGCCTCTGGCGGTGGAGGAGGTAAAGGTATGAAAATTGTTCAAAAAGAGGAGGATTTTGAGACACTATTTTCTACAGCAAAATCTGAGGCAAAAAAATATTTTGGTAATGATGAAGTTTATATCGAGAAATTTTTTCAAAATCCAAGACATATAGAAGTTCAAATTTTAGCTGGAAAAAATGCAACAATTCATTTGCATGAGAGAGATTGTTCTGTTCAGAGAAGACATCAAAAATTAATTGAAGAGACCCCAAGTCCAGTTTTAAATGATGAAATAAGGAAAGATTTATTCAATAAAACTGTAAATATGGTTAGAAAAATTGGTTATCAAGGAGCTGGTACAGTAGAATTCATATATGAAGATGGAAAATTTTATTTTTTAGAAATGAATACAAGAGTTCAGGTCGAACATCCTGTCACAGAAATGGTCACAGGAATAGATATAATTAAAGAACAAATATGGATTGCTTTTACTGGTGAAACAGCGCTTAAACAATCAGATATAAATCCTAGAGGCCATGCCATTGAATGTAGAATAAATGCTGAAGATCCTAAAAAAAATTTCCAGCCATCACCAGGTACTATTGGTATGTGTCATCAACCATCAGGTTTTAGAACAAGAGTAGATGGAGCAATTTTTCAAGGTTACAAAGTAACTCCCTATTATGACAGTATGATATGTAAATTAATTTGTCATGGTAGAAATAGAAGTGAAGCAATTCAAAGAATGAATAGATCATTGGATGAATTTGTTATTGAGGGCATTACAACAACTATTCCTTTACATAAAAAACTTCTAAATCATCAAAAATTTATTAATTCTGACTTTAATGTGAGTTGGCTTGATAATGAAAAGTTAGTTTAATAACAACTTACCAAACGAATATCATACACAGGGTGATCAAATGGAGTTATAGATGGACTTGATGAAAACATCCAGTTGTTAAAAACAAATACATCATCTTTATTTTTATTAGTAAGATCCCTTACTTGTATATAGGCTGTAATTTCTGGGTTATCATCAAATTCAGCGTTTTTACATTTCATGCTTTTAATAAGAAGATCTTTATGTCTTTTTACTTCTCCATTTTTAAGTTTTACTAAAATATTTTTTGAAGAAATTTTATCTAAAATTTTTATATTAGTGTAATTACCCTCCAAATTTTGCTCAGAATACACAAAAAAAGGAAGGATAAAAAATAAAAAAATTAATAAATTTAATTTAGTCCTTCCACGACTTATATTTTTTTTGAATAGCATTTTTATTTTTATTTGGATAATAGGCTGAGTCTGTACCAGTTAAATTCTCTTGATGAGGTTTTTGCCAATCATATTTTTTTAGTTCGTGATTATTTTCTATTTTATTATGAGTGAAATGCATCCAAGAATACCACTCAACAGGTATTTTTGATGCGTCAATTTCTGAAGCATAAATCACCCATCTTTTTCCATTTTTGGACTCATAATATTTATTTCCTAAATGATCTGTTCCTGCTAATTTACCAAATAAGATTGTTTTCAGTCTGGTTCCAAAAGTGTCTCGATTCCACCAGGTAAAAATTTTTTTTATAAATGTCAACATATTAAATTTTTTATTTTCAATTTCAAATTGTATAAATTAAATTAGACTAAAATTTGTTTTTGTATATAAATAAATTGATTCATTATTCAAATAAAATTTAAAATATAATTGAGGTTCAATGGCGAAATATTTAGTTGAAACATATTACACTTGTACTTTTAAAGTAAATCATTATTTAGACGACATTAATGAAACTGAGCTTAAAAATTTAGAAAAACGTGACGATGGTAAATTTGAAGTCCTGGACGTAAAACTTGATAATAGAAAAACCAAAAGCTTAGATCCAAATAATAAAAAAATTGTTGAAAATAAGAAAATTGATGTTGTTGCCACAAATAGCCAACCATCATCAAAAAGTTTAGAGAATATAATCAAGTCAAATAATAATAATTCAGATAAATCAGGAAAAAGATTTAGTATGCCAGATAGAAGAAAAGGCTACATCCAAAAAGCAACTATCGGTGATCATAAAGTTTATTTACACACTGGTGAATACGAAGACGGAAAAATTGGAGAAATTTTTATTGATACAAGCAAAGAGGGTGAATTAGTTAAAGCCCTGATGAACAATTTTGCTATAGCAGTGTCCTTAGGTCTACAGTATGGAGTTCCACTGGATGAATTTATAAGTGCTTTTGTTGGTACAAAATTTGAACCTTCAGGTAAAGTTCATGGAAATGATAGAATTTTAACTGCATCATCAATTCTAGATTATATTTTTAGAGAATTAGCGATTTCTTATCAAAATAGAGAAGATTTAGCTCATACACCTTCAATTGGTAATTCAGATATTTCAAATATTGATGAGCAAAACTCAGATGATCAAAATCAACTTTTGAAAATAGTAAAAGATATTACTAGTAAAGGTTTTGTAAGAAATAACTATAAGAAAAATTTAGTGGATTTATCAGATGTAAAGATAAATCTTAAAGGTAAAAAATAATCTATTTTTTTATTTTGAGAGCTAGATTAAGCTCCTTTAATTGTTTCTCATCTATTGATGAAGGAGCATTCATCATTAGATCTTGTGCATTTTGATTCATGGGAAACATAGTTACTTCCCTAATATTTTTTTCGTTTGCCAAAAGCATTATTATTCTATCAATTCCAGGAGCAATTCCCCCATGCGGTGGTGCACCATAGCTTAAAGCATTAATCATTCCACTAAATTTTTCGTCAACTTGATCTTTATCATAACCAGCAATAGCAAATAATTTATACATTAGTTCGGGAATATGATTTCTTATAGCACCAGATGAAAGTTCAATCCCATTACATACTATATCATACTGATAGGCTAACATATCCAAAGGTTTTTCAAAATTAAGATTTTTAATATCTCCTTGCGGCATTGAAAAAGGATTGTGACTAAATTCAATTTTATTTATTTGATCGTTCTTTTCAAACATTGGATAATCAACTACCCAACAAAATGCAAAAACATTATCATCTATCAAATTTAAGTCTTTTGCAATTTTGTCTCTAGCCAAACTAGTTATTCGCTCTAAATCCTTTTTTTTACTACAAGCCATAAATATACTATCTCCAATTTTTGCGCCTGTTTTTTTCATGATTTCCTCTAAAGATTCTTTTGGAAAAAATTTACCCACCGGTCCTTTTGCAGAAATCCCATTTTCAATAGTGAAATAAGCTAGACCAGAAGCTCCCTCATCTTTGGCCCATCTATCAATATTATCAAAAAAGCTTCTTGGTTTATCTTTCGTATTCTGAGTAACAATACATCTTACTTTTGAGCCAGACTTGACAAGTTTTTTAAAGATATCAAAAGAAACATCCTCTCTTGTAAAAGTTTCTGTTATGTCCTCAATTATCAGTGGATTTCTAAGATCAGGTTTATCACTTCCATACTTTAAAAGGGCATCTTTGTAAGTAATTCTTGGAAATTTTTCTGTCATAATTTTTTTTTTTGAGAATTTTTTAAATGTGTTAACTAATAATTGTTCAACGACTTTAAAAATATCCTCTTGCTCAACAAAAGACATCTCTAAATCTAATTGATAAAACTCTCCTGGACTTCGATCGGCACGAGCATCTTCGTCTCTAAAACACGGGGCGATTTGAAAATATTTATCAAAACCTGAAACCATTATGAGTTGTTTAAATTGTTGAGGTGCCTGTGGCAAAGCATAAAACTTACCTGGATTCAATCTACTCGGCACAAGAAAATCTCTTGCTCCCTCAGGACTTGATGAAGTGAGTATTGGTGTTTGAAATTCCAAAAAACCAAATTTATTCATTTCATTTCTGATAAACGAAATAACTTTTGATCTCAAAATAATATTTTCATGAATTTTTTTTCTTCTTAAATCTAAATATCTATATTTTAATCTGATTTCTTCTGAATATTCTTGATCACTAAAAACAGGCATTGGCAATTCTTTGCACTTACCTAAAACAACAAAATTTTCGATAGTGACTTCAATCTCACCTGTTTCTATCTCTTTATTGATTGTGTCAGTTGATCTATCAACTACTTTACCCTCTACATTAATAACTGTTTCAAGTTGTAATTTTTCTAAATCTTTAAAGTTTTTATTTTCTTTATCTACTATACACTGTGTGATGCCATAGTTATCACGTAAATCTAAAAATAAGAGATTTCCATGATCACGCTTCTTATTAATCCAACCCGAAAGTAAAATATTACTCCCAACATTTTTTTTTCTAAGTTCGTTACAATTGTGACTTCTATATTTATTCAATTATTCTCCCAATACCTCTTTAATTGTACTTAAATTTATAGATCTTTTTTTTTTTAAACTTACTTCGTCGATTTTATATATAAAATCAACTATTTTTCCATATGATCTATCAATTCTTTTAATAATATAGTCAATTAATTTTTTATCTATTGATATTTGACGATCGGATAAATTTTTTAAAATTAGAGCGAATAAAAGTTCATCATCAGGTTTATCAATATTTTGAAGTAAAAAATTTTTTGATCTTGATTTTAAATCATTCAACTTAAAATCAATATTAACAATGGAATTTTCAGAAGTAACTATTAAATATTTGTTATCTTGTTCAACTATATTACACAGAGTAAAAAATAAATTTTCATTTACCTTCTCAGACACATTTTCTAAAATAATATTTTGAAAGATTTTTATTTTTTTAAAATCATTATCACACAATAAATTAGCTTCAATTTTGGTTCCTTTATATTTTTTTAAAAAAATATTAACTAAATGTGTCTTTCCAGAAAATTTTTCACCACTAATATTGAGAAAATTTTTTTCCCATTTAGGCCATTCGTTTAATAAATCAAATATTTGCTTATTACTTTTTGATACATAAAAATCATCTTCATTAAAATTACCATCATAATTAAATTTGATAATTTCTTGATCTATATCTTTCATTGTAAAGTCCATGTCTTATTCTGAGTACGAAAAACAAAATTTTTATCTTTCATTAATTTTAAAAATATATTTGGGGTACCATTAAAAATAATTTGATAATAGATATGATTTCTATTAAATTTTAAAACAAAATAATCATATACTAAATTTATTTCATTTATTGTTTTTTCAAAATTTGAAACTTTCAAATTATCATCAGCATCTAATTTGACAAATATTGGTAATTTAATTGAGGTATTAATTCTATT
This sequence comes from Pelagibacteraceae bacterium AG-447-N18, assembly GCA_003212275.1. Taxonomy (GTDB): domain Bacteria; phylum Pseudomonadota; class Alphaproteobacteria; order Pelagibacterales; family Pelagibacteraceae; genus Pelagibacter. The sequence continues at coordinate 46,503 of QCQE01000008.1, forward strand.
GAATATTTTCCAGTGATCTTCGTAAACTATTTTTAATTTATCAATTAAATTTATAATATCATCTTCATCATCGAAATTAATGTCAGAAAATGAAAGATTTTTTAAAACTACTTTGTCCTCGATTGTTATTCTTGATAAAATTCTTACATTATTATTATTTTTAAAAACTAAAGTTACAATTGAGTCATCTAAATTATATTTCCTAGTAATCTCTTCAAAATTATATTTTTCAATTGACTCGTAATTTTTTTTTATGAGATTTAAATCTTCTAGATCTTCGGTTGGCAAAAGATAATCGAGAAGATGTGATTTTTTATTATACTTATTCCAATTGTTAAATAAGTTATTTTCTGAAAAGGTTATTAAATTGTCATTTTTTTCCTCTATAATAATTGGAAAAAATAAGAATTTTTTTCTATTTGGGACTGATGGGAACACATTTTTATTTTCTAAGTAATTGAAAATTTTTTTTTTATTAAAAGCGACACCCAAATTTACATAATAAGTCTCATCAATAAACTTTTCCTCTTTTACAGAAAAAGACTCTATCATTCCTTTTATCTCAGCTAATTTTATTCCTTTAATTATTTCTTGATCTGAGGAAACTGTGATAGTTGAGATTAATCTAGAAAAAGCTTTAATAAAACCATCATCTATAACCTTATTTTTATCAAAATTTATTTCAAACGGCTTTGAAATTTCAATATTATTTACATCGAAAGATTTTGCCTTAACTTTATCTGTGGAAAAAAAAAATATATTTAAAGATAGAAATGCAAAAAAAATATATAAAAAATGTGTAAAATTTTTAAATCTAATTATCATACTTTATAATAATGAATAAAAATCTATTAACATACAAAAAAAGTGGAGTTGATATTAAGGCTGCAGATAAGTTTATAAAGTTCATATCTTTGATTTCATCAAAAAAAAAGGGCAAAAAAAAGTTTAATAATATAGGTGGTTTTGGTTCTATAACAAACATTCCCAAAAATTTAAAAAATCCAAAAATTGTAGCATGCACTGATGGGGTTGGCACCAAAATAGAAATAGCAAATCTTTTAAAAAAATTTGATACTATTGGTATCGATTTAGTTGCGATGAGTGTAAATGATTTGATAGTTCAAGGTGCAACTCCTTTTTTTTTCTTAGATTATATTTCGATAAACAAAATTAATTTACCAAAGTTAAAATCAATTATTAAAGGAATTGTCAAAGGGTGTAATATATCCGGTTGTGATTTAGTTGGTGGTGAAACAGCTGAGATGCCTGGTACATATGAAAAAAATAAATTTGATATTGCCGGTTTTGCAGTTGGATTAGTCGAACAAAAAAAAATTTTAAACAAAAATGATGTTAAAGAGAATAACCTGATTTTAGCAATTCCATCAAGTGGCTTACATTCAAATGGTTACTCATTAGTTAGAGATGTTATTAAAAGAAAAAACATAAGAGTAAATAAAAATTTTTTTTTAAAAAAAGAGTTACTAAAACCAACAAAGATTTATGTTAAAGAAATTTTAAGTCTCATTAACAAGAAACTAATAAATAGTTGTGCAAATATTACTGGTGGAGGTTTACCAGACAATATCAAAAGAGTTATCCCAAATAATCTTTGTGCAGAAATTGATTTAGAAAAGGTAAAGCCTCTTAAAATCTTTAGATGGTTAAAAAAAAATGATGTAAATGACTTAGAAATGTTAAAAACTTTTAATTGTGGTGTTGGTTTTTGTATAATTATAAATCCAAGAAATTTAAAAAAAATTAATAAATATTTTTCTAAAGATTATAAACCTTATGTGATAGGCAAAATATCAAAAAATTCAAAAAAAATAAAATTGAATGGTAAAATTAATTGGTCCTAAAAAAATAAGAACTGCGGTTTTTATTTCTGGCACAGGAAGTAACTTAAAAAGTCTAATAAAATTTTCATTAAAAAAAGTTTCTCCAATCGAAATAAATTTAATTGTTTCAAACAACGTAAAAGCAAAAGGACTTAAATTTGCAAAACTGTATAAAATTAAAAAAAAAGTTTATAATTATAATAAAAAAAAAAGCTCAGAAAAAAAAATATTAAAAGACCTAAAGTCAAATGACATTAAACTAATATGTCTCGCGGGATTTATGGAAATTTTATCTAAAAATTTTATAAGGAAATTTAGAGGAAAAATTTTGAACATACATCCTTCTTTATTACCAAAATACAAAGGATTAAACACACACCATAGAGCAATTCAAAATAAAGAAAAATACTCAGGATGTACAGTGCATTTAGTAAACTCAAAACTTGACTCAGGAAAAATAATTCTTCAAAAAAAAATTAAATTATCAAAAAAAGAAACTCCCTCATCTCTTCAAAAGAAAATATTAAAACATGAACATATTTTATATCCAAGAGCTATAAGCAAGATATTTGTTAGTCTTTAAAGAAAAAATCTATTTCAATTTTTGCATTTTCAACACTATCAGAACCATGTACTGAATTTTTATCTATTGAAATTCCATATTTTTTTCTGATTGTTCCTTCCTCAGCATCTTTAGGGTTAGTTGCCCCCATTAATTTTCTATTGTCAGCCACAGCATTCTCTTTCTCAAGTATCATTGCAATTATTGGGCCTGATGAAAGATATGAACATAAATCATTATAAAATGGTTTTGTCTCATGAATTTTATAAAATTTTTCAGCCTCTGATTTTTCTATCTGAATTTTTTTTTCTTTAAATATATTAAATCCGTTTTTTATAAACATTTGTTTAATTTCATTATCTAGGTTTCTTTCTACTGCATCTGGTTTAATAATTGATAAAGTTTGTTCAATGTTACTCATAATAATCTTCAATTAATTGATTTAATAATCTGACTCCAAATCCAGTTGCACCCTCAGAGTTTAAAGCACCTCCATATTTTGAAAATGCCATACCTGCAATATCTAAATGTGCCCAAGGAGTTTTATTAAGAATGAATCTCTGTAAAAATTGTGCTGCGGTGGTTGAGCCAGCTCCCCCAACATAATTAATATTTTGCATATCAGCATTTTTAGAATTAATTAACTTGTCATAATTTCTATCAAGTGGCATTCTCCATACCCTCTCTCCAACTTTCTGACCCACGTCAAACAATTGTTTAGACAACTTATCATTATTTGAAAAAAGTCCTGCAAATTCAGAGCCCAAAGAAACTATGATTGCTCCTGTTAAAGTTGCTAAATCAACAATAAATTCAGGCTTGTATTTTTTTTCTGTATAAGTAAGCGCATCGGCTAAAACTAATCTTCCTTCAGCATCTGTATTTAAAATCTCGATTGTCTTACCACTATAAGATTTAACTATATCACCAGGTCTTTGAGCATTACCACCTGGCATATTTTCTACTAAACCAACAACTCCAATTGCATTTATTTTTGCTTTCCTTAATGCAAGATTTTTCATTAAACCTACTACAACAGCAGAACCAGCCATATCATAAGTCATATCTTCCATAAATTTTGCAGGCTTAAGAGAAATACCACCTGTATCAAAACAAACTCCTTTTCCAACAAATGCTAAAGGTTTCTTTCTTGCTCCTGCACCTTTCCACTCTAAAGTAACTAGATAAGACCCTCTTATACTACCTTGTCCTACGCCCAGAAGCGCATTCATACCTAACTTTTTTAATTTCTTTTTGTCAAATACGTTTACTTTAAGACCAAATTTTCTTAGCTGTAATAATCTTTTTGCATATTCATCTGGATTAAGAATATTTCCTGGTTCTGAAACGAGATCTTTTGTTAAATTTATACCTTCAATTAGAGATCTATACTTCTTATTTCTATTAAATTGGAAATTTTTGTTTTTGTTTAAGACCTCTATATCGAATTTTTTTTCTTTACTTTTAGATTTATATTTATTGAATTCGTATGATTTTAATTGAAGGCCTTGTGCAAATTGATCAAAAAAGAATTTATTTTTAGGAAAAGTGCTCCTTATATTTTGTTCATAAAAGGTTGTTTTTAAATACGAATTTGATTTTAAATACACATAAAATTCAGCTCCAATTTTTTCAATGTCAAATGGAGATTGACTATCTTTAATTTTTATCAAAATAACTCTTTGCGAAGCATTTATATCTAATGATAAAAAATTTTTATCATTTAATTCATTTGAGCTAAGTGACTGATTTATAAAACTAGAAAATTTAGATATTGGAAGTTTTCCTAGTTCATTTATTTTGAAATTTTTATTGGTAAAAAAAACATGATTTTTTACTGATTTTTGATTTAAACTATTTTTAATACTTATTTTTATTGACATTTTTTATATATATGTACTTTGAGTTGAATTTAAATTGTAAACTAATAGTTGAAAATATATAAATGTATTTTGATAGATTTCAATGAAAAAAATATTATTTCGAAAACTTCTTTTTGATTGTTTAATATTTTTTACGATAACTCTTTTTTCTTCAAGCCTAATAATATGGGTATTTCAGGCCGTTAATTTTCTGGATATAATAGTTGAAGATGGACGAAATTATTTAGTTTATTTGAATTTTTCGCTATTAAATTTTCCAAAAGTAATAACTAAATTGGTTCCATTTATATTATTTTTAAGCTTTCTTTATATCATTGGGAAATATGAATTAAAAAATGAGTTAATTATTTTTTGGAACTTTGGCATAAATAAAATTGAACTTATAAATTTTTTTATAAAATTTGCTTTTTTCATAATGTTGTTTCAAATATTTCTTACAGCTGTTGTTGTACCAAAAAGTCAAGACCTAGCTAGATCATTCTTAAGATCATCATCAATTAATTATTTGGAAAATTTTATCAAACCAAGGATATTTAATGACGCTGTAAAAGATTTAACAATTTATAGTAATTCAAAAGATGAATTTGGAAATTTAAAAGAAATTTATCTCAAAAAAGGATCTGGAGAAAATTTTCAAATAACTTTTGCAAAAGAGGGGAGATTTAAACAGATAGGTAAAAATCAATTTTTAGAATTAAATTTTGGAGAGACAATTAGTGTAATAAACGACAAAATTACGAATTTTAAATTTAAAAAAACTGATTTTAATTTAAATAATTTTGACGATAATTTAACTACATACAAAAAAACCCAAGAAGTAGCCACAATTGATCTTATTAAATGTTATCATAACTTAATGAATTTTAGTATTCTTAAAATTGATAAAAATTTTAAAGTTGAAAATTGTAGGGTTGATAATATTGATAACATAATTAAGGAGTTATATAAAAGATTAATAATCCCATTATATATTCCTGTATTAATACTTGTTTCTTTGTTACTAATATTTAAATCCAAAGAGAATACAAATTATTCAAGATACAGAATTTTAATTTTTTTGATCGGTTTTAGCACAATTATTCTTTCAGAAATGACAATAAGATTAATTAATGCAGATTTTATAAAAAATATTAAATTTTTTATTATACCTATAATTTTACTCATAAGTCTTTATTCAAACTACTTAATGCAATTTAAGAATATAAAAAATACAAAATGAATACATACACGAAATTCTTAGTTAGAACATATATAATGTCTTTCTTAAATGTTTTTTTTATCTTTTTTTGTCTTATATATATACTTAATCTGCTAACAGAGTTGGAATTTTTTAAACAGTTTGATGTTAATGCTTATTTTCCACTTTATCTATCCCTTATAAATACACCAATGTTTGTTTTTGAGATGTTTCCGTTTATTTTTTTAATATCGACACAATTTTTTTTTAATACTCTTTTTACAGATAATGAGATGAATATTTTTAAATACTCTGGGCTAAAAAATACAAAAATATTTTCTATCCTAGCTGTAACAATATTTTTTATAGGTATTATAATAGTCTCTATTTTTTATAATTTATCCTCTAATTTAAAAAATTTATATTTAGGATTAAAATCAAATTATACTGAGGATAAAAAATATCTGGCAGTGATCACTAACAATGGTTTATGGATTAAAGACATATATGAAGAGAATATATTAATGATAAATGCTAGCTCATTTAATAATAATGAACTTGTTAATACTTATATTTCCGAATTTGATAAAGATTTCAAAATTATAAGAAATATTAAAAGTCAAAAAGTTGATATTACTAACAAGGAATGGATAATAAAAGATGCTGAAATTTATATTCAAAATAGTAAAGAAACTGTTAAAAACCTCAAATTTAGAACTAATTTTGATTATAAATTAATACAAAACCTATTTTCAAATATGTCCTCATTATCATTCATAGAATTACTTGAAATGAGAAAAAATTACAAAAAACTTAATTATTCCTTAACGGAAATAGATCAACAGTTATTTAAATTGATCTCTTTTCCTTTTTATTTCATTCTGATGTTTGTTTTTGCTGCAATAATTATGATGAATACAAAAACTTTTAAAAGCAAAAGTCTAAAAATAACTATTGGCCTTTTTTTGTCAGTAATAATTTACTATATCAATAATTTTTTTTATATCCTGGGTACTTCTGAAAAAATAAATGTACTAAGTTCTATCATAATACCACTAATAATTCTAACAAGTATAAATTTTTTGTTCATGAGAAATATAAATGAAAAATAAAACTTTAATATTCTTCTCAATTTTATTTCATTTAATTTCATTTAATCTTTATGGGAACGAGCAACTTAGTTTTGATGTGACTGAAATAGAAATTTTGGATGGAGGGGATAGAATAATTGGTAAAAATAGAGGTGTCATAAAATCTGATGATGGAATAGTTATTGAAGCAGATGAATTTGAATATAACAAAATCAAAAATATTCTTCAGGCTAAAGGAAATATATTAATTAAAGACGAAATAAATAAATACAATTTTTCAGCACAAAATATCATATATAATATAAATGAGGAGAGGATAGAGCTTAGAGGAAAAGCAGAAGCATCGATTGATACTAATTATAAATTCAGCTCTCAAAATATCATTATTCTGAGAAATGACATGA
>QCQE01000009.1 GCA_003212275.1 Pelagibacteraceae bacterium AG-447-N18
GTTTTTGTCTTTCCTCTTTGGCAATATTTTTATAAATAAAATCAAATCCAAATCTTTTATATCCCTCAAAAGGATAATAATTAGATTTAATATCTATCACCCCATCTAAAACAGATAATTTCCATTCAAACTTATTTTTTTTCTCTCTTAATAATATTTTTCCTTTTGATGAAATCTTATATTCACCACTGGATAAAATTTCACCTAAATCATTAATTCTTTGAAATTTTTTTTTTCCGAATTGATAATTAACTTTTCCATTTCCTCTGTAATCATTTAAAATTATTTCATTAGACTCTAAATAAGCTGCTAATAATTTTGGGTCTGTATATCTTACTTTAGATGTAATCTCTTCATATTCTTTTTTATATACTTTTGTTAATGCATCTTTTTTTTTATTACTTTCTATCAATTTTTTATCTTTTTTTGAATTTTGAGCTGTAACTTTTCTTGTTTCTCTTTCTTGTAAAAGGTAATTTTTAGCTAATGCAGGATACTGAGCATCTCCAGTCGGTTTTCTAAAATCTACAATTATACATTCTCCACCTGATAATTTTTTTTTAGTTGCATCTTTGTAACATCGTTGGATTGCAGTAAAACCATCGTAATAGTCACTATCGACAGATGAATATTCCCAGCCCCATGCATAAGGTTCTAATTCCAAAAGTAAAGGATGCAACATTAAATCTAAAATTTCTTTTTCATAATTTAAATAAACTGCAAGAGCCATAGTTTTAATATCATCTTTGTTATATTTGCCGACTTTTGAATATTTTAAATATTTATTTTTTTTGATAAAATCTGGATCAGTCATAATGACTTTGTATAATTTATTTAACATCTCATCACTTTCGTCAATTTTTCCTGATGCTAAAATTTTCCTTTTTTGTCTTTCCTTATATAAATAATTTTGCCCCTCATGCATGTTGGTATAATCTCCTAATTGATTTTGAAAATCTACAAATATACATTCACCATCAGATAGTTTTTTTTTCTTGGCATGTTTATAACAAGCGTCTATTGCTTTCTTACCAGTAAATTTTGCAGTTAAACCATTTAGACTTTTTTTAGAAAATTCAAAACCCCATGCAAAGCTTCCTATTGAGTTTATTTCCGGGTTCTTGGTTATTGTTTCTAAAATTTCATCATAATTTAAATAAACTGCCACAATAGATGTTTCAATTTTGTTTCCATTTTTTGGATTAACACCATTAAGAATTTTAGAAAAATATTTAGATTTTTCAAAAAACTTGGGGTCATTAATTATAACCCTTCTTAATTTATCTAAATTATCATCACTTTCGACTATCTGAGCATAACTGGCATGAATATTAAATGTAAACCCCAAAACTAAAATAATTAAAAGATTTGTAAACAATCGTCTCATGCCATTATTGTATCAAATGATTATAGGATATTATAGGATGAAACTTGTAACAAACTTGTACCTTTTGAAATTTTTTTAAAAAAAAAGCTCTGTCAAGTATAGATCCATCGCTAATTTGTACGATCGTGTAGTTGATTTTATTCATTTATCTAACTAATGAATTAGCTACATAGGAAATCAAGGTTATTATCATTATCCAAAACCAAAATTTATTAAAGCTTTGATTGTTAAATTTAAATTTATTAAAAACAAAAGATAAAACCAAAGCAATGATAGTTGGCGGAGCCACATAACCAATTGCAAAAGCAAAAGCCTGTCCACCACTTAAACCTAAGCCTATAATATGTGAAAATTCAAAAATAAAAATCAAAATCGAAATTAAGATAGCGCCAAATAATGAGATTTGGTTAAAGTTAATTAAATCTTTATTATTTTTTGTCATTTAAATAACAGCCTATTTTTCTTTACATTTACTTTCGCCTAACCTCTTAATTTTATCATTCATTTTATATTTTGCATAAAAAATTTCTGCCTTAGTTTTTTCTAAAGCCACACCAGTATTGTCTGCTTTGGATTGTTTTATAATAGTATCTAATTCTTTATCTGTTAAATCAATTTGTAGGACAACTAGCCTATTTTCTTCAATAATATAGAAATATCTTATTTGTACCTTTTGTTTTAGATAAACTGTTCCCCACTCATAAGTTTTTTGGCCAGTATTGTGTTTTGAGGCTCTTCCTATAATTTCATTACCAAAAAATTTAACTTTAATTGGATTACTTTTAGTTATTTCAAAATTTTTAATTTTTGGGTCATTACATTTATAAAATGTCTTAGAGGAAGCCTCAAGTGAAATTGGAACTAATAAAAACAAGATTATCACTACTATTCTTTTCATTTAACTAAATACTCTCTAAATAGATTTTTAAACTTATCATTCCATTTTTTCTTAGCTTTATCATATGTCTTTGTTTTACCATATCGATAGCCTAAAGATCCAGGTATAGATCTTATACATTTTGGACAATTAATAAATTCAAACTCTTGTGACCAAGGATCAGATGGTTCTAAATCTTTAGCAAAGAACTCATATCCTCTTATTTTATCATTCTTACTTCCACACTCGGGGCATATGAATAACTGAAAGTGAATAGTTCCTTTATCGTCTTTAAAATAAGTTGTCATATGAAAAAAAGCGCTCTACCCCAACTAAAAATAAACCATACTATAAAACCCATACAAAAAAGCCATATTATAAATGCAATTAGCTTTTGAATATTTTTCTCTTTTTCTTCTCTCTTCTTTGTTTGAAGAGGTGTTTCTATTTTTGGAATCCTCTTAAATTTAAATTTTTTTTTCATTCAGACTTTGAAATTTCTGATGATGTTGCTCTCAAAGTTTTTGCTGATGTTGGTACTACTTTTGATGAAACTTTGGCAATCACAATCAAGCAAATGAATAAAATTGCAAAACCTTTCGTAAGATTCATATTATGGGATTTTATAGGATAACTAGGACCAAACTAGGATTAAATTAAAAATTTTTAAAAAATATAGCTCTGTTTTTTAGTTGAATTTTAATATTATACTTATAAAACCTTGCTCACGGAGAGATGGCTGAGCGGTTGAAAGCACCGGTCTTGAAAACCGGCAAAGGGGCAACTCTTTCCTGGGTTCGAATCCCAGTCTCTCCGCCATAAATTTATTAATATTTAAAATTTTTAAATAAATTATTAATTTTATTATCCTCAAATTCTATATTGGTTTTTAAACCATTATAAAAATTGTATAGGTTATTATCATCTATTTCTAAGAATTTTATTAATTCATTTAAATCCTCAACATTTAATTGATCTAAGTATTTATTAGTGAAAGCTCCTAGAAGTTTATCCATTTCTTTCGTACCGCGATAATTTGATCTGTATATAATTTTTTTTTTTATTTGTTCTATATCAGTAGTCATAATAGGAATATAATATTAGTTTATGGATATTAAAAGAAATTATGAATATTTATTATCTGACTTAAAATCTCTTAAAGGTGTTGGTCTTAAAACATCAAATTTATTAAAAAGAAAAAAAATTAATAGTATTTTTGATCTATTATGGAAATTACCAAAATCCTATACGGATAGAAGTTTGTCATCAAAAATTAAAAATTTAAAAATAGATGAAGTACAAACTATAACTATAATTCCTCAAAAATATTCGTTTCCAAGAGTAAAAAACTTACCAAATCGAGTTTTATGTAAAGATGAAACTGGTGAAATAGATTGTGTTTTTTTTAACAGCTACGAGGGATATATTAAAAAAATATTACCTATTGGAAAAGAAGTAACAATTAGTGGTAAAATTAAACACTTTCGAAATAAATATCAATTAACAAATCCTAAGTATATTTCAGAAGACTCATCTATCATAAAACAAAAGCATAATAGCTATTCATTAACTGAGGGAATTAGTGAAAAGGTTTATAATAAAATAATATTACAAATTATTAAAAATTTGCCAAAAATTGATGAGTGGCACTCAAAAGATATATTAAAAAATTTTGATAATATTGGTTGGAATGACTCAATCAAGAAATTACATGAACCAGAAAATATTGGTAAATTTAAAGAAAATTTCTATCAAAGACTCGCTTTTGATGAAATTTTTTCAACTTTTTTGGTTAATTCAGAAATTAGAAAAAAGATCAAAAAGATTAAAAAAACAAAGAAAAAATTTGATATTAAAAAACAAAATAAAATAATATCCAAATTAGATTTTTCCTTAACCAGTGATCAAACCAAAACATTAAATGAGATTAACGATGATTTGTGCTCAGACAACAAGATGTTCAGATTACTTCAGGGTGATGTTGGCAGTGGTAAAACAATAGTAGCATTGTTATCTGCACTCAATACTATCAATTCTGATTTTCAAGTAGCAGTAATGGCTCCTACCGAAATATTATCAAGACAGCATTTTTTATTAGCAAAAAAAATATTTCCAAAAAATATTAATATAGAATTACTCTCTGGAAAATCATCATACAAAGACAAAAAAAAGATTTTAAATAAACTTATTAAAAAAGAGATTGATATTATTTTTGGAACACACGCCTTATTTCAAAAAAAAGTAGAATTCAAAAAACTAGGTTTAATAATAATTGATGAACAACATAAATTTGGAGTTAGTCAGAGAAAAAAGTTATCTGATAAAGCTGGGAAAGATTGTGATGTTCTTTTAATGACAGCAACACCAATTCCACGAACATTAACAATGACTATTTATGGAGATATGGATCTTTCAATTATACGAGAAAAGCCGAATAACCGAAAACCTGTTAAAACTTATAGTAAAATTGAAAGTAAGATTGAGGATGTTATTAAATTCATCAAGAAAGAAATACGACTTGGAAATCAAATTTTTTGGGTATGCCCTCTAATAGAAGAATCTAAAAAAATTGATCATTCTTCAGCAATTAAAAAATCTGAATACCTAAAAAAAATTTTTCCAAATGAGGTTTATTTACTCCATGGAAAAACAACCATTGAGGAAAAAGAGAAAATCTTAAACAAATTTTTAAGAAATGAATTTAAGATATTAGTATCAACTACCATCATTGAAGTTGGTATAGATTTTCCTAATGCAAATGTAATTATAATAGAAAATGCAAATAAGTTTGGTTTGTCTCAATTACATCAACTTAGAGGGAGAGTTGGAAGAGGCAATAAACAGTCCTCATGTATATTAATGTTTAAGTCAAATCTAAGTGAAAATGCTAAAAAAAGAATTAATATATTAAAAGACTCTAATGATGGATTTGAAATATCTGAAGAGGATATGAAATTAAGAGGTTTTGGAGATATTCTAGGTTTTAAACAAAGTGGAATCAAAAACTTTAAATTGGCAGATCCAATACATAATCATAATCTTTTTATTTTAGCTGAAAAAGAAATTAAAAGAATTGAAAATGAAAAAGAAGATATAGGGAAATTTAAACCATTAATTAAATTATATGATCGTGCAGATATAATTAACGATATAGCTTAATTATTACCTGTGGATGTGCCTGCAGAAACAATAAATTTAGATGCCTCTTCGAATGTCATATTTAGATATATAACTTCATCTATAGGGAACATAAGTAAAAAACCACTTGTAGGATTTGGCGTCGTTGGAACAAAAACGTTTATTAATTTTTTATTTGTTTTTTCAGCCATCTCTCCTTTATTTTCTTTTGTTGCAAATCCAACAGCCCAAACACCTTTTCTTGGATATTCTACTAAAACAACACTTTTTTTATCCTTTTCATCTTTATTAGAGAAAGTTTCTGTCATTTGAACTATCGCCGAATAAATAGTTCTTAAAACAGGAATTCTTTTAAATAAATCGTCAATAATTTTAAGAATTCGTTTACCTAAAAAGGATAGCGATAAGCCTCCAACAACAGTTATAAAAACAACGGAAATAATTATTTCTATTCCAGGTATTGCATAAGGTAAGTAGTTATTAGGATTTATATTTTCTGGGATTATTTTAGAAGAAATTCCAATTAAAATTTTACTTAAATATAAAGTAAAACCAATAGGAATTAATACCACTACACCCGTTATAAAATAATTTCTAAGAATAAGAGTAATTGATCGTTTTTTTTTATTCTTTTTCATAAAATTTATTTAAAACTCGAGTAAACTACAAAAGAAATCGCAATAATAAATAAAAATACTAATATTTTATTATTTAGATTCATTTTAAAATATATTATCAATGATAATTAAAAATGGATAGAAGAAAATTCTTAACGTATGTTGGTTGTACTTGTTGTAGTTTGGCTCTGAATTCATGTGCTACTGCACCAATCACTGATCGAAAACAATTAAAACTAATCTCTGAGACCAAATTAAATGCTCGGGCAGCCCAAATTTTTGAAAAAATTAAAGAAAAAGAAAAACTTATAACAGGACCAAAACTTGTTCAAATTAAAGAAATTGGGAAAAGAATGGAAAATTCCATAGGAGAATATTTTTATCAATCTAAACTTGATGACCCAACAATTGGTTTTGATTGGGAATATATATTAATTGATAAAAAAAATATGAGAAATGCATTTTGTATGCCAGGAGGTAAAATTGCAGTTTTTTCAGGCATATTAGAAGTAACCAAAACTACTGACGGATTGGCTGCTGTCATGGGTCATGAAATTGCTCATGCTGTAGCTAAACACTCCGTAGAACGAGCAAGTAGAAGCGTTGCTATAAACGTGGGCACAAATATCGTTGATGTATTGTCTGGTGGAAAATTATCTCAAGTTAATAGAACAACCGGAATGAATACTATTGGTATGGTTTCTCAACTGGGAATAATGAATCCTTTTAACAGAAAGCAAGAAACTGAAGCTGACTACTTGGGTATGATTTTTGCCTCTTTATCTGGTTACGATATTAGAGAAACACCTAAAATTTGGGAAAGGATGAAAAAATTTAATAAGGGTAAAAAACAATCTGAATTTCTTAGTACGCACCCCTCACCTGACAATCGAATAAAAAAAATAAACGAGTGGACTAATAGTATAATTTTAGATTACCCACCAATTAAAACATAAACATTAATTAATGGTGAGCCGTGATGGACTCGAACCATCGACCCATTCCTTAAAAGGGAATTGCTCTACCAACTGAGCTAACGGCCCAAAATTACTTCGTATATACATATTTATTTTAATATTTCAAATAGGAATTGATGAGACATATAGTTTCTTTATCACAACTTATCTATGTATTTATCATGAAATTCATTAAAAGTGCCTTTTTGAATATTTTTTCTTATTTCGCTCATTAATTCTTGATAAAAGTTGATATTATTTAACGTTAAAAGCATCGATCCTAAAATTTCATTAGTATTGAATAAATGATTCAAATAATTTTTTGAATATTTATTTAAATTTAAATTTTTACACTTTTCATCAAGAGGTGAATTATCGTTTTGATATTTATTATTTTTAATATTTATTCTTCCATTCCATGTAAAAGCCAGACCTGTTCTTCCTGATCTAGTCGGCATTACACAATCAAACATGTCTATTCCTCTTTTAACTGCACCTAAAATATCAGAAGGTGTGCCTACACCCATTAAGTAATGCGGTTTATTTTCTGGAAGGTCTTCCTTAATATCATCTAAAACCTTAAACATTTCCTCTTGTGTCTCACCAACTGCAAGACCGCCAATAGCATATCCATCAAAATCTAGATTTAACAAACCTTTTAGAGATAAAAGTCTTAAATCTTTAAAAAGACCTCCTTGAACTATACCAAAAAGAGCTTTATGAGGATTTTTTCCAAATGCTTTTTTAGATCTATCAGCCCAATATAACGATAACTCCATTGATTTTTTAATAAGCTTATAGTCATCAGTTTTTTTTGGACATTCATCCATAATCATTACAATATCTGAGTTCAAGCCGAGTTGAATTTTAATACTTTCCTCAGGGCTCAAATAAAATTTTTTTCCGTCAACATGGGAGTTGAAAATTGCACCTTTTTCTCGGTCTATTTTATTTAATTTTGAAAGAGACATTACTTGAAAACCACCTGAGTCAGTAAGTATTGGTAAATCACAATTCATAAAGGAATGTAATCCACCAGCATTTTGAATTCGTTCAACTCCTGGACGGATCATTAAATGATATGTATTAGCTAAAATTATATCTGAGCCAGTTTTTTTAATATCGTCAATCGTACAAGCTTTTACAGTTGCCTGAGTTCCAACTGGCATAAAAGCAGGAGTTCTAATAGCTCCCCTATGCGTTTCTATAATTCCTTCTCTTGCAAAGTTGTCTTTGTTCAATAATTTAAAGGCAAATTCTTTTAATGCCATTAAAATATTATAATGATTTAAAACTAATTATCTTATCTGGATCTGTGACGGCACCATTATTGTTTTCATCACCACGTTTAATTTTATCAACAAATTCCATTCCTTCGATCACTTTTCCAAAAACTGTATATTGGTTATCTAAAAAAGGAGCAGGTTTAAAACAAATAAAAAATTGACTATTTGCACTATTTGGATCTTGCGATCTAGCCATAGATAAAGTTCCTCTATCATGAGGCAAGTTATTAAATTCTTGTTTTAGATCAGGTAAATCAGATCCTCCCCTTCCTGCCATTCTTAAATTAAAATCACTTGATGATGAATTTCCAAATTTTACATCACCAGTTTGTGCCATGAAACCATCAATAACTCTGTGAAAAACAACATTATCGTATTTGCCATTGTTGGCTAAATCTTTAATTCTTTTAACATGATTAGGTGCTACATCATCAAATAATTCTATCTTTACATCTCCATCTTTAAGTTTCAAAATCATAATATTCTCCTGTGAAATTGCTTGGTTAATGGTTAAAAAAAAGAAAATAAATATTTTTATTAAAATTTTATTCATATTTTCTTTTTAATAATTTAATTGTACTTTTGGTAGTAAATTTTTTGATATCACCTTTTAAATTAACTATTTCTTTAACAAATCTTGATGAAATAATCTGGTTTTCAACATCTGACATTAAAAAAAGGGTTTCAATATTTTTATTTAATTTTCTATTCATCCCTGCTAGTTGAAATTCATATTCAAAATCTGAAACTGCTCTTAATCCTCTTAAAATAATATTTGATTTATATTTTTTGCATAATTCAGTGGTTAAAGAGCTAAAAGAAATTACGACAACTTTTTTTTTATTCAGTTTCAAATCATAAAATAAAGCTTTTTTTACAATTTCAATTCGTTCATCAGAATCGAACAAATAATCCTTATTTTCAACGTTAGATACTGCAACAACAATCTTATCAAAAAGTTTTAAACCTTTTTTAATAACATCAATATGGCCAAACGTAATTGGATCAAATGTTCCAGGATAGATTGCAACTTTATTCATTAAACTAAGTTATCATCTATTTTATCAGCTGAAACAACTTTTTCTTCTCCAGTTAATTTAATAATTCTAACACCCTGAGTATTTCTACCCGCAGTTCTAATTTCTTTTACCGCTACACGTATTACTCTTCCTTTGTTAGTAGATATAAGTATTTCATCACCATCATATACAGGGAAAGAGGATGAAATATTACCATTTCTTGGTGAATTTATAATTCCGATAATTCCCTTCCCACCTCTATTAGTTACTCTATATTCTGTATGACTAGTTTTTTTACCAAAACCATTTTCTGTTATTGATAATATGAACTTTTCTTTAGCTTTTAATTCTGATTGCTCATCTTTTGATTTCTTCCCATTTTTTTTTGATTTATCATTATCTATAATTGAAAGAGAGACAATTTGATCGTTTGGAGACAAAACAATACCTTTAATCCCTTTAGAGGATCTACCCTTAAAAACTCTCAATTTTTTAGACTCAAAACGTATGCATTTTCCTAATTTGGTACTTAAAATTATATCTTGATCATCCTTGCAAATTTTAACTCCCACAATTTTATCATTATTGTCTAATTTCATTGCAATTTTTCCAGATGTATTGATTGAAGAAAAATCCTCTAAACTATTTTTTCTGATTTTCCCTTGGGCAGTAGCAAATACAATTTGATAATTTTTCATTTCAGATTCATTATCAGGAAAAGGCATAATAGAACTTATTGACTGATGGTTTTTTAGTGGAAGAATATTAAACAACGATTTTCCCTTAGAAACTGAAGATCCCTCAGGTATTTTCCAGGCTTTTATTCTATAAACTAAACCTTCTGTAGAGAAAAACAAAACTGAGGTATGTGTATTAACTGATAGAGTTTGGACTACAGAGTCTTCATTTCTAGTAGTCATGCCAGTTTTTCCTTTACCTCCTCTTTTTTGTGTCTTAACACTTTTCAAAGATCCACGTTTGATGTAACCCTGCAATGTAACTGTGATCAATACAGATTGTTTTTGAATGGTTTCTTCTATATCGTAATTTAATACAGCATCAATTATTTTAGTTCTTCGGGGTGATGAATATTTGTCTTTAATATTCTTTAACTCTTCACTAATAACTTTTAACAATTCTTTTTTAGATGAAATTATTTTTTTATATTTCGTAATTAATTCAGCTAACTTCTTAATTTCTATTTCAATTTCATTTATTCCTAACGCTGTCAGTTTTTGTAATCTTAATTCTAAAATAGCATTCACTTGTAAAGTTGATAAGGAGTATAAAGTTTTTGATTTTGAACTTTCTACAAGTGAAATTAATTTTTTTGACTTATTAATTTTCCATTTAGTTTGTAAAAGAGATTTCTTTGCATCTTCTGGATTTTTTGATGATCTGATTATTTTGATAACTTTATCTAAATTTTCAACTGATACTGATAGACCTATCAAGATATGTGCTCGCTCTTCTGCTTTTTGTAAATCAAATTTTGTTTTTTTGACTACAACGTCCTCTCTAAAGGATAAAAAATTTGATAAGAAATCTTTTAAGTTACAAGTTTCAGGTTTGCCATCAACTATTGCAAGTGTATTAAATCCAAATGAACTTTCAATTTGTGTATTCTTGTAAAGTTGTCTTTTTACAGTTTCGGGTTCTACCCCACTTCTCAAATCTATTGAAACTCTGATTCCTTCTCGATTAGACTCATCTCTTATATCTCTTATACCCTCAATTTTTTTTTCTCTAACAAGCTGAGCAATTCTCTCATTCAAAACAGATTTATTAACTTGATAAGGAATTGATGTGATAACCAATCTTTCTCTTCCATTTTTTAAACTTTCTATAGAAATTTCACCTCTAATTTTAAAAGAACCTCTGCCTTTGTTATAACCTTGTTTGATCATGTCTTTTCCAATTATTACTCCTCCAGTTGGAAAATCTGGCCCAGGTATGTGCTTCATAAGATCTTTAATTTTAATATCTTTATTTTCAATTAAAGCTAATGTTCCGTTAATTATTTCACCTAAATTATGTGGTGGTATGCTAGTTGCCATTCCAACTGCAATCCCACCTGCACCATTTACTAATAAATTAGGAAATTGAGCTGGTAAAACTGTTGGTTCTTTCTCTGTTTCGTCGTAATTATTTTTGAATGAAATTGTATTCTTTTCGATATCATCAATTAAATATTGTGAAACTTTAGATAATCTAGTTTCTGTATATCTCATCGCAGCAGCGGGATCGCCATCAATAGATCCAAAATTTCCTTGTCCATCAACTAAAGGTAAGCTCATTGAAAAATCCTGAACCATTCTTACTAGAGCATCATAAACTGACTGATCTCCATGCGGGTGATACTTACCAATAACATCTCCAACAATTCTTGCAGATTTTCTAAATTGTTTTGACCAATCATATCCACCTTTGTACATCGCATACAAAATTCTTCTATGAACTGGTTTTAAACCATCTCGTATATCAGGAAGTGCTCTACTGACTATAACACTCATTGCATATGATAGATAAGATGAGCTCATCTCATCATGCATTGAGATTAATTTTATATTCTTTTCCTCAGGAATTTCAGTTTTTTGCATAAATATTAAAATGGAATTTCATCATCCATGTCATTTGAAATTTGTGACATGTCATCATTATTAGATTGAGTATTATCATTTGAAATACTTCCACCTGAATTACCTCCACCTAACATAGTTAAAGATGAGTTATATCCTTGAATAACAATTTCAGTCGAGTATTTGTCCTGACCAGACTGCTCATCTTTCCATTTTCGAGTCGTTAATTGTCCCTCAACATATATTTGGGCTCCCTTTTTTAAATATTGTTGAACAACATTTACCAATCCCTCATTGAATACAACTATACGGTGCCATTCTGTTTTTTCTTTTTTTTCACCAGTATTCTTATCTTTCCAGGATTGACTTGTTGCCAGACTTAATCGTGCAACACTTTTGCCATTTACCATTTGTTTGATCTCTGGATCTGCGCCCAAACGACCAATTAAAAGTACTTTATTTAAACTTCCAGCCATAATATTTTAATATTTGTTAAATTTGTTAATTAGAACTATACCACAATTTACTCTGAATATTAATTTTATTAAGTCAAAGCAACAAAAATTATGATGAAAAAGATAGTTATTAAGGGAGCTAAAGAACACAATTTAAAAAATGTTTCTTTAGAGATACCCAAAGATAAATTTGTTGTCATAACTGGTCTATCAGGATCAGGAAAGTCGTCTTTAGCTTTTGATACAGTCTATGCAGAAGGTCAAAGAAGGTATGTTGAGAGTTTATCCGCTTATGCAAGACAATTTTTAGATAAAATGAAAAAGCCAAATGTTGATTTAATTGAGGGTTTGAGCCCAGCAATATCGATAGAGCAAAAAAATACTTCTAAAAATCCAAGATCAACTGTTGCTACAGTAACTGAAATATATGATTACATGCGTGTTTTATATGCAAGAGCGGGTATACCCTATTCTCCTTTTACAGGTAAACCAATCACATCACAAACGATTACACAGATTGTGGATAAAATTAAAGTACTGCCAAAAAAGTCAACAATATATATTTACGCTCCGGTAGTCAGAGGGAGAAAGGGAGAATATAAAAAAGAAATCCTAAATTATAAAAAAAGAGGTTTTCGAAAGATCAAAGTAGACGATGTAATTTATGATATTGATAAAGTTCCTGAATTAAATAAGAAAATTAAGCATGACATATATATTCTGGTCGATAGAATAGTTCTAAATTCATCTTTAGGAAACAGATTAGCTGAAAGTATTGAGTCTTCGGTAAATTTAGCGAATGGATTAGTATTCGTTGAATATGAAGATGAAACCTTACCAAAAAAATATAGAAAAGTAGAAAAATTAATATTTTCGACTAAATTTGCATGTCCTGAAAGTGGCTTTACAATTGAGGAAATTGAGCCAAGACTTTTCTCATTTAATAGTCCTTTTGGTGCTTGTGAGGAATGTGAGGGAATTGGAATTAAACTAAATGTTGATCCAAATTTAGTAGTACCAAATCATAAAAAAAGTATTGCTGATGGAGCTATAGAACCCTGGGCTAAAACAACGACTCTATATTATGCACAAACATTATCTTCTTTAGCAAAACATTATGGCTTTTCGTTAGATGAAAAATGGTCAAAACTTTCAAAAAAAATAAAGGATATTATTCTTTATGGATCTGATGATGAAGAAATCAAATTTTCATATGACGATGGTTATGAAAAATACTCACATAAAAAGACATTTGAAGGGGTAATAAATAATTTAGAGAGAAGATATTTAGAAACTGATAGTGATTGGAAAAGAGAAGAAATAGCCCAATATCAGTCAGATACTAAATGTGAGAGATGTAATGGTCATAGATTAAAAGATGAGGCATTATGTGTGAAAATTGACGGCTTGCACATTAGTGAAGTGACTGAAAAATCTATTTTAGATGCTGCAAAATGGTTTGAAAATTTAAAATTCAATTTAGATAAAAGACAAGTCAAAATTGCCGAACATATCCTCAAAGAAATTAATGAAAGATTAAATTTTCTTTTAAATGTTGGTCTTGATTATCTAACATTATCAAGAGAGTCTGGTACTTTATCAGGAGGAGAAGCACAAAGAATCCGTTTAGCATCTCAAATTGGATCTGGTTTAACTGGAGTGTTATATGTTTTAGATGAACCATCTATTGGTTTGCATCAAAAAGATAATGTAAAATTAATCAATGCTCTTAAAAGATTACGAGATTTAGGAAATACAGTAATAGTAGTGGAGCATGATACTGAAACGATGGAAAATGCAGATCATATTATTGATCTTGGTCCCGAAGCGGGAAACAAAGGTGGTGAAGTTGTTGCGCAAGGAACTTTTGATGAGATAACAAAAAATAAAATTAGTATCACAGGAAAATATCTTTCAAACAAATTAAGAATTGATGTTCCTAAGAAAAGAAGATTAGCAAAAAATGGAAGGTTTCTCGAAATAACAGGTGCGACTGGTAATAATTTGAATAATGTTAATTTAAAAATACCTTTAGGTAGTTTAACTTGTGTCACCGGTGTATCAGGAAGTGGTAAGTCAACATTAATCTTACAGACATTATATAACGCATTAAACTTAACTTTGAATAATAATAAATCTAGAAAAATTCCAAAACCATTCAAAGGTTTCAAAGGCACAGAATTAATCGATAAGATAATTGATATTGATCAATCACCAATTGGTCGTACTCCAAGATCAAATCCAGCAACTTATACTGGAGCATTCGGGCCAATTAGAGATTGGTTTACAGGATTACCCGAGTCAAAAACAAGAGGATACAAACCAGGAAGATTTTCTTTTAATGTCAAAGGAGGTAGGTGTGAAGCTTGTGAGGGAGATGGAGTTATTACTTATGAAATGCATTTTCTCCCAGACGTCTATATACAATGTGATGAGTGTAAAGGAACCAGATATAATCGGGAAACCTTAGAGATAAAATTCAAAGATAAAAGTATTGCGGATGTTTTAAACATGACAGTTGATGAAGGTTGCGAGTATTTTGAAAATATTTCAAATATAAAGACTAAATTGCTAACTTTAAAAAAAGTTGGTCTAGGCTATATAAAAATTGGTCAACAAGCTACAACTCTATCAGGGGGTGAAGCACAAAGAATTAAATTAGCTAAAGAATTATCAAAAAGATCGACGGGAAGAACAATGTACATTTTAGATGAACCGACTACTGGTCTTCACCAACACGACATCAAAAAATTATTAGAAATTTTACATACATTTGTTTCATTAGGTAACACAGTGGTTGTTATAGAACACAACTTAGATGTCATAAAAACTGCAGATTATATTGTCGATATGGGTCCTGAGGGCGGTGTAAAAGGTGGAAAAATTATCGCTGAAGGAAAACCTGAGGAAATTTGTAAAGTTAATGGAAGTTATACAGGTAAGTTTTTAAAAAATCTTTTACAATAAATACCATTGTCATCTCACTCTAAATCAGTATAAAATTACGTATGGGTAATTTACTTTCATCTTTATCAAAAACTATTCACGTTTCTTTAGCCATTGCAGTTCTATTATTTTTAGGCTTATTTTATCAAAATGATGGTTTTAGTTTTGATGCACTTTTTTGGAGTTGGTTTGCGAGATTTGTGCATGTAGTAGTTGGTATAATGTGGATTGGCTTGTTATGGTATTTTAATTTTGTTCAAATCCCAAACATGGCAAAAATTCCAGATGAACAGAAACCAGCTATTGGTAAAGTAATTGCGCCAGCTGCATTATTTTATTTTAGATGGGGTGCAGCATTTACAGTTCTATCAGGTTTAGCACTTGCAGGTCTTAATGGATATTTGCATGATGCAATGACTTTAAGTATAGGATCTGGGATTCCAAAACACACAGCCATTGGAATTGGTATGTGGCTGGGCTTAGTTATGGCATTTAACGTGTGGTTTGTAATATGGCCTAATCAAAAAAGAGCTTTGGGTATTGTTGAGTGTGAACCTGATCTAAAAGCCAAGTCAGCAAGAACAGCTATGTTATTTTCGAGAACTAATACTTTGTTGTCAATACCAATGCTGCTTACTATGGTAGCTGCTCAAAACCTTTATTAACTACTTTCGTCTTCTCTTAAAACAGTTTTTTGTGAAACTCTTAGTCTAACTAAGACTGTATTGGCAATATAGATAGATGAATAAGTTCCAAAAATTACACCAAATATCATAGCCAAAGAAAAACCTTTTAGTATCTCACCACCAAAGAAAAATATTGATAGTAAAGCTAATAAAGTCGTTATTGATGTAATTAAAGTTCTAGATAATGTTTCATTGATAGAGATATTAGTTAAATCGTAAATTTTAATGTCAGAATATTTTCTTAAATTTTCCCTTACTCTATCAAAAATAACCACTGTATCATTCATGGAGTAACCAACGATAGTTAATACAGCTGCAATAATAGATAAATTGATTTCTAGACCAAGCAATGAAAATAAACCTAGGGTTACCAACACGTCATGAAACAAAGCTAATATAGCTCCTAAACTAAATTGCCATTCAAATCTGATCCAAATGTAAATTAACATTAAAGTTAATGCCACTGCGATAGCTATTACTCCAGATTTAAGTAACTCAGCACTTACTTTCGGTCCTACGTTTTCAACTCTTCTAAAATCAAAAGTATTACCAAATGATTTATCTAAATTTGCTTTAATTTCCTCGATAATATTTTTGTTATTATTAATTTCAAATTTAATTAGAAAGTCTGTCTCATTGCCAAAATTTTTTACTGAAACGTCACCCAAATTCATAGAATTTAAATTATCTCTTAGAGATGACACATTAATTTTGCTGTCAGTTGATCTTAGTTCAATTAAGGTTCCGCCCTTGAAATCTATTCCAAAATTAAGACCTTTGAAAGTTAGTAAAAATAATGAAATAACGACTAAGGATATAGAAAGTATATTAAATTGATTATAATATTTGTTAAAAGCAATCATCTAAATTAAACCCTCTTTTTCTTTGTTTCTGTAAACATACAAAACTGTCAATAACCTCGCTATGAAATACACCGAAAATAATGTTGTAAATATTCCAATCCCAAGTGTAAGTGAAAAACCTTTGATTGGACCTGAGCCCATAAAAAATAAGATAATAGCAGCTAATAATGTTGTTATATTTGCATCAAGTATAGCGGTTCTAGATTTTGTGTAACCACTATCAAAGGCTATTAGATTATTTTTTTCATTTTTTAGCTCTTCTTTAATTCGCTCAAAGATTAAAACATTTGCATCGACTGCCATACCGACTGTCAAAATTATTCCAGCGATCCCTGGAAGAGTTAAGGTCGCCTCGAATATAGTCAATATTCCAATGAGTAAGAAAAGATTAACTATTAACGTTATATTGGTAATTAAGCCAAATATCTTATATTTTACGAAGATAAATACTATTACTAATACAAAACCAATTGCTAATGCAATCATTCCTGCATTAATTGAGTCTTGTCCTAAGTCAGGACCAACTGTCCGTTCCTCGATAATATTTAAAGGAGCAGGTAATGCACCAGATCTTAATAAAAGAGCTAAATCTGTTGCTGATTGAAAAGTGAATCCACCACTGATTTGACCTGATCCACTTGCAATAGTATCTCTTATAACCGGTGCACTTATAATTTTACCATCCAATACTATTGCTAATTGTTTGCCAATACCAGTCGATGTGGCCTTACCAAATCTTTTAGCGCCAACTCTATCAAGTGTAAATGTAACTACCGTTTCATTTGTCTCACTATCCATTCTTGGTTGAGCATCTAGCAGATTGTCTCCACTTAAAATAATTCTTTTACTTACCAGAGCATCTTCTTCAGACTCATCTTCATAACTAAGTTTTTCCGCTCCAAAAGAGTCTTGATCGTTATTAGTTACAAATCTAAATGTAAGATTTGCAGTTTTACCAAGCAATGATTTAATTCTCATTGGATCATCTAATCCAGGTAATTCAACAAGAATTCTGTCGTTTCCTCTTTTTAGAATATTGGGTTCATTAGTTCCTATCTCATCAATTCTTCTTCTTACAATTTCTAATGCTTGATCTTGGGATGATGTTTTTAGTTTAACAATACCTTGGGTTGAGTAATTGACAAAAAAAATATTATTTTCCTCAGTGATATCTAATTGATGAGATTTAAATCTTGGATAATAAGGATTTAATTCACTTTCCTCGTCATTAAACGTATCTAGAATAGTTTGTTTAAAGTTTTCATCTACAGAAAAAGATAATTTTTGTCCTAAAATTTTTAAATTTTTAATTCTAATATTTTTGTCTTTGAAATAATTTCTAATGGTAATTGAAAGATTTTGTATTTTTTGCTCAATAACTGGATTATTATCAATTTCGAGTAGGAGGTAAGAACCTCCCTGAAGATCTAATCCAAGATTAATTTTCTTATTTAGTAAGTTGTTTTCAAACTTAAATAAATTTGATGAAGCGATTAAAATAAAAAATAGAGAAATTAATATTACTGAAATTATTCTGAATTTTGAAAAATATAACACTTTACTTTAACAAAATTACTTTTTAACTTCTTGAGAGTTCATCAGACTTTGTACACCTGTACCTCTGATAACTTCAACAGTCACATTTTCAGCAACCTCAACTTCAATTTTATCGTTGTCTACAACTCTAGTTATGGTTCCTGTGATACCGCCTGAAGTTACAATCTTATCACCTTTTTTTAAACCCTCGACCATAGCTTTATGCTCTTTGACTTTTTTTTGCTGTGGTCTTATCAAGAAAAAATAAAAAATAACAAAAATTAATATTAGTGGTATAAATTGACCTATTCCTGAACTTTCCATAAAACTCCTTAATTAAAAATGAATTTTTATACTATCTCTTAAGTTAAAACAACTTTAATTCAGACTAATTTTTTCTAGATTATTCATATAAGGTCTAAGCACTTTTGGAATACTTATAGACCCATCCTTTTGCTGGAAATTTTCTAAAATAGCAATAAGAGTTCTACCCACTGCTAAACCACTTCCATTGAGCGTTCCAACAAATACTGTTTCTTTATTTGAATTTTTATATCTAGCTTTCATCCGTGTTGCCTGGAAAGTTGAACATGATGAACATGAAGATATTTCTCTATATCTATTTTCTGAAGGTAACCATACTTCTATATCGTAAGTTTTTTCTGCACTAAATCCCATATCTCCACTACATAAAATCATTTTTCTATATGGTAACTTTAACAAATCCAAAATTCCTGTGGCACAATTTGTCATTCTCTCTAATTCTTCAAGACATTTATTTTGTTCCACAATACTAACTAATTCAACTTTATAAAATTGATGTTGTCTAATCATTCCTTTTGTATCTTTACCATAACTACCAGCCTCTTTTCTAAAACATGGGGTAGATGCAACAAATCTCATCGGTAATGTTTTAAGATCTAAAATTTTATCTTTTACAATATTGGTTAAAATAACTTCTGCTGTAGGAATTAAAAATTTTCTACCACTTCCCTCTTCTAATTTTACTTCAAATTGATCATTTTCAAAT
The DNA here is from genome assembly GCA_003212275.1 of Pelagibacteraceae bacterium AG-447-N18. Classification (GTDB taxonomy): domain Bacteria; phylum Pseudomonadota; class Alphaproteobacteria; order Pelagibacterales; family Pelagibacteraceae; genus Pelagibacter. Next base: position 19,376 of record QCQE01000009.1, read on the forward strand.
TTAGGTAATTGACCAGTTCCGAACATTGTATTTTCTGATGCTAATAAAGGTGGTGAAATTTCCTCATATCCATTTTTTGAAGTATGTATATCAAGCATAAAATTTGAAATTGCTCTTTCAAGTAATGCTAATTTATTCTTAACAAAAACAAATCGTGAGCCAGTGGTTTTTGTGGCAAGATCAAAATCTAACATGCCAAGTTTTTCACCTAATTCGTAGTGTGATTTTGGAGTAAATTCAAAATTAGGAATCTGACCCGATTTAGTTAATTCAACATTTTCATTTTCACTAGATCCTACAGGCACATCATCGTGAGGTATATTAGGAATACTTGATAAAATTTCATCTAAGTCTGATTTAATTTTTGATTGTTGATCAGTAATTTTATCAATAGATTGGGTAATTTCTTTTGATCTGGAAAATAAAGCCTTATCTTTTGTTTTTGAAATATCTTTCTTTTCTTTTTCTAATGTTTCTTTTTTTTGAATTAAATCTCTATTATCTATATCTAATTTTTTGAGTTTATTGAGATCTATATCAATTGATCTTTTTTTTAATGCTTTTGAAAATGCATCAAAATCTTTTCTAATTTCTTTAATGTTATGCATCAGAATTTTTTAAATTTTTATTCTCGATAAGTTTTACTGAAAATATTGATAATTCATATAGAATTAATAATGGTATCGCTAAACCAATTTGTGTGATGGGATCTGGGGGTGTGAGTAAAGCTGCAGCTGCAAATATAATAACCACAACATATTTTCTTCGTTTCTTTAAAAAATCAGAATCAACTAACCCTACCCTCGCTAATAAACTCAACACAACAGGTAATTGAAAACTTATGCCAAACGCAAATATAAGTTTCATTACCAATGAAAGATATTCGTTTACTTTTGCTTCTAATTGAATTGGTAAATTTGTTGAAAGACCAGAACTTTCAAAAGATAAAAAGAATTTTATCGCTAGGGGCATTATTAAATAATAAACCAACATACCTCCTAGTAAGAATAAGATTGGGGTTAAAACTAAATAAGGTAAAATTGCAATTTTTTCATGTTTATAAAGACCAGGAGCAATAAATTTCCAAATCTGCATCAAAATAAATGGACAAGTAACAAAAAAAGCTGTGAAAAAAGATACTTTCAAATAGGTAAGAAAAGTTTCTTGTAAAGCTGTGAAAATTAATCGTCTATCTGTTCCATCATCTTTAACCGCTTGTGCATATGGCTCTACTAAAAAACCATAAAGGTGTTCAGCAAAAAAATAACATCCTATAAAAAAGATTATTAGAAAAATAAAACTATGAATTAGTCTTTTTCTTAACTCAGCTAAATGACTTACAAAGCCACCTTCATTTTCGTCATTACTCATCTTTTTTTTCTTCTTTTTTTTCTATTTTATTATCCTCAAGATCAATATTTGAGACTTCATTTTGAATATTGTTGACATATTTTTTTGCGGAGCCGATCCATGAACCAACTTTTTTGAGCATTATTGGAAAGTCTTTAGGTCCCAAAACTACAATAGCTATTGCAACTATAATTAAAATCTCAAACCAACCAATAGTAGGCATGTGATTTATTCTTTTTTGTTCGAATCTTGATTATCGTCAGAAATATTTTTAGGTTCATTGTCATCAGTCACATCTGATGCCATACCCTTTTTAAAACTTTTTATTCCTTTTGCTACATCGCCCATAAGGCTAGAAATTTTTCCTCTACCAAATAATAATACCACAAGTATTACAACGATTGCTATTTGCCAAATTCCAATGCTCATAGAAAACTTATAACCTTTTTATCAATAATTGAAAAGTCTAATTTGTAGGCTTAGTTCTTCTCATCAGAGTCAAGAGTGCTACTTAACATTTCATCAATATTTGAATAAATGTCCTCTTTTTTATCGTCTTGTTTTTCTTTGTAGAATTTTCCAGTACCAAAAATAGCGTTATCAATATTAGTACTATCAATTAAACCTGCAGCTCCAAGTTCATCCACTGTTGGTAAATCAGATAATTTTTGCAAGTTAAAATGGCTTAAAAAGTCATCCGTCGTGACATATTGAATAGGTCGACCAGGGACATTTTTTCGTCCACCAGGTTTAACCCAATTTAATTCCATTAAAATTTCCAAGGTGTTAGTTCCAAAAGCTACCCCTCTTATTTCTTCTATCTCTGCCCGAGTAACTGGTTGATGATAAACAATTATAGCAAGAGTTTCTATTGCAGCTTTTGATAATTTTTTTTCAACAGTTTTTTCTTGGGTCATTAAATTTGAAAGATTAGGTGAGGTTCTAAAAGACCATTTTTTAGAAATGCAAACTAAGTTAATACCCCGATTTGAATATTCAGCTTGTAATTTTAACAAAATTTTTTCAACATCCGTTTTTTTAGATATCTTATTTTCAATAGTTTCAATATCTAATGGTTCTGCAGCAGCAAAAACAATTCCTTCAATTTCCTTTTCAATTGAAGATAATTTAGTTGGAAAATTAATAATATTGTCTTTTTTCTTAATCTTTTTTTTTATCATTTGTTTTCTTTTATATAAATATCATCAAAAAGGTTTTCTTGCTTTATGCTTAGGTTGCCCTCTTTGACCAACTCAAGAGAGCCAGCAAATATTCCTGCTTTACCGGTTCGTTTGTACTTTGATCCACTTTTAAAATTTTTCGGAATTAAATCATCTAATTTTTTCCAGTCCATTAATTTTCCAAAAAAATCTTTTATAGTTTTTATACCTTCTTCTGTTGTAAAAACTGGTAATTTTGGAATGTTAATTCTCTGAAAATCTTTAGTCATAATTATAGTAGAATAGGTTTTCATGAGGTCAAATAAATTTAATTTATACTCGCTATTGTAGATGGGCCTTATGCCTGCTCTCATACCTCTAGTTCTAATTTCTCTTCCTAATCTTTTTCTTTTAAGCATCTGTTCAGATAATAACCTTATTAATTCAAGTTTCTTAAGTTGAAGTTTTAATTTTTCAGCTACTTCTTGAACTTTAAATTCTTCTTCAGGGGTACCTGGTAATAGTAATTTTGATTTTAAATATGCTAACCATGTTGCCATTAATAAGTATTCTGAAGCAATCTCTAAATTTAATTTTTTTTCTTGAGTAATAAAATCATGAAACTGATCTGCTAATTTTGTAATAGATATATCCTCAAGATTAACTTTTTGAGCTTTTGCAAGATCTAAAAGAACGTCCAATGGTCCATTATAATTTTCAACATCTACTTTAAAAAGTTCAGAATCATTTTCTATCATCAGTCAATATTAACTTAAAATTTTGTAAAATTGTGATGTTTTTTTAACGAGAAAAGGATTTATCAATGGTGAATTATTTCCTACAATTTTCATTTCATTTAAATTTCCATTACAATGTAAGGCTAAATTACAACCTGCACTAAACGTTTTGATTGTATTTTCCTTTAAATTACCCTTAAGACTTTTCATGGATAAATCATCAGAAATCAAAATATCTTTAAAACCAATTTTATTGCGAATTAATTTAATAAATTTTTTTGAGTGAGTAACACAATTTTCTTTATCAATTTGAGTAAAAATTATGTGAGCGGTCATTGCAAAAAAAGTTTTTTTATTTTTAAAAGGAAGAAAATCTTTCTTAGTTAGATAACTCAATTTTTTATTTACCATTGGAGTAAAATGGTGACTGTCTACTTTTGCAAGACCATGTCCTGGAATATGCTTTATGACTGTCCCAATACCATTTTGATGGAAATAATTGATACAATAATCTCCTATTTTAGATACAATTTTGGGATTATTGGAAAAAGATCTATTCCCAATGATATTTGATGCACCTTTAATTCTTAAATCTAAGACAGGGGAAGTATTAATATTAATACCAAGAGATTTTAATAAATATGAAGTTTTATCAATAAATAATTTATAATAAAATTTAAATTCATCTACATCTTTAACATATTTTTTTCCAAAAAATTCTGAAGTCAAATTATCGAATGATATAATATTTTTTAACCGGTTAACTTTACCCCCTTCTTGATCAATTAAAATGGGATATTTTTTATCTTTAAATAATTTTCTTATTGACGTGGTGAGTTTTAGCGTTTGATCAATATTTTTAATATTTCTTGTAAATAAGATAACTCCCCAGGGTTTATATTTTTTAAGAAATGACTTTTCTTTTGCTGAAAGTTTTGTTGATTTGATACCAACAATAAAAGATCGACGTTTATTCATTATTTTCTAATAATTTCCAAAAATTAAATTTTTTCTTTTTTTTATTGGTTGTTTGCTCAACGTATTCAATAATATTTTTCGTATCATCTTCTAAAATTGGTAATTTTTCTGAATAAGTATTTATCTTATTCTCGATATTGTTGAGTGATCTATAAGATTTTTTTTTATAGGCATCAGAAAAATAATATTTTGCTGTAAAAAAAATAAAAAGACCAATAATAAAAACAAAAATAATATATTTGATTTCTTTAAACATTACATTTTTTCAGGAGCAGACACACCTACAATATTCATCCCAGATTTAACAACATTTGATATAAGTTTTAATAAAACTAATTTGTCATTTGATATCTTCTTATTCTCATTTATAAATCTTTTTTCAGGATTATCTTTTCCCAAGTTCCAGTAAGAATGAAAGAGAGAGGCTAGTTCATAAAGATAAACTGGAATTCTATGTGGTTCTAGCTTCTTACTTGAGATTTCGATACACTTTGGCCACTCAGATATTTTTTTTAAGATATTTATTTCATGGTCAGAATATTCAAAATTGTATTCTTCAATCTTTAAATCTTTTTTTAAATCTATTTCCAAATGTCTAAAAACAGATGAAATTCGAGCATAACAATATTGCACATAATACAAAGGGTTGTCTTTTGATTTTTCAATTACATTATCAAAATCAAAATCGAGTTCGACATCATTACTTCTGTTCAACATGATAAAACGTGTAGCATCTTTTCCAACTTCATTAATTAAATCATCGACAGTTATATAATCACCTTTACGTTTTGACATTTTGAATGGTTTTTTATCCTTTATAAGTTTTACAAGTTGACTAACTTTACAAATAAGTTTTCCTTTAGAGTTCGACAAAGCATCGACAGAAGATGTAATTCTTTTAATATAACCCGCATGATCCGCGCCTAAAATATTTATTAAATAGTCAAACTTTCTATCCAATTTATTTTTATGGTAGGCAACATCACTAGCAAAATAAGTCCAAGCACCATCAGATTTTTGTAATGCTCTATCTTTGTCATCACCAAAATCAGTTGATTTGAAAAGTAATTGTTCTCTTTCAACCCAATTATTATCACCCTCACCAGCTGGAGCTTTAATTTTACCTTTATAAACAAATTTATTTTTTTGAAGATTTTCTACTACTTTTTCAACTTCTTGATTAAGGACTAATTTTTTTTCACTGACGAAATTATCGTGAATTATACCAAGGCTACTAAGATTTTTTTTTATTAATTTAATTGCCTCGTCTATAGACAGACTCGTTAATTGTTCAGATATTGCATCGTAATTAGTAAAATCTATTTTTGGATTTGAAGAAATGATATTATTTGCAAACTCGATCAAATATTCACCAGGATAAAGATCTTCATTATCTGTTGGAAAAGTTTCATTAAATTTGATTTCTCTTATTCTAAAATATACTGATTTTGTGAAATTAATTATCTGATTGCCATAGTCATTTACATAATATTCTTTAGTAACTTTATGATTATTAAATGATAAAACATTTGAAATTACATCTCCTAAGATAGCACCTCGGCAATGACCCACATGTAAAGGTCCTGTTGGGTTGGCAGAAACAAATTCAATTAAATAATTTTTCTTTTGCTCGTTTGTATTTATTCCAAATGTTTTAGCGTTCTTAATAATTTCTTTTGAAAAATTTGTCCAAAACTCAGGTTGAAATTTGATATTTATAAATCCGGGTTTTGCGATTGATACCTCTTTTATTGACTTGTCCTCATTTTTAAGACTCTTTGCTAATATTTCAGCTAATTCCAAAGGAGGTTTTTTATTCATTTTTGACAAAACCATCGCAACATTTGTAGAAATGTCACAATTAAATTTCTCAGGTGGAATTTCTGTTTTTATTCCATCTAAATTATCTGGCAAAATTATTTTACCCTTTTTCGATAAATCTAAAATAATCTTTTTTATTTTATCTAAGTATTGATCAAAAATGTTCATTTGATATCGTTATAAAGGTTGATAGCATATCTGTCAGTCATACCAGAAATAAAATCAGAAACTGATCGATATTTGTTTTTAGATAAATGTTCTTTTGAAATAAATTTTGCCGGATTTTTACTTATTTTGGTAAACAATCTTTTAATTATTAATTTACCTTTGTTATTTTTATTTAGCACATTCTTGTTATTGTACATTTTGGACCTTAAAAAATACCTAATTTCATTATCAGAATTTTTAATTTTATCAGAGAAATCAACCATAAGAAAATCAGTTTTATTCAAATCATTTCTACTTTTAATTTTATTTTGATTAAGATTTTTGATGGTATTACTTATTAAATCTTTGATCATTAAGTCAATTGAATCTCTTATAATCTGGTAAGTTGCAATCTTGTAATTTTTTTTGTTAATTTTTTTTTTATATTTTCTATAAATATTTTTAAAAAAATCTATTTCTACTAACTCTTCTAATCTGAATAAGTTTGCTTTAATACCATCTTGTATGTCATGGTTATTATAAGCAATATCATCAGATATAGATGAAATTTGAGCCTCTAGTGATGGAAAGGTATTAAAATTAATCATGTTTTTAAATTTCTTAACACCTATTAATTCATCAACTAAATGAAAATCTTCAACTGGACCATTGTGTTTTAAAAGTCCTTCTAATGTTTCAATAGAGAGATTTAAGCCACTAAATTTCAAATACTTATTTTCTAAAAACATAACAATTCTTAATGTTTGTAAATTGTGATCAAACCCTCCATGAGTGCTCATACATTCATTTAAAGCATCTTCACCTGCATGACCGAATGGAGTGTGGCCCAAATCGTGGGCTAAACTGAGTGTTTCTGCTAAGTCCTCGTTCAAACTGAAATATCTGGCGATGGATCTTGCTATTTGAGCAACCTCCATAGAATGAGTAATTCGAGTTCTATAATGATCCCCTTCAGTATTAACAAATACCTGTGTTTTATGTTTCAATCTTCTAAATGAAGCGCTGTGAATAATACGATCTCTATCTCTTTGATAAGGTGATCTATATTTTGACAAAGATTCCTTAAATATCCTACCTTTACTTTTGAATTGACCTATCTTTGAGTATTTTTTCATCCTTTAAAATAAAATATTAAGTATTATATTACTAATACCAGTGATCAATTATGATTAAAGAAATTAAATTTACTGATAAAGCACTAAAACAGATCAATGTTTTGCTGTCTAAAAAAGATAAAGGGTCTTTTTTTAGAATCGCTATTAAAGGTGGTGGTTGCTCAGGATTTCAATACGAATTCACTTTTGATAAAGAAAAATCAAAAGATGATTTAAACTTTGAAAATATTTTAATTGATAAAACTTCAGCAGATTTATTAAAAGGCTCTGAAGTTGATTATGTTTCAGAATTAATTGGTGAACAATTTAAGATAACAAATCCACAAACTAAGTCATCTTGTGGTTGTGGTGTTTCTTTTTCTCTTTAATGATTATTTCTTCATGGAATGTAAATTCTGTGAGAGCTCGTATAGAAAATATCAAAAGTTATCTCTTAAAATATAAACCAGATATCCTAATGATGCAGGAAATCAAAACAGAGGATGTAAATTTTCCCTATGATGATTTTTCAGCAATGGATTATGAAAGTCACGTATTTGGCCAAAAAAGTTATAATGGGGTTGCGATTATATCTAAAGGTAAATTAAAAAATATTAAAACTGACTTAATCAAAGATAAACTAAAGCAATCAAGAATAATTTCAGCTGAACTGGAGTATAAGAAGAAAAATATTCAATTAATAAATATTTATACACCTAATGGAAATCCTGTAGATACAGATAAATATAAATATAAGAAACAATGGTTGGATGATTTAATTAAACAATTAAAGAGTTTAAGTAAAAAAAATTCAAATATTATTCTTGCTGGAGATTTTAACATTATTCCAGCACCTGAAGATGTTTATAATCCAAAAAGTTTTGAGGATGATGCTCTGTTTAGATTGGAAATAAGAAAAAAATTAAGAGAAATGATCAACCTTGGTTTTAGTGATGTCTATAGACATTTTAATGAAACTAAGGAAGGTTATACCTTTTGGGACTACATGAGAGGTGCTTGGCAAAAAAATAATGGGATGCGAATTGATCACTTCTTAGTTTCAAATTCTTTGGTTGATCAAATTAAAGGTATAAATATTAATAAAGATCCAAGAGGTCGTGAGAAACCTTCAGATCATACACCGATTGAAATAACTTTAGCTTAGAGATTTTATTTTATTAACCAAGTCTTCATTAATATTTCGAGGGCCTTTATCTAATCTATTTTTGTGTCTTCTTTCACCTGGAAGTCTAACCCCATCAAAAGATTTCATTTTATCAAAAAATTCATCTGCATGTTTTTGCCAATTTGTTCCTGAAGTTTTGTCAGGTGAAATTGCAATGATAAATTCTCCCCCGCTTGGTGGTCCACCATCATTATTATCTTTAGCTGCTGTTTCAAAACTAAAATTATCACCAACCAAAGCACCAGCCATTAACTCAACCATCATTGCTATTGCTGAACCTTTGTAACCACCAAAAGGAAGTAATACACCACCATCTGCAATTGCGCCTGGATCAGTAGTCTCTTTACCATCTTTAGTTAAACCAGTTCCAAGTGGAACTTTGTGCCCTTCTCTTTTAGCGACTTGGACTTCTCCCATTGCCATTGATGCTGTGGCCATATCATAAACGACTGGAGTTTTACCAGGTCGCGGCCAAGCAAATGAAATCGGATTTGTTCCAAACAATGGTTTGATTGCACCAGCAGGTGCTACAGCAGGTTTGTATGATGTGCATGCAAAAGCAACTAAACCTTCTTCTGCTAACTTTTCTGTTTCGGGCCACATCGCTGCCATGTGATGAGAATTATTTATTGCAAGCACTGCTACACCATTTTCTTTTGCAGCTTTAGCTAATTCAGGCAACCCTTTATTTAAAACTACTGGCGCTAAACAATTATTGCCTTGAACTTTTATAACTGATGAAGAAATTTTTTTAATTTCAGGCTTTCCTTTACCATTAATTTTTCCGCTTTTTAAACCACTCACATATGCAGGTAATCTAAACAAACCATGTGATAAAGATCCATCCCTTTCGGCATTTCTAATCAGGTCAGACAGAATAGAAGCTGTTTCATCATCACAACCATTAGCTAGTAAAGTTTTTTTAGCTAAATCAAAAATTTCATCTAATGTCAGGGAAACTGTACTCATCCCATTATTAGATATTATTTATAACTAAAGATCAATTTCTAATTAACAACCTTTGAAAGATTTTGACATATTACCTATTAAATCAAAATACAAATCCTTACCTGGATCAAGTGTAGCTCCTAATGGATCAATTACACCTGTTGCAACATTAGTATCTTTTGCTACAGCTTTAATAATATCAGGATTAAATTGAGGCTCTGAAAATATACAACTAACTTTATCATGCTCAATTACCTCTCTGATTTCAGCTAATTGCTCAGCACCCGGCATAACGTCTGTATTTACTGTAAATGCTCCAAGAATATTTATCCCAAATCTTTTTTCAAAGTATTGATAGGCGTCATGGAAGACTACTGATTTAAAATCTTTATTTAATTCAGACTTAACTTTTTTTGTAAGTTTATCTAAATCATTATGAGCTTTTTTTAAATTTGCTTTATATTTAGCCTCATTTTTTTGATCATTTTCGATTAAGTGCTCAGCCATCTCGCTTAAAATTACTTTTGCATTCATAGGATCTAACCAGATATGTGGATCAAATTCGCCATGTGCATGTCCTTCATGACCATGCTCATCGTGACCATCTTTTTTATGCTCATCGTCATGTCCGTGTTCATCATGACCATGTTCTTTTTCCTTTTTATCATGATCGTGATCGTCATGATCATCCTCTTTTTTTGCATGATCATCATGATCGTCTTCTTTATGACCATGATCATGCTCTTCAAAAATATTTCTTTCTCTAAATTTAAGTTTAGTTAAACCTTTAATTTCCATTAATTCAATTTTTTCAGCTTTTTTTGCAATAGTTTTTAATGGTTTTTCTAAGAAACTTTCTATGTCCTCTCCTACCCAAAATATAATATCTGCATTTTGAATCATTTTTGCATGTGATGGTTTAAGAGCAAATCCATGTGGTGAAGCATAACCATCAACGATTAAATCTGGTTTACCAACACCATCCATTAAATAACTTGCAAGAGAATGGATTGGTTTAATTGTTGCAACTACTTTAATTTCAGCGTTTGCTGGCACAAAAATTGTTAAGAATGATAATATTGATAGGATTAATGGTAATTTCTTTATGTTTTTCATATGTTGTATATTTAAATTGTTATAATATAACACTATGTAATAATATAACACTTATTAGTCAAGAAATAAAATGAGCACTGATCAAAATATATTGGTAAAATTAAATGATGCTGGTTTACAGTTGAACAACAGATGGTTAGTCAAAGGAGTCTCACTACAAGTTGAGAAAGGTAAAATAGTTACTCTTATAGGTCCAAATGGATCAGGAAAAAGCACAACAGCTAAAATTGCTTTAGGTATTTACAAAAAAATTGATGGTTCAGTTGAAAAATATACCCATAAAGTTGGATATGTCCCGCAGAAAATCTCAATTGATTGGACGTTACCGCTAAGAGTAAATGATTTCATGGTATTAACTGAAAGTCTTAATAAAGAGACAATTGATGAAGCTTTGTCTTTAACTGGGGTCATTCATCTTAAAAATAAAAATTTAGGAGATTTATCTGGTGGTGAGTTTCAAAGAGTTTTACTTGCAAGAGCTATATCAAAAAAACCAGAGCTATTAGTACTAGATGAACCAGTACAGGGAGTAGATTTTACTGGTGAAATTGCTTTATACGAACTAATTAAGAAAATTTCTGATGAATTAAGTTGTGGTATCTTATTGATTTCTCATGATCTACACACTGTAATGACAGCCACTGACCATGTTGTCTGTTTAAACGGTCATGTTTGTTGCTCAGGTTCTCCAATGGATGTTGCAAAAAATAATGAATATAAAGCTTTATTTGGTGAACAAGCTTCTCAAATATTATCAAGATATGAACATAAGCACGATCATATTCATACAGATGAAGGTGAAATTAAAAAAAATTAGATGTTTGATGATTTTTTTATAAGAGCTTTGGTAGCTGGAATTGGGGTTGCTTTTGTAACAGGACCTCTTGGTTGCTTTGTTATATGGAGAAGATTATCTTATTTTGGTGACACCTTAGCTCACTCTGCTTTATTAGGAGTGACATTAGCGTTTACTATGGAGTTTAATATTGCGCTATCGGTGTTTATCATTTCATCTCTGATAGCACTTATTTTAATTCAACTTCAAAAAAAAACTAATTTACCAGGTGATGCTTTATTGGGTCTTTTAGCACACTCATCTCTGGCAGTTGGACTTGTTGTTATAGGTTTTTTAACATTTATCAGGTTTGATATTATGGGATTATTATTTGGAGATATTTTAGCGGTTTCAGTTGATGATTTGTTGATCATATGGATTGGAGGAGCATTAATCCTTTTAGTTCTAAAATTAATTTGGAAGCCTTTATTCGCTTCAACAGTAAATTATGAACTAGCAGAAGCAGAAGGCTTAAATCCGGATAGAGCTAAAGCTATATTTACAATTTTAATGGCAGCAATCATCGCTATTTCAATTAAAATGGTTGGATTGTTATTAATCACTGGGATGTTAATTATTCCTGCTGCAATGGCCAGAAATTTATCATCAAGTCCACAAAGTATGGTTATCTATTCAATTATAGGAGGCTTGTTATCAGTAATTATTGGATTGTTAACGTCTTTGGAGTTTAATACATCCTCAGGTCCATCAATTATAACAGCAGCTTTATTATTATTCATACTTTCATTATTTAAAATAAAACAATCTATTAAATTGAAAAATTAATGAGGAATCTGTAAAATGAAGACAATGCATAAAGAACATACTCTCACCAAAAATCAGCAAATTATTTTTGATTTAATTGATAAATCTCCTGAACCAATGAAAGCTTATTCAATCCTTTTTAATGTTCAAAAAAAAGGCATTAAAGCTCCCCTACAAGTTTATCGAGCGTTAGATAAGCTAGTGGAAATAGGAAAAATTCACAAAATAGAGAGTCGAAATGCATTTATTGCGTGTCACAATTCAAGCTGTCGAGTGGCTAAAGCTACAGCATTTTCTATCTGTGAGATTTGTGAGAAAGTAACAGAAATAAGTAGTGCAGGTCTTTCCAAATACTTAGCTAACTTCAAAGACAAAGATGGTATGAAATATAGTAAATACAATCTTGAGTTTTTTGGATTATGTAAAAAGTGTAGATAAGTTATTATCTAAAATCAAAATAAAACAAGCTGAAAGGAAAACGTATGTTTATTAAGAAGTATCTTAAATGGATAAGCACATTTCTAGTTTTAGTTGGTATTCTATTAACAAACCTAAATATATACCCTTTAAATATATACTTTCACGGATTAGGTGTTGTTGGATGGACTATCGCTGGATTTGTAAGCAAGGATAAAGCGATACTAACTAATTTTGCATTACAGATACCATTATTTATTATTGGTATTTATAAGGTTGTATTTTAATTTTAAAGTAGACTTTGGTTTTAATTAGTTTACCTATTAACGAATCCACCTTCTGATTCTCATATCAATAAATTTATATATAGAATTATTTTCCATCTAGAATTACATACTCCTTAAGTCATGAATCAATAGGAACCGAAAACAATAATATAAAGGAGATAAAATGGATATGACTTTAATTTACACGGTTATAGGGTTTGCCCTTGCCGGTTATAGCGTAATCGCTAACGACTCAATTCAAACACTAGGTACTTTTATAGCTTCAAAAAAGAAATGGTTTAAATGGTATGTACTTGCAGGATCTGCTTCGAGTGTAATGATCATAGCTTTAGCGTGGGGATGGTATTCGTATGATGGTGATATTTCTTACGGAAGACTAACCAGAATACCTTATCAAGAAATTCAATGGTATCACGCAGTAGCACCTGCAATACTCTTGTTATTAACAAGAGTTGGTATACCTGTATCAACAACCTTTTTAGTTCTTTCAGCATTTGCTTCAACAGTTGTGCTTGAAAAGATGCTGTTAAAAAGTGTAGTTGGTTACGGTTTAGCAGCAATGGTCGCTTATATTGCTTGGATAGCTGTTTCAAAATTTATCAATGAAAAATTAGACGAAGTTGATGAAAAATATATTGCTTTTTGGCGTAACTCAGTTTGGGTAACATCTGGGTGGTTATGGTGGGTTTGGTTATCTCACGATGTAGCTAATATTGCTGTCTATCTTCCAAGAGAGTTAGATATTTCATTACTTTTAATTGTAATGGCATATTTTACAGCGTTGTTATTTTACATCTTTTATATTCAGGGTGGACGTATTCAAACTGTGGTTTTAGAGAAAACAGGAACGAGATATGCGAGATCAGCTACGATTATTAACGTAATTTATGCTGCTGTCCTATACTATTTTAAAGAACTTAATGATTTGCCTATGTCCACAACATGGGTATTTGTTGGTTTATTATGTGGTAGAGAACTTGCAATTTCAACAATGAACAAAGATTATAAGTTTAAATATGTCTTCCCATTAATTGGTAAAGACTTTCTTAAAATGATCTTTGGATTAAGTGTTTCAGTTGGAATTGTTTTAGCAATCCACTACATAATTATTCCAAATAGTTGGTTTTAAATATATTTTGTGGTCGTGTTAATTATTTAACACGGCCATAAACGTCCTGGTATCGAACAATATCTGTTTCTTTTAATATAGATCCTACTTGAGCTTCAATTATTTTAACTGGTTTTTTGTAGGGATTTTCTATTCTATGAATTGCACCTAATGGAATAAAGATAGTTTCATCAGGTTTCATTGTAAAATATTTCTTATTTAAGGTAATTTTAGGTTTACCGTGAGTAACTACCCAGTGCTCAGCTCTGTGATGATGTTTTTGAAGACTTAATATACCTTTGGGTTTTACATATAATTCTTTAATCAAGAACTCTTTACCATTAAATAAATTAACATAACTACCCCATGGTCTGTGGAATACATTCTTCTTTTTAAAATAATGTCTTTTATTTCGTCCATACATCTTACAGATTTCTTTCCAAGACCCTAAATCAGACCAAGGAATATCTAATTTGATAGCATTTATATCTTTGGTTTTTTCTAATATTGCATAGTCAAAAGACTTGGCTGTTGCTTTGGTAAATGCTTGTTTATTTAAATAGTACACATTACTTTTATATTTTGCTTTTGTTACAGCTTTGTTACAGTTTCGGTAAATATTTGGTTGGTATTTCTTAAAATTATTAATGATTGAGTCTTTTCTCAAATAAAACATTCCAGAATTCCAATAACCTTTTTTACTAATTATTTGTTTAGCTTTAGCCTCTTTGGGTTTTTCTACAAATCTAGTTACTTTGTTACTTTTTGTTAAAAAATAACCAAATTCACTAGAGGGCATTTTGGGTTTAATCCCAAAGATAAAAATATTGTTTTGAGTAAGTTTCTTTTGATTTTTTTTGATAGCTTTATTGAATAAACCAACTTTTTCTATCAAATGATCAGCAGCCAAGAACATTAATGGTTGTTCGTTAGGTATATCTTTAATTAAAGCTGTGCTTAAAATAGCGGGTGCTGTGTTTCTTTTAGCTGGCTCTAAAACTATTTTGAATTTTCTTATTTTATGTTTCTTTAGGTGTTGTTTTACTTGTTTTAAATATTTTGCATTAGTGCTTATAATTGGTGCATCATATATAGATGCTTTAACTCTCTCTAAAGTTTTACCCAATAAAGTCCAATTACCAAAATCAATAAATTGTTTTGCTTGATGTTTTTTAGCTTTTGGCCAAAGTCTTGTTCCGGCGCCACCACATAAAATAACTGGGCGAATTTTCATTAAATTTTTGAATATTCCTTAACTTCTTTTTTCTTACCAGGATGAGTTGGGGCTCCTAAACTTGCTGGCCCGACTGTTTGTGCATATTTCCAAAGAGTTCCCGAGCCAAAATCAGATTTTTTAGCCTTCCACTTTCTTTTTCTTGATGCTAATTGTGCTCTTGTTAAACGAACATTAATTGTTCCTTTTTTAGCATCAATATCAATTAAATCACCATTACGTAAAAGAGCAATCGGTCCTCCCAAAGCTGCCTCTGGACCTACATGACCAACACAAAATCCTCTTGTTGCGCCAGAAAATCTTCCATCAGTAATTAAAGCAACTTTCTCACCTTTGCCTTGACCATAAATTGCACCAGTTGTTGAAAGCATTTCTCTCATACCTGGTCCACCAACTGGGCCTTCGTATCTAATAATTATCACATCACCATCTTTATATTTTCTGCTTTGAACAGCTTTCATTGCACTTTCTTCATTATCAAAACATCTTGCTCTTCCAGAAAATTGTAATTTTTTTAGACCCGCAATTTTTACAATTGCACCCTCTGGAGCTAAATTTCCTTTTAATCCTACAACACCACCATCTGGTGATAAAGGTCTGTTATAAGCTCTTAAAACTTTTTGTTTTGGATTAAATTTAATACCTTTTAAATTTTCTTTCATTGTTTTGCCCGTAACGGTCATGCAATCTCCATGAATATATCCACCATCGTAAAGAGTTTTTAAAAGCATCGGCACACCACCTGCTAACCACATATCTTTAGCAACATATTTTCCACCTGGTTTTAAATCAGCAAGATAAGGTGTTCTTTTAAATATTTTTGCAACATCCATTAAATCAAATTTAATTCCTGCTTCATTTGCAATTGCTGGTAAATGTAATGCTGCATTAGTTGAACCCCCTGTTGCAGCAACTATTGTTGCAGCGTTCTCTAATGCTTTTCTTGTAACGATATCTCTTGGTTTAATTTTTTTTGCTAATAATTCCATAACCATTCGGCCACTTGCTTTTGCATACTTATCTCTTTCTTCATATGGAGCTGGTGTTCCTGCTGAATAAGGTAACGCTAAACCGATTGCTTCTGAAACACATGCCATTGTATTTGCAGTAAACTGACCACCACACGCTCCCGCTGTAGGACAAGCTACTAATTCTAATTTTCTTAATTCTTTAGCAGACATTTGACCTGATGAATGTTTTCCAACCGCTTCAAAAACATCAACTACAGTTACATCCTTACCTTTATATTTTCCTGGAAGGATTGAACCGCCATATATAAAAACACTTGGAACATTTAACCTAACCATGGACATCATTAATCCTGGTAAAGATTTATCACAACCTGCAATACCTACTAATGCATCATAACAATGACCCCTCACTGTTAATTCAGCACTGTCAGCTATAACTTCTCTTGAAATTAAAGACGATTTCATTCCTTCATGACCCATGGCAATACCATCAGTAACCGTAATTGTGCAAAATTCTCTTGGTGTCCCTCCTGATGCTCTCACACCCTTTTTCACTGATTGAGCTTGTCGCATAAGGGCAATATTGCAAGGAGCAGCTTCATTCCAAGTTGATACAACTCCTATAAATGGTTTTGATACATCTTTTTCAGTTTCACCCATTGCATAATAAAAAGATCTATGAGGTGCTCTATCTGGACCTAAGGATGTATGTCTACTAGGTAATTTTTTTTTATTAAATTTCCGCATTATAAACTCTCAATAGTCAAAGATATTTTTTTGATATTATCTTTAAGACTACTATAGTTAGTTTTTTCTTGTTCAACAATATTTTTTGGTGCTCTATCTGTAAAGCCTTTATTAGATAATCGTTGAGAAATCTTATCTAGTTCGTCTTGATATTTGTTCTGACGTTTTTGTAAGTTTTCTTTAATCAAATTAAGATCAACATTTTCATCAAAATAAATCTTAAAAATGTCCCCAGAAATAACAAGTGTTGCAGAGGGTTTATCCTGTTCTTTATCAAAAAAATTGTTGATACGACCCAGTTTTTTTAAAATTACATCATTATTATTAACTAATGATTTATTCTTTTTAGCAATTTTGTTAATTGCAACATCAACAAATGAACCAGGACTGACATTTAATTCATTTTTAAATGATCTTAATTCAGAGATAATTTTGATAATTTTTTCAACTTCTTTAAGAGATTGGTCTTTTTTAATTTTTCCAGAAGGCCAATTTTTATACATAAGGAAATTTTTATTAGACTCATCAAATTTGTTCTTTAACCATATTTCCTCGGTTACAAATGGTATGAAAGGATGAAGCATAACCAATATTTGCTTAAAAACATAAGCAGAAACTTCTTTTACCTCTGTTTTTGCCTTTTTATCCTCTGAGTACAGAATTGTTTTAGACAACTCAATATACCAATCACAATATGAGTGCCATGCAAATTGATAAGCATTTTTTGCTGCCTCATCAAATCGATAATCTTCAATATTTTTTTGAATTTTATTTTTAGTCTCTATTAACTCCGAATAGATCCATTTATTGATATTTAATGAAATTTTTGGGACTTTGTTGGTTTTTTTAAAATCACATTTATTAGTAATTAAAAAATTATTAGCATTCCATAATTTATTTAAAAAGTTTCTATATCCTTTAACTCTATCTTCTGAAAGTTTAACGTCAGTTCCTGGGGATGCCATAGAAAGCAAAGTAAAACGTAATGCATCAGCGCTATATTTTTCAATTAGATCCAATGGATCAATTACATTCCCTTTTGACTTAGACATTTTTTGTCCTTTTTCATCTCTAACTAACGCGTGGACATAAATATCTTTAAATGGTTCTTTGTTCAAAAATTCCATACCAAACATAATCATTCTAGCTACCCAGAAAAAAATAATATCAAAACCTGTTACTAAAACTGTTGTTGGATAAAATTTCTTTACGTAATCTTTTTTATCAGGCCAACCTAAAGTTGCGAATGGCCATAATCCTGAAGAAAACCATGTATCTAAAACATCAGGATCTCTAGTAAGTTTTACATCTTTTTTATAATGTTTTTTTGCTTGTTTAATTGCATCATTTTCATTGATCGCAACAAAAATTTTTTGATCAGGTCCATACCAAGCTGGTATTTGATGTCCCCACCATAATTGCCGTGAAATACACCATGGCTCAATATTATTCATCCACTGAAAATAAGTTTTAGACCAGTTAGTTGGAAAGAAATTTGTTTTTTTTGTCTTCACAATTTTTTTAGCTTTGATCGCTAATTTCTTTGCATCAACAAACCATTGTTCTGTTAAAAAAGGCTCGATTACTGAATTTGATCTATCACCATATGGAACTTTATTTTTGATATTTTCTTCTTTTACAAAAAAGTCTTTTTCTTTTAATTCATTTAATATTTTTTTACGGGCATCAAACCTATCTAAGCCAATATAATCTCTTGGAGCATTATCATTTATTTTTCCTTCTTCCGTAAAAACATTAATTATTTCTAATTTATTTCTTTGACCAACGTCATAGTCATTAAAATCATGTGCTGGCGTGATCTTAAGTGCTCCAGTTCCTTGCTCTGGATCAGCATAATTATCTTTAATAATTTTTATTTTTCTACCTACGATTGGTATTGTGACAGTTTTGCCAACATAATTTTTATATCTTTTATCCTTCGGATTTACTGCAATCGCAGTATCCCCTAGCATTGTCTCAGGTCTCGTTGTGGCAATAGTGATAAATTCTGAAGAATTGTCTATTGGGTATCTAATATAGTAAATCTTAGAATTCATCTCTCTTTGATCTACTTCCAAATCTGAAATCGCAGTTTTTAAAACAGTG
This sequence comes from Pelagibacteraceae bacterium AG-447-N18, assembly GCA_003212275.1. Taxonomy (GTDB): domain Bacteria; phylum Pseudomonadota; class Alphaproteobacteria; order Pelagibacterales; family Pelagibacteraceae; genus Pelagibacter. The sequence continues at coordinate 38,404 of QCQE01000009.1, forward strand.
TCCCAATTCACGAGTTTTTCAGCTTTATAAATCAATTTTTTTTTATGTAATTCTACAAAAACCTTAATGACTGATTTTGATAAATTTTCATCCATAGTGAATGCATTTCTTGACCAATCACATGAACATCCTAATTTCTTTAATTGATTAATGATTATGTCCCCATATTCATTTTTCCATTCCCATACTTTTTCTATAAATTTTTCTCTACCAAGGTCAATTTTATTTAAATTTTCCTTTTCTAATTTTCTCTCAACAAGTGCTTGCGTTGCAATACCTGCATGATCAGTTCCAGGTTGCCATAAAGTTTCATAATTATTCATTCGATAATAACGAACTAATAAATCTTGAATTGAATTATTTAAAGCATGGCCCATATGTAAACTTCCAGTTACGTTGGGTGGTGGAATTACAATTGAAAATTTTTTTGAATTTTTTTGCGGTTTAAATAATTTATTCCTCTCCCAATAACCATAAATTTTATCTTCAACTTTTGAATGTATATATTTATCGCTTATCATGGGTGTTATTAGTTTATAATTTAATAATCTAAATTAACAATAATCAAATTGGAACGTTATTTAATAGACTAATTGCAAATATTTTATATAAAACTCAGTGTAGCTATCTTCTAAAACATATGGCAACGTGGCGGAATGGTTACGCAGAGGATTGCAAATCCTTGTATCCCGGTTCGATTCCGGGCGTTGCCTCCAAAAAAAATCTTGTTTTAGTGAAAAAAAAAAGTAAGTTGAGATTTTAATATTCCTCGGTAGCTCAGTTGGTAGAGCAGTTGACTGTTAATCAATTGGTCGCAGGTTCGAGTCCTGCCCGAGGAGCCAAAAATTATCCAACCTTTGAAATATTGTTACTTCCTGCCTGTAATGATTTATTAAATTTCAATTTTTGATCAGCATTTAGTTCAGAATATAATTTCACTAAAAAGTTATAATTTACATTCATATGACCTTCTTGTGATTTCTCTAAATTTATAAGATATTCTGAAAAATCCTCAAAAAAGTAATTAATTGGTACTTTAAGATAGTTCGATAATTGTAATAACCTTATTGAACTTACCCCATTAGTGCCTTTTTCATATTTTTGAATTTGTTGAAATGTGACATTGATTGCTTTTGCTACTTTAGTTTGAGTTAAACCAAGTGCTAGTCTTCTAAGCTTAAGCTTATTGCCTAAATGCTTATTAAAATTATCTTCCATTAAGACCCCTCTTAATTTTTTAAAAAACTAATTGAACTAGTTTTTAATACCTACTGCAACAATAAATTTTTATTTTTTTTACCTAAAAACCCGTATTAGGGGAAATATGTCAAGCATTACTTCAGCTATAATTTGAGAAATATTTCTTGAAATTAGCTTGAACTATAGTATCTGGCTGAGGAAAAGTTTGGTTCTATCACTCTTTGGATTAGCAAAAAATTCTTTGGTATCAGCTTTTTCTACTATCATTCCTTCATCCATAAATATCATTTGATCAGCAACTTCTTTTGCAAAACCCATTTCATGTGTAACTACGATCATAGTCATTCCTTGTTTTGCTAAATTAACCATAACATCTAACACTTCTTTAATCATTTCGGGATCTAAAGCAGATGTAGGTTCGTCAAAAAGCATTATTTTTGGCTCCATACATAAAGCTCTTGCAATAGCAGCTCTTTGTTGTTGTCCTCCAGATAATTGTCCTGGATATTTTTGTGCTTGATCAAGAATTTGCACTCTTTCTAGATGTTTTAATGCTAATTCTTCTGCCTCTTTTTTGGGCATTTTTTTAACCCAAATAGGAGCTAATGTGCAGTTATCCAAAATAGATAAGTGAGGAAACAAATTAAATTGTTGAAATACCATTCCAACTTCAGCTCTAATTTGTTCAATATTTTTTGTATCCTCTGTTAATTCAGTTCCATCCACGACAATATTACCTTCTTGATGCTCTTCTAATCTATTAATACATCGAATTAATGTAGACTTTCCTGATCCAGATGGACCACAAACAACAATTTTTTCTTTTGGTTTAACTTCTAAATTTATTCCTTTTAAAACTTGGAAATCACCAAACCACTTATTCATATTACTTATTTGGATAATACTATCAGACATAAATTTTTATCTATCGGTTTTATATTTTTGTTCTAGATTATAACTATATTTACTCATTGCATAACAAATAATCCAGAAAATTATAGCAGCAAATACATACCCTTCCATAGCAAATCCTAACCATTTCGGATTTGTTTTAGCTAAATTTAACATTCCAACTATTTCTAATAATCCCACAACAAATATTAATGGAGTATCTTTTACTAATGCTAAGAAAGTATTTGCTATTCCTGGTATTACTAATTTAAGAGCTTGAGGTAAAATTACAAAAATATGCATTTTCCAATAACCCATACCTAATGATTTCGCAGCTTCGTATTGGCCTCTTGGTAAAGCTTGTAAGCCACCTCTGATAACTTCTGCAACATATGCAGCCTCAAATAAAGAAATTGCAATTATGGCTCTGACTAATTTATCAATGAAAAAGTCCTCTGGTAAAAACATCGGAAACATCACAGCAGACATGAATAAAACTGTTATTAGTGGAACACCTCTCCAGAATTCAATAAAGCCAACTGATATATATCTTATTAACGGAAACTCTGATCTTCGTCCAAGAGCAAAAGCCATTCCAATTGGAAAACAGAATATAAGACAGAAAAAAGAAATTATAAATGTTAGCGACAGACCTCCCCAAGCACCCGTTTCGACCCAATTTAAACCATCTAATTTTCCAAGCTCAATGTATTCTTCAAAAAAAAGAAAATATTTCAAAATTACATAAAGTGCTAAAGGAACTATTAAAAAGTAATAAAACTTAAATTTACTTGGAATAAAAAAACCAATGATGATAGATAAAATTGCAGCAATAATCCCATAAGAAAAATCAAAAAATACAGGGCCACCTGAAATAAAAAAGAAGATAAACAAAAAAGCAATTAAAGGGTAAATAACTACATAATATAGTGTTAAATATTTCTTAAATTTATCAGTCGCAAAGTATCCAACAGAGCCGAGTAATATTAAAGCTACAAATGATAAATTAATTCTCCATTGTTCTGCATTTGGATACATTCCATACATAAATCTTCTCATCCAAACCTTAATATACGTCCAGCATGCACCAGAGCCAGTACAAACATCTTTTGTGTCTCCTGCAAAACTAGCATCAATAACAAACCAGCTTAATATAGGTGGTAGAGATTTGATGATTATGAATATTATCAATAATGATAAAACAGCGTTAAAATTATTTGTATTAATATGTTTGTTTAAGAGGTCTAAATTTTTTATTCCGCTATATTCTATTCGAATGAAATAAAGACCAACAAAA
>QCQE01000010.1 GCA_003212275.1 Pelagibacteraceae bacterium AG-447-N18
AATTACCACCAATAGTACGATTAGAAAGACAAGGTGGAGGTGCAGAGGCAGTTACAAAAGCAGCAGAGCTCTTATCTAAAGCAAAATTTCCTGTGATTTTATCTGGAGCAGGTGTTGTTATTGGTGGAGCTGTTGAAGAGGCAAAAAAACTTGCTGAAAAACTTGATGCACCTGTTTGTTCTGGTTATCAACACAACGATAGTTTTCCAGGAAGTCATCCTTTAGCAGTTGGGCCATTAGGATACAATGGATCAAAAGCTGCAATGGAATTGATTTCAAAAGCTGACGTGGTTTTAGCATTAGGTACAAGATTGAATCCTTTTTCAACTCTACCAGGTTATGGAATTGATTATTGGCCAAAAAAAGCAAGTATAATTCAAGTTGATATGAATCCAGATAGAATTGGATTAACTAAAAAAGTTACAGTTGGAATTAGTGGTGACGCAAAATTAGTAGCAAATCAAATTTTAGAAAAATTGTCTCCAAATGCTGGAGATACTGATAGACAAAAAAGAAAAGATTTAATTCATCAAACAAAATCAGCATGGTTACAAAAATTATCAAGTTTAGATCATGAAGATGACGATAAAGGAACAGTTTGGAATAAAGAAGCTAGAGAAAGAGACGCAGATAGAATGTCACCAAGACAAGCTTGGAGAGCAATTCAAGCAGGTATGCCAGAGGATGTAATTATTTCAAGTGACATAGGAAATAATTGCGCTATTGGAAATGCTTATCCGACATTTGAAAAGCCAAGAAAATATTTAGCACCGGGTTTATTCGGTCCTTGTGGTTATGGTTTCCCATCAATTTTAGGTGCTAAAATTGGATGTCCAGATACACCTGTAATTGGTTTTGCTGGGGATGGAGCTTTTGGAATAAGTATGAACGAAATGAGTTCTTGTGCACGAGAGGAATGGCCTGCAATTACAATGGTAATTTTTAGAAATTACCAATGGGGTGCAGAAAAAAGAAATACAACCTTATGGTATGATAATAATTTTATAGGAACTGAACTTGACCCAAATTTAAGTTATGCAAAAGTAGCAGATGCTTGTGGTTTAAAAGGAGTAACTGTGAAAACAATGGAACAAACAACAACAGCAATTAAACAATCTTGTGAAGACCAAAAGAAAGGTATTACGACATTTATAGAAGTTATTTTAAATCAAGAATTAGGCGAACCTTTTAGAAGAGATGCAATGAAAGCACCAGTAAAAGTAGCTGGTATTAAAAAAGAGGATATGAAAAAACAGCCTTCTTTAAATTCTTAATGTAAATCCATATCTGGCCAATCTTTGTCGTTATATCTATCCAATTCTTTTTTTGTGATAGGTCTAAACAATATACACGCAATCACGATAACTAAAGCTAATAGAATTAATGTTTGCATGATTTAATTTATTACAGACAAAGGATCTAGTCTAGTCTGAAACCAATTCACTCTAAAATCTAGATGTGGACCAGTTGATCTTCCTGTTGAACCCACAGTTCCAATTATATCTCCTTGATTAATTTTATCTCCTACAGACACCATTACATTTTCAAGATGTGAATAAATAGTTGAGATGCCATGACCATGGTCCATAATTATTGTTCCACCAGTATAATAAAGATCATCTTCTGCCATGGTAACAATACCCGATCCAGATGACTTGATCATAGTTCCTTGTTTAGCAGCAATATCAATTCCATAATGAGGCCATTTAGGTTTACCATTTAAAATTCTCTGGCTTCCATAGACACCACTGATAATACCTTCAACTGGCATAATAAATTGATTTTTGAAAAAGGGTAAATCTGAGTTAATTGCTCTTGCTTCACCAATCTTATTATTTTCTTCTTTTATTCTTTGGTAAACAGACTCAGGAGGCGTGACTTTACTTTCTTCTAAACCATCTATTCTTTGAATATTATATTTCCTTTTCAGAACTTTCTTTATTATTCTATCTTTTTTTCCATCAACAATTTTTGTAATTATTAAATCAAACTTTCTATCTCTATCTAGACCAAAAACAAAAAAACCATCCTCTGATACTTTGACTTGTTTTTTATCTATTATGATTTTTGCTGTTGGATCAGTCTTTCCAATAATAAAGTGTCCTTGTAGAAATTTTCCTGTAAATTCTATTGCTATTGAATGCGTTGGTAAAAAACAAAAAATTAAAAAAAATAATCTAGTTATTATCTTGCAGTCCATCCACCATCAACCAATAATGAGGTTCCTGTAATCATCGACGCAGCATCAGAGGCAAGAAAAACAGCTGCACTTGAAACATCAGAAAGTTCAGCAAATTTTCCTAATGGAATATTTCCCAATACTTCTTTTTTAAATTTTTTACTTTTTAGAAATTTTTTTGTCATTGGAGTTACCACAAATGTAGGACAAACAGTGTTTACTCGTATGTTGTATTTGGCAAGATCAATAGACATACCTTTTGTTAATCCCTCTAAACCAAATTTTGTCATGTTGTATACGCTTCGAATAGGACCCCCAACATGACCCATTTGGGATGACATGTTGACAATTGAACCACCAATTTTTTTTCTATTTTTTGACTTTATCATCTTGAGAGCACACAGCTGAGCAAGGTTAAAAGTTGCCATCGTATTAATCTTCACAAGATATTCCATATTTTTAGTCTTCACTTTTGTAAAATGTTCAGGAATATTATTGCCAGCATTATTAATCAAAATATCTATTTTTGGTTGTTTATTAATAATGCCTTTAATCTCATTATAATTTGTGATGTCACATACATAAGATTTACATTTTGACTTTAATTTTTTAATCTTTTTTGAAACTTCATCTAGATCTTTTTTAGTTCTACTAATTATAATCAAATTTGCTCCAGCTTCTGCAAGTGCTATTGCGCAAGCTCTTCCAAGCCCTTTGCCAGCACCAGTAACAACTGCAGTTTTATTCTTTAAGTTATAATTTTTTAAATACATTATAAAAATAATATTTTAATATCTGTGTAAATCAATTCAATAGCAACAATTAATATTGCAATCAAGCCTGCCCAAGCAATCCATTTATATTTCTTGATCCAATTTGATATTAAAGTTGCTGCAGATGCCATTAATGCAATTGATAGAATCAAACCAAATACTAATAATCCATAATGATCTCCAGCTGCTCCAGCAACTCCTAAAACATTATCTAAACTCATTGTAAAATCTGCTAATAGAATTGTCCAAATAGCTTTAAAAAAACTAGAATTATCAACTTTTATATCGTTATAATTTTCAGAACCTTTAATAACATCTACATACAATTTGTAGACAATATAAAGAAGAAGCAAACCTCCAAAGAGTCTTAGCCCAGTTATTTGAAGTAAATATGCAGTCATTAAAGTTAAAACAATTCTTAAAACAACCGCACCACCAATTCCAAAAATAATTATTTTTCTTCTTTGCTCTAAAGGAAATTTTGATGCAACCATACCAATTATTATTGCATTGTCTCCTGCTAAGACTAAATCTATCAAAATAATTTGAGTTAGAATAGTTAATTGCTCTGGACCTAAAAAGTCTACAAACATGGTTTTGTAATTACCACATTCGATTATCTACGCAACTTTAATATTTATTTATACGCTTTGGTGTTAAGCCATTTTGTGACATCCTTTGATATAATAGAAACGTTCAAACCATCAGGATAAATCATTGGTTCCACAAAATCATAACAAACAACATGGATATTCCCTTTATTGAATCGCCATTCATACTGTGTAATCGTACTTTTTCCAGTTACGTCAGCGCTGTGTTTAATTTTAGATGGACCATTCTTTTTTGTAGAGGAAAATGTTACGGAAATGTCATCTACAACTTCTCTTTGCATTTTAAGGCATTTTTGAATATCAACATCAATCAGTCCATCAATTGCTTTAACAATGTATTTATTATCATTTTTTTTGTAATGGACTTGAATATATTCATATATACTGTCACTTTTAAGTGTAGGTAATAAACTCACTAAAAATTCATCATCTTTATAAAAATCTCTTTTGGATGTGGTTATTAAATTTTCATCAAAAAAATTTAATAAACTATCTTCTAAACCGATACCTTCTATTTTAAAATCTGCAATATCCTCAGCTTTGGCCCAGAAAATAAAACTAAAGAATATAATTAAAAAAATTTTCAATAATTTCATTTGTTAGAAATTATCATATTCGCTGTTTAAATCTAATAATTCTACCTAGATTTTCTCTTTTTTTTTCTTCTTATTTTTTTTTCACCTTTTAGACTTGGCATGATCGCTAAAATGATGAGTATCAATACTGGTGAGGTAATAATACTAACCAATATCCAACCTAACGGATGCCTATTTTTTGATTTAGCAAGCTTGAATATAAAGAATGTAAGAAGTATCCATATAACTACTATTAGTAAAATATCTGTATCCATATATCTATTTTGATATTATCATATCCGCACCTTTTTCAGCAATCATTATTGTGGGTGCATTGGTATTACCAGATGTAATGTTTGGCATTATAGAAGCATCAATTACTCTTAAATTTTCAATTCCTTTTACTTTTAGTTTTTCATCAACCACAGCCATATCATCTTGACCCATTTTACATGTGCCAACTGGATGAAAAATTGTTTGTGCAAAATCTGAACCTGCTTTTACAAGTTCCTCATCATCATTAATGTCAATACCAGGTCTATACTCCTCTGGTTTATATTTTTTAAATGTTTCAGACTCCATGACAATTTTTCTTGTAAGTTTTAATCCTCTAGCTGCAATCATTCGGTCATGATCAGTTGAAAGATAATTCATTTTTATTTTTGCATATGTTCTAGAGTCTTTATCTACAATACTCACATGACCTCTACTTGTAGGTCTAATATTTGAAACAGTAGGTGTGAAAGCATGAAAATCATGATTTTTAGTTGCTCCTAGAGTGTCCATACTCATTGGTTGTACGTGCCATTGTAGATCTGGTAATTCTAGTGTGGGATCACTTTTAGCAAACATACACATTTGGCTCGCTCCCATAGTCATTGGTCCACTACGATTAAAAACATATTCCAGACCAATCATTAATTTTCCAAATAAACTATTTACCTTTTTGTTTAGAGATTTAAGTCCTTGAATTTTATATATAGGTCTAAACATCAAGTGGTCTTGTAAATTTTCACCCACACCTTTTAATTCTTGTACTATATCTATACCTAATTCTTTTAATTTTTGAGAATTTCCTATTCCAGAAGTTTGCAATATCTGAGGTGAACCTATCGAACCAGATGATAAAATTATTTCTTTATTACAAGTTAGTTTTTTAAGCTCATCACCTTGCCAGTATTCAATTCCTTTTGCAGTTTTGCCTTCAAAATTAATCTTTTTTACATGAGCATTAGTTATGGTTCTTAAATTTTGTCTGTTTTTTATTGGGTTTAGATATCCAACTGAAGTACTACATCTAAAGCCATCTTTTTCAGTAACTTGAAAATAACCACATCCATGATTATCACCTGTATTAAAATCTTTTGTTTTGGGGATGCCAAACTCTTCGGCAGCATTTTGAAATTCATTCAATAATGGTAACTGAATTCTTTGATCAGAAACTGAGAGAGGTCCACCAATACCATGAAATTCATTTTTTCCTCTTTCTTGGTTTTCTGCTTTTATAAAATATGGCAGAACATCATCCCAACCCCAACCAGTATTTCCTAATTGTCGCCAAATATCATAATCTCTGCTTTGTCCTCTTATATAAAGTAGTCCGTTGATCGAAGAGCTACCACCTAATGTTTTACCTCTTGGATAACGAATTGACCTATTGTTCATTGAAGCATCAGGCTCGGTTTTATAACACCAATCAACAGAGGGATTGTGCATGGTTTTGAAATATCCAACAGGAATATGTATCCATGGATAATTATCTTTTCCACCAGCTTCAATTAATACGACTTTATTATTTTGATTTTCAGAAAGTCGGTTTGCAAGAACACATCCCGCTGATCCTGCTCCAATAATTATGTAATCAAAATTTTCCATTAAAAGTTGAATCGTTTTTTAGTTTAAGCTTTTTATTGTTTTTACACTTATATTTATCAATTGTCACTTGTGTCAGGTTTGTTTTTCTGATTGAATTAAACAAGTTAAATTTAACTAACAATAGGATAAATAATGAAAAAAATCATTTCAATGTTATTTGCAACAATTTTAGTTCTTGGATTTACTTCAAGTGCTAATGCTGCAAAAACATTAAAGTGTCAAACTGTTCTTAACACTAAAGCTGACGAAGTTAAAATGTTAAAGGACTTTACTGACACAGTAACTGAATTAACGAGTGGTTCGTTAAAGTTTGAGATATTACCAGCTGGTGCGGTTGTAGGAGTAAAAGAAACTCTAGATGCTGTTGATAAAGGTTTGATTGATTGTGGTTTCGCATGGACTCACTATTGGTCAGGTGATCACCCTGCTGCTATGTTATTTGGTTCGCCAGTAGCTGGTGGTGGAGTAGGTATCGACAATATCGCATTCCTATCATGGTTCCAATATGGTGGTGGTAAAGAATTATACGACCAACTTTGGAAAGAAATGGGAAGAGATATTAAAGGATTTATGATTCAACCAGTTGGCCCAGAAGCTTTAGGTTGGTTTCCAAAACCAATTAAAGATATGGCTGACTTTAGAAAATATAAGTTCAGAACACCTCCAGGAATTCCAGGACAAACTTATAAAGACATTGGTATAGCGTCTGTTGCAATGGGTGGTGGAGACATTCTGCCAGCTCTTGAAGCAGGAACTATCGATGCTGCTGAGTGGTGTTGTCCAAAACCAGACTTAACATTTGGTTTCCAAAAAGTGTTAAAGCACTATTACTTACAAGGTTTACACCAAGTAGTCGTAAATGCTGACTTTTATATTACTGGAAAAACATACAATGCTATGAGTGCTCATGAGAAAAAGTCACTTGAAGTAGCTGCTAATGCTTCATTAGCAAAATCTTTAAGTTACAGAATCTATGAGAATGGTAAAGCTTTAAGAGAGCTAACTACTAAACATGGAGTAATTCTAGAGGATACACCTTCAGATTATTTCACAGAATATATGGCTGCAGCAAAAGCATCTTTAAATAAGAATGCTAAAGATAATAAATTTTTTAACGAAGTTTACACTTCAATGAAAAATTTTGCTGATGTTGCTGTTCCTTTCTGGAGTGGTGCTCAAATGTCTAATGCGAAGCTAGGAATGGCTCACGCAGCAACATTAAAGTAATCAGTAATCAATCTTGATTTTTTAGAGCGGACTTTTAAAGTCCGCTCTAATTTTTTTAACTAAAATTTTATGGCAGACGAACCTGGTAAACTAGATATCTCTGATGAAATGATTGCTGAAAGGCGAGGTGGATCAGGTAAAATGCCAACCGATATGCCATCATGGATGGCTAAATCAATTGTTAATATTGATAAATTTAGTAAGTGGATTGGTAGTATTGTTTGTTGGATATTGATGCCACTCATTTTTGCAATGACTTATGAAGTTCTTGCAAGAAAATTATTTTTAGCACCAACAATTTGGGCTTATGACATAAGCCGTTTTCTTTATGGAGCATTATTTATGCTTGGTGCGGGATACGCTCTTTCTAGGGGAGTGCATATAAGAGCAGATTTTTTATATCGAAATTTTAAAACAAAAACACAAGGTCTTATTGATTTTTGGTTATATCTTTTATTTTATTTCCCAGGACTAATTGTTTTTCTTTATATGACTATTGGTTTTGTTGAAGAGTCAATTCGAAGAGGCGAGCGAGGGATGGATACTACTTGGATGCCTTATATGTGGCCTATTAAAACGTGTTTGTTACTCGGAATTATTTTTTTATTAATTCAAGGTTTTTCGGAATTACTTAAAAGTTATTGGGCAGCTAAAAAAGGCGAGTGGCCGGGAGAGAAAAAATGATAGCAGAATTCATTGATCCAGCTATCTTAGGTTTCATTTTAGTTGGTGTAATGCTATTTGCAATATTTATAGGGTTTCCCATTTCATTTACTTTAATATTTCTAGGTTTTGTGTTTGGCTATCTTGGGTTTGGAAAATTAGTTTTTTATTTAATGACCCTTCAATTTTCAATGGTCATGACCGAACAAACTCTCGCCGCCGTCCCGCTCTTTGTTTTTATGGGTATTATGATGGAACAAGCTGGATTGATGGAGAGATTGTTTTCAGCATTTCAAATGATGCTAGCAAAAGTAAAGGGGTCTTTATATTACGCAGTTTTATTTGTTTCAGTTATATTCGCAGCGGCGACAGGAATTGTTGGTGCATCGGTGACAATTCTTGGAATTATGGCTGCAAAATCAATGAATAGATCTGGTTATGATGTAAAACTTGCTGCTGGTACTATTACTGCTGGGGGAACTTTAGGAATTTTAATTCCACCAAGCATTATGCTTGTTGTAATGGGACCTATTATGGAAATTCCAGTTATAGATTTATTTGCAGCTGCAATTTTACCAGGAATTCTTCTTGCAAGTTTGTATGCAGCTTACACAACAATCAGATGCATGATTAATCCAAAACTTGGACCTGTATTACCTGATGACATGAGAGCTGCAAGCATGAAAGAAGTTTGGATAGAATTTTTCTTAGGTTTAGTTCCTCCAGCAGCTTTAGTATTTGCTGCATTAGGTAGTATTTTATTTGGGTTTGCAACTCCAACAGAAGCAGCAGGCTGTGGAGCTATGGGTGCTTTGTTACTTTCATTAGCTTATAAAAAATTAACTTTATCAAAACTTCAAGAAGCATTAGTGAAAACATTAGAGATTACTGCTTTGATAATGGTTTTGGTTGCAGCATCAAATTTTTTTGGCGCAGTTTTTGCAAGACTAGGAACTCCAACTCTTTTGACTGAATTTTTATTAGGCTTAGAAATGAACAAGTATTTAATTCTAGCGATGATAATGGTGATGATTTTTTTATTGGGTTGGCCGTTAGAATGGGTACCGATTGTGATGATTATTATTCCAATAATTTTACCATTGGTAGAAGCGTTAGGATTTAATTTAACTTGGTTTGCAATTTTAGTTGCCGTTAATTTACAGACCGCCTGGCTCTCACCTCCAGTAGCACTCTCAGCTTATTTTTTAAAAGGAGTTGTTCCTGAATGGGATTTAAAAGATATTTACTATGGAATGATGCAGTTTATGGTTCTTCAAGTGATAGGATTAGTTTTGATCATTATATTTCCTAAAATTGCACTTTGGTTACCAACTCTCTTATATGGACAGTAGAATATTAAAGTTTTATATTGTCTAAGTGAGTCAACAAAAAACAAAAAAAACTCTCATTAACTGGGATTTAGTAACTGTAAACCCTAACAATAAAACTTGGGACTGGAAGGACTTATTTTGTTTTTGGGGGGTTAATATACAAAGTGTTATTGGATTTTCTCTAATCGCATCTTTATACTTAATTTATAATTTAAATACTGCTGTAGTCCTTTTTGGGACAATTTTAGGAACTTTTTTAGTTTTCATATTTTCTAATTTAATTGGAAAACCATCCCAGAAATTTGGATTACCATTTGTTGTTTTGTTAAGATCATCATTAGGTTTTAGAGGAGCACAATTTTTTGGGTTATTGAGAAGTATTGTTGGAATATTTATGTTTGGTATTCAAACATATTTTTTATCAAAAGCGATTGGTTTTCTTATAAGAGTTTTAATGTATTCGGTCGATAATTCAATTTTACAAAAAGAAATTTTATTAGTCTTTTTCATAGGACTCAATATTATTGATTGGGCCGCCATCATCATATCTATTACTTTGCAAACATACTTATTTAGTGTGGGCATGAACTTTAATAAAAGATTAATTAAGTTTTCGGCATTGTTAATTTATGCAGCAATGGTAATGTTTTTTTTAATTGTTTTTTTATCTGATGTAAAATTAACTGCGAAATCATTTATCAATGTGCTTGATTTTAAAAATATATTTAATGCTAATAATCTAGGCCCCATAATAACAGTTGCTGGCACAACGTTTACCTTTTTTTCTATTGTAATCTTGTCATTTGGTGATTTTTCTAGATACGTTAAAAATGAACAAGAACTAAGAAAAGGTAATTTAAGCTTAATTTTAAATCTAATAATTTTTTCATTTTTTTCATTATTTATTGTTACAGGTGCTGATGCATTTCAAAATTTAAATCAACAAAATGTGGAGATGATTTTAACCAACCCGACAGATATAATTGGCAAATTAGATAATATTCTTGTGGTTTCTTTAGCATTAATTTTTATAATCATTGCCTCTGCATCAACTAATTTAATAGCAAACTTTATTCCTTCTCAATATACTTTAATTAATTTTGATCCCACATCCTTTTCATTCAAAAGTGCTAGTTATGTAATTGCTATTTTTGGGTTTATTATAGGAGTTTTTTGGTTAACTTTTTTAAGTCAGGTTGGAGTATTATCTTATATAGATACAATTGGTGCTTTTTTTGGTCCTTTGTTCGGATTAATGATTGCTGACTTTTATATGATAAAAAAAGGAAAATTAGAAAACAAAGATATATACTCACTTGAAACTAATGGTACTTATTATTATTCGGGAGGATGGCATCTTAAAGGAGTTTATTCTCTAATATTAGGATTTATCTTTTCTGCCTCAACAATTTGGAATACAAATCTAATGTTTTTACAATCTTACTCTTGGATTATTGGTGCTTTTGTTGCAGCTTTCGTTTATTACCTTCTAACTAGAGAGTAGTTTTATGGATAAAATTTCTTTTGATTTTAAAGGCAGAACTGCAATTGTCACTGGCGGTGCACAAGGCTTTGGTTTGGACATTACAAAAAGATTAATAAGGTCGGGTGCGAGTGTAATTATCTGGGACAATGACCAGAAAATGGTCGAAAAAGCGATTGAAGATATTAAAAGCCCCAATTTAAGTTTTAATATTGTTGATATTTCAAATTATTCAAAAGTTGAAGAATGTGTGCAAGAAATCACTAAACAAAAAAATATTGATATATTGATTAATAACGCTGGTATTACTGGTCCAACAGCAACTTTATGGGAATATGATATTGAGATGTGGAAAAAGGTTGTTGATATAAATTTAATGGGTACTTTTAATTGTTGTCGAACAATTGTACCCAATATGATCAAAAATAATTATGGTAGGATAGTTAATGTAGCTTCAGTAGCAGGTAAAGATGGCAATGCTAACGCAAGTGCTTATAGTGTAGGAAAAGCAGGGGCTATTGGATTAACAAAATCACTTGGGAAAGAGCTAGCAGATAAGAATATAGCGGTAAATGCCGTTACTCCTGCAGGTGCTAAAACCAGAATTTTGGACCAAATGACTAAAGAACACGTCCAAAGAATGTTATCAAAAGTGCCAAGAGGACGATTTCTTGAGGTTGAGGAGTTTACCTCTTTAGTCTGCTGGTTATCTTCTGAGGAAAATACATTTTCAACCGCTGCTGTTTTTGATATCAGTGGAGGTCGTTCGACTTATTAACTTCTTGGTTTTATCTCTACTATCTTAGTTTGATTTAGTTTAGCCCTGCCAAATTTTACATCTTTTGACATCACTGGAGCAAAAATCATTATTGACCAGTAAATTAATAAAATAAAAATGGAAATTGTCTTCATAATTAATATATACAAACAGAAATTGATTTTTGATTGTTTAAATTTTGTCAAAATAATGTATTAACAATTTTTTTTAAAAATTTATGAAAATAATTTTAAAACTATTAATCAGCCTCTTTTTATTTACTGAGATAGGTGTAGCTAGTGAAATAAAAGTATTTGAATTTACCGAAGCTGAACTTTCACAGCTTGAGGTCAGAAAGGTGCGAGGTGCGGACAACAAGACAAATTATTCGGTTGGATATAATGAAAATGGCAATTTTCTAAAATCTGTTGCCGATAATGCTGCTTCTGGTTTAGGAAAAGAGGTTAAAATTGACCTCAATAAGACACCTTTTATTAATATTACATGGAAAGTTGAAAAAGATTTATCTGGGATAAAAGAAAATACAAAAAAAGGACATGATTTTGCAGCCAGAGTATTTGCAGTAAAAAAGACTGGTGCAACACCACTTTCAAATAGGGCAATAAATTATGTCTTTTCAAGTAACAACGAAATTGGATTTAGTTCACCAAGCCCTTATACCAAAAAGTCCATAGATAATGTTTTATCTACTACTAAAAATAATCTCAATCAGTGGGTTACTGTTAAAGCAAATGTCAAAGAGGATTTTAAAAAATTCCACGATTTAGATGTTAATGAATTAGATGGGTTAGCTATAATGTCTGATACCGATAATTCTAAATTAAAGGCTATAGCATATTTTCAAAATATCTATTTTTCGGCAAATTAGTTAATTATTTGGTATAATTTTTTATGCATGAAAATTTTTTTCACAAATTAAAAGTCTATTATGAGGACACAGATTCTGGTGGAGTAGTTTATTATGCAAATTATTTAAAGTATTTAGAAAGAGCAAGAACAGAGGCTCTTTTTTCAATAGGTTTTAGTAATAAGAAAGTTCAGGAACAATTTGAATCATTAATAATTGTCAAGTCATGTAACATTGAATATAAAAAATCAGCTTTTTTAGAAGATGAATTAACTATTAGATCTTTTGTTAAATCTATAACTAAAACCTCTTTCTTTATGAACCAAATTATTACAAAAGGTGAAGATATTATAGTTGAAGCACAAGTTCATTTAGTTTTCATAAATAAAGACGGTAAGCCAGTTAAAATTCCTAAAGATATATACTCAAAATTTAAACCTTATTTTTGTGACACAATTAAAGTGTAGAAAATTTTTTTGCTTTTTTAAACAAACTATTAATCATTAAAGGTGTTACAACTTTAGTATTAACATTTCTAGGGCTAGGATGATAACAAGCAATTAATATTCTATTATCAGGAAGTAAATATTTTCTTCCGTGCTTAAATTCAAACTTTTTATTTAAATTAAATTTCTTTTTGTAAATTTTAAGACAATTATCAAAAGCGACCTTACCTAACGCAACAATTACTTTAAGTTTTTTTAGTTGTTCTAATTCACTAATAAAATAATTTGAGCATTTCATTAATTCATTATTTTTAGGTTTATCTCCGGGAGGTACACATTTCAGTATATTTGTAATGTAGGTAGATTTTAGTTTTAATCCATCGTTTTTTTTTTCCGAGAAATTTTGATTTGATATATTTACCTTATGAAGACTTTTGAATAAGAAATCACCCGATTTATCTCCAGTAAAAGCTCTTCCCGTTCTAGTTCCTCCATGGGCCGCAGGTGCTAAACCTATAATCATCAATTTTGCATTGATGTCGCCAAAACCAGTTACAGGTTTTCCCCAATACTTTTCATTTATGTTTTGTTTTCTTTTTTCAGATGAGATTTTTTTGATAAATTTTGTTAATCGGGGACATTTTTTACAATTTATAATTGTTTTATTTAATTTTTTAAATTTAATATTCATAAATGAAATTTTTAAAAATTTTATTTATCATTTTTATATCTTTAACTTCAACGATTAAAGCTGAATCAAATAAGAATTTAATCAATGAACTTAAAAATGGAGGTAAAATAATATTTATTAGACATGCACTTGCGCCAGGAGGTGGGGATCCAGAAAATTTTGATATTTTAAATTGTAATACACAAAGAAATTTGAATGAAGTTGGAAGAGAGCAAGCAAAACAAATTGGTAATTTTTTTAATAAAGAGAAAATTCCAATTAGAGAGGTAATTTCTAGCGAGTGGTGTCGTTGCAAAGAAACTGCCTCAATTGCTTTTTCTGAATATAAAACAGAAAAATTTCTCAACTCTTTTTTTAGTGAAAAATTTAAAAAAAATAAGAATTTACAAATTAAAAATTTAAGATCTTACATAGATAAATGGGATAAAGAGAAAAATTTAATTTTTGTTACACATTATGTTGTCATTCTTGAAATTTTAGACTATGCACCATCGTCTGGGGAAATTGTAATCTCAGACACGAATTATAAATTGATTGGGAGTATTTCTAATATAAAATAGCATTTTATGATTAAATTTTTAATGAAAACATTTCAAACCTTTCCATCAGAGAAAAATTTTGAAAATTGGGAGGTTTTTAATCACGATATTTATTTAAAAAATACCGAGACAAAACAGAAAGAGATTAGAAAAGCCACTTGCATGGCACGATATGATATTGAAAAAGATAAAAAATTTTCGTGGATGGAAAATTATTTTTTAAAAGATTTAGATCCTGAAACGCTTAAAGGTAAAACTTTATTAGACTTAGGTTGTTTTACTGGTGGTAGATTATTAGCTTGGTATGAGAATTATGAATTAGAAAAAGCTTATGGTATAGATATTAATCCAGTTTTTAAAGTAGCAGCTGATGAGTTTGCATCAGAAAAAAAAATTAATGCTGATTTTAAAATTGGTATTGGAGAAAAATTACCTTATAAAGACAACTCTTTTGATTTTGTTGTAAGCACAGACACTTTTGAACATGTTCAAAATTTAAAAATCACAATGGATGAATGCTACAGAGTTTTGAAACCTGGTGGAAGTTTATTAGCTGTCTTTCCTCAATTTCTTCAACCATTTGAGTCTCATTTAAATTTTGTCACAAACCTTCCATGTATTCATTGGTTTTTTAATTCTGATAAAGTTTCAAAAAATTACTATGAAATTTTAAAAGAACGAGGAGAGTCTGCAAAGTGGTATAGTGGAGAAAAATTTAGCTTAGAAGAATGGGAAAAGCTTCCAACTTTAAATGGAACTTCTATAAGAAAATTTGAAAAAATATTGGACAAAAATAATTGGTCAAATGTGAAATGGATAAAAAGACCAATACTAACAGATGGCAGAAGATCTAAAAAAATATTTTTTAAATTATTAAGTTTTTTATTTTATCCACTTGTTTTTATTAAATATTTGGATGAGTTATTTATGGGTAGAATTTGTGTTATCTGTAAAAAATAAAATTAATTAATTTTATGTCATCAAAAAGAGCAATGAAACAAGCACAAAAACAAGCTTATGCAAGACACAGAAGTAACATTACTCAAAGTCGATTTGGTCAAAAAAAAAGAAACTTTACAAAGAAAAATAAAAAAAATTAACTTTCACTATCAAATTTTTCTATTTTTTTACATGTAGAAATTTTAGAAATTCCCTCTTCATCATTTAAAACAGTTTTCATATAAACTTCTTGTTTGCCTTTTTCAAAAAGTATTTGAGTATAAAATTGTGGATATCCATGTTTGTGAGTTAAAATTTTTCCATTTTCCTCGTAAATATTTCTTACATATGAGTTAGATTTTTTTACACTGAGATCAGTTAATCTGTATTTTTGATAAGTTTTTTCTTTATACACATAGTTTCTGACCATAATTAATTGATTTAAATTAAGTATGTATTCATTCTTTAAAAACTCATCTTGTTTGTCGTCACAAGCACTCATTACTATGATCTCAGATTTTAAGCTTTGTATGGGTAAAATGAGTAATAAGAAAATGATAAAATAATTAACTTTTTTCATGTTTGTCAGCTAAAAATAAACTTATTAAAAATATAGCTGTCCAGCCCAGTCCCAAAAGTCCTTTGTATACATTGGTGTCTGCACTCCATATTTTAAGAAATATAGCTCCAAAGATAAGGCCTATTATGTAAATAATTGATACTATTGTAGTTTTACTCATTTTTTAAACTTTTTTTAAAAAGAGAAATACCATTTTCAATTTTATATGTATAGGACTCTTCAAAACTTTCTAATTGCCATCCAGACAATCTAGCTTTAATTGTTTTAAGATTTTCTATTTTCCATTGATCTGAGGTATCGTCTTGTTTCCAAATTTTTTTTTCCTCATTAGTTCTACCGCAACCATAACAATATCCAGTTTTAGGATCTGTTTTACAAATACTTATGCAGGGTGAAACAATCATAATAATCATTATAGAGGAAAAATTATAACTTTTACAACAAATGTCGTTGGACAAATAGTTTCAATAATATATAAAACTTCAAGATTTGTGGGGCGATGGCGGAATTGGTAGACGCGTCGGTCTTAGGAACCGATAGAGCAATCTGTGAAGGTTCGAGTCCTTTTCGCCCTACCATCAATAGACTATGAAAGTAACAATAGAAAATAAAAAAGGTTTAAATAAAGATTTAAAAGTATTCATAGATAAAAAAATTATGAGTACCTATATGGATCAAAGGTATGAAGAAATTAAAGGAACTGTAAATCTTAAAGGTTTTAGACCCGGAAAAGTACCAAAGGAAATTTTAAAAAGACAATTTGGAAAAGCAGTTTTTGGAGAAGTTTTAGATAAAGTTATTAAAGACACTTCAACCAAAGCATTGCAAGAAAACAATATCAAACCTGCGGGTCAACCTAAATTAAATCTAAAAACTTACGGAGAAGATAAAGATCTTGAATATATTATTTCAGTAACAGAGCTTCCAAAGGTCGAAGTAAAGCCAATAGAAAATATTAAGTTTGATGAGTATTCAGTTAAAATAGATGAAACCGAAGCAGATAAAAGAATAAAAGAAATTGCAAAGAATCAACCAAATTTTAAAGATGCTACAAAAGATACAACTGCAAAAGAAGGTGATTTAATAGCCTTTGATTATAATGCCACTATTGATGACAAGCCATTTAAAGGTGGTGAAGGTAAAAATACACAATTAACTTTAGGTAAAGATTTATTTTTGAAAGGTTTTGATAAACAACTAATGGGTGTCAAAGTAGGTGATGAAAAGATTGTTGAAGCTACTTTACCTGAAAACTTTCCTGAAAAAGAATTAGTAAATAAAAAAGCTAAATTTAAATGCAAAATAACAGTATTAAAAAATCCTGAACCTGTAAAAATTGATGATGAGTTTGCAAAAAATTTTGGTGCGAAAGATTTAAAAGATCTTAAATCTTTAATTTCAAAGCAAATAAATGAGGAATATAAAAACTCGCTTGAGCGTTTTTCCAAAAATCAAATCTTAAAAGAGATAGAAAAATTTAAGATCACTGAAATTCCTGAGAATCTGATTGATGAAGAAGTAAAGATTCTTTCTCAAGGAATGTCCGAAGAAGATGCAAAAAAAAGTAGGAAAAATTTTGAAGAAATTGCGAAAAAAAGAATTAAAGTTGGATTAGTTTTAAATGAATTTGGTGAGCAAAATCAAATCAAGGTAACAGAACAGGAACTACAAGCTGAAGTTCAAAAACAAATCAAAATGATGCCAGGTCAAGAGAAAATGGTTATGGATTTTTATCAAAAAAATCCTTCAGCATTATCTAGCTTAAGAGGTACAGTCTACGAAGAAAAAATTTTAAAATTAATTAAAGAAAAAGCAAAACCAAATAAGAAAGAAGTTTCAAAAGAAGAAGCAGAAAAAATTTTAAAACAATCTCAAATGCAAGAATATAGTCATTCTAATGAAGGCAAAGAAAAAACTGAAAAGAAGGTTGAGGCTAAAAAAACTTCAACGAACAAAACTAAAACAAAAACCTCAAAAACAAAGTCGCCTGTCAAAAAAACAAAAAAAGTTAGCAAAAAGTAATCTCAAGTTGTATAAGTAAAGCGAATCAACTTATGACAAATAAAATATCAGAACATATGAGCACGTTAGTACCTATGGTTGTCGAACAATCAAGTAAGGGAGAAAGAGCATATGATATTTACTCGAGACTATTAAAAGAGAGAATAATTTTTCTAACAGGTCAAATTAACGATAATGTTGCCTCTCTAGTTACTGCCCAACTTTTATTTTTGGAGGCAGAAGATCCTAAAAAAGAAATTTATTTATATATAAATAGCCCTGGGGGGTTAGTGACTGCGGGTCTTGGTATCTACGATACAATGCAATATGTAAAGCCTGATATTTCCACATTATGTATTGGTCAAGCGGCATCGATGGGATCATTTTTACTTTCAGCTGGAAAAAAAGGAAAAAGATTTTCATTACCAAATTCTAGAATAATGGTTCATCAACCATCAGCAGGTTTTCAGGGACAAGCTACAGATATTGAGATTCATGCTAATGAAGTTTTATCTCTAAAAAAAAGATTAAATGAAATTTATTCAAAACACACTGGTAAATCAGTAGATGAAATAAAATCTGCTCTAGAAAGAGATAACTTCATGACAGCAGATGCTGCCAAGTCATTTGGTCTGATAGATGAAGTGGTAGAAAAAAGATCTTAATACACAAGATATTGACATCAAATTATTAGAAACTTGATTAACATTAGTCTCTTATAATAGAGTAATTGAATTGATTCGTTTTAAAAACTATGAATACAAATAACAAAAATATTTTATATTGTTCTTTCTGCGGAAAAAGTCAACACGAAGTTAGAAAGCTTATTGCAGGTCCAACTGTTTTTATATGTGATGAGTGTGTTGAACTTTGTATGGATATCATCAAAGAGGAGAACAAAGATACTTTTGTAAAACATCAAGATGGGTTACCTTCACCAAAAGAGATTTGTTCAGTTTTAGATGATTATGTAATTGGACAATCACATGCTAAAAAAGTTTTATCTGTAGCAGTTCATAATCATTACAAAAGACTTAATTATGAAAATAAGACAAGCAAAAATGTAGAGCTTGCTAAATCAAATATTCTATTAGTTGGACCAACTGGATGTGGGAAAACTTTATTGGCACAAACACTTGCTAGAATTTTGGATGTTCCATTTACAATGGCTGATGCAACCACATTAACCGAGGCAGGTTATGTTGGTGAAGATGTTGAAAATATTATTTTAAAGTTATTACAAGCTGCAGACTATAATGTTGAAAAAGCACAACGTGGAATTGTTTATATAGATGAGGTTGATAAAATTAGCAGAAAATCTGAGAACCCATCTATAACTAGAGATGTTTCAGGTGAAGGTGTACAACAAGCGCTTTTAAAAATTATGGAAGGAACAATAGCAAGTGTTCCACCACAAGGTGGAAGAAAACATCCTCAGCAAGAATTTTTACAAGTTGATACAACAAATATTTTGTTTATCTGTGGTGGTGCTTTTGCAGGATTAGATAAAATTATATCACAAAGAGACAAAGGAACCTCAATAGGTTTTGGTGCTGATGTGAAAAATACTCAAGACAAAAAGACTGGTGAATGGATGAAAGGTTTGGAGCCAGAGGATTTATTAAGATATGGTTTAATTCCAGAGTTTATTGGTAGATTACCAATGATTGCTACTCTAGATGATTTAGACGAAAAATCTTTAATTAAAATATTACAAGAGCCAAAAAATTCTTTAACGAAACAATATCAAGAATTATTTAAATTAGATGGTGCAAAACTAAGTTTTAAAGAAAGTGCATTAAAAGAAATTGCCCTGAAAGCAATTAGAAAAAAAACAGGAGCAAGGGGCTTAAGATCAATTTTGGAAAATATTTTACTTAAGACGATGTATGATTTACCGAGTCAAGAAAATATTAAAGAAGTCATAGTTGATGCCGCATCTGTAAAAGGGCAGTCACAACCAATAATAGTCCATTCAGAATCGGATGATAAATCTAAGCCTAGTAAGACCTCAGCGGCTTAATATCCTTAATAAATAAGAAAAAGGTATTGCAATATAATTTATAATATCCATATTCATACCCATGGATGTCAAAATTTCATCACCTTTATTACCACTACGAGACATTGTAGTGTTTCCAAGTATGGTAATTCCTCTTTTTGTAGGCAGAGATAAATCTATTTCTGCCCTGAATGAAGTAATGAAAAAAGATAAAAAGATTATTTTAGTAACTCAAAAAAATTCAGAAATAGATGATCCAAAAAAGACAGATATTTTTATGTATGGTTGTGAGGGTAGTATTCTTCAACTTTTAAAATTACCGGATGGAACTGTTAAAGTTTTAGTTGAAGGGATAAAAAGAGTTAAGATTTTAGATTTTAAAGACAATGAAAAATTCATTACTTGTGAGTTTACTCACTATAACGACATCATAACTAAAGATGAAGATCTATATCCACTAGCAGCAACAGCTTTGAGAAGATTAGAAAAATTAACATCAATAAATAAAAAAATTTCTAATGAAACTATTAATTCTATTAAACAATTAAAAGACCCTTCCCAGATTGCTGATAATATTGCATCTCATATAACCGCAACTATCTCAGAAAAACAACAAATTTTCGAAACTATAGATGTTAAGAAAAGATTAAATTCAATAATTAAGATAATGGAGAACGAGACTAGTATAATTGGTGTTGAAAAAAGAATTCGTGGCAGAGTTAAAACGCAAATGGAAAAAACTCAAAGAGAATATTATTTAAATGAACAATTGAAAGCTATCCAAAAAGAGTTGGGTGAAATTGAGGATGGAAAAGATGAAAATACTAGTCTCAATAAAGCAATTGTAAAAGCAAGAATGCCAAAAGAAGTTGAAAAAAAATGCTTACAAGAATTAAAAAAATTAAAAAACATGAGTCCAATGTCAGCCGAAGCGACTGTTGTGAGAAATTATTTAGATTGGATGACAGAACTTCCATGGCATAAAAAAAGTGCCGTAGATATTGATCTTAAAAAAGCTTTAGAAATTTTAGATAAAGATCATTTTGGTCTAGAAAAAGTAAAAGAGAGAATTATTGAATTTTTAGCTGTTCAGAAAAGAATGGAAAAAATTAAAGGTCCTATATTATGTTTGGTTGGTCCCCCTGGTGTTGGTAAAACATCTTTAGGAAAATCGATAGCAAAAGCTACTAACAGAGAATTTGTAAGAATGTCAGTTGGTGGTATGAGAGATGAAGCAGAAATAAGAGGACACAGAAGAACATACATAGGCTCTCTACCTGGTAAAATAATTCAAATGATGAAAAAAGCTGGAACAAAAAATCCATTAATTCTCTTAGACGAGATTGATAAAATTGGTAATGATTATCGAGGTGACCCATCTTCAGCATTACTTGAAGCATTAGATCCTGAACAGAATACGACTTTTAACGATCATTATCTTGAAGTTGATTATGATTTATCTGATGTTATGTTTGTTACAACAGCTAACACTTTAAACATTCTTCCGCCTCTACTAGATAGAATGGAAGTTATAAGACTCGCAGGTTATACGGAGGATGAAAAAATAAATATTGCAAACAAATATTTATTACCAAAACAAATTAAAGATAATGGCGTTAAAGAAAAAGAGATGAGTTTACAAAATGACATTATTCAAGAAATTATCAGAAGTTACACAAAGGAGTCTGGTGTTAGAAATTTAGAAAGAGAAATTTCTAAAGTTGCTAGAAAAGTAGTTAAGAAAGTTGTTTCTGGAGAGGAAAAAGAAGTCAAGATTAATAAAGAAAATTTGTCAGATTTTTTAGGTGTTCCGAAGTTTAAATCAGGTGAATTAGAAACTGAAAATAGAGTTGGAATAGTTACTGGATTGGCATGGACTGAATATGGTGGAGAAATTTTGAAAATTGAAACTGCTACAATGCCTGGAAAGGGTAGAATGCAAATAACAGGTAAGCTTGGAGATGTAATGCAAGAGTCAGTCAAAGCTGCAAAATCTTTTGTTAGATCCAAATGTTTAGAGTATGGAATAATACCTCCGCTGTTTGAGAAAAAAGATTTTCATATTCACGTTCCAGAGGGTGCTACGCCAAAAGATGGTCCATCAGCAGGTATTGGAATGGTTACTTCTATAGTATCTTCTATTACAAACATTCCAGTTAAAAGGGATGTTGCAATGACAGGTGAGGTTACTTTAACAGGTCAAGTATTGCCAATTGGTGGCTTAAAAGAAAAACTTATTGCAGCGCATAGAGCAGGAGTCAAAGAAGTCTTAATTCCAAAAGAAAATGAGAAAGATTTAGTTGATATGCCTAAAAAAATAATTGATGAAATTAAAATAACTCCTGTTGAGTATGCTGATGAAGTTTTAAAGATTGCTTTAACTAAGGAGCTCAAAAAAACAGAATGGGTTGAAGTTGATATTTCTAAAAAAGACGACAAGTCTCAAGCAAGTATTCAATAAAAAATTTATTTATGGAATTATATATAATTTTATTAATTGTAGTTTTTGTAACTTATTATTTAATCAGACCAACATCGAAAACAGAGAAAGATAATTTTAACTCCAAAAATAATTGGAGAGGTGGATTTTAAAAAATTATCTTTTATTTATAACAACTAATTAATCTTGACCTTATTTTGCTAAAAGATATAACCAACTCTTTGGTTTTGGGCGGTTAGCTCAGTTGGTAGAGCATCTCGTTTACACCGAGGGGGTCAAAGGTTCGAGTCCTTTACTGCCCACCAAAAGAATCAAAAGTGGGGGTGTAGCTCAGTTGGTTAGAGCGATCGCCTGTCACGCGATAGGTCGAGGGTTCGAGTCCCTTCACTCCCGCCACTTATTTAATTTAAAGCTGATAATTGTTATCAAATGAGCTGTATATTTTGAATAATGTGACCTAACACCACTTCATCTAGCTTTAAAAAATGATATATATTCCACCATGACAGCGGAATTTTTAAAAGATTATTTACCTATAATATTATTCCTGATTATAGCATTAGGACTTAGTTGTGCTTTTATAGTAATTAATTTTATCTTATCTCCAAAAAATCCAGATCCAGAAAAATTATCAGCTTATGAATGTGGATTTGAACCATTCCAAGATTCAAGAATGGAATTTGATGTAAGATTTTATTTAGTTGCAATTCTTTTTATTATTTTTGATCTTGAAATTGCATTTTTATTTCCGTGGGCAATCTCTTTGGGAAATATTGGTATCCTGGGTTTTACGTCAATGATGATTTTTTTATTCATACTTACAATTGGATTTATTTATGAATGGAAAAAAGGCGCATTAGACTGGGAATAAAATTTTTTTAAATGAATAATAAATTAGATCAAGTACCTGATGAATTTAAACAACTTGCAGAAGATTTTGGCAAGAATGGCTTTATAACTACTTCATTAGAAAATTTAGTAAATTGGTCAAGATCTGGGTCTTTACATTGGATGACTTTTGGTCTTGCTTGCTGTGCTGTTGAAATGATGCAAACAGCCATGCCTAGATATGATCTTGAAAGGTTTGGTGCTGCCCCAAGGGGATCACCTAGACAATCTGATGTTATGATTGTTGCAGGTACTTTAACAAATAAGATGGCACCAGCATTAAGAAAAGTTTATGATCAAATGCCAGAACCAAGATATGTTATATCAATGGGAAGTTGCGCCAATGGTGGAGGTTACTATCATTATTCATATTCTGTTGTAAGAGGTTGTGATCGTATTGTGCCCGTTGATGTTTATGTACCAGGTTGCCCACCTTCTGCTGAAGCATTGTTATATGGAATAATGCAATTACAAAAAAAAATTAGAAATAAAGGATCTTTTACGAGGTAAAATGAATAATTTAATTGATTTAGAGAAAAAGATAAATTCAGAACTTACGACAAAAATCAATAAGACTTCAATTAAACATAATCAAATTTATGTCGAAATTGATAAAGATGATTTAATTGACGTTGTCTTATTTATAAAAACAAACAAAGATACTAAGTTTAGACAGCTTATTGATATTACAGTTGTAGATTATCCTGAGGAAACTCAAAGATTTAAGGTTGTATATTTATTCTTAAGCCATGAGTTTAATCACAGAATGATCTTAAGTTATTTCATAAACGAAAATGAACTGATCTCATCTTTAACATCTGTATTTCCATCTGCTAATTGGATGGAAAGAGAAGTTTTTGATATGTACGGCGTAAATTTTAAAAATCATCCTGATTTAAGAAGAATTTTAACCGACTATGGTTTTGAAGGTCACCCATTAAGAAAAGATTTTCCTTTAACTGGTCATTCGGAAGTTAGATATAGTGAGGAGAAAAAAAAAGTTATCAGTGAGCCTGTAAAATTAGAGCAAAATTATAGAAATTTTGATTACGAAAGTCCTTGGGAAGGAACAAAATATATTAAAGAAATATCAGAAAATAATGACAAAAAAAATTAAAAATCTTAATTTGAATTTTGGTCCACAACACCCAGCTGCCCATGGTGTGTTAAGACTAATTCTCGAGCTAGATGGTGAGGTTGTAGAAAAAGCAGACCCACATATTGGTTTATTGCATCGAGGAACAGAAAAATTAATTGAAAATAAAACATATATGCAAGCAGTTCCATATTTTGATCGACTTGATTATGTTGCCCCCATGAACCAAGAACATGCTTTTGCTTTAGCTATTGAAAAAATTCTAGAAATCGATGTTCCAATAAGAGCTCAATATATAAGAGTAATGTTTTGTGAAATTGGTAGAATATTAAGTCATATACTAAATGTTACTACTCAAGCTCTGGACGTAGGTGCTCTAACACCATCATTATGGGGATTTGAGGAAAGAGAGACATTAATGACTTTTTATGAGCGAGCGTCTGGATCAAGATTGCACGCAAATTATTTCAGAGCTGGTGGTGTCCATCAAGATTTACCAGCTGGTTTAGAAAATGATATAGCAAAATTTTGTGAAACTTTTCCAAAAATAATAAATGATCTTGAGAACCTTTTAACTGATAATAGAATATTTAAGCAAAGAAATGTGGATATTGGAGTGGTAACTAAAGATGATGCGCTAGACTACTCTTTTAGTGGTGTCATGATTAGAGGATCAGGAATTCCGTGGGATTTAAGAAAATCTCAACCCTACGATTGCTATGATCAGTTAGAGTTTAAAATTCCAGTAGGTAAAAATGGTGATTGTTATGATCGATATTTATGTAGAATTGAGGAAATGAAAGAAAGTGTATCAATTATAAAACAATGTTTAGCAAGAATGGAGAAAGGTCCAATTAAAACTTTTGATGGCAAAATATCTCCTCCATCTAAAGCAGAAATAAAACAATCCATGGAGGCATTGATACATCACTTTAAATTATTTACCGAGGGATACCGTGTTCCAAAAGATGAAATTTATACTGCTGTCGAAGCACCAAAGGGTGAATTTGGTGTTTATCTAATATCGGATGGATCAAGCAAACCTTACAAGTGCAAGATTAGAGCACCAGGATTTTCACATTTACAATCAATGGATTATTTAATTAAGGGCCACATGTTAGCGGATGTGCCTGCTGTTCTTGGCTCACTTGATATTGTTTTTGGGGAGGTTGATAGATGAGTTTAAGAAGACCTGCAAAAAATCAACCTGAAAATTTTGAATTTAACCCTTCTTCATTAGAGGAAGCAAAAAGTATTATTGCCAAATATCCAGAAGGTAAACAACAAAGTGCTGTCATGGCATTATTATACATTGCTCAAAAACAAAATGATAACTGGATACCTTTAGCTGCAATGAAATATATCGCAAAATTTTTAGATATGCCATACATAAAAGTATATGAAGTTGCTACTTTCTATAGCATGTATAATTTATCGCCTGTAGGTAAATATTTTGTTCAAGTGTGTACCACAACTCCATGCATGATAAGAGGTGCAAATAAATTAGTCGAGGCATGTAAAGAAAAAATTTCAGAAGATGAGTCAGTCCTTTCAAATGATAAAAGTTGTTCATGGATGGAAGTTGAGTGTCTTGGCGCATGTGTCAATGCCCCGATGATGCAAATAAATGATGATTACTATGAAGACCTTGATAAAGAAAAAACTTTAAAAATTTTAGATAAAATTCTAAATGGAGAAAAACCAACACCCGGCTCCTATAGAGGAAGAATAAATAATGAACCAGAAAATAATAGAAAAACATTAATGGATCTAAAAAATGCTTAAGGATCAAGACAGAATTTTTCAAAACTTATACAATGATTTGGGACCTGACCTAACTTCATCTCAAAAAAGAGGTGACTGGGTAAATACTAAAGAGATAACAGATAAGGGTAGAGACTGGATTATAAATGAAATTAAAGACTCTCAACTTAGAGGAAGAGGTGGTGCCGGTTTTCCAACAGGTTTAAAATGGTCCTTTGCACCTAAAGAGGTTGGCTCTAGACCACATTATCTAGTGATTAACGGAGATGAGTCTGAGCCAGGAACTTGTAAAGATAGGGATATTTTAAGATTTGAACCTCATAAATTAATCGAAGGTTGTTTGATTGCATCTTATGCCATTCAAGCACATGTTTGTTATATTTATATTAGAGGAGAATATTTTGTAGATGGACAAAAGCTACAAGTGGCAATTGACGAAGCTTATGAAAAAAAACTATTAGGTAAAAACGCTGCAGGTACTGGGTGGGATCTAGATATTTATATTCACTATGGAGCTGGAGCATATATTTGTGGAGAGGAAACTGCATTACTTGAGAGCATTGAAGGAAAAAAAGGTCAACCCAGATTAAAACCTCCTTTTCCAGCACTAATAGGACTTTATGGTTGCCCAACAATAATAAATAATGTGGAAACCATTGCTGTTGTACCAACTATCCTGAGAAGAGGTGGTAAATGGTTTGCGTCTTTAGGAAGAGAAAAAAATACAGGTACCAAAATTTTTTGTATATCTGGAAATGTAAATAATCCTTGTAATGTTGAGGAAGAAATGAACATTCCATTAAAAGAACTAATTGAAGTACATGCTGGGGGTGTCATAGGTGGCTGGGATAATTTGCAAGCTGTTATACCTGGTGGATCATCAATGCCATTAATACCAAAAGATAAATGTGAGACTTTGACTATGGACTTCGACTCATTAATGGCTGAAAAAAGTGGATTAGGTACAGCTGGTGTAGTTGTGATTAATAAAGATCAAGACATTATAAAATGTATGGCTCGAATAGCGAGATTTTACAAACATGAAAGTTGTGGCCAATGTACACCTTGCAGAGAAGGTTCAGGCTGGATGTGGAGAATGCTTGAAAGAATGGCAAAAGGAGAAGCATCTAAAGATGAGATAGACATGTTGGGTGATGTTACAAAACAAATAGAAGGTCATACGATTTGTGCATTTGGCGAGGGTTCTTCTTGGCCAGTTCAAGGTTTATTAAGACATTTCAAAGATGAAATTAAAAAAAGAAATAAATTTGATCCAATTGTCAAAGAAAATAAGAATATTCCTTATTTAGTAGATCAACACTTATTGGATAAAAATGCTTAAATTAAAAGTTAATGATATTGAAGTAGAGGTTGAGGAAGGGTTGACTGTTCTTCAAGCTTGTGAAAAAGCAGGCGCAGAAATACCAAGATTTTGTTATCACGAAAAATTATCAATAGCTGGTAACTGTAGAATGTGTTTAGTTGAAATGGAAAAATCTCCAAAACCAATAGCCTCATGTGCAATGCCCGCAGCAGATGGAATGGTTATAAAAACTAATACACCAAAAATTGAGAAATCAAGGAAAGGTGTGATGGAGTTTTTATTAGCAAATCATCCGTTGGATTGTCCAGTGTGTGATCAGGGCGGGGAATGTGATCTTCAAGATCAATCGATGTTTTATGGAATAGACAAGTCAAGATTTAAAGAAAACAAAAGAGCAGTGCCTGAGAAAAATATGGGTCCGCTGATCAAGACTCAAATGACAAGATGTATTCATTGTACAAGGTGTGTGAGATTTGCAACCGAGATAGCAGGAGTTCCTGAGTTAGGTGCAATTGGAAGGGGTGAGGATATGCAAATTACTACATATTTAGAGCAATCAGTTAAATCAGAATTATCAGGAAACGTAATCGATCTTTGTCCGGTGGGAGCTCTAACATCTAAGCCTTATGTTTTTGAGGCAAGACCATGGGAATTAAAGAAAACGCAGACAATTGATGTAATGGATGCGGTTGGTTCAAATATTCGAGTTGATACCTATGACTGGGAAGTGAAAAGAGTTTTGCCTGTTATAAATGAGGATATAAATGAAGAGTGGATTTCAGATAAAACAAGATATGCTTGTGATGGATTATTAAATCAAAGATTAGACACTCCGTATATAAAGTACAATAATAAATTTGAAAAAGCCTCTTGGGATGAGGTTTACAAAATCATTAAATCAAAAATAGAAAATGCAAATAAAAATAAAATTTGTGGATTTGTTGGTGATTTAACAAATATGGAAACAAGTTTTATTTTCAAAGAATTTTTAGAAAGAACAGTTGATACAAAAAAATATGATTTTAGATCTACAAAAAGATTTATCGATAGTTCTAAAAGAGAGAATTATTTATTCAATTCATCGATAAATGGAATTGAAGAAGCAGATTTAATTTTGTTGATAGGTGCAAATCCTAGATTTGAAGCAACAATGATTAATGCGCGAATTCGAAAAGCATATTTAAGTAATAATACTAAAGTTGTTTCTTTAAATGATCTTGGAGACTTAACTTACAGCTATCAAAGTTTAAATGGGAAGGTAAAAACTATCAAAGATATATTTGAAAATAATAATGAATTGTCAAAAGAAATTATTGAGTCAAAAAAACCAATGATTGTATTTGGTGAGTCTTTTTTTAAAATTAAATCAGCTAGTTATTTATTTAATTTATCCAAAAAATTTTTATCCAAGAATAATAAATTGAATGATGATTGGAACCCAATTAACATTTTATCAGTGGATGCAGCTACAGTTGGAAATCTAGATTTAGATATCATTGATAAAAATAATAAAATTCTAGATGAACTTCATGAAAATAAATTTGAAATTATTTTTTTACTTGGCCAAGATAATTTAGATTTTAAAAAGAAAGATGAATTTATTATCTATCAAGGAAGTCATGGAGATAGAGGTGCAGAAATTGCAGATATAATTTTACCAGGTGCTGCTTATACTGAACAATCTGGACACTACACTAACTTGGAAGGTAAATTACAAAAAGCTTATAAAGCATCTTACCCCCCAGGTGACGCAAAAGAGGACTGGCAAATTATAAATGATCTCGCTGAGGTTATGAATAATAGAAAACTTTTTAATGATAAAGATGAACTCGAAAGTAGTATGTTTAACTATTTAAAGATGAATAAAGATCAGCAAAATACAGAATTAGACGATAAATCAAATGAAACTGATTTTGCTGATGAATTTTTAAAAGTTGATTATAGAGACTACTATTTTTCTAATGTAATTGCACGTTCATCAAAAACTATGCTTGAATGTAATAACGCAAAAGTTGATTTAAAAAAAACAGGTACAGAAGGTTAATCCATGGAATACTTAAATATTATTTTTCAAGAGAGTTACAAAATTTTATTTTTATTAGTGCCTGTTTTAGTTTCAGTTGCTATGATCGTATGGTTAGATCGAAGAGTTTGGGCTTTTGTTCAAAAAAGACAAGGTCCAAATGTTGTTGGTCCATTTGGCTTATTACAATCCCTAGCAGATGCCCTAAAATATATTTTCAAGGAAATTATAATTCCTGCTAGTTCAAACAAAGTAATTTTTATTCTTGCTCCAATAATAACAATGACTCTAGCTCTAATAGCATGGGCTGTAATTCCTTTTGGAGTTGAACAAGTGTTAGCAGATATAAATGTTGGAATTTTATATATTTTTGCTGTCTCATCATTGGGCGTGTATGGGATAATAATGGGTGGATGGGCATCGAATTCAAAATATCCTTTTTTAGGAGCAATTAGATCTGCTGCACAAATGGTATCTTATGAAGTATCGATTGGTATCATTATAATTAATGTCTTATTATGTGTTGGATCTCTAAACTTGAATGATATTGTAGTTGCTCAAAAAGAAATGTGGTTTGTAATACCATTATTTCCAATGTTTGTAATTTTTTTTATATCAGCTTTAGCTGAAACGAATAGACCACCTTTTGATTTACCAGAAGCAGAGGCTGAATTAGTTGCCGGTTACCAAACAGAATATTCTGGGATGATGTATGCAATGTTTTGGTTGGGAGAATATGCAAACATTTTGTTAATGTGTGCACTAGGGTCAATTTTATTTTTAGGAGGCTGGTTATCTCCAATCGATCTTTATCCTTTTAATTTAATACCTGGCGCTCTTTGGTTAATTTTCAAAATTTTATTTTTATTTATTCTTTTTGCGTTGGTCAAAGCGATTGTTCCAAGATATAGATATGATCAACTGATGAGACTAGGTTGGAAAATATTTTTACCATTATCTTTAACTTATGTTGTTTTGACAGCAAGTTATCTTTTTTACTTTAATCTTTTACCTACAATATAAATGAAAATATCAAGATTTTTTAAAACAATATTAATGACCGATTTTATCAGTGGGCTTTTTATTGCTGTTAAGGAACTTTTCAAATCAAAAAAAACAATAAATTATCCATTTGAAAAAGGCAAAATTAGTCCAAGATACAGAGGTGAACACGCATTAAGAAGATATCCTAATGGAGAAGAAAGATGTATAGCTTGTAAATTGTGTGAAGCTGTCTGCCCTGCTCAAGCAATTACAATTGAATCTGCCGAAAGAGCTGATGGAAGCAGAAAAACTACTCGCTATGATATTGATATGATGAAATGTATTTATTGTGGATTATGTGAGGAGTCTTGTCCTGTGGATGCAATTGTCCAAGGACCAAATTTTGAATTTTCAACCGAAACTCGTGAAGAACTCTATTATACAAAAGAAAAACTCCTAGATAACGGAGATAGATGGGAAAATGTTTTAGCGGCAAATATTAAATCAGACAATCCATACAGATAATTTATGATTGCACATGCAATATTTTTTTATGTCTTTTCTGTCATTGCAGTTGTTTCTGCCATAATGGTAACTGTTTCTAAAAACACAGTTCATTCAGTTTTTTTTTTAATTCTTGATTTTATAAGTATATCTTGCCTCTTCATAATGATTGGTGCTGAATTTTTGGGGATGATTATGTTGATAGTTTATGTTGGGGCAGTTGCGGTGCTATTTTTGTTTGTTGTAATGATGCTTAATGTTGCTCAACAAAAAAATCAGTGGTTTGTTTCAAAAGATAGTTCAAGACATATTCCCATAGGATTATTAATCAGTGTAATAATATTTTTTGAATTGATAATTGTAATAGGTGGATGGAAATATAAACCAGATTTATTTAATTCTGCAAAATCATCGCTTGAAAACGGAGTTAGTAATACTCATTCATTAGGTCAGGTTTTATACACTGATTATATACATGTATTTCAAATTAGTGGGATGATACTTTTGATTGCCATGATAGGTGCAATAGTCCTTACTTTTAGACAAAGAGAGGGTGTTAAAAAACAAAGTTATTTAAAACAAATATCTAGAGAAAGGACTGAAGGTGTGGAAGTGCTTGAAGTTGCGTCTAATAAAGGAGTAAAAATAGATGATTGATATAGGTTTAGGTCACTATTTAACTTTAGGTGCTGTTATTTTTAGTATTGGAATAATTGGTATATTTCTTAATAGAAAAAACATTATTGTAATCTTGATGAGTATTGAACTTATCTTATTAGCTGTAAATATTAATTTAGTATCTTTTTCAATTTATTTAGGAGATCTTTCTGGTCAAGTGTTTACCCTCTTTATACTAACTGTTGCTGCAGCTGAAGCTGCAATTGGTCTTGCGATCATAGTTGTTTATTTTAGAAACTCTGGAACTATTCGAGTAGAGGAGATAGATAAACTTAAAGGTTAAAATGGAAATTTCAATTATAGCATTACCATTAATTGCTTCAATTATTTCAGGATTTTTTGGGAGATTAATAGGAGATAGAAGTTCAGAAATTATCACTAGCCTATTGGTATCTATTTCAGCAATTTTTTCTGTCCTCGTTTTGTATGAGGTTGTTGTTAATCAATATCAAGAGAACTTAATAATAGCGACATGGATTAGCTCTGGATCGCTTGAAGTAAATTGGTCAATGAAAATTGATTCATTATCTGCTGTGATGTTAGTTGTTGTTACATCAGTTTCTGCCTTAGTTCATATTTATTCAATCGGTTACATGTCTCACGACCCGCACAAACCAAGATTTATGGCTTACTTATCTTTATTTACATTTGCAATGCTGATGTTAGTTACTGCAGATAATTTCATCCAATTATTTTTTGGTTGGGAAGGTGTAGGCTTATGTTCGTATTTTTTAATAGGATTTTGGTTTAAAAAAGAATCAGCTAACAAAGCTGCAATTAAAGCATTTGTAGTGAATAGAGTGGGTGATTTTGGATTTGCTCTAGGAATATTTTTAATTTTTTATTTATTTGGAACTGTAAATTATACTGAGGTTTTTGCTGAAATTCCAAACATTACAGATAAAAATTTAGTATTTTTAGGTATCACATTTAATGCTGTAGATTTGATTTGCTTACTTTTATTCATTGGTGCAATGGGTAAATCAGCACAAATTTTACTTCATACTTGGTTACCAGACGCTATGGAAGGGCCAACACCTGTTTCTGCCTTAATTCATGCCGCCACTATGGTAACAGCAGGAGTTTTTCTAGTTGCAAGGTGTTCACCAATTTATGAATACTCTGATTTAGCTTTAAATATCATTACAATTGTTGGTATGAGTACTGCATTCTTTGCTGCAACAGTAGCTCTGGTACAAAATGATATTAAAAAAATAATTGCATATTCTACTTGTAGCCAATTAGGTTACATGTTTTTTGCCACTGGCGTGGGAGCATATAATGTTGCAATGTTTCATTTATTCACTCACGCGTTTTTTAAAGCACTATTATTTTTAGGATCTGGTTCAGTTATTCATGCTTTTAAAGACGAACAAAATATAAATAATATGGGCGGAGTGTGGAAAAAACTTCCATACACCTATTCACTAATGATCATAGGAACGCTAGCTTTAACGGGGTTTCCATTTTTGTCAGGTTTTTATTCTAAAGATGCAATAATTGAATTTGCTTATTTGAGAGGAAATACAACAGGTTATTATGCTGCTGGCATAGGTATTTTTACAGCATTTCTTACATCAATTTATTCTTGGAGATTAATTTTTAAAACTTTTCATGGTGAGTATAATAATAAAGAGATTAAGATAGACGAGACGCACGAGTCTCCTATCGTGATGTTGATACCTCTAGTTTTATTATCAATTGGTGCAATATTTGCAGGATTTTTATTTAAAGAATTATTTATCGGTTATGAAGGTCTAAATAATTTTTGGCGTGACTCAATATTTTTTCTAAAACCATTAAGCAATGATCACCCACCACTATGGTTTTTATTACTTACTCCAACTTTGGTAATATTATCTATTCCACTAGCATATTATTTATTCCTTAAAAATAGAAATTTACCTGAACGATTAGCTAGTATAAATAAACCTCTTTATCAGTTTTTGTTAAATAAATGGTATTTTGATGAACTTTATGATGTTTTATTTGTTAAACCATCAAAAAAATTAGGTTTATTTTTATGGAAGTTCTTTGATTTGAAAATTATCGATGGGTTTGGTCCAGACGGTATTTCGTCGATGATCAAAAAATTTTCAGTAAAAGCTAATAAATTTCAAAGTGGGTATATATATCAATATGCTTTTGTAATGTTACTTGGTTTTTCTGCTTTATTAACATTCTTAATTGTAAAATAATGAACTTTCCTATTCTTTCCTCTTTGATTTTATTACCATCAATTGGAGCTTTATTCTTATTTTTTACCAAAAGTGATAAAAAAAATAATTTTACTGGAAAATATGTTGCTTTATTTACTTCAGCAGTAAATTTTTTTTTATCAATTTATCTATGGATATTATTTGATCCAACAACTTCTGATTTTCAATTTGTTGAGGAAAGAATTTGGATTAAAGATTTAATAAATTACAAGGTAGGTGTTGATGGTATTTCAATTTTGTTTATTTTGCTCACAACATTTATTACACCACTTTGTATTGTATCGGTAAATAATTCAATCAAAGAGAGACTAAGTGAATTTTTGATAGCTGTACTTATCATGGAGTCTTTTATGATCGGTGTATTCTGCTCTTTAGACCTTGTTATTTTTTATTTATTTTTTGAGGCAGGTTTAATTCCCATGTTTTTAATTATTGGTATCTGGGGTGGTGCCAGAAGAGTTTATTCAGCATTTAAATTTTTTTTATATACCTTGCTTGGTTCAGTTTTAATGTTAGTAGCTATAATTACAATTTATTGGCTGAATGGAACTACAGATGTAGTTGAACTTTATAATTCTGGAATTGATATAAAGTATCAAAATCTTTTATGGTTAGCTTTTTTTAGCTCTTTTGCAGTTAAAACTCCTATGTGGCCAGTTCATACATGGTTACCAGATGCTCATGTTGAAGCACCAACAGCAGGATCTGTTTTATTAGCAGCTATATTATTAAAAATGGCAGGTTATGGTTTTATAAGATTTTCTCTTGGATTATTTCCGGCAGCATCAGAAATCTTCACCCCATTGATTTACACACTCAGTGTAATTGCGATTATTTTTACTTCTTTCATAGCTTTAATGCAGGAAGATATGAAAAAGCTAATTGCTTATTCATCAGTTGCCCATATGGGTTATGTTACTTTAGGAATTTTTACTATTCAGCAACAAGGTATTGAGGGAAGTATTATCCAGATGATCAGTCATGGACTAGTTTCTGCAGCACTTTTTTTATGTGTAGGTGTTGTTTACGACAGAATGCATTCAAGACTTATAAATAGCTATGGTGGTATCGTGAGTATTATTCCAAAATATTCTATTTTGTTTATGTTATTTACTTTAGCAGCTCTAGGCCTACCTGGAACAAGTGGTTTTGTTGGGGAGTTTTTAATTTTGATGGGCGCATTTAAGGATAATTTTTTAGTAGCTGTGATTGCTAGCTTAGGCGTAATTATTGGTGCTGCATATATGCTTTGGTTATACAAAAGAGTAGTTTTTGGAAAATTAATAAATACAGATTTGAAACAGATGTTTGATTTAAATAGATCAGAGCTATTTATTTTATCTTGTTTAGCTGTACCAACTCTATTTTTTGGATTTTATCCAGATCCTCTAATTAACACAATTGAGGTTTCTATCTCTGATTTAATTGATCAATATAATTTTAAATTAGCAAGTAAAACATAATGGAAAATTTACAATTAGTATTACCCGAAATATTTTTATCTTTGTCGATAATGTTTTTATTAATATTAGGTGTTTTTAAAAAAAATAGCTCAAGACTTGTTCAGAGTCTTTCTTTAGCTGTTTTGATTGTAACCGCTGTTATTACTTTTAATGAAACAATTGGTATTAACGAAACAAAATTATTTAATAATAGTATTATTATTGATTATTTATCTTCTTTAATGAAGATTATCACTTTATTAGCTGCTTTCTTAGTCCTAATCATTTCTTCGAACTATCTTAAAACTTTTCAAATCTTTAAGATTGAGTATCCAATATTAATTTTAAGTTCTGTATTAGGAATGATGGTTATGATTAATTCTAATGACTTAATAGTATTTTACATGGGTCTTGAGCTTCAGTCATTGGCCTTATATGTTTTAGCAACATTCAATAGAGATCAAATCAAATCTTCTGAAGCGGGACTTAAATATTTTGTTTTAAGTGCCTTATCCTCTGGTTTGTTGCTATATGGTTGCTCTTTAATATATGGGTTTACTGGCTCTACTAACTTTAATGTAATAGCTGATCAATTGAACTCTAATGAGTATGCTTTAACATTTGGTATTGTATTTATTTTAGTAGGACTAGCGTTTAAAATTTCTGCTGTTCCTTTTCATATGTGGGCCCCAGATGTTTACGAAGGTTCACCAACTTCAGTGACATTATTTTTTACAATGGTTCCAAAAATAGCAGCATTGACAGTATTTATTAGATTTTTATATGTCCCATTTTTAAATCTGATTGATCAGTGGCAAATGATTTTAATTTTTTTATCGATCGCATCAATGCTATTTGGTGCTATTGCAGCCATAGGACAAACAAATTTGAAAAGACTTGTTGCATATAGCTCCATAGGTCATGTTGGTTACGCTCTAGCTGGTGTAGCGGCAGGTACTAATGATGGCATTCAAAGTTCAGTAATTTATATAACCATATATATACTAATGAACTTAGGATTATTTTCATGCTTGTTAATGTTGAAACGAGACAATAACTATTACGAAAAAATAGATGATTTGTCAGGTTTATCTAAAAATCATCCAATGCTAGCGTTATCATTACTAATAATTTTATTTTCACTAGCTGGGATTCCTCCTTTAGCTGGTTTTTTTGCTAAGTTTTATGTTTTTAAAGCAGTCATTGAACAATCAATGTATTTTTTAGCAATCGTTGGTTTATTATCAACAGTCGTTGCAGCTTTTTATTATTTAAGGTTAATTAAAATTATGTATTTTGATGAGCAAAAAGAAAAATATGATACTGATCATGGTTTTTGGTTAAAATTTTCTTTAACAGCATCTACATTGTTAATTCTGATATACTTCATATTTCCGAGCCAATTAATAGAGGTAGTTTCCAGAATTAACATAATTTAATGAAATTCAGAATTTTAAGATTTAAAAAATTAAGGAGTACGAATGATACAGCCATAAGAATGGTTAAAAGTTCCAATTTAAATTATGGAATGATAATTGCTGATAGCCAAAGTAATGGACGTGGGCAGTACGGAAGAAAATGGATTTCATTTAAAGGCAATTTATTTGTAAGTTTTTTCTATAATTTAGAAAATATGGATTTAAATTTAACTAAAATTACAAAATTAAATTGTATATTAGTAAAAAAACTAATTTCAAAATATTACAAAAAAAGAATTGTATATAAAAAACCAAATGATTTGTTAATTAAAGGAAAAAAAATTTGTGGAATTCTCCAAGAGATAATAAATAAACAAAATCAAAAATTTTTAATACTTG
Organism: Pelagibacteraceae bacterium AG-447-N18; assembly: GCA_003212275.1. Classification (GTDB taxonomy): domain Bacteria; phylum Pseudomonadota; class Alphaproteobacteria; order Pelagibacterales; family Pelagibacteraceae; genus Pelagibacter. Next base: position 36,720 of record QCQE01000010.1, read on the forward strand.
GAATTGGAATTAATTTGATAAAAAACCCTATTATTAGCAACTATCCAACTACTAATTTAAATGATTTAATTAATAAAAAAATTTCAAAAAGAAATATTGAGATACAATTGAAAAAAATTTTTGAAAAAAATTTAGAGATTTATAAACATAAAAAAAATAAATAGTTATATGTATATTTTGGGTGATATTGGAAATTCAGATACAAAGATATTTTTAGTCAACAAAAAAGATAGAATTTTAAAAAGAACAAGTTTAATTTCAAAAAATATCAATAATAAAAATTTGGACAAAAAAATTAAATTTTTGATTAAAGATATAAAAAAAGTAGAGAAAATCCTTTTTTGTAGTGTTGTGCCAAAATCTTTTAATTTGATTAAAAAATATTTTCATAAAAAAACTAAAATTAAATGTTATGAAATTAAAAATCTTAATTTGAGTTTATTAATTAAAATCAAAGTTAATTATAAACAGGCTGGTTCAGATCGTTTAGCTAATGCAATTAGTCTACAAAATGGTAAAGATAATTTTATAATTTTAGATTTTGGTACTGCCACCACATTTGATGTAGTTGAAAAAAAATATTATAGAGGTGGCATAATAGCCCCTGGAGTTAAAATATCGCTTGATACTTTGTCTGACAAAGCCTCATTGATACCCCAAATAGATTTAAAGAAGATAAAAAATATAGTTGGCAACAACACAATTTCGGCAGTCCGTTCAGGTTTTTTTTGGGGCTATATAGGACTAATTGACAATATTATTAATTTGATTAAGAAAGAAACTAGAAAATCTTTCAAACTTGTAATTACTGGTGGTTACTCTGATTTGTTTAGAAAATCTTTAAAGACTCGTGTAATACAAAATAAAGATATCACAATTAAAGGATTAATTAGAATTGCTAAATTAATTAAATAAATGAAAAAAGAATTATTATTTTGTCCACTAGGAGGTTCAGGTGAAATTGGAATGAACATGAATCTTTTTGGCTATGGTGAGCCTGGAAATCATAAATGGATAATGGTAGATATTGGAGTAACTTTTGCTGATGATACAATACCAGGCATTGATCTTATATATCCAGATCCTGGATTTATTGTTGAAAGAAAAGATAATTTATTAGGAATAATATTAACACATGCACACGAAGATCATATTGGAGCAATTGCACATTTATGGCCAAAATTAAAATGTAAGATTTTTGCAACTCCGTTTACCGCTGTATTAATTAAGGAAAAATTTAAAGAAAAACACATCGATATAACAAAAGATTTACAGATAGTTGAGTTAAACGGAAATGTGCTATTGGAAGATTTTGAAATCGAGTACATTACTTTAACCCATTCTATTTTAGAACCCAATGGATTAAGAATTAAAACTCCCGCAGGTGTGGTTTTACATACTGGTGACTGGAAAGTTGACCCAAATCCTTTAATAGGTGACGAAATAAATGCAAAAAGATTAAAAGAAATAGGTGATGAAGGTGTATTAGCAATGATTTGTGACTCTACAAATGTTTTTAGTGCTGGCAGATCAGGCTCAGAGTTAGATGTAAGAAAAAATTTATTAAATATAATGGGTCGATTAAAAAAAAGAATTATTGTGACGTCTTTTGCTTCAAACGTTGCTAGAATGGAGACAGCCTTTTATTGTGCTGAACAAACTGGAAGACAAATTTCACTAGTTGGAAGATCTATGCATAGAATTTATAAGGCAGCAAGACAATGTGGATATTTACAAAATACCATTGATCCAATTGATCCAAGAGAAGCTAAAAATTTTGCTAGAGAAAAAATACTTTATTTGTGCACAGGAAGCCAAGGTGAACCAATGGGTGCAATGATGAGGATATCAAATTACACACATCCTGATGTTTTTATTGAAAAAGGTGATGCAGCAATCTTCTCATCAAAGATAATTCCAGGAAATGAGAAAAAACTCTATAAATTACACAATCAGTTAGTCAAAGATGGAATTGAGGTTATCTCAGAAGAAACAGAATTTATACACGTCTCTGGACATCCAAATCGTGAGGATCTTAAAGACATGTATCAATGGGTTAAACCAAAATGTGTAATCCCTGTTCATGGAGAGCACAGACACATGATAGAACACATAAATTTTGCTAAAGAAATGCAAGTACCTCATCCGGTTCAAGTTGAAAATGGTGATATAGTCAAGCTATACCCTGGTGAAACACCCGAGGTATATGATAAAGCCCCTAGCGGAAGATTGTATTTAGATGGAAATGTAAGTGTGGAAGAGGATTCTCAATCAATCAAAGATAGAAAAAATTTAAGTAGCAATGGATATTTGGAAGTCACTATATTAATAACACCTAAAGGAAACATCCACAATAACCCCGTCACAACATTTAGAGGTTTGCCCATTTATGAAAAAGATGAATTTCTTTATGGGTTAGAAGACGAAATTGAAAAAACAACAAGATCCTTTAAACTTGGAAGCAGACAGCAAGAAAGTAATTTAATAGACGCTCTTAAAATTGCTTGTAGAAAATTTACAAAAGAAAAAACAGGAAAAAGACCATATACTAATATTAATTTAGTAAGGATTTAATGAGTCCAACTGGCTTAGCTATAATCTACATTATTATCTGGTGGATTGTTTTTTTTGCAATTTTACCAATAGATGTTGAAAGGAAAAAAATAGTCAAAGTAGATGGTGAAGATCCGGGTTCACCAGAAAATCCTAAAATGTTAAAAAAATTCATTTATTGTACTGGAATAACAACAATTATATTCATAGCCATTTATTTATTAATGAAATTTGAATATTTAAATTTAAGAAATATAATCATTTAACATGCATATTTCGAAATCTTTTATTCCTATTTTAAAAAATAACCCCTCAGAAGCAAAAATAAAGTCTCATCAGCTAATGTTAAGAGTTGGAATGATAAAACAATCTTCAGCAGGCATATACTCTTGGTTGCCCCTTGGTTTTAAAGTAATGAAAAAAATTGAAAGAATTGTCAGAGAAGAGCAAAACAAAATAGGTGCACAAGAAATACTAATGCCCACAATACAATCCAGCGAGATTTGGAAAGAGAGTGGACGTTATGAGGATTATGGTGAGGAAATGTTACGAATAAAAGATCGTCAAGATCGAGAAATGCTTTACGGACCAACAAACGAGGAATTAGTAACTGATATTTTTAGATCTTCTCTAAAATCATATAAATCATTACCTCAACTTCTTTATCATATTCAATGGAAATTTAGAGATGAAATCAGACCAAGATTTGGAATTATGCGATGTCGGGAATTCTACATGAAGGATGCATATTCTTTTGATGTTACAGATGAAGATGCACTGTTTTCTTATAATAAATTTTTCTTATCTTATTTAAAAACTTTTAAAAGATTAGATCTTACAGCAATTCCAATGGCAGCTGACACGGGCCCAATCGGTGGAAATCTTTCTCATGAATTTATTATCCTAGCAGAAACTGGAGAGAGTAAAATTTATGCAGATAAAAGAATATTTGACTTAAATTTTGAGGGAACAAAACTTGATGTTAAATCCCTACTTGAATTAAGAAATCAATATGAAAAATTTTACTCAGTTACCGATGATAAATTTAAAGAAGATGAGTTTAATGAAAAAGTTTCAGAAAAAAATAGATTAAAAACGAAAGGTATAGAGGTTGGTCATATTTTTTATTTTGGAGACAAATATTCCAAACCAATGGATGCAGCAGTCGATTTACCTGGGGGTAAAAAAGACTATGTAAAAATGGGTTCTTATGGAATAGGAGTTTCAAGATTAGTAGGAGCAATTATAGAAGCAAAATATGATGAAAAAAATGAAATCATGAAATGGCCAATTTCTGTTGCACCATATGATATTGCAATAATTCCTATGATTAATAAAAATGATACATCTGCACTCGATAAAGCAAACAAAATAAGGCTTGAGTTAAATCAAAATAATATCGATGCGATTATTGATGATACTGATGAGAACTTATCCTCAAAAATAAAAAAAATGAATTTAATTGGAGCTCCATATCAAATAATTATTGGAAAACAAACTGA
>QCQE01000011.1 GCA_003212275.1 Pelagibacteraceae bacterium AG-447-N18
AATATGTATCAGGGTTATTGGCAGACATCAGTTGGTGTTGAGCTCAAAGGAAAAATTTTAGGATTAATTGGACTTGGGAAAGTAGGTTCTCAAGTTGCAAAGATAGGTAAAGCTTTTGGTATGCAAGTAATGGCTTGGAGTGAAAATCTTAGTCTTGATAAATGTAAAGAGCTAGATGTTTTACCTTGCACTAAAGAAGATTTAATTAAAAATTCTGATTTCTTATCTATTCATGTACAGGGTGGTGAAAGATATAAAGATTGTATTACCTTAAAAGAACTAGATAAAATGAAAAAAACTGCTTTTTTGATCAACACCTCGAGAGGTCCAATAATTAATGAAGATGATTTAATTATTGCTTTATCTACAAATGTAATCGCAGGTGCAGGATTAGATGTTTATGAAAAAGAACCTTTGCCAGAGAATAATAAACTAAGATTTTTACCTAATGCTTTATTAACACCTCACTTAGGATATGTGACTGCGGAAAATTATAATGTCTATTATAGTCAAATGATAGAGTCACTTGAAGCTTGTGCAAGTGGGAAGCCTATTCGTGTAATAGAATAGTTATGGATTTATCAGTTGTTAATCACGAGGATTATTTTGCTAAAATTGGTGACGACCATAAATTTCCGATTAATAAATTTGGAGAACTTGCAAAATATTTAATTGATAAAAAAATAGTTAAAAAATTTCATCAACCATATGCATGCTCTGAAGAAACTTTAAAAAGAGCTCATTCAGAAAAATATATCAAGGACGTTAAAAATAAAACATTAGATCAAAAGATAATTAAGAAAATTGGATTTCCTTTAGTTGATAGTGTTATTCAAAGGTCATTGGTTGCAACTGGTGGAACAGTGTTAGCTACAAAGCTTGCAATTAAAAATGGTGTTGCATGTAATACTGCTGGTGGCAGTCATCATGCAAATTATGATGGAGGTGCTGGTTATTGTGTGTTCAATGATGTAGCGGTTTCAGCTCAATACTTATTGGATCGTGGATTAGCTGGAAGAATTTTAATAGTTGATTTAGATGTACACCAAGGCAATGGTAATGCAGATATTTTTGCAAATAATAAAAATGTATTTACTTTTAGCATGCATTCAAAATCAAACTATCCGGCCAAAAAATCAATCAGTGATCTTGATGTTGAACTTGATGATAATATGGAGGATGCTCAGTATATAAAGATACTAGATTTCTATTTAAATCAGTTTAACGAGGAAAATTTTGATTTTGTTTTTTATATTGCTGGAGTTGATATTCATCACAATGACCGATTAGGTAAACTAAAAATTTCAGATAAAGGAATTAAAAAAAGAGATGAAATGGTTACTCAAAATTTCTTTTCACAAGGAGTACCTTTGTGTGGTGTACTTGGCGGTGGTTATAATAAAGATTTTAAAAAACTTGTGGAATTACATTCTATTTTACATCAATCTTGTGCTAAATTACTTAAATGACAAAAAAGAATCCAAATCTTTCTGCTGAACAAAAATTGATAATGTTTGAGGACGGTACAGAACGTGCTGGTAGTAGTGAATTAAACAATGAAAAACGAGAGGGGAGTTATCATTGTGCCAATTGTGGCATTAAGCTATTTGAATCAAAAGCAAAATATGAAAGTGGATCAGGCTGGCCTTCGTTTTTTCAATCCTTACCAGATGTGTTTGAGACTAAAACCGATCACTTAATTGGTTATGCTAGAACAGAGTATCATTGTAAAAATTGTAATGCTCACCATGGCCATATTTTTGATGATGGTCCTCAACCTACGGGCAAAAGGTATTGCAACAATGGTGTTTGTTTAGTTTTTCATGAAAAAGAAAAGCAATGATTTTAAAGTATATAAGTTTTTTAATTGGTCTTACATGGTCATATTCTTTAATTAAAACACAATCTATTTTTAGTAAAAAAACAGGCTTAATTTTTAAAATATTTATTTCCAAAGTTTCTTGGCTGACTTTTTTAGTAGCAATTTACTTTGGATTTAAAAATTTTTCCGTACAATCGACTTTAGTTGGTGTTGTGGTTTCAGTTGTAATTGTACATCTAGGATTTATGTTTCTTAGTAAATTTTTAAAGTCAAAATTTACTGACAAACAATTAATTTTTTCTAAAAACTTTTTTGAATATTCCTTAATTGTGTGGATAATATATTACTTTATATACTAGATAATTACCTATTTTGGTCGCTATCGGATAAGTAAATATTGTTTTTTTTAAAAATTATAGATAAAATTTAGTATGTTTGAAAAATTAGAGGAATTAGCAAAAAATAATAAAAAAATATCAGATTTCCACATTAGAAGTGGTTGGCCGTTAGCATTTAGACAAACAGGAGAAATTCACAAAGTTCCAGAGGTCATGGTTAAAGCACAAGATCTCCAAGATTTAATATCGACCAATTGTAATGAAGTTGAAATGAAAAGATTTAATGACACTCATGAACTTGACTCGTCAGTTACACTTAGTGGTTTAAGATTTAGGGCAAATTTTTACAAAACTATTAATGGACCAGCGGCAGTACTCAGAAGAGTTGAAAGTGTCATCCCAGAGATGGGACAATTTGATTTACCACCAGTTCTTTATGATATTATTGATATGCACAAAGGACTTGTGTTGGTTACAGGACCAACAGGATCAGGAAAATCAACCACGCTTGCTGCAATTGTTAATGAAATTAATAAGACCCGGACTGCAAATATTATTACTGTAGAGGATCCAGTTGAATTTATTCACAAGGATGCAAAAAGCATTGTCTCTCATCGAGAAGTTGGAAAACAAACACAAACTTTTGCGAGTGCTTTAAAAGCGGCACTGCGAGAGGATCCTGATGTTATTCTAGTAGGAGAGATGAGAGATTTAGAAACAGTTTCTCTTGCATTAACAGCAGCGGAAACAGGTCACTTAGTATTTGGTACACTTCATACCAGTGGCGCACCAAATACAATTAATAGAATTATCGATGTATTCCCGCCTGAGCAACAGGCACAGATCAGAGCTCAAATTTCGACATCTTTAAAAATGGTAGTCACGCAAAGACTTCTTAAAACTAAAGATGGTCAAGGCCGTTGTGGTGCTTTCGAGGTGATGAAGTGTACAGCCCCAATTCAAAACTTAATCAGAGAAGCGAAAATTCATCAAATTCCAAGTATCATGCAAACAGCGGTTAAAGATGGAATGATTACAATGGCAAAATCATTAGAAGATTTAGTTAAAGCTGGAAAGATAGATGCTGGGGCAGGTAAAGAACAATAAAGGATTTAATCTCTTAGAATTAATTGTGGTCATTGCAATTGTTGGATTTATATCTGCAATTTCTTATCCAAACTTTTCCTCATGGAATAAAGAAAGAAAAATCAGAGCTGCAGTTAAAGAAGTTGCGGCGATGGTAAGAAACGCTATAGTTCAAACAGAAAGAGGCACTTTTGCTTATGTCCAAGTACTTTTTTCAAATACGGATAACCATTTAAAAATAGAATCGCGAGGGATGACTATGGCAAGTTTGATAACTAGAATGAATAATGGTGATAGCGCATGGAATAAATCACCTCAAACAAGATGTGATACTGATGCAGGAAATATTGGTCCAAATAATAATGATAATTATTGGGACACTGATAATTCAAGTACAAGTAATGAAATAAAAAATGCTGTTTATACTCTTGAACTTGAGGATGTGACTACAAATTTTTTTGGCGAAAGAGCAGCAGCAGTTTGTTTTGCAAAAAATGGGAAATTTTATGAGGGATCTGATGCTCTTGCTTTTGATGCAACTACAGGCGTCCCTTATAACTTTATAAATATTTGTAGGCGATCAGACGAAACACCAATTTGTGGAATAGGTTTTCCGGCTGCTATTGATGGCGATCTTTGTCCAGATAAACCTAGAAAACCGAATGGTGAGCCAATACCAGATGGTGAAATAACATTGAGTAGAGTTCATTGGAATAGATATGGAAATGTTGTTACGAGTAAATATGTTAATGAATATGAGATAAACCCAGGCACTAATAAAAAGAAATGGGTGTGTGAGGAAGGCTCAGCTAAATATAAATATGATTAAAAATACGATGAGAAAAAAAATATCTGGATTATCTCTTTTAGAGGCTTTGATATCAACTGCAATTGTTGGAATTGGTTTTGTTGCTATTATGCAAATGACAAATTATTCAATTCAGTCAATTTATACTTCAGGTGAAAGAACAAAAGCCAACTATTTAACAAATGTAATTGCAGAAGATGTCATTGGGCAGCAACAAGTTAATACTCCTACTAATAATAATTTTTCAAATTTATTATCTCAGAATGAATTCAATTCTGATTTTTGTAAAAGCAATACTGGAGGAACTAATAATAATGGAGAAATTTACTCTTCAAATGCAAATAATAATTATGAAATAAAAACCAATAAGTGGAATGCTTTACTAAACAATAAAGATTATTTAAATTGTGCAGGCCGTAATGAAACAAGAAATTTTAGAGTCTTTAAAGTAATCAGTAGATGGAGCCAGGTAGATGGTTTAATCAATTCACGACAGACTGATATTGATAATAATGGTAGTCCTGATGAACCTTATGTTATGGATGAAGTTATGTATATTGGTAGAATACAATTTAATTTAAATAACGGAAAAAAAAGAAAATTCTTGTATTTTCAAAGTGATTTTGAGTTAAAACAATGAAAAATCGAATAAATTATATAGCTGGACTAACTCTAATCGAAATCATGATTGGAGTAATTATTACTTCAATCATGATGGCCGCTGTTTACACATCATATTCTGTTGTTAATCAATCATACTCACAAGTTACTGATAAAGCCAAAATTAGCAGAGCAAGTAGAGATATAGTTACAATGTTAATGAGAGATGTGCGTATGGCAGGATTTAAGTATTATGCTGGATCACATGAAATAGCTCAATATGCATCTAATACATCAGAATGTAATAATGGTTCTGGGATTGTTTTACCAAAAAATAGTTACCTACATTTTGATAATGGATTTGATGGCAATCCTCAAGATAGTCATAATGCATTAGTGATAAGAAAAAATACTTTAGGTTTTGGAATTATTTCAGACACATCCACTTCATTATCGACCAACAATACTAATGCAACTGGATCTACTGCAAGCACAGGGAGTAATTGCTGTGATCAAATTCAAATTGTATATGAAGATTTTAACCAAAATGACTATAGTGATGGAAAACAACCTTATAAAAAATATAGAATAACTTATTATGCTCAGCCTAACGATACAGGTGGTTTTGCCGCTTATAAAAGAGTGGAACATTATTCCCAGCCAAGAAATGGATGTGACTTGATCGCACAAGCAACTCCACCTCCTCAAAATGATGGTGGAAATGATCCTCTCGGTGATGGTAATTTGTTCAATTTAGAAAATCAATTTGGAGTTAATAGAGATCCAAATGCCGGTGGTATAGTTGGGAGTGGGGTAAGTGATGACTCAGCTGATGTAAGTTCGATTAATAAAGGATTGTGGCTTACAGATTGTAATGAATGTACCCCAGGAGTGATGGTAAGAAATTATATTGACGATATGGAGTTTATACCTTTTGATCAAGATGGAAAGATAATACAAGATTCTGCTGGAAAATTTCCAGCTCCAGAACATGTCGGAATTAGAGATAGGCTTCTAGATATTCGAGGTGTGGATATACGACTTACATGGATATCAAAAGAGGACTTTTATAAAGACGCTGCTACAACAGATAAGCCCAGAACAATCTTAGGCCTGGGTGGTGCGGATAGAAATAATTTAATTTCTGACGGAAAAGATAAAAAATTGAGAGACTCAGTTGTTGTAACAGTTCATACAAGAAATATTGGAGAAACTTTTTAATGAAAAATAATAAACAAAAAGGATTTGCGATGGTTTTATCTTTAGTTTTATTATTAGCCATGTCGTTAATGGGAGGAGCTCTAATTGTGATAGCTTCATCTGATCATCAAAGTAATAATAGTAGTGATGAGTACCAGCAAACTTTCTACGTTGCTGAAACCGCTTTATTGCAGGCTCAAAAAAGTTTAATCAATAAGATGCTGGGTCCAATTAATGTTGGCACTGGTAATAGAGATTATGATGGTAGGATATTTCCGGCAAACCAGCTATCAACCGAACCCAATCTTTTAGATCAAGATACCCCTTGCTATAAAAGTTTTAGAAACTTGAGTAGAGATAGTAGTTTTAGAGCAGTTGAGCATGTAAGAGAACAAAGTTTTTTAGATTTAATATTCCCAATTTTTAACGATGGTAATGCTAGTTTAGCTCTAGACACAGCGATTGATCATCAAAATGCTATAGATAACGAGGAGAATTATATTAGAAAATATCATTATGAATTTTTCTCAGTCAGTTCTGGTACCTCAGAGTATAAAGGCACTGGTGTAAGTTTGAAAAAGGGGTCAGGTACGTCTCAAAGGAAAGGCACAGCTTATAAAATTTATGGATGCGGCATGATGGGTGACCCAAACAATCCAGAAATAATAGTACCTCTTGAAACGCTTATAGTTTTATCTCATTAATAATGAATTAAAAGCTTAAAATGAGCAGGTATGAATGTTGAAAAAATATTTATATAAATTTATAATTTCGTTGTGAAAAAATTATTTTCAAAACTTTTATTTTTAATACTTTTTTCAAGCTCATCTTTTGCTTGTCCTTTATTATCGGTCGATATAGGCACACCAGTACGTGATGCACAAAATACATTTGAATTTTTGATGTTATATAAATCTGAGCTTTTTGGAGAAGGTTATTCTGCAAAATACCAGGCCTATGCAGCAGATTATTGTGAAAATTCAAATTTAGAAAATACTGATTTGGAAGTGATAATCTACGACTCTAAAGTTGCGGGTATAAATTTAGTTTCAACAGATAGTGAAATAAAAAATGAAATTTATAACTTTGTAAAAAATAATATTAGTGACCCTGGCAGTGAAGCTGAGAATGAAAATTGGGTAGGTTACAAAGACTTAAGTTTAGGTAATCTTGTAATAATGTATAGCAAAATAAATATTAGAAACGAAATTTTTGAAGTTCTTGAAATCACTAATCCGCAAATGATAGATTATACTACAGGCGAGGAAATAATTGAGGTCATGGGATAGAAAATGATGAAATTTTTTAAAATTTTTTCTTTATTATTTTTGTTATCATTTAGTAATAATGTGAATGCAAAACCTGTGCCACCCGGTGCAGGTGGTGGTGACGTTGCCGCTAACATATTATTTTTAGTCGATAGTTCTGCCAGCATGGGAAGGTGGATAGGAGGTGATGGTATTGGCCCAGTTGCAGGGGTTGCTTACGACTCGCAAAATAGAATTCTATTTTCACAATATTCACGACGAACTGCAGGTGCAATTATAAGGTACACTGCTAATGGGAGAAGAGATAATTCATTTAGACCTATTAGGGCGATCCCAAGAGCAGGATGTACACAATTCAATGATAATAGTGCCCATACCGGTAGGCGTCTTCAAAGACAGAGAAAAGCTGCTCATGTAGAGTTTGTAGAAAACCTAGACTCCGTCAGTTTTGATGAGAGCGTAATTTTTTTTCATAGTCAGGAGAGAAATACTAGAGGTTATATATTTGGCTTTTCAGAAGATGGCAGAAGATGTTTAATTGCCTTAAGAGCACCTGGTGGTATGAGTTACAACGGCTTTGACATACAGGAGGTTGGAGGTGTTCCTTACTTATTTGCAGCAGGCGGTGGTCGAAGAGCTTTTGGTTTTTTTATGTCATGTAATCTTGAAACCTTTGTATGTAATGAACAAAATATAACCGACACAAGAAGTGTTACACGATGGGCAGGAAGACTTAGTGTTAATAATGAAGGTACGATGGTTTATTTTTCTAATAGATTACAAAATAATCTTGAAGGATATGCTCTTACTCAAAGTGGTGATGCATTTACTCTAGGAACTCGACAAAGACAATGTACTGCAACAAATGCTCCAAATTTAACTTCTGAATTAGCAATTCCTTTTGGTGTGGAAGTTTCACCAGCAGATAGTAGCATAGTTTATACTACTTCTGTTTTTTCTCACGCAATACAAAAAATTCAAATATCAAACTCTACTACCAATTCTTGTACAATCATCACTGGAGTAGGTTCAGGTTCAAGAACAAATCTTTCAAATGAGGGAAGCGCAAATGCTTTGGATGCTGATAATGTGGGTTTTAATCAACCACATGCTCTTGGCATAGGTTATAATGCAGCTGATAATAGATACCTGTTGTTAACAGGAACCGCTAGGGGTTACATAGACGAATTTCATGAAGATAAATTCACCGCTATTGCTCGAAATACAACTTGGGTTCAACAAATGGGGGGACCAAGAATTAGAAGATGGGATGGAGTTAAATCTGCAATTAACGCAATCGTTAACGACACTACATTAACAACAGGTGCTTATTTTGGCTTTGGTCATTGGAACGCTGGTGAACATGGTCGTTCAAGAACTGCCGCTATGGGAGGGCGTCATTGTCATAGAACCAATGATTGTACTTACTATCAAGGTTGGAATGGAGATCATCCAGAGGGTACAAGTATACAATGTAATCGGGACTCGTGTTTAAATGTAGCCGTAAGCCCAAGGGGATCTGATCAAATTATGGATGTAATGGCTCCTTTAGGAATGGCCTGGGGTACGGATGCAAATGCTTTTTCTCAAATTGCTGAAGATTATTTTATGGATCCAGATGCTGGAGGAAAAATCTTAAATCCAGATGCTGATTGTCAGATAAATTATGTAATTGTAATTGGAGATGGAGCCATGAGGAACACTGGGCTGCTCGGTGATACTCAGAGGGGTTTTGCTGCTGAAAGAATGGCACGATTAAGAGAACAAGGGGTAAAATCTCTTTATGTAGCTTATGGAGGTGGAATTAATGGTACAAGTTTAAATAGATTTCATGAACTTTCAAGAATAGGCACTAGTACATTACCAGCTGGAACAACTGCACAAGAATGTATTGATGATGAGGATTGTGAAAGAGCAATTGTAGCCAGAACACCTGAAAGGTTAAAAACTGTTTTAACTTCTAAGATAAGACAAATTATTGCTGATAAACTAGCGTTCACTGCGCCGTCAATTACAGCAACAATCGAGGAAGGTGGATCTTTATACCAAGCACAATTTGGTTACGAACAATTTGGTGAATGGCAAGGTAGAATTTTACGTAAAAAACTACTTAGCCCTGCTCAGTGTCCTGATACTAATGAAGATTGTGTTGAACATAATACTTTACCAGGAAATCCACATAAGAACTGGGACTCATCATTAATGATCAGAAGACAATCAACACCAGGTGGTGCAGATGATGGTAGAAATATTTGGACAGCTATGCCAGGAGCTCCTTATCTTGGAAACTGGGATAACTTTACTCAAGACCAATCAACAGCAATAACAAATTTATTCAATTTATTGGGATATGAAGTTGATGATTATCACACTAGTACGTCAAATTGTTCTGATATTGGTAGTGACGCCACTGATGGTGATGAAACTATAGGTTTGATTAATTTTATGAAAGGTAATGATTATTTTGATTATGATGGCGATTGTGTTGTTAGTGAAGTAAGGGACCATGTAATGGGTGACGTATATCACTCGCAACTTGTAGAGGTAGGCCCGCCAGACATGAATTTAAATTTTACATCTTTTAACGAGGAGGCATATCATAGGTCAACAAGAGGTTATGCGCGTTTTAAAGTGGAACAAGCAAAAAGACTAAACGTAATTTATGCAGGTGCAAACTCAGGAATACTTCATGCAATTGCAGCTAAAAGTGGAAATGGGTATCAAGGTGGTGAAGAGATATGGGGCTTTATACCTCCTTTTGTTGCAGCAAAACTTCCACAAATAATAAATCCAGAATATGATAAATCTTCTGGGGGTGGAACTAACCCAATTTTTGGAGTTGATGGCTCTCCTGTGATACACGATGCATTTATAAGGGGATATAATTTTAGAGGAGAATTAGAAGGTAGTAGAAGTTGGCGTACTTTATTATTCATTCCTTATGGAAGAGGTGGCGCAGGCTTCTCTTTACTTGATGTAACAGATCCAATCCCATCAGGAACCAGAGGTCCGATTCATATGGTTTCGGTATTTAATGATAGAATTAACAACAGAGTGTTGGTTGCCGATGTGCTTGGCAGAATATCTGCTATTGAATATAATTCTACCTCATCCAGTTTAATGAATTCTTCCGAGGGAGAAGTGGCTACAGATAACTATAATGACGCTAGAGAAAAAACAGAATTAGATCCTAATGATGCTGACTATGATGCTGATGCACTTACAAATATAGCAGTATGTAGTACAGCTTCTGATTTTAGAACTACTGGAACAGCATCTTGTTATAGAGGTAACACTTTTTATTTCCCCGATCTTGTTTTAGATTATCCAACTGGTGAAGAAATTCCTCAAACAGTTTTAGGGGCAGTGAAATTAAAAGATGGTGTCCCTGAACCTATCAGTATTACAAGTGCACAAATGTCTGATGATGGCTCTGGAGGGTCTGTTTTAAAAGTTGTGTTTAAAAATGAACAAGTTTTTAATGCTAATCCATCTGATGAAGAGCCAACATTATCAGATGATATAAGTGTAAGAGCGTGTATTGGAGGGTCAGGTATAGACCCAGCTTACGATTATTCTAGGTTAGGAGAAACCTGGTCTACTCCAAAAATTGTTAGAATGCCATCAAGTTCTGGTTCATCAAATATTGGAACAGATAGATATGTTGCGATCATGGGTGCTGGAATGTCCAAGGGAGATGCTTGTGCTGGATCAGCTTTATTTGTGATCGATTTAGAGGGTCATATGGATGGTATGCCTGGTAGAATATATGGTTCTGAAATCAATGGAGGTCCAATAAATATAGTAGATACAACACCTAACGGTATTTTATCAGGGGATGTATTGGTTGAAACCAATAACGGAAGTAATATTCCTAACGCTATACCTGCTGCCCCACTGGTAATTACTCCCGATACTGCACCAGGAGTTCCTTGGAGAGGTGCATTAGTTTATGTAAATGATCTTGAAGGCAAAATTACAAAAATAAATTTAACCAATAACACAAAAGGATTGAATGATCTTGGAAATTTATCGTCTGGTGTAACAGAGTTATATGATCAAACGACACTTTTTAGGTTGGGTTCTACAAGAGAAAATGCAAGATACTCATTTTTTTCAATGGAAGCTGGATTAGGAGTAACTGATAAATCGTTTTGGTTATTTGGCTCAACAGGAAATTTTATTGACTTAGGGGGAAAAAGTTCTGAATTAGATAATATTTTATATGGCGTCCAAGATAAACACTTTCCCTATTGGAAGCATTTAAATGGAGTAACAGTTCCAAAGATTGTTATGAATCCTGGAAATGAACCAATGGAAATAAATCCTGACTTTTTACGATTGGCACATGAAGGAGCTGACAAAGCAAGTAACGTAGGGAATGCATTTAATTGTGTTAACGTTTCTGGAGATACAGATGGAGACAATTGTCCAATACCAGATACAGCCGATGCTTGGGTAATACATTTGGAAAAAAATCAAAATAATGCTTTCTTATCCCCAAGAACTTTTAGAAAAGCATCAGCGCCACCAACTTTATTTAAAGGAATAGTTTATTATCCTATATACCAACCACCACCAGGCTCTGCTCCATGTGCTCAAGGGCATTCATTCATTTGTGCTGCTGATGATGAATGTGGAACTAATAGCTCGGAATTATTAAAGCTTGAAACTCCAGGGGATGTAAACAATCCTGGTAAGAACGCATGCGCTTATGTGAGTGAAGGTGTGCTGTCTGAGTTAGTTGTTTTTGGTGACAAACTCTTTGCCAATGTTGCTGGTCCCTCCGAAGATGAAAGTACTTTATTCTCTGTTTTCTCAGTACCAGGAGAAATTTTATCTAACAAAGGTGGATGGAGAGATAGTGGTTTCTAAAAAATTCTGAAAAGAAATAATCCTTTATTATTAATTTAAATATAAAATAATTTTATCAAGTAACAATAAATATAATACACATCCTAATATGAGATAAGGTCCAAAAGGAATTTGTGATGACAAATTTTTGGATTTATTTATCAAACTTGGTATCGCTGATACTAAAGCGATAAAGGATGAAAAAAATAATATGAAAGGAATTGATATCCACCCAAACCAAAAACCAATTGCTGACAAAAGTTTAGCATCTCCCAAACCCATACCTTCTTTATTTCTTAATCTTTTATAAATAAAAATTATCATCCATATAATTAAATAACCAGCAACACCTCCTACTAATGAATTTAAAAAATTTGGAAATAGATATTGATTTAAATTTGGATCGAAACTTTTAAACAACCCTATGGCCATTAATGGAAAAGTTAGCTCATTTGGAATTATAAAATGTTTAAGATCAATGAAAAATATGATGACGAAGAAAATAGATAAGATAAAAAAAAGAAGGGTTGTAAATGACAAACCGAATAAATAAAAAAACCATACAAAGCTCAAAGCACAGATAAGTTCTACCAATAGATATTTAATATTTATCTTGACTGAGCAGTCTCTACATTTAGCTTTTAAGAGCACATACGAGAATATCGGAATGTTATCATACCATCTAATTGGTTTTTTGCAGCTTGGGCAATATGATCTACCTTTGGCAACACCCATATTATTTGGTAATCTGTGAATACATACGTTACTAAAACTTCCCCATATACTTCCGAGGATAAATACTATAAAATAAGACACAATTTATAGTTTAATTTGGGAGGAAAATTCTATGAGTCCATCGATGCAATATTGTATAAACAACATCGCATCCGCTATGTGTAAATAGAAATTTGGCGCATGAATCGTGATTTCCATTATAATCAAAATTATCAAAAAATTAATGAATATCAATTTATAAATAACATGTTTTTTGGCGCAAAAAAAAAGGAAACAACTAAAGTAGATGATACTACCAGTAAAGATTTAGAATTAGTTACAAAAATGAATCATGATCTAGCTAAGTCGTTAGATCTAAAAGAAACTTTAAGCAATTCCCTAGAATTAATTATAAAAAGAATAAATGCACAAGCTGCGAATATTTTTTTAATTGATGACAAAAACCAGTCTTTTCAATGTATTGCATCCAAACATCAAGCATATCTAGAAGATTTTGAAATTCCTATTACTCAAGGTGTAATGGGCAAAGCTGTAGTATTAAAAAAATGCATAAGAGTAGGTGATGTAAGAAAAGATGTTAGAGAAATTGCTGAATTTTATTTTGACCTAGATAATAAAACAAATTTTACCACGTACTCTGTTTTATGTTCCCCTTTAATAGTATCAGATGAGTGTATAGGAGTTATTCATTGTTTAAATAAAAAAACAAATAATAAATTATTTGAAGAGAACGACAGAAAACTTTTGGAAACTTTATCTGGCCCTGCTGCATTAGCAATTAGAAATGCAAGAATGGCAAAAGATCTTGTTGATAAGAATAGAATGCAGAAAGAAATAGAAATTGTTGGTGAGATACAAAAAACTTTACTATCTCAAAACCAAAAAGAAAAATTTCCAATAGCGGGAATAAATATTCCAGCTAAAGTAGTCTCAGGAGATTTTTATAATTTTGCGGAGCTTACAGAAGGAGTTTATGGTTTTGGTGTTGCAGATGTATCTGGTAAAGGAATAAAATCTTCTTTACTTATGTCAAAGGCTTCAAGTCTTTATAGATGTTTAAGCAAAACAAATTTTTCTGCAGCAGAACTTTTAAATATTTTGAATTCTGAAATATGTGAAACAACATCAAGAGGAATGTTTGTTACAATGTTGATTGGAATTTATGATAGTAATAAAAAAGAACTTACTTTAGCTAATGCAGGACACGAACCACCTTTAATTTATGATAATGAAGGAAATTTTTCTAATTTTGAAGAAGCTGGTCCACCGTTAGGTATAGCTCCAAAGTTTAAATTTAAAGAAACAAAAATTAATTTTTCAAATAGTTCAATGTATATTTTTACCGATGGTATTACTGAAATAAAAGATACAAAAGGAAACATGTTAGAGTCAGATGGATTTAAAAATTATATTAAAAAATATCAACCTATTCCTAATTATGAAAGATTAAACAAGATTGTTGAAGATATTATTAAATCTGGTCGAATACAAAAAGATGATTTAACTATTGTTGTGGTTGATGGATCATAAGTGCATCAATAAATGTTTAGCATCGGAAAAATAATGATACTAATTGGAATAGTTATTACTTCTGTTCTATATTGGGCTACAACTAATGTATGTAGATATAATTTTGTCATTGAAAAAAAAACAAATGAAATGAATATTATTGCTGCAGAAATAAAACCAGAAATTAAATTAGGTAAAGTTTATTATTTTAAAGAACTAAATTGTAATAATATTGAGCTTTCATGGGATTATGAAAGAGTTTTAAGTAATTTAAATACAATCTCAGTCATGATCTATCAAGAATTGACAACAGACATCAAAGGAAACCCTAATTAGGATTTAATAAAAAGATTTTTAGAAAAAAATTAATTTTTTTAGAAAATACAATCTTTAATAGAAAAAAATAAAAAATTTTTAGTTAAACTAGTCAATTTTAAGTTGAAAATATTAAAAAAACTCAATTATTGAAATTTTTATATTAATAATTGGTTCATAAAGAATAAAATTTAGATTTTTTTCTTTACTCTAACACAAAAATTTTAAACTCTAACACAAATTGCTCAAAATTTTCCAGAATACTAAAATTGTTGATTTTATTAGATTTTTTAAATTTATAAAAAAAAATTTAACTCTAACACAATCGTAAATTACTCTAACACAATTTAAAAAATTTAATTGTGTTAGAGTTTATATATTTTACTTAGATATTAAAAAAAAATAAAATTAGCTTAAAAGTCGCTATTTTACTTACTTTTTTAATAAAAAACTCATTTTGAACATATTATATTTGATTTTGTGTTAGACTAAAAGTGATTTTTGTGTTAGAGATTCGTAAATTGTGTTAGAGAAAATATTTATTTTTTGATATGAGTGATCAGGAAGAAGATAAAAAAATTTTAAATGATGATCCAAATCAATCTGGATCCGAAAATCAATCTGAAATTGAAGATAAAAATCAACCTGAAGGTGTACAAAATCTAGATAGTGAAAAAATTCAGAGTGAAAATGAAAATTTTAATCAAAATATTGACGAAACTAAGGTTTCTGATGCGTCAGTTGAAAAAAAAGATGAGAATGAGGGATCTACTCACCAAGTTATTCACAAAAAGGATGGAAGACTTCATATTTATGTTAGACAAGACAAATACAAAGGTGAACTTAAATCAAAAAATTGGGTTGGAAGACTTTATATTGATGGAAAACAAAAAATTTCCTCTTCAGGAACAACAAATCTAGATGAGGCAATACCGATTTTAGAAAAATGGTTTGATGATGTTCAAGCAGAAAGTGAAAAACTAAAAAAAATTGCTGAGGCGGGAGAACAAACCCCAGCTCCAGTGCAAAATCAACCAGAAACTAATATAAACGTAGATGAAAAAATAATTCCTGTTGAAACCCCAAATGTTAAAAATGAAACTCCAGAAATTAAAACTGATGAGCAAAAAATTGTTGCTTCAAAAGATGATAGTGTAGTTGAAAACAATATTAATATTAACAATGAAGTCGCGGCAAAAGTTGAGGAGACAACAGAAGAAAAATCAAAAAGCAAAGTTTCAAATATTTTTGGTAAATTAAAAAATTTAAAATTTAAAAAACCTTCATTAAAAGGAATTAAACTACCCAAGTCACCAGAAAAGAAACGAAACAATCCTTTTAATAAAGCATTAGAATTTTTTAAATCAAAAATTGGTAAATCTTCTGTTCAAGGAGAAGAAGTTATTGGTGTTGAGTTGACTAATAAAGAGATAAGACTTGCGCAAATAAATACAAACAAGTCAAATCAATGGGTGTTAGATAAATTTTATTCTCATCCAATAGACATTCCTGATGAAAGTAGTGTTCTTGAAAACGCTGAAAAAGTTACAACAGAACTTAGTTTAGCATTACAAAAGTCTAAAATAGATGTAAATAATGTTGCGATCTCAATACCAGTTACTAGTGCAATCATAAGAGTGGTTACTTCTCCACTGATGAAAGAAGAAGAATTACAAAAAGCAATTGAAACGAACTCATTGTGGGAGAATTTAGTTCAACTAACAGATAACTTAGATGATTATTCAATTTTCCATCAAGTGATTAATCGAAATGAAAAAGATAATACAATGGATATTCTTTTTGTTGCATCTAAATTGGCAGATATAAATAGCTACGTATCAATCGTTAAAAATAGTGGTTTAAACCCTGTAATTATTGATGTTAAATGTTTTGCTTTAAAGTCTGCTGTCGACCAAATTAATCAAATCTCCAATAAAACTGAAGATGCAAATTTAACAGCGGTGTTAGAATTTGGTTTAGATGAAAATTATTTAATGATTTTATATGATAATAACCCAATAATTACTGATATTTTTTTAAGAGGGCAGGATAGAAAAATTTTACAAGAATCTGAGGATGTAGAGGAAAAAGAAGCATTAGTTAGAAGGTACGTCACACAAGTTAAACAAGCAGTTCAAGATTTTGAAACAAAATATGAAAAAAGAATTAGAAATATTAAAGTTGTTTCAGATCTTAAAAATGTTGAAGAATATTTATCATTTTTTAGAAAAGTATTAATGAATGTTGGCTTTAATTTATTTGACCCAATTGAAGGTTTAAAAGTACCACAACAATTTGAACAGCAAATTAATTTAGAAAATAGATCTTACTTAGCTACACCTGTTGGATTAGCGTTTAGAAAACTTGATGTATTTGGATATTATAAATTTGTAACTGCAGCAAAAAACATAAACTTACTTCCTAATAGAAAAAGTATGTTTCAGCAAAAGAAAATGAAAGCAATTTCAAGTTTTGCATTTAAAGGATTAGCGGGAGGTATTGCTGCATTATATTTGGTTTTATTTTCTTTATCTTTTTGGAATATTCATTCTTACAATAAAAAATTAAAAAATTATCCGAAAGTTATAAAAGCTCATAAAGAAAAATCTGCAGAATTAAAAAAAGTTTCAAAGGAATTAAAATTAATTGAAACTACTTTAAAATTAAGCTCAACATTAAAATCCAATAAAGAATTAACTTATAGAATACTAGCTCAAATAGCATCGAGTGTTCCGTCTAGATTAAAATTTGATCAAGTTGATTACAATGGAGGGCGAATGATTACCATACAGGGTGTTGCTGCAAGTGATCAAGATATTTTAAAGTTTATTGAAAATTTAGGAAAGCAAAAATTAGTCGAGCAAGCATCTTTGTCTTCTATGAGGCTTCCACGGTCAACACAAAATGGAACTACGATGAAAGGGTTTAGAGTTTTTGTAAAAATTAAAAAGATATAATTATGAATTTTAAGATTGATTTAAAAAATATTGATTTAAAAAATATAACGATGGAAGATATTCAGGCAAAACTTAAAAATGTTGATAAAAAAACTTGGATTAAAATTGGCGTATCTGTAGGAGCTGTAGTTTTCTTTTTAGTTATTTTTTATGGAGTTTTAAATCCGATAGTAAATAAGAAAAAAGGTCAACTTAATGACATGATCAAGAAAAAAGAAGAAACAGCAAAATTTATTAGTGATATAAAATCAAAAAATAATAAAATAGAGAAAAAGAGACCTCAATATGAGCAATACTCAACTTTATTTCACACTAAAGCTGAAGTAGAGGGCTTGTATCAGACCTTAAGTGAATTTGCAGCAATGAATAATTTAATCATTTCTAAGATTGAAAAGAAAAAAATAACAGAGGTCACCAAGGCTGATGCAATGGCTTCGTTAGGTGAAAAGAAGAGTAAAAAAACGCAAAAAAAGGAGAAAAGAGATGTTGCAAATATAGCTTATTATAAAATCCCAGTAGATTTTGAAATAACAGGTAATTTTTTGGGATATATCAAGTTTAAAAGGCAATTATCATTATCACAGAAGACGTTAAATTTTGACAATGAGTCCATCAAAGTGGTACAAGGAAGAGATTCAACTGGAGCGATAATAGTGAATGGAACATTAACGATAGTAGGTTTGGCAGATGAATTTTTTTAAAAGTGCCATTTACACTTTATTATTGTCAATATTTTTAGCATTTAATGCAAATGCCGATAACCACGACAAAGAACAAAATATTGTTGAACGGGCAAAAGAAGTAAACCAAAAAATAAAAGAACAACAAGCAAACCAAAAATCTAATATTAGTTCAGAGATTAGTAAAGAAGAGCCACTTCCATTGAATGATCCTTTTGTGGGTGATGGTACCCTTGGGGGCTCTAGTTCTGGGGTAAAATTAATTGCTGAAACTGAGGAAAAAAAGAAAAAATTGAGTGTGTTCAATTACAAATTAGTAGGAGTAATTGAAGGTGAGGGTGTAGGTTTTGCATCTTTAGTAGATGAAAATGGTGATGTAATAAATGTTGCTTATAATGATGAGCTATCTCCAGGAGTAAGATTGATAGGTATTAGTAAAAAAGAAGTTATTTTCGAAAACGGTGAGGATTCCTTAGTTGTAATTAATTTCAAAAATCAAATTATAGAGAGAAACAACTAATGAAAAAATCTTATTTAAAAATATTTGCAAGCTTTATTATTGTAGGATTATTAGCTGCAGGTTGCACCGCTACAGGTAAAAAAAAATCTAGCAAAGTTTTTAAACACAACACTCCTCTTATTAAAACAGATGTAAAAGAAATGGGTAAAGCAGAAATTGATAAAATGGCAGAGATGGGCCCAATCCCAGTAGAAGGAGATGTTGTTAAACTTAAAAAAAGAAAAAAACTATCTTCAGTAAAAGAAAAAAATTATCTTTTGATCCCAGAGGAATATGTAAGTCTAAAACAAAACGTAACATTTAATTTCCAAAATATGGACTATGGTGAAACCATGAGATTGATGGGAGAAATTGGCGGTGTAAATATTCTTGTGGGTGAGGATGTAGCTGGATCAGTTACAGCTTCATTGACAAATGTACCTTGGGATAAAGCTTTTAATGCTTTATTGGATATGAAAAATTATGCAGCAGACATTGATGTTGCAAGCAACATTATAAGAGTAGCCACTCCAGCAACACTAACTTCTCAAGAAAGTTATAAATCTGCAAGAGCTCAGGCTGTTAAAAAGAAAGTTGAATTAGAGGATTCAGTTGAACCAATTATTTCTGAAATATTTAGACTATATTATATCTCACCAGCAGAAGCTAAAGCTACAATAACTGAGCTATTTACCTCAAGCGCTGGTGCAGGTTCATTTATGCCCATACAAGTTACAGAGGAAAAAACTACTCGTTCTATAATTGTTAGAGGTAAAGAAAAAGATTTAGATGTAGTCGATAAAGTTTTAAGAGAAATCGATGTAAGAACTAAACAAGTTTTAATGGAAGTGTATATAGTCGAAGCCGAGTCTTCTTTTGAGCAAGAGCTAGGTAAAAAATTAGGAGGTGCTTTTACCAGACAAGATATCAGAGCAGGAGGTACTCTTGGTGGAACTTCTGTCGGTGCGCCATCCGGAACAGACTCTGCTATATCCGATGATACTGCAAACCTTGGTGATGGAAAGGATACATTAATGAGTTTACCAGCTGCCGGTGCTACCTCAGGTATAGGAATATTGAAAAAAACAGGCTCAGCAGTTTTAAAAGTAGAATTGGAGGCAATGGAGAAAAAAGGTATATCAAAAATAATCTCTAATCCAAAAATATTTTCTTTAGATAATCAAACTGCTACAATCAAACAAGGTGAACAGATCCCAGTAGCGGGAGGCGATGGAGCTGATACATTTACTGATGCAGCTTTAGTTATGACAGTAACTCCTAGTATTATAGGAGATGGAAATGTGCTTTTAGATGTAAAAGTAAACAATGACTCTCCAAACAGACAGAATGCTGGTAGCGTTGGAATAAATACTATGGAAATAGCTACAAAATTACTAGTTGCTGACGGCGATATAGTTGTTATTGGTGGAATAAAGAAAAATACAGTTTCAGATAAAGCAGGTCAAGTTCCAGGCGCAGCAAATCTTCCTATTGTTGGAAAAATGTTTAAAGGAACTAGTAAATCTGATAAGTTAACTGATTTATTGGTGTTTATCGCTCCAAGAATTTTATAATATGTTAAAAATTAGCAGAGAAAGTGAAATTAATTTAATCAATGTTTTAATTGATAATGACGTAATCTCTGGAAAAGATTTAATAAATATTAAGAAGACTAGCACGGAAGGTAACAAATCACAAATAGAAGCAGTATTTGATCTTAAATTAACTGATGAAAAAAGAATTCTTGATATTTTAGTTAAAGAACAAAATTTAGAAATTGTTGATCTTAACAAACAAGAAGTTTCTGAAGAAATCAAGACTGTTCTTCCATCCAATTATATAAAAGTAAATTTTGTTGCACCTTTTAAAATCGACGGCAAAACTTTACACATAGCTATTCCCGATAGCTCTAAACTAAATTTAATGAGAAATTTAAAAGCAATTACAAAAAAAAATATAGAATTACATGCAGCACCCTTAACTGAAATTTCACAGTTCATTGAAAAAATTTCTAGTGAAAGTGGAGAAGTAACCGCTGCAACTATTAGAGAAGAGAATAAGGAAAAACAAAAAACTTTTGATTCTGATTTAGGTGAAGCAGGAGAGGTATTAGAAAATACACCAGAAGAGGATATTGAAGCAATAGAAAATGAGTCTGAAGTTATAAAATTCAGTACTGCTGTAGTTGCAGATGCAATTAAAAGCGGTGTCAGTGATATTCACATTGAACCTTATAGGTTTTCATCAAGAGTTAGATACAGACTAGATGGAATGCTTACCGAACAAGAGCAGTATCGAAAATTTCTTCATGATAATTATGGTGCGGTAGTAACACGTTTTAAAATCATGGGTAAACTTGATATTGCCGAAAGAAGATTGCCTCAAGATGGCGCGATAAATTTTAAAATCGAAGGCAAAGTAGTTGACCTTAGACTTTCAATTTTACCGACTGCAAATAATGAGAGAATTGTAATGCGGGTTCTTAATAAGGATGCGGGAGATATAACTTTAGAGCAACTTAACTTTGAAGAGCAAGATTTAAAAAGTTTAAGAAAAGCAATTCATAGTACTCAAGGTTTAATTCTTGTAACTGGCCCTACGGGTTCTGGTAAATCAACCACTTTATATAGTATATTAAAAGAAGTAAGTAAGCCTCATTTAAATATTTTAACTGCCGAAGACCCAGTTGAATATGAACTAGATGGTGTGGGGCAAGTTCAAATTAAAGATGATATAGGTTTATCTTTTGCTGCCGCTCTTAGATCTTTTTTGAGACAAGATCCTGAAATTATTCTTGTTGGAGAGATGAGGGATAAAGAAACTGTTGATATTGGATTAAAAGCTGCACTAACAGGTCACTTAGTATTTAGTACGCTTCACACAAATGATGCACCAAGTACAATTACCAGATTACAGAATATGGGAACACCTGATTATTTAATCAGTGCCGCTTGTCAACTAGTTGTCGCTCAAAGACTGGCGAGAAGAAATTGTAAAGATTGTAAAGTTCCTGATGATGACGTTAATCCAAAAGTTTTGCAAGATTTAGGTTTTACTGCTGAAGTTGCATCAAGGGTTAAAGCAATTAAAGGTAAAGGGTGTCCAAAGTGTAAAGATACAGGATATAAGGGCAGACAAGGTATTTATGAAATACTATCGGTTTCAAAACCTCTTAAAGAAGCAATTCTAAGAAAGGCCACTACTCCTGAATTAAGAGAAATTGCGGTGAAAGAAGGTTTTCAAACAATGCAAGATATGGGTAGAAGATTAATTGCATCAGGTGACCTGAATTTTAGAGAATATGAGAGAGTTTTATCTGAAGGATAAATAATTGATAATTTATGGAAGCATTTGCATATAAAGGAATATCTGAAGGAAAATATGTAGATGGAGAAATTGAAGCGTTAAATTTAGATGAGGCATCTCACAAGCTTAAAGAACAAAAAATTATCATAACGAATATAGTTCGTTCATCAAAAAAGAAAAAAACTGAGGAAAAAGAGAAGAAAAAAGGCAAAGGATTTAGTCTTTTCGGGAAAAAGAAGGCAAAAGTTGAGGATGTTTTAATTTTTTCAAAACAATTTGCAACCATGGTTAAAGCAGGTTTGCCTATTTTACAGGTTTTGGGGATGTTGAGAGATCAAATTGAAAGTCCCGCTATGAAAGATATAATCGAAGATATTAGGAAAAGCTTAGAGGGTGGAGTAACTTTATCAAAGTGTTTTGAAAAATATCCTGAACTTTTCGACAATGTTTACGTTAACTTAATTAAAGCAGGTGAGGCCAGTGGTAAATTAGATGTATTTTTACTTAAAATCGTAGAGGCTCTTGAAAAAAGGGAAAATATAAAGAAGAAGATTAAATCAGCCTTAATGTATCCAAGTATTATGTTTACAGTTGCAATAACTGTAAGCGCATTCATGTTGGTTAAAGTTGTTCCAGTTTTTGCTAAAATGTATGATGGCATGGGAATAGAGTTACCAGCTGCAACAGCAACAATAATGTCCATGAGTGACTTTTTAAGAGGCACAGGAGGAAAAGTTTTACTTTTTGGTTCAATCGGCTTCTTTGTTGGTTTTAAGTATTTAACCTCTAAAAATGAAAAAATAAAATATGCATGGCACAAACAAGTTTTAAAATTACCTATTTTTGGAGAAATGATTTTAAAATCTATGCTCGCTAGAATTTCACTGATTATGGGAAACTTAAGTGCTGCTGGAGTTAATTTACTTGAGAGTCTAGAAATTTCTAAATCAGTTAGCACCAATGTGGTAGTTTTAGAGTCTTTAGAAAATGTAAAAAAAGGAGTTTTTTCTGGAGATACTTTAACAAAACTATTTTTAAAGGACCCTTTATTTCCACCGACTTTTTCTCAGCTAATTTCAGTTGGGGAACAAACTGGACAATTGGATGAAATGTTTGGTTCTGTTGCAAAATATTATGAGGCAGAGTTTGACACAACTGTTGATAATCTTTCATCATTAATTGAACCAATTATGATTGTATTTATGGGTGTCATGATTGGAGGATTAATGATCGCGATGTACTCTCCAATTTTCAATGTTGGAGCTTTAATCGGTTAAGAAATTTATAATTGTTTAGTCAAAACTAAATGATTAATCCATGGTTTTTTACCATCCTTAAATTCAACTGCATCCATTATTTGTTGAATAAAGAAAGTTCCTAAACCACCTGGTTTAACATTATCAATTTCTCTATGTTTAACTTTTCCAGGATCCACTGGTGTACCCATATCATAAAAACCAATTTGTAATTTGTTATCCTTACAACTTATTTGTACAACCATTTTATCTTCTGTATTAGGTGAGTCCTTGTAAGCATGTTTAACTATATTTTGTGCTGCTTCAGCAATTGCTAAAACTAATTCATCTTTTAGGTTTTGATCGATGTGAAGTTTTTCAAAAACTTCTCTGCAAAAACTTCTTACATCTTTTAAACTTGATGACCGCACTAAAAAATCTTTTTTTTCAGTATGATTTGTGTGAGCTAATTCACTCATTAGTGATTATTCCAAATTTAATATTTGTTCTAATTTTGCCATCATAATGACTTTAAGAACAGATTTACTTACTTCTTTAATAATTACTTTTGTATTTTTTTCTAAAGCTTTTTGGTGACTTTCAATTAAAACTGATATTCCTGAAGAGTCCATGTATTGTACTTTACTTAAATTAAGATGAACTTCTTTTCCTGCATCAATGTGTGGAAAAATTACTTCTTTTGCTTTTTCAGTAACATCCATATCAATTTCACCATCAAGATGAACTGTTGCGATATTTCCCTCTTCACTTACTGTGTAACTCATAAAAATTTCCTTGCCATTGCTAAAACTTTTTCAACTGGTTTACTAATTTCAACTAATTCAAATTTTGTATTTTTTTGTTCTGATAATTTTTTACTTTCAATCAATACAGAAATTCCTGAAGAGTCCATATATTCAACTTTACTTAGATTAAGATGAACTTCATGACCCGCCTCAATGAGTGGTAGTATTGTTTGTCTAGCTTTATCTGCAACTTCCATATCAATTTCACCATTCAAGTGAACTATTCGTTTAGTATCAATTTCCTCTACTTTATATGTCATTATATTGTAAAATTAGCTCATTATGAGCAGATATCTTTTATTTTCCACAAAAAAAAACACTTATAGTGCCACTAAAATTTATTTACATATCTTTAAAAAATAACTAAAATTTGAATTATTAAATTAATTTAATTAATATAAAGAGGAACAATGAAAAATAACAAAGGATTTACACTTATTGAGCTACTTGTCGTGGTTGCAATTATTGGTATTTTGGCTGCAGTGGGAACTGTTGCGTATACAGGTTACACAGAAGGAGCTAAAAAATCATCAGCTAAGTCAAATCATGCATCTGTAGTTAAATATATTGCCGCTGAAGAGCAAAAATGTGTCATTGGTGCAAAAAAAGTTTTTGGAGTAGAAGTTGACGACACTCAGGCTGATAGTGCAGGAGTGAGTTTTAATTGTAAGACTAGAACTGGATCTACTGTAGCAACGGCTGCTGCAGCTGCATTGGCAGATTTTAAAAATCCTCATGATACTGATGAAGCCGCAGTAACTGCTTCAGGAACAGCTACTACTAATGGAGACGAAGGTTTCGTGCGAGTTGTTGCAAGTGGAAATACTATTACTGTTTCAACATGTTTTGATGCAACTACTGAGAACACCGATGGCACTCCAAATTGGTGTGCAGAGGATGAAGACAGAGTAGAAAACGAAATTTCTATTAAGGAATAATCTTAATAAAATTTAAAATTTTATGATCACCAAAAGCTCAGGATTTAGTTTAGTTGAGCTTTTGGTGGTTGTAGCAATTATAGGAATTCTTTCAGCAACTGGAATGGTTGTTTATTCAGGCTATATATCAAGTGCTAAAAAAAGTACCGCTAAGAGCCTTATGGCACAGATTGCTTTAGCTCAATCTGAGCAATACGCTAATTCTGGAAGTTACTTTAAAACTGATTTTACACCTAACTGCCAACCTTTAAATCCGATCGATAAAGAAGAACAACTTGTTGCAATCGAAATAGCATTATTTGATGGTGACCAAACAATACCGAGGGACGGCAATTATGGATATTGTATTGCTGGAGAGGACGCAAATAATTTTGTTGTAATAGCCAGCGAATTTAGTGGTACCGATCTTACCGGGTGCACTTTCGCAATTGGCAGAAGAGGTGCGATCGAGGCAACTGACGATTGTTAGTTTAAAATTAATTAATTGTTAAAAAAAAATCATTTTGAGCAGTTTATTAATTGTTTGTTGATATTGTTTTGTTAGGTAATTAAAATCATGAATAATGATATGGCTCAAGAAGTAATAGATATTTTAACGAGTAATATCGACACCTTATGGGTGATTGATTGTGCGATTTTAGTTTTCATCATGCAAGCAGGTTTTATGTGTATGGAAACAGGTTTATCCAGACACAAAAATAGCATTAACGTTGCATTAAAGAATGCTGCAGACTTTGGGGTTTCGGTTGTTATCTTTTGGATTTTTGGTTTTGGTTTGATGTTTGGTACTTCCTACAATGGATTTTTTGGTACCGATTTATTTTTCTTTAAAACAGATAAAGCGGAGTACATGACTTACTTTGTCTTTCAAGCAATGTTTGTTGCAACAGCGGCAACAATTATCTCAGGTGCAGTGGCGGAGAGAATGAAATTTAATGGTTATTTAATCATGACAGTTTTAGCGACTGGAATCATTTATCCAATTGTTGGTCATTGGGCTTGGTCTTCTAGTTATTTATCTAAATATGATACAGTGGATCAACTCTTAGCAATAACAGGAACTGTTAAAACAACTGGTTGGTTATCTGATTTAGGTTTTGTTGATTTTGCCGGAAGCACTATTGTTCATTCTGTGGGTGGATGGATTGCGTTAGCAGCAGTTATCATTTTAGGTCCAAGAATTGGTAAGTATTCAGATGCAAATAAAGGAAAGTTTACTGGCTCAAGTTTTCCTTTAGCAGTCTTAGGTACACTAATTTTGTGGTTTGGTTGGTTTGGTTTTAATGGCGGAAGCAATGGTGCTATGGATGAAGCGGTTCCATTAATTTTAATCAATACCTTTTTAGCGGCAGCTTTTGGTTTGTTAACTGGATTAGGTATTTCTTATTTAAGATTTAAAAAGCCAGATCCATTTTATATCATTTTAGGTCCACTAGCAGGTTTAGTTGCAATTACTGCCGGATGTAATTCAATGACTTCAGTTACTTCAATTTTTGTTGGGATCGTTGGCGCGATTATTGCAATTATCGTAAACGAAGTATTAAATAAATTTGAAATCGATGATGTGGTTGGAGCGGTCCCAGTTCACTTGGCTGCGGGAGTTTGGGGAACACTAGCAGTTGGTTTATTTAGTGACTTAAGTATTTTAGATACAGGTCTTGATAGATTTTCTCAAATTAAAATTCAATTAATTGGTATCATTTCAATTGGTGCATTTACATTTATATCTTCATTTATAATTTTAAGTCTTTTTAACAAATTTTATCCATTAAGAGTAAGCCCCGTTCAAGAAGAATTAGGTTTAAATATTGCAGAACATAATGCTGTATCTATTGAGCACGATTTAATTTCTATTTTAGATAAACAATCAGAGTCTGGTGATCTTAAAATCAGAGGTCCTCAAGACCCTTTTACAGCAGGGGGTGTAATTGGTCTTTACTATAATAAACTTATGAGCAAACTTGAGACTAGTGAAGATGAAAAAAACAAATGGCGTGAAAGAATTTCAAAAGAAGTGAAACTTGCAGTAAAAGTCCAAGAAAACTTTTTACCAAAAAGAAATTTAAAAAATTATCCTGTCCATGGAATTAATATTGCAGCGAGAGAGGTATCAGGTGATTTTTTTAGTTTTTATCCTCATAACGATAGTATTTATTTTATAATTGCAGATGTCGCTGGTAAAGGAATCCATGCGGGTATGGTGATGGCTAAGGCATCTACTTTGTTTGAAGTTTTAGCACAATCGAAAGTAGATCCAGATGAAATGGTTTTTCATATGAACAATGATTTAAATAATACTAAAACCGCCGGCATGTTTGTGACCTCAATCGTTGGCGAGTATAATTTAATTTCAGATGAAATTAGATGGGTGAATGCAGGTCATCAACCTGCAATTTTAAGAAACGGACAAGGTAAATATGATCAGTTTGAAAGTTCAGCTCCTCCATTAGGGGTAATAAAACAAAAAGATAAAAGTGTTTATAATATTCATAAAACAAAACTAAATGGTTCAAGGTTTTACGCTTTTACGGATGGATTGTCAGAAAGTTTAAATGACAATGGAGAAGAAATTGGAATTGATGGTTCAATTGGTATCATCGAGCAAAATTATAATAAAGATACAGTCAAACAATTAGATAGCATTACTCAATCTGTAATAGGAACGAGCCAAAATAGAAAATTATCTGATGATTTAACTTTAATAAGTATTGGAAAATAAGAGTAATTTCTAAAATTAATTAATTGAAAAAAATAATAGACTTAATATCTTTTCATTTTTATGTTTTTGTATTTCGTAAAATTTAAATTATTTTTGATATCAACAATTTTGTTGATTTCAACATTTGCATTTTCGTCAGAAAAAAACATTACCTACATGCAGATATTACAAGATCCCAATAACTTAGATTTAAATTTAAAGTATGCCCAACAACAAGGAAAAGTTGGTAACTTTAAACAAACAATTTCAACACTTGAGAGATTGAATATGCTTTATCCAGACAACGTTGAAATCAAATTATATTTATTATCTGTTTTAGTCCAAGTCGACTCTCCAGAAAAAGCTAACACTATTATTGAAGATATGAAATTAAGAAGAGATCTTTCAGCAGAAGACTTGGAAACTTTACAAGAAATTGAAGAAGAATTAAAAGATCGTGAACCAAGTTTATGGAATTTAACAGCTGATGTTGGTTTTGGTTTAACATTTTCTAATAACGTAAATAGTGTTTCTAAAACAAGATTAAAATATGATTCAAATTCAATTGCTGCTTTTACTTCACCTAAACATGACAGAACTGAAGTTGCGTCTATAGGTATTGGTGCTACTAGACCTATAGGAGAAGAGTCATCGTTATTATTAAATTTTGCACATACTACATCTAATCAATATCAAGAAGCTGATGATGATTTTCAAAGTTATGGTTTAACTATTGGTTTGGACACCACTTTAGGTAATCAAAGTTTAAGTCCTTATGTAATAATGAGCAAAACTGATGCACAGCATGATGCGGATAGTTTTTCATTAATGCTAGGAGTAGGAGGATTTTTTACAGTTGGGGAAAGACATTCTTTTAGTTATGGTTATTCTTATTCAGACTCTAAGGCAAATCAAAATTCAGAAGACACCACTGCTGATCAAACTAACGCAATTGGGCATGGTTATACTTTTGGTTATGATTTAATTTTAACCCCAATAATTTCTAGCTCCCTAAGTTTAGGTTACAGTGATAGTGATGCAAAAGTTGATGCTGGAAATGATTACGAAACTTATGAGTTTGGTATTGGATTAAACTTTGCATTTCCATGGGCATATATTGCATGGAGTGCCTCAACTAGTTTTAATGATTACAAAGCCGCCGATACGTCAGTCGATTCTACAAAGCTAAGATCTGATCATGCAACGACAACAGATATAATGGTTACCAAGGCTGTTGGAGATATTTTTCCAATGATTGATCCTAACAGATCATTATTTATCAACCTGTCTTATGAAAAAACTTTTTCTGAGGCAAATATTATGAACTATGATTATTTAGCCGATTCCTTCGCATTAAGTTTTTCTAAAGGTTTGAAGCTTAATTAATCAAATTTTTTTAAAATTCCCCTATAAATTGCTTTTTTTGACGTTCAATTTGAGCTTTTAAAGTTTATTTTTTTTATATTTTTGTTAGTTTTACGTTAATGAAAAAATTATTGTCAGCTGTAACAGGTCTAATTTTAATAATCAGCACAAGTGTTTTTGCTGAGGAAAAATTAACCATTGAAAAACAATTAGTTGGAATTGTTGGTGCAATTTCAGGAACTGTTAAAACTGAGACAAGAGAATTAAAAGCTGGTGACAAAATTTATTTAAATGAAACAATTCTTGCCGGTGCAGGATCCGGAACACAAATTTTACTTTTAGACCAATCGACATTTACTATCGGTGAAGACTCTGAAGTTGTGATGGATACTTTTATATTTGATCCAGCAACAAATGATGGAAAAATAGTTGCAAGTGTTAAACAAGGAAGTTTAAAAGTTATTTCTGGTTTAATTAGTAAAAAAAATCCTGATAGTTTAACAGTAGAAGTTCCGGAGGGAACACTTGGATCTCGAGGAACAGAATTCCAAACAATTGTATCAAAAGGTAAAACTGATACTTTATTAATAGGTCCAGGAAAAAATAATACTTTAGGAATGAGACCAGGGGCAGTTCTAGTTGGAAACACCCTAGGTTCAACTTTACTTGATAATCCATACAGCATGGCGTCAATGACGAAAGGTAAAGCACCCGGACAAGCAAAAAAAATTACCAAAAACCAGTTAAAGAAATTTAATAAAAAGATGAAAGCTCTAAGAGTTGCTAAACTCTCACCAGAAGACAAGAAAGGTAAGAGAAAACAAATGAAAAAGCAATTAAGAAAAGAGCTTAAGTCTATGGGTTTTGAAAAAGAAGAGATTAAATCAATTATTAAAGAAAATATTCAAAAAGATAAAGAGAAGAAAGTAGCTATTAAAAAAGAAAGAGCTGAGAAGAAAAAAGCTAAAAAGAAAAAAGCTAAAGCAGAAAAGAAAAAGAATAAAAAGAAAAAAGCTAAAAAAGTAGATAAGAAAAAAGGCAAAAAGAAAAAAGCTACTAAAAAAGGTTCTAAAAAGAAAAAAGCAGTTAAGAAAAAAGAAGGTAAAAAGAAAAAAGCTACTAAGAAGAAAGCTACTAAGAAAAAAGCTGTGAAAAAGAAAGCTACTAAAAAGAAAAAAGCAGTGAAGAAAAAACCTGCAAAAAAGAAAAAAGCAGTTAAAAAGAAAAAAGTAGTTAAAAAGAAAAAGAAAGTTGTTAAAAAGAAAAAACCTAAAAAGAAAGTTAAGAAAAAAGTAGCGAAGAAGAGAAAGATCGTTAAAAAGAAAAGAGCTGCTAAGAAGAAAAGAGCTAAGAAGAAAAGAAGAAAAAAGAAGTAATTAGGTAGTTCTTAATAAGTTTCATTTACATTGCTTAAATTAGATATAAGTTTCACTTTGTGGAAGCTTTTGTACAAAAAAATTTAAATTATTTTATTTTCTTAATTGTACTCACTTTATTAATTTTTCTTAAAATTTTAAATCCAGCATTTATTAAGTCAGTTTCTTATTTAAGTTTTGATTTATATCAAAAGATATTTGCTGAAGAAAAAGATAGTGAAGTGGTTATCATTGATATTGATGAACAAAGTCTTGGTAAGTTTGGGCAATTTCCGTGGAATAGAACAGTGTTTGCAAAAATTTTAGATCAACTGAATACCTCAAATCCAAAAGCGATCGGCTTTGATATATTTTTCACTGAAAAAGATAAGCAGTCACCTGATGAAATTATAAAATCATATAATTTAATTCCATCAGATGTTTCTGAGTTGCAAAATCTCAAAGGTCCAGATGATCTATTCGCTGAAAAACTAAAACAGTCAAAATCAATTATTGCAGTTTTAGGCAGTAATGTACCTTCTCACGCTAACTATAATCGAAAAGCAAAAGCACGATTTCTTTCTAAAGGAGGAAAGCCAGAGGAATTTACTTACGCTTATCCTTATTCAATAGGTTCATTAGAAAAATTAGAAAAAAATGTTCAAGGTTTAGGATCCATTTCTTTTTTAGATCAACTCGATGGTATTATTAGATCTCTTCCTTTAATAGTTCAGTTTAATAAAAAGATATATCCAACCATGGGCTTAGAAATGGTTCGAGTTGGATCAAAACAAAAAAATATTTACGTCGAATTAAATGAGGTGGGTATTCAAAGAATAAGTGCCAGACCTTATAAAGTAGAGTCTGATCCCAATGGTATTATTTGGATTAAATATAAAAAATCTCAAAAGAAACAATATATTTCAGCTGGCGATGTTTATGATGGTAATTTTGAAAAAAGTTATTTTGAGAATAAATACGTTTTAATTGGTGCATCGGCACAAGGTTTATTCGATTTAGTTAAAACACCACTCGGTATAACTATCCCTGGAGTAGAGGTTCATGCAAATGTTATTGAAAATATTTTAGATCAATCTTATTTAATAAGAAATCCAAACACTTATATCTTTGAATTGATATTTTCTATTATCGTTGCATTATTAACTTTTATTTTATCGCAAAAAATTAAACCGAAATATAGTTTGTCAATCTTCTTTGGAAACATTTTAGCAATTATTATTATTGGTTTTTCAATTTATAAATTTAGATCAGAGTTAGTAGATTTTAGTTATCCGATTTTCATTGTAACAATAACATTTTTAACAGGACTTTATTTCAGGTTTATTGAAGAAAATAAAATGGCTTTAGCTAATTTGCAAAAAGAGGCTAAACTTTTAAAAGAACGAGAACTTGCTGCCGGAGTTCAAAAAAGCTTATTCCCTGATATTTCAAAGTTTGAAAACTTTATTTTTGCAAAAAACGTTCCAGCAAGAGATGTCTCGGGAGATTATTTTGATGTTGTCAGATCAACGCCCGAGGAATATTTTTTCACTTTAGCTGATGTATCCGGCAAAGGAGTTAAAGCTGGAATGTATATGGCAAAAGCATCCTCAATCTTTAGAACTCTCACTAATTTAAAATTTCCTTTAGAAAAAATTGTCTTTGGTGTGAATAATGAATTAGTAGAGGCAAAGTTTAAAGGAATGTTTGTTACTGCTGTTTTTGGTAAGTTAAATATTAAAACTGGCGAGTTAGTTTTTATTAACGCAGGTCATGAAAGCATTCTTACTTTTGATGAAAATAAAAATTATGAATATATTAAATCTGAAATGCCACCCATTGGTATTGTTAAATATTTCACCGAGTCGATGGTAAAATCAAATACTATTAATCTTAAAGATAAAACTTTTGTAGTTTATACGGATGGAGTAACTGAAGGGTATATGAAAAATGGGGAAGAGTTAGGAGCTGAAGGGGTACAAAAAATTATAAACGAAATGTCACAGGTCACACCAAAGTCCATCGTCGAAGCTATCGAAAAAGAGCTTAACTGGGGTGCAGAAAAGTTAAGGGATGACATCACTTGTATGGCAATAAACATTAATAATACTGAGCTGATAAAGAAGAAATAATTTGTAACCCAAAATGAGTAATTTGGTTATTTAAATTTTTTTAATTTTATGTAAATTGCAGCTGTGAAACGAATCTTTTTTTTAATGTTAATATTACCGATATTGAGTAATTGTACTCAGTACTCTGCTGTAATAGGTCCGGGTATAACATTGGCTCACACAGGAAGTTTCGCCCAAGCCTCAACCGCGTTGTCAAAATCGATAGCGATTAATGAAGTTAAAAAAGAATATGTTGCTAATAGTTTAACTGCTGAAAGAATTTGTCCAACTGCTCACTCTGCAGAAATCAATAAAATATTTTTTGAGACGATAGAAGAAATGGATTGTTATTATGATCCACTCAGTATTCTTCGATAGATATCCAAGTTTTATCGCTTTTTTACACCAAATAATTTTTTTGACTCGTCTATCAATCAAAATGTAGATTTACCTGATGAAAGTTTCGAGAGAATTAAAATCAAAAAAAATCTTAAAATCTGTATTTAAAGGTTCTCTCAAAGCAAATGTATTCTTAATCCTTTTAGGGATTTTTTTTTCTACAATCGCTTTTGCAGCAGCTTTAACAGTTACTTGGTTAGATGGAAGAATACCAATACATAATTCATCTTGTCAGAATTCTGCTGGACAGTACACAATGGAAAAAGACTCAACAGAAGATCCTCTTGATGTTGCTTTTAGCACAGATGGATTACAAGTATTTACAGCAAACTGGGATATGGAAGATCATCCGAAGGGTACTTATGGTAATCTTTCTATGAATAGACTTTTGAAGCCGTTTGACGTTGCTAGATCCAAAATAAGGATTCTTGGAGATGTCGATTGTAACTTTATTGATTCTTTTAGAGTAGGAGTCTTGGCTGGTGATGCATTGAATACTAGATTACGTGCCATAGTAGTTGCTGATGAGGGTAGAAAATTTTTTTTCGCCAGTTCAGTTGGAAAAATTTATAGATTTGATTTATCTACACCGAATGAATTTAAAACAGCTAAATTTGTTGATAGTGTTATCCCTAACGCTGAATTACATAATTTTGCATTTAGTGATGATGGTAAAAAACTTTTTACTATACGTTATACTAACAGTACTCCGTTAGTAACAACTTATCAATTACCTGGTCCTTATGACATTAGCTCTATCACACAGATACATCAAGTCGATTTAACTGATATTGGTATTACATTACCAGCTGGTACTAATTATGGAAGAGATATTGAATTTAGCAAGTCCGGTCATGCAATGTTTGTTTTGATTCAAAACACTGCGGGTAACACCACTGACACATCTGACATCTATCAATTTACTTTAAAAAAGAAATTTGACGTATCAACAGCTACACTTGTTGGGAACTATGATGTTAATAATTTTGGAAATAAAGCAAGTGGGTTAGGATATCCAGTAGGATTTGTTTTTTCGAATGATGGAATGAAGGTGTTTATTGTAGATATAGCACCTCCTATGAATAGTGTAGACCAAATAAATTCATATCAATTAGAATGTCCTTATGGATTAGTACAATGTGTATCAGATCCAACTGCGAGTATCAGCTCACAAGTTGAATTAGCTAAACAAAATATTACTTTAAATATCTCGTCAATTTTTTACAGATTTGAGTGGATCAAAAGAAATAGAAATGAAGAAAACTTCACTAGTCACAACATCAACATAAATTATCCAAATCCTTTATTGAAGAGTTTAGCAATGAGTTTGGAGCCAGCTGCTAAAAAAAAGATAGTTAGTCTTGTAAGTATCCCAAAAAGGGATCAGAAAAAGTCTAAATGGTCTTCATGGAGTTTGGGAGACTTATCGTTAAGTCATTTTGATAAACTAGGGTTTGAAA
The DNA here is from genome assembly GCA_003212275.1 of Pelagibacteraceae bacterium AG-447-N18. GTDB lineage: Bacteria > Pseudomonadota > Alphaproteobacteria > Pelagibacterales > Pelagibacteraceae > Pelagibacter. The sequence continues at coordinate 34,345 of QCQE01000011.1, forward strand.
ACGCAAAAAACATTAGAACTGAAGGGATAACATTTGGTGCTGATAGAAAATTCAGCGATAATAAATTTTTTGGTTGGGCAATAAGATATGGCAATGGCAGATCCAACATTGTTGATGCAAATCAAAATATCCACATGGACTCTTTAACTTTAAATTTATATGGCATCATGCCAAAGGATAAAGAAAATTATTTAAATGCAGTTTTAGGCCTAAGTGCGCTCAAAATAGATAGTCTTTATTTAGGAAAAAAATCAGGACAAAGATACGGCAAACAATTGTTTACTGCTGTAGATTTTAGAACCAAAAATTCCTACGGCAAATTAAATCTAACACCTACAACTAAATTTACTTTTGGAATTACAAGATTAGGAGAATATACAGATTTTTTAAGTGATGTAATCGACTCACCTACGCAAAACATACGATACGATAAAGATACGTTTACAACGGGACAATTTTCTAGCGGATTTTTATTTGAGGCAGATCAGATAACAATAAATGATAAAACCTTCCAACCCATGGGCGGAATGGAAATTTATTATGATTTATCTCGTGATATTAACTACAGTTATTCTCTAGTAGGTTCCAATCAAGTTAATACGGATACAATTGAAGGAGCATATCATAGACCAAATTTAAGAACCAGTGTAGGTTTTGAACTGATTTATCCTAATGGTCTCACAATATCACCGTTATATGAAAAAATATTTGCGCTTAAAGGATCAAGTTTAAATGATGGTTTGCTAGGCAAAGGTATTACAGAACGATTTATAATTAAAATTAGCCGCTCAAAAGAAATGAATGGAAATAATTTTGCCCTAGATTTTGATCCTCTCAATCAAAATTATGCCAATATCAGCTTCAACAAAAATATTGGTAATTTAAATCTTAAATTAAATTCTAACTATAGTTTATTTAGTAAAATACCTGATTATGGTGCAAATTTAGAGATTTCCGGCACTTTTTAGTATTTTAAAATTTATAAATTTTTTTTTATAAATGCTTATGAAAAAGAATAAAATTTTCATATCTGTATTTATTATTTTTTTAATATCTAATTTTTTTGCTCAAAACGCTTATGCTACTTATTTAGAGAGTAATGACAACCTCTCAGGTTATAGAATTGAGCGAACAGCAACTTTTTTACAAATACGGGCTAAAGAAGAACATGTACGAGGAGTTACTTTTAATAATGATGGATCAAAAATGTATATTATTGGAACTGATAGCGATGCAGTACATGAGTTTAATCTTACAACCAATTTCAATGTTGATTCATTTACATTCTCACAAAGTTTTTCTGTAAGTGCTCAAGAACTTACAGCCACCCAAGTAAAATTTAACAATGATGGATCTAAAATGTTTATTGTCGGTGAACACACTGATCAAGTCGAGGAATACAGTTTAACGAAAAACTTTGATATATCTACGGCAACTCATGAAAGTTCTTTTTATATTGGTGCAGAAGAGGCCAGAGCTTACGGTCTTGATTTCAGCACAGATGGTAAAAATATGTACGTGAGTGGATTGAGCAGTGGGAAAGTACACCAATATTCATTAAACGTGGGTTTCGATCTTTCAGGGGGAGGTACTTTACTACGATCAGTAGACTTAGATACTTTAGAAGATGAAGTGCAGCAGCATGCAGTCTCTGAAGATGAACATACTGGTATTGAATTTAATCTTGATGGTACAAGAATGTTTTTAGTTGGAACAAAAGGTAATGATGTCAATCAATATACTTTATCTGAAGGTTTTAACATTTCGACAGCTTCTTTTGATGGTGGTTTAGAGTATGCTGGTAATCCTACTGGAATACATTTTAGTCCATCTGGATTAATAATGTTTATTACTGGTAATAGTGAAGTGGTAAGAGAACATCATTTACCTTGTCCATATAATTTTTTTGCTGGAAAATGTCCGCCGATAACAGAGGGAGATAGAAGAGGAATAGCTGAAGCCCAAATTAATATAGCAAATAGAACAATTGAACATTCAACAGATACAGCCTTAAATCGTTTAAAATGGATTAGACGAAATAAAGATCTTCAAGATTTAAGCTTTAGAAATATTAAACTTAATTTTTCCAATGAGATGTTAGCCTCTCTTGCTGAGGCAATTCAAGTTTCAACATCTCCTAAAAAAAAGAATAAAGATAAAGATATTTTTTATTGGGCTGAAGGAAGCTTAGCTTTTGGTAAAGTTAAAGAAAAAGAGACTTCATCTAAAAGAAAAATCTATACGGATGGAATTACCATTGGAGCTGATAAGTTTACCGATGATCAAGGTATTAAAGGGTTAGCGTTTAGATTTAGTCAAAATGACGTTAAAGTTGGTACTGCTGGAAGCAGACTAGATACTAATACTTACAATTTAACTTATTATTCAACCACGCCAGTAAAAGATGATAGTAGATTTTTAGATGCAGTTGTTGGTATTGGTGCACTTAAGTCAGATATCTCAAGTGTTTTAGATGGTTTTACATTGAGTGGAAATAGAAATGGTAAACAAATTTATGGAACTTTAAAATTGAAAGAGGAAATTAAAAAAGATGAGTTAATCTTAATACCTGCTGCTCAAATTGATTTAGGTTATACATTGTTGAGTAGTTATTCTGAAAGTGGAAAAACTGGGATGAGATTTGACAAACAAAGTATTCAATCAAGAAATTTAAGATTATCACTAGCTTCAGTTGAAGAATTAAATAATAAGAAATATAAAATAAAAAAACATGGTAAATTAGAGTACAAAGCTAATTTAAATCGCTCATCTAACGTAAAATATTCCTACATAAATGATAGTTCAAGTAAATTTGATACTGAATTAAACTCTGGAGCACTACATAATTTTAATTGGGAGGCAGGTGTTGATGTTATTTATGATGAAAACTTCAGTTTATTTTTTATTTATGAACATAATAAAGCACTTGGAGTTGGCCACACTCATAAAATTCACTTGGCAATTGGTTATTTACCGCAAAAAAACACTAATTTTACTTTTAAAATTGAGGGAACCGACATTTTAAAATCAAAATATATTTATACTAAAAACGTTAATGGTTTGGATATTGATTTTTATTTATTAAATAATAATGCAATGAGACCAGAAACTTTTGATGAAATAGCTTTGAATTTAAGAAAAGTTTTTTAAAAATATTATTTTAAAAGCTCTTGAAGTTTATTTTCTTTCTCCAAGGCTCTAACCTCATCATAACCACCAATGTGTTGGTCATCAAAAAATATTTGAGGAATCGTTCTCTTGCCATTTGCTTTCTTGATCATGTCATCTTTTGCACCCTCAACCTTTGCAACATCAATTTCTTCATAAGGTGCGTTGTTTCTTGTGAGTAATCTTTTAGCTGCCTCACAATAATTACACATGGGACCTGTATAGATTGTAATTTTTTTCATAGTTTATAGATAATCACCTTTTTTTATTTTACTAGTAATTTGTTTTCTTGAATATTCAAATTTTTTTCTGTGTTTGATACTTTTCTGATGAACCCTTTTTCTCCATAATCTAAATGAGGATGGTTTGAGAGATTTTCTCATTATCTTAATAACGTTGTTTTTCCTGAGCCGTTTGGACCAATTAATCCAAATATTTTTCCCTTTTCAACTGACATTGAAATGTCAACATTAGCTTTAACACCGCCAAAAGATTTACTTACATTATTTACTTCTAAAATACTCATTTCAGTTCTACCTGTGCTTTTCGATCTGCCTCATCAACAACTTCGCCAAATCGTTCAGGATATTTTTCTCTCAACCATCCCATAATTCCCTCTGGGAAATAAATGACAATGACAACTATCAAAACTCCTAAAGCAACATACTGCCACCCTAAAAAGAATGTCCAAAATCCTTCTTTGAAAATATGAAATACAGTAGCGCCAATCACAGGACCCCATAATGTTCCCTTACCACCAAGGATTGCCATCAAGACCATAAATACTCCCATCTCTCTTCCATCAAATGCAACATCAGTAGAATCTATGTAGCCAACAAGTCCACCCATGATACCTCCTGCTAAACCACAGAAAAATGCTGATACCATCCAACCAATTATTTTATACTTCATCGTTTCAATTCCCATCGCTTCAGCTTTATCTTCGTTATCCCTGATCGCATTAAGAATTAATCTAAATCGTGTTGAATAAATTGCTCTCACTGCTATGAATGTAAGGACAAGCGCACCAAAACTTAAAAAATAAAAGAATTCTCCTCTTGCCTCTAGACCACCAACGTTTGGAAAAGGTGGTGTGGTAAAACCTTGCCCTGCTCCAATAATCTCTATACCACCAGAAATTTC
>QCQE01000012.1 GCA_003212275.1 Pelagibacteraceae bacterium AG-447-N18
GCTGCAATGGAGACAGAAATTAAACCAAAAGTTCTAAAAACTGTTCATAAATTAACTAAAGATTATAGTAAATTAATTAAATACCAAAAAGAAAAATTGGATTGTATTCTGACCTCAAAAATATTTTCTCCTGCAAAAGAAAAAAGTTATGAAAAAATTGTAAAAGATATTCTAGAAGATATCAAATCTCTCCAATTATCCCCATCAGTTTTGGAAGGATTAGTTCAAAAGCATTATATAGAAAATAAAAAAATTATTTCGTTAGAGGGAAATCTTATGCGTTTAGCCATGGATCATAAAATTCCAAGAAATGAATTTTTGAAATTTTATGTAGGGAATGAAATTAATCCAAATCTTAAAAAATTTTTAGATACTAATTCAATATGGAAACAATTTTTTTCTAAAAATAAAGATAAGTTTAAGGATATTCGTGAAAGATTAATTGAATTTAGCCATAAAATAGGAATGTCTGTAACAGATTTCAAAAAACTTGTAAGTAGAGTTCAAAAGGGTGAAAAAGAGTCAAGAATAGCAAAAAAGGAGATGGTAGAAGCAAACTTAAGATTAGTTATCTCGATTGCCAAAAAATATACAAATAGAGGATTGCAGTTTTTGGACTTAATTCAAGAGGGAAATATCGGACTGATGAAAGCAGTAGATAAATTTGAATATAGAAGAGGTTATAAGTTTTCCACATATGCCACATGGTGGATTAGACAAGCAATCACAAGATCAATAGCTGACCAAGCTAGAACAATAAGAATTCCTGTCCATATGATTGAAACAATAAATAAAATTGTTAGAACTCAAAGACTAATTTTAAGTGAATTTGGTAGAGAGGCAACCCCAGAGGAATTAGCAAAAAAACTAAGGATGCCATTAGATAAAGTTAGAAAAGTTTTAAAAATTTCCAAAGAGCCAGTGTCTTTAGAAAAACCTGTTGGTGATGAGGAAGATAGTAGTTTGGGAGATTTTATAGAGGACACAAAAGCTTTAGCTCCTCTTGAACAAGCAATAAAATCAAATCTAGGAGAAGCTACTACTAAAATATTGTCAACCCTGACACCAAGAGAGGAAAGAGTTTTAAGAATGAGATTTGGAGTTGGTATGAATACTGATCATACATTAGAGGAAGTTGGTTTGCAGTTTTCTGTAACTAGAGAAAGAATTCGTCAGATAGAAGCAAAAGCGCTTAGAAAATTAAAACATCCTAGTAGATCAAAACAATTAAAAAGTTTCTTAGAAAGTTAAGATTTATTTTGGGCCGTTAGCTCAATAGTAGAGTACTGCATTGACATTGCAGGGGTAGTTGGAGCGTAACCAACACGGCCCACCATTATTAGATTTGTTTATTGATTAAAATTATAAAACAAAGTAGAAAAGATTATCTTAGGGCCTGTAGCTCAGTTGGTTAGAGCAGTACACTCATAATGTATTGGTCCCAGGTTCGAGTCCTGGCGGGCCCACCAAAATATTTATTAATTTTTTGAAAATTCTTCTAATGTTTTAAATAATGCATTTATATCATTATCGTTTGAGTTCAAAATAGATGCAAACTCTTCTTTTTGAGTTCTAGCTAAGCTTAAACCCTCAATAATTAAATCTCTAATCAAGGGATTTTCCGGATTTTTAGTGTAAACTCTCCAATCGATTTTGACCTCAGGTCTTTCAGAAGTACCTTTTAAAAGACTATTTACAATTGTATAATTTTCACTAAGAACGTCTTTTGCTAAAACATCGATTTCTGGATTTGTATACTCAGATAACCTACTAGAGAAGCTTTTAAGAAAATATTCTCTAAATAATTTTGAGTATCTTTTTTTTTGGTCACTATCTAGATTTTTTCTTATAGATCCAAGAGTATAGAAACCGATACCTCTAATATCAACTGTCTCCTCAGCAATTATTTTAAGTTTGTCAATCTTTTCATTTTTTGACAAATTTTCAGAAAGTATTTTTGATGCTCTGTTTACAGTTGATTGTACAAATATATCAGCCTCAATTGAGAAGGAGTTGCTTAATGTTGAAAAGTAAAAAAAAATTACTAAAATAATTTTTTTTTTGTTCATAAATCTAATTTTTATTGGCTTATCTCTTCCCAGTCACTATCATCTTGTGTATTTACTATTTTTCTTGAGTTGAGAATTTTTTGTTGTCGATCTTGTAAGTATAAACTTTTAACTGACGCATAAAAGTCTAGTGAATTGTTTTCTAAGTTTTCAATTGAGTCATAATTTTTTGCTCTAAAATCAACTCCAGATGCACCTTTTGAATAATAAAAATCTGAATTTTCAAAATATTTAGTGTCTTCATTAACAGTTATATTGTACCAAGGATCTCCACCCAGGTAATTAAATGTTGAAGCGATTGTATCTCTAACTGTACTGGGACCAAGAACTGGCAACACTAAATAACATCCTGGACCAATTCCTGCTTTTGCTAGAGATTGCCCATAGTCCTCTTTTTCATAATTTGTCAATCCTAGATACTGCGCAACATCAAAAATTCCTAGAATACCCAATGTTGTATTTATAAAAAATCTTCCAGTGTTAATTCCAGCTTGTTTGTAATCTCCTTGCAGAACATTGTTTGGTATTGTTAATAAATGGGAAATATTTTCTAAAGAGTTACTAACTCCGGTTTTAGCTGGCGAAGGTAGTTTTCGATATAATGATGCAACAGGTTTGAAAATCACCCCATCTAAAGTCTGATTAAATGCAAAAGTCACTCTATTAATTTTTTCAAAGCAATCCTTTACTTCCGTAGGTTCATTTTTTTTTAATATTAAATCTCCATCAGATCCAGCGTTAACATTTAGAGTTAGCGCAAGGGTTGTAAATACAATAATTAAGAATTTTTTCATCACTGATACATTTATAATATATTGGATCATAAAGTAAATTAAGTATTAATTAAATATTAAAATGTATCGAAAAAAAGGCTTAAAAATGACCACAAGTTATTCCCCGAATTTTAGCTTACCCAAAAGGGCAAGAAACACAATTAAATTTATTATAATTCATTACACAGGCATGAAAAAAGAATCTGCAGCGATTGAAAGACTGCAAGACCCAAAATCAAAAGTTAGCTCGCATTATTTGATTAAAAGGAATGGTCAAATAATAAATTTAGTTCCAGATCTTTTTGAAGCTTGGCATGCTGGAGTCTCAAGCTGGAAACACTTTAAATCTCTTAACAAAAATTCAATAGGTATTGAAATAACAAATCCTGGCCATCAACATGGTTATAAAAAATTTTCAAAAAAGCAAATATTTTCACTTATAAAATTACTTAAAATTTTAGTAAAAAAATATAAAATTAAAAAAAACTATGTTCTTGGTCATTCAGACATATCTCCTGGAAGAAAAAAAGATCCAGGTGAAAAATTTCCATGGAAAATGTTGGCCAAAAACAAATTAAGTTTTTGGCATAATCTTGATCAAAAAAAGATTAAAAAGTTAAGAGAAAAAAATCTTATTAATAGAATTGATGAAAATTCATTTTTAAAAAATTTGTATAAAATTGGTTATAATGATGTGAAAAAATTCAACCCTCAAAAAAACATTAAGTATCTTACACTAGCTTTTCAAAGGCGTTTTAGACAAAGTCTTGTTGATGGCAAGATTGATAAAGAGTGCCTATTTATTAGTAAAAATCTTTTTTAACAATAAAATTTAGCTTGAAATATCAAATTTTAGCAATAAATTGAAGATGCCAGATGAACGACTTATCGCTTTAAAATTTTGAAGAGGAAAGTCCGGACTCTACAAAGATGCAGTGCCAGGTAATACCTGGCAGGGGCAACCCTAGGGATAGTGCCACAGAAAATATACCGCCTTAACAAGGCAAGGGTGAAAAGGTGTGGTAAGAGCACACCGGTTCTATTGGTAACAATGAACGCTGGAAAACCCCACTGGGAGCAAGACTAAGTAGAGATGACATTGTTGAAAAACTAAAAGCTATCTTTGGCTCGTCATCAGGGTTAGTTGCTTGAGCTTAAGAGTGATCTTGAGCCTAGACAAATGATAAGTTTAAATGACAGAACCCGGCTTATAGTTCATCTGGCTTTTCATTAAAATAAATATCTATTAAATGTTCACGTTTTGATTCATTCGCGCCTAATCAGTATTTTCAATCATAAATAGTATTTGTTGACTCATTTCAAAAAAACCCATAATATCCCATAAATTCCCAAATAAGGGATTTATAGGACTTTATGGTTTATGTTTTTATCGACTTACGAAAACAAATTGGACAAAAAAGGAAGGGTGTCAGTGCCTGCAAGTTATAGATCATATTTGTCTAACTTAGGTTATAACGGTGTAATTTGTTATCCATCATTTAATAATCAATCAATAGAGGCATGGCCCCAAGACAGAGTAGAAAAAATTTCAAATTCTATAGACTCTTTAAATCCTTTTGAAGAAAAAAGAGATTTTTTTGCAACTTCAATTTTATCTGAAAGCACAAATTTACAATTTGACAGCGAGGGAAGAATTTCACTTACCTCAAAATTATTAAAACATGCAAAAATCAAAAATAGCATGGTCTTTGTTGGTCAGGGTAAAACATTCCAAATTTGGGAACCAACAATATTTGAAAAATTTAAGGTTAATGCCAGAAAAAAAGCTAATTTAAATCGAGCCAGCCTTAAATGGGAGCATCAACTTAACAAATAACGGGGGATAATAAAATGACAATTAACTTTAAAGTACCAGAAATTAAAGAACTTAAACCAAGAATATTAGTTCTTGGTGTAGGAGGTGCTGGTGGGAATGCAATAAATGAAATGATAGATTCAGGTGTTGACGGTGTTGAGTTTGTAGCTGTAAATACTGATGCTCAGGATTTAAAGACCAGCAAATCAAAAACAAGAATTCAAATTGGACTAAACTTAACCAAAGGTTTAGGTGCTGGCGCAAAACATGAAATAGGTCAAGCAGCAGCAGGTGAATCTTTGAATGACATTGTTGATATTCTAAAAGGTGCAAACATGGTTTTTATAACCGCTGGAATGGGTGGAGGAACTGGTACGGGTGCTGCACACGTGATTGCAAGAGCTGCCAAAGAATTAAACATTTTAACGGTTGGTGTTGTAACATTACCATTTTTATATGAAGCACCATCAAGAATGAGAAGAGCACAACAAGGATTAGATGAACTAAGAAAACATGTTGATACTATAATTGTGATACCAAATCAAAATTTATTTAAAATTGCTAATGAGCAAACGACTTATAAAGAGTCATTCCAATTATCTAATAGTATTTTAAGACATGGAGTTCAAAGTGTAACTGATCTTATGGTTAAAGATGGATTAGTAAATTTAGATTTCGCAGATGTAGAGACAGTCATGTCTTCAATGGGTAAAGCGATGATGGGAACAGGAGAAGCTGAAGGTGAAAATAGAGCTGAGAAAGCAACAGAAATAGCTTTGAATAATCCACTTATTGATGACTATTCTCTAAAAGGTGCTAAAGGATTGTTGATAAACATTACAGGTGGGGAAGATCTAAAACTTTTTGAGGTAGATGAAATTGTAAATAAGATAAGATCAGAAGTTGATCCAGAAGCTGAAATAATAAATGGTTCAATTATTGATCCAGCTTTAGATGGAAAAATTCGAGTATCAATAGTTGCAACTGCATTAGATGGTCAACAATCCGACTCTAAATCTGTTATCAATATGGTTCATAGAATTCAAAATAGAAATCCAGGATATTCAGATTTTACAACAAGCAATGGTGTTACTTCATTTAACTTTTCAAATGCAAGTTCTAATCCAGTGTCTGATGGTGCAAATGCTCTAAAGTTAGAAAATGAAGTTGTATCAGAAAATATTAATAATAGTGAGAGTGTTGATGAGGTAAATCATCAGTATCACGAAGAATTGTTAAAAAATCAAGAAGCTGAAAATATTGTAGAAAACATTTCAGAGGACAATGATACTTCTTTTTCACAAGAAGCATTGAGCTCGTCTAATACTGAAGAATCTTCAAATGATTTAAAGGAATTTGGTGTGGATACAGATGAACCAGATCTATTTAATACAGAAAATCAAGCTTCAACATCTGAAGATTTGCTTGGATCATCAGATGAAGATCAAGAAGAGGATGATTTAGAAATACCTGCATTTTTACGAAGGCAAAAAAATTAATGGTCTTCGAAAAAATAAATGGAAGCCACCATGGTATCGGATGCTCCAAAACATTATCCGGTATTGCTTAATGAAATAATTAGCATTATTACCCCTCAACATGGTGGCACATTTATTGATTGTACTTTTGGTCAAGGTGGTTACACCAAAAAAATTCTAAGTTATAAAGATACGCAGGTAATTGCAATTGATAGAGATATAGAAAGTAAAAAAATTGCGGATAAAATTTCTGAAAAGTTCCCAAACAGATTTATTTTCAAACATAAAAAGTTTAGTCAGTTAGACAACCTCAAACTTAAAAATGAAAAAATCAGAGGGATACTCTTAGATTTAGGTTATTCTTTTACTCAAATCAAAGATCCAAAAAAAGGTTTATCATTTAATTCTGTTGGAGATCTAAATATGCAGATGGGTTTAAATAATTTTTCCGCAAGTGATGCAATAAATAATCTGGATGTTCATGAACTAGAGAAAATTTTTAAATTTTTTGGTGAAGAACTTGAGGCCAAAAGAATTGCATTTAATATTGTCAAAGAAAGAAAGACAAAAAAAATTGATACAAAAAAATTAGTCGAAGTGGTAGAAAAATCAAAAAAAAGAAAAAGTTTTAAGACAAACAACTCAACAAAAACTTTTCAAGCTCTTAGAATTTTTGTCAATAAAGAAATTAGTGAATTAATATATGGTTTAATTGCAGCTACAAAAGTATTAAAAAAAAATGGTATATTGGCAGTTGTAACTTTCCATTCACTAGAGGATAAAATTGTAAAATATTTTTTTAAAAGTTTATCTGAAAAAAAAAGTATATCCCGGTATATGCCAAATATAAATCAACCTGAAACATTATTTAGTATGGTTGAAAAAAAACCAATAACACCGTCAGCTAAAGAATTAAGAGAAAATACTCCGTCAAGATCAGCAAAACTCAGATATGTAATAAAGAAAAATGATTTTTATAATTTTGAGACAGATATAGTTAAAAAATTTAAAACACTTTTAGATATTGAGAATTTTGGTGAAAAATTATGAAAAAATTTTTTGTTACACTCTTTGTATTTTCTTTAATTTTCTCAACCGCAATAGTTAAAAATTCAACAAAAAGGATTGATGATGAAATATTTGTCTTAAAAGAAAACATCAGAGATTTAAAAAAAAATTTTGAAAATACTAGATTGGAATTTGATTATTTGAGTTCTACTGAAAAATTACTTGAGTTTCAAAATCTTTACTTTGACAATGAATTAATAAAATTTGATATCCAGGAAATTCAAACAATTACTAGAAAAAATAATGAAATCGAAATAGGTCAATTAAGTTTTAATAAAAATGAGTAATAAAAATTCACAAATTATTTTAGAGGATAATCGTAATGATTTTTCTTTTAAAAAAAATAAGTCTAATATTAATATTTCATTTAATAGGATTTCATTTATTTTTTTTATCTTTTTTATAATTTTTATAATTTTTTCTATACACTTAGTACATCTTGGCTCTAGAGATTCCAAAAAAGCAATAAATGAAAATTTGACTAGTACTTCCAATAAACTTTATAGAGCAGACATAATTGATAGAAATGGAAAATACCTAAGCAAGACAGTAAGCTCAATTGATATTGGCATAAGCACAAGAAAAGTTATTGATAAAAAAAAGTTATTAATAAATCTAAAATATATTTTTCCCAATAAAGATTTTGTCAAAATTCAAAATCAATTGAATAATAAAAAATTTTTTTACTTAGAAAAAAAAATATCTGAAGAAAATTATGAAAAGGTAATGAAACTAGGTGACAAATCAATCCAACCTGAGGAAAAATTAACAAGAATTTATCCTGAAAAAAACTTATTTAGTCATATTCTTGGTCAAATTGATAATGATAATAACGGAGTCTCAGGTCTGGAAAAATCATTAGACAAAATTTTAAGAAGTAGTAAAGAACCTATTCAATTAACAGTTGACAAAGACATCCAATTTTTAATCAGAGAAGAGTTAATTAAATTCAACAAAATTTTTAATACCATTGGAAGTGCTGCAATTTTGATGGATGTAAATAATGGTGAAATACTATCTTTAGTTTCTCTTCCTGATTTTGATCCAAATCAGAGAGAGAAAATCTCAGATTCAAATTATATAAATAGAGTCACTAAAGGTGTCTATGAATTTGGATCTGTATTTAAAACTTTCACATTAGCTGCTGCTCTTGATGAAAAAATTATTACTGCTGAAACGGAATATGTTGATTTGCCAAAATCTCTTATGTGTGCAGGATTTCCGATAAGAGAATACGACAAAAAAATCCCATCCAATCTTACTGCTGAACAAATACTAGTTCGTTCTGGTAATATAGGATCAGTTAGAATTGCTCAGCAAGTGGGCGAAGAAAAATTTAAGTCATTTTTATCAAAGATTGGTATTTTAGAAAAAATTGACTTTGATATTGAGGAAGTAGGAAAACCAATACAATTCAATTGGGGAAAATGTCCACTTGCTACAGCATCATTTGGTCATGGCATTACAACTACATTGCTTCAATTAGCTAAGGCTTATTCTATTATTGTTAATGGGGGTTATCAAATAAAACCAAAGTTGGTCAAAAATAACAAAAATGAAAAAAAAGAAAAAATTTTAAGTCAAGACTTATCAAGAGAAATTTTACCAATTTTGAGAAAAATTGTTTCAACAAAAGATGGAACTGCATCACTAGCAAATGTAAATGGATATGAAATTGGTGGTAAAACAGGAACAGCCGAAAAAAGTGTGGATGGAGAGTATTCAAATAAGAAGATTAATTCTTTTGTGTCAGTATTCCCAACATCTAAACCAAAATTTGTTTTAGCCGTTATGTTGGATGAACCAAAAATAAATGAAAACTATATTTATCATTATAGAGATGGATCAAACATAAAGTATAAAGGGACACCTTTTAATACTGCTGGATGGACAACAGTTGAAACTACGGGTCAAATTGTTGAAAAAATTGGGCCTATTTTAGCCACAAAATATAGTGAATTTAATTTCTAAATGTTACTTAAAGATTATTTCCCAAATATTGAAAAAAAATTTGAAAAGACTTTTTTTTCTAACATCTGTTTTGAGAGTTCAAAAGTAAAAAAGGATGATGTCTTTTTTGCGATTAAAGGCACAAATTTTGATGGAAATAATTTCATATTAGATGCAATAAAAAAAGGTTCAAAAATTATAGTAACTGAAAAAAAAATAACAAAATTTCCAAATGGAGTATTAATTATTCATTCAAAAAATGTGAGAAAATTATTAGCTGAAGTTTCATTTAAAATTTATAATAAAAAACCAACAAATCTAATAGCAATTACAGGAACTAATGGAAAGTCTTCCGTAGCTGATTTTTATTATCAAATATTAAAATTTAATAAAAGAAAAGTTGCATCAATTGGAACTTTGGGTGTTAAATCAAACAACAAATATATCAATTTATCTAATACAACCATCGACCCAATTCAATTGGGGAAGATATTAAATTATCTTAAAAATCAGAAAGTAGATGATGTAATATTGGAAGCTTCAAGTCATGGTTTAAGACAAAATAGGTTAGATGGTTTAAAATTTAATTCAGGAATATTTACAAATTTATCTCAAGATCATTTAGATTATCATAAAAATTTAAAAGATTATTTAATCGCAAAACTCTATCTTTTTGATAAACTTATATCTATTAAAGGCAATGTAATTACTGATGAAAAAATACCTGAATTTAGAAAAATAAAAAAAATTGCATTAAAGAGAAATTTAAAGATTTATTCTATAAATAATCCCAAAAATCATTTTAAAATTTTATCTCATTATTTTGTAGGTGAGAAACAAATGTTAATAATCAAATATAAAAACTTAATCAAAAATATTAAGCTCAATCTTATAGGCAAAATACAACTCAAGAACATAATGATGGCAATGATAGCTGCTCAAAATAGTAATCTAAGTTTAAATAAAATTTTGGGAGTTATTCCAAAAATAAAATCTGTTGAAGGAAGACTAGAAAAAATTGGCAATATTAAAAATAAATCTAAAGTTATCTTGGATTACGCACACACACCAGATGCATTAAAAACATGTCTTCTTTCACTAAGAGAGCAATTTCCTAATAAAAAAATCGTTCTTTTGTTTGGTTGTGGTGGAAATAGAGATCAAAATAAAAGATCAAAAATGGGTAAAATAGCTTCATTATATGCTGATCAAATATATTTGACAGACGATAATCCTAGACTGGAAAATCCTAATAAAATTAGAAAAGATATTAAAAGAGGGATAAATAGTAAAAAAATATCAGAAATTTCTGATAGAGCAAAGGCAATTTCTGAAGCGGTTAAAAATTTAACCACAGGCAATATCTTATTAGTTGCTGGCAAAGGTCATGAAAAAATTCAAGAAATTGGTAATCGTAAAATTTATTTTTCAGATAAAAAAATAATTTTAAACGCAATTAAATTAAAAAATTTGAATTTATCAAATAATTTGAAATTAAATATTATTAAAGAGTCATCTGGTGATAAAAAATTAAATACAAATTTAACTCTGGGACAAGCTAGAATTAATTCAAAAGAAGTTAAAAAAAATGACATTTTTTTCGCTATACGAGGTAGGAAAAATGATGGAAATAAGTTTATAGAAGAAGCTCTGAAGAAAAAAGCTTCCATAGTAGTTGTAAATAAAATTAAAAAAAAATTAGATTATAAAAAACAAATAAAAGTAACAGATTCATTGAAATTTTTGACCGAAACATCAACAATTTTCAGAGAGAATATAGATGCAAAGATAATTGCAATAACAGGGAGCTGTGGAAAAACTACACTTAAGGAATTATTAGGCAAAACTTTAAAAAAAATTTCTAAAACAACTATTTCCCCAAAATCTTATAATAACAAATATGGGGTTCCATTAAGTCTTTTTAATTTGAGTAAGAACGATAATTATGGAGTTTTGGAAGTTGGCATGGATAAAAAAGGGGAAATTGATTATTTGTCAAAAATTATCAAACCAGACATAAGTGTTATAACCAATATAAATTATGCTCATGCTAAAAATTTTAAGAATATAAAAGATATTGCACTTGCAAAATCTGAAATAATTTCAAATACGAAACCAAATGGTTATGTGATTTTAAATGCAGATGATAATTTTTTTAGATTACATCAAAAAATAGCTACCAAAAATAATATTAATACAATTTCATTTGGGATCAAAAATCATAAATCTGATGTGAAGTTAATTAATATTATTAAAATTAATAATAATTTTAAAATAAATATCAAAGCTAAAGATTTTAACAAAAGTTTTGTGATTTCTAATAATTTTCAAAATAATATTTATAATATTTTAGCTACTTTAGCGGTAATGGGTATTAATATTGATATTACAAAATTAGATAAAAAAGTTTTTTTTAATTTTATAACTCCCCAAGGGAGAGGAGATTTATCAAGAATAAAAATAAATAAAAAAAACATAAACCTAATAGATGAAAGTTATAATTCAAATCCTTTATCTCTTAAATCTGCAATATTAAATTATGATAAAGTAAAGAGCAAAAAATTCAAAAAGTATCTTTTACTTGGTGATATGTTAGAACTTGGAACTCATTCCAAAAAACTTCACCAGTCAATTGTTCCAATAATTAATAAAACAAAAATTGATAAAATTTTCTTAAAGGGAAACTATATAAGTCAAATATTCAAAAAGATTGTAAAATCAAAAAGAGGTAAAGTTTTTAGAACCAACTCTCAAATGATTAAATTTATTAAAAATGATTTGAATAATAACGATTATTTAATGGTTAAAGCCTCAAATGCGACAGGTTTTAATAAGATGATAAATGATTTAAAAGGAATTAAGTAGATGCTTTATCAATTTTTATTAAACTATGTAGATACTTTTGGATTTTTGAATGTTTTTAAATACTTAACTTTCAGAACTGGTTTATCTGTTTTCACATCACTCATAATAGTTTTAATAATTGGAGGGCCGTTTATAAAATTCTTCTCAAACCAAAAAATTTTAAATCCTATAAGAGATGACGGACCTGAAGATCATATAATTAAAAAAATTGGTACACCAACTATGGGTGGATTAATTATTCTATTAGGTTTACTCACTTCAGTAATTATGTGGGCAGACTTATCAAATATTAATATTTTGTTTTGTGTGTACGTTGCTGTTTCATTTGGACTTTTAGGAGCATTTGACGATTATAAAAAGATTAAGTATAGTAACTCTTCAGGAATTTCATCTAAATTTAAAATAATTTTACAAATTGTATTATCAATTATTGGTGTTGTTATTTATGTAAATTTTATAGATTACCAAAATATAACTAATTTATATTTTCCATTTTTTAAAAACTTAATAATTAATCTTGGTTGGTTTTTTATTCCTTTTGCAATATTTGTAATTATTGGTTCATCTAATGCTGTTAATTTGACAGATGGTTTAGATGGTTTGGCAACTGTTCCAGTAATTTTGGTGGCAGCATGCTTTGCATTTATTAGTTATGTAACTGGTAATATTGTATTTTCAGATTATTTACAAATTCCTTATATAGAGGGAACTGGAGAGGTAGCAATATTTTGTGGAGCTATAATAGGTTCATGTCTTGGATTTTTATGGTTTAACGCACCCCCAGCTAAAATTTTTATGGGCGATACTGGTTCATTGTCTTTAGGAGGGTCTTTAGGAGCTGTTGGAATAATAACAAAACATGAAATAGTTTTAGCAATCACCGGAGGACTTTTTGTATTGGAAGCGGTTTCTGTAATGGTTCAAGTTATTTCATTTAAACTTACTGGAAAAAGAATTTTTAAGATGGCTCCTATCCACCATCACTTTGAGAAAAAAGGTTGGCCAGAATCGACTGTTGTAATAAGGTTTTGGATCATTTCTATAATTCTTGCAATGATAGGATTAGCTACTTTAAAATTGAGATGAAAAAAAAAATTGAAAATATTTTTTTGAAAAAAAAAATATTAATCTATGGTCTTGGAAAAAGTGGAATATCTTCTTTTAGATTTTTAAGGAATAAAGCTGATATTTATCTATTTGATGATTTAAAAAACACCCATCCAAAACAAATTTCTAAATTAAAATTATTAAAAATAAAATTTGATATAATCATTATTAGCCCAGGTATCAATATTTTTAATTGTAAATTATCTAAATTTCTAAAACTTAATAAGAAAAAAATTTATACAGATTTAGATGTATTTTTTACTTTTTTTAAAAATAAATGCATTACTATTACAGGTACCAATGGAAAATCTACTACTGCTAAAATTTTACATGAAGTTTTAAAAGATCAAAAAAAAGATGTGAGACTTATTGGAAATATTGGAAATCCTCCATTAAATGAAAAAAAAATATCCAAAAATACAATTTTTGTGATAGAGGCATCTTCTTACCAGCTAGATTACAGTCAGTTATTTAGTTCAAAATATTCAATAATCTTGAATATTAAACCTGATCATCTTGAAAGACATAAAACTCTTCAAAATTATGTTGATGCAAAATTTAAACTTTTAGATTCTCAATCTAAAAGTTGTTTAGCATTTGTAAAAGATGATGACGTGCTAATTTCGAGAAAATTAAAAACTAAAAAATTTTATTGTAAAATTGTTAAAGTAAATACAAAAAAAAATTACAATGATTTTCTGGAAATCAAAAATAAATATTTTTTAACTGAGTCAAATAGAGAAAATCTATCTTTTATTATAGAATTGGCAAAAAAATTAAAACTAAAAAACTATCTTTTACAAAAAACGATAAAAAATTTTAAGGGTTTGAAATATCGCCAACAAATTATTCTTAAAAAGAAGAATCTCACTATTATAAATGACTCAAAATCTACCAGTTTCTCATCTTCTGTCGGAATGTTTAAAAAAGGCTCCAACATATTATGGTTATTGGGTGGTATTTATAAAAAAGGTGACAAATTAGAATTAAAAAAAAAAGATTTAAGTAATGTTACCGCTTTTATTTATGGAGAAAATAAAAATCTTTTTATCAAACAGCTTAGAAGTAAAGTAAAATTTAAAAATTATATAAATTTAGAAGATGCAGTAAAAAATGTTTTTTCTATAATCAAAACAAAAAGATCTATTAAATATACGATATTATTTAGCCCTTGTGCAGCGTCGTTTGATAGTTTTAAAAACTTCGAAGAAAGAGGTTTATATTTTAATCGATTAGTAAAAAGATTTATGTATGGAAAATAAGAATACTTTATTTGGTATTTATTATGATTGGTGGAAAAATATTGATAAGTTTCTTTTTTCACTGATTATTTTATTATTTTTAATAGGTCTATTTTTTTCCTTAGTTTCCACATCATTAATTGCCTCTGATAAATTAGATACAAATGATTACCAATTTTTTTTTAAACATTTAGTTTTTATTTTGTTAGGGATAATTATAATTTTTGTATTATCTTCAATCAAAAAAGAAAAACTTCTAAAATATTCTTCTCTATTCTTTTTCTTATCATTAATATTTTTAATTTTGGTGCCTATAATTGGAGTAGAAGTTAAGGGTTCAAAAAGATGGATAGATTTATACTTATTACCTAGATTTCAACCGATAGAATTAGTTAAGCCATTTCTTATCATTTTTATTAGCTTGATATTGTGTAGCCAGAAATTTAGCAACATTTACATAAAGTATTTATTTTCTTTTATGATTACTTTAGGTATTGCCTTATTACTATCATTACAGCCAGATATAGGACAAACTCTTTTAGTTTTTTTTAGTTGGTCAGTTTTAATTTTTACTTCGGGTGCAAGTTTATTTTTGCTTTTTTTTTTATTTTCATCAATTATTTTAATATTTTTTTACTTAATTTTTTTTGTTTCAAAATTTACATACATTAAAAATAGATTAATATCTTTTTTAGATTCTGAAACTGGAACTTACAATTTTCAATCAGACAAAGCTTTAGAATCTATTACTAGTGGAGGCTTTTTTGGGAAAGGTATAGGAGAGGGGACTTTAAAAAATAGAGTTCCAGAGGCTCATACAGATTATATCATTTCAGTAATTTCTGAGGAGTTTGGTGTAATTGCCATAATTTTAATCTTTTTATTATTTTTAGTATTTATTTACTCAGTGTTTAAAAAAGTTAATTTTGAAAATAATGAAACTATTAAATTAATTTTAGTTGGATCTATAAGCCTTATATTAATGCAAACTATAATTCATATTGGAGTAAATATCAGATTATTTCCTACAACTGGTATGACATTACCATTTATAAGTTATGGTGGTTCCTCAATAATTAGTGTTTCAATTTTATCTGGAATAATTTTGAACTTTACAAAAAGAAATCTTAATTAAAATGAATAAAAATTACTTGATAACAACAGGAGGATCAGGGGGCCATGTAATGCCCGCAGTAATACTTTATGAACATTTATCTAGAGATGCAAAAGTAATAATCACAACTGATAAGAGGGGTTTAAAATATTTAAATGATGGAGATTATCAATTAAGAATTATTGATACCCCAAGGTTAAATAATATATTTTTATTTCCAGTCAATTTAATATTAGTAATTATACTGACAATAAAATCGTTTTTATTATTAAAAAAAAATAATATTGAAAAATTATTTTCTACTGGGGGTTATATGTCTCTTCCATTGTTGTTAGCAGCAAAATTCTTAAAGTTAAAGATTTACCTCTTAGAACCCAATCAAGTTTTGGGTAGAGCAAATAAATTTTTTTTAAGCTCATGTAAAAAAATAATTTGTTACAAAGAAAAAATAAAAAATTTTCCACCAAAATATAAAAGTAAAATTGAAACTATATTTCCTTTGGTAAGAGAAAAATTTTATACTTTAAAACAAAAAAATTTTAACCATCAAAAATTAGATTTATTGATTGTCGGAGGAAGTCAAGGAGCGAATATCTTTGATATAAATCTCAAAAATAAAATTGTTAATATTTCAAAAAAACACTCAATTAGAGTTTTACATCAAACAAATGAAAAAAATATTCTCAATTTAAAAAATTTCTATGAAAAAAATAATGTTGAATGTTTAATCTTCAGTTTTAATAAAAACTTTGAAGAAATAATTAATAATTCAGATGTATGTATAACTAGATCAGGTGCTTCAACTTTAGCTGAATTATCTTTATTAAACATACCATTTATCGCAGTGCCATTACCAAATTCTAAGGACAATCATCAATTTGAAAATGCTTTATTTTATAAAGAAAAAGAATGTTGTTGGATGCTCAATCAAGAGACATTTGAGGATAATATTGAGCAACTTTTGAACAATATATTATCTAATAATTCTGAATTTTTACAAAAAAAAGAAAATTTAAAAAAATTAAATTACAAAAACACTTGGATTAATGTACATCAAAAAATATTAAATATAATTAATGAAAATTGAATTAGCAAAAACTGAGGTTATTCACTTCATTGGTATTGGTGGTATTGGTATGAGTGGACTTTCTTTAATTATGAAAGGGAAAGGATTTAAAGTGCAAGGTAGTGACGTATCATCAAATAAAAATATAGATAGATTGAAAAAAGAAAAAATAAAAGTTTTTATTGGTCAAAAAAAACAAAATTTAAAGAATGCAACAATAGCAGTTATTTCCTCAGCAATAAAAAAAAATAATTCAGAATACATTGAAGCTAGAAGAAAAAAACTTCCAATTATTACCCGAGGAAGAATGTTAGCTCACATTGTTTCTCTTATGAAAAATATTGTTGTGGTTGGTTCACATGGTAAGACTACAACAACTTCTTTAATTACTTCAATACTGCAAAAAACCAAATTAGATCCAACAATTATTAATGGAGGGGTAATTAATTCTATCAAAAATACTGCTAAGTTAGGAAAGAGTGATTGGACAGTTTTGGAAGCAGATGAGTCTGATGGAAGTTTCCTTCACATCCCTCCTACTTATTCAATTATTACAAATATAGATAGAGAACATATGGATTTTTACAAATCTATGGATGACTTAGAGAAATATTTTATTAATTTTATAAAAAAAGTTCCTTCTTTTGGAAAATCATTTATTTGTTTAGATGACCCTATAAATAATAAAATAATTAAAAAATTAAAGAATAGAAATTTTTATACCTATGGACTTCACTCAAAATCAAACTTCTTAATTAAGAATATAAATCAAAACAAAACCTTTACAGAATTTGACATATTAGTAAATGTCCCAAATAAGAAAAGAATAAAGATTAAAAAAATAAGAATTCCATTACTAGGTGTTCATAATGTAAGAAATTCTGTTGCAGCTACTGCTGTTGCAATTACTATTGGTATTTCAATTTCTGATATAAAAAAAGGATTAAAAAATTTTAAAGGTGTTCAAAGAAGATTCAATAAAATATTTACTTACAATAATATTGATTTTTATGATGATTACGCTCATCATCCAACTGAAATAAAAGTAGTTTTGGATGGTGTTAACAAGGTTTATAAAAATTATGAAAAAGTTTGTATTTTTCAACCACATAGAGTGTCAAGACTTAAAGATTTGAGAAAAGAATTCTCCCTTGCATTTAAGAATGCCGATATTGTTGTTTTATGCCCTGTATATTCAGCGGGAGAAAAAATAAAGTTAGGATTTAATTATATAAATTTTGCTAAGGAGATAATAAAAAATTCAAGAGTAAAATTATTTTTAGTAAATGATAATTTTCAACTAGCTAAATTTATAAAAAGAAATATGAGTGGAAAAAAAATAGTAATTGGAATGGGTGCAGGTTCCATCTCTAATTGGATGAGGGAACTGCCAAAATTAATATAATGAAATTAGACCAATTAAAAAAATTGTTTGGAGGATTTGATGAAAATGTAAGATTTGAGCACGATCTTAAAAAAAAAAACTGGTTCAATATTGGTGGAAAAACGAAAGTTTTTTTTAAAGCTAACAATCTCCATGAACTGATTAAATTTTTGAAAATAGTAAATAATCAGGAAAAAATATTTATTCTTGGAGCAGGTTCTAACACTTTAATATCCGATGATTTATTTGATGGTATAGTTATAAAATTAGGAAAAAATTTTAATAATATCTCACTTCTTGGAGATAATATTATAATTGCTGGAAGTGCCGTGACTGATAAGTCATTATCAGATTTTGCTACAAAAAATAGTCTCAGTGGATTTGAGTTTTTATCTTGTATACCGGGCACAATAGGAGGTGGAATTAGAATGAACGCAGGTTGTTTTAATAAAGAATTTAAAGATATATTGATATCAGTTCAAGCAATCGATAAATCTGGAAACGTCATTACTATCCCAAGTAAAGAAATAAAATTTGAGTATAGAAAAAGTAACTTATCTGATGATTTAATCTTTCTAAGTGCTTCATTTAAAGGGTCAAAATCTAGTCCGTTTCAAATAAAAAATGAAATTGAGAATTTAGCAAAAAAAAAAGAAAAAGCACAACCTACTCGAATTAAAACTAGTGGAAGCACTTTTAAAAATCCTAAATCACAAACAAATAAGAAAGTTTGGGAGCTAATTAAAGAGTCAGTTCCTTTAGACAAAAGTTTTGGGGATGCTTGTATTTCAGAAAAACATTGTAATTTTTTTGTAAATAGGGGTAGCGCTTCTTTTAATGATATGAACAATTTAATTGAATTTGTATCAAAAGAGGTTTTAGAAAAAACCGGTATAAAATTAGAAAAAGAAATTAAGATTTTAAAATAAATTGAAAAAAATATTAATAATTTCAGGTGGTATTTCAAAAGAAAGAGCAATCAGCCTTGATACTGGAAGACAAGTAGCTAAGGAACTAAAAAAAAATAATTATTTTGTAAAAATAACAGAGCCAAATTCTCAGTTATTTGATGTCATTAAAAAATTCAAACCGAACAAAATTTTCAATGCTTTACACGGTCAGTTTGGTGAGGATGGCTATATACAAACAATATTAGAGAGTTTTAAAATTCCTTATACTCATTCAGGTGTAATTTCATCATCAATAGCAATGGATAAAGTGTTATCAAAAAAGATTTTTATAAAGAATAAAATATTGACACCAAAATTCATAACTTTTTCTTTCGGCAAAGATGAAAAAAATTTAAATAGAACCATTGAAAAAAAACTTAAATTTCCAGTTGTGATAAAGCCAATCAATGAGGGTTCAAGTGTAAATGTGTTTATATGTACAAAAAAAAATATCAAAAAAAAATTGAAGTTTTTAGAAGATTATAAAAAAATAATTATTGAAGAATTTATCCCTGGTAGAGAGATACAGGCAACATTGATTGGTTCTAAAAAACTTGGTGCAATTGAATTAAAACCAAAAAGAAAATTTTATGATTATCAAGCAAAATATAATCCACAAGCCAAAACTGAACATATTATACCAGTGGATTTACCAAAAAAAAAATATGAACAAATAATGAAAATTTCTTCCAAAGCACACAGTTTAATAGGTTGTAGAGGAGTTACTCGTTCAGATTTCAAATATTACAAGGGTAAGTTTTATCTTTTAGAAATTAATACTCAGCCAGGAATGACAAAACTTTCTTTAGTGCCTGAGATTGCTGCATTTCATGGTATAAGTTTTATTAAACTTATTGAATTAATTTTGAAAGATGCTTCAACAAATAAATAAGAAAATTATTTTTTATATTTCATTAGTAATCATTCTTGGTACTTTCAATAACAAAAATTTGAAAAATTTTGATCTTCCTAAAATTGATATAGTTAATATAGAAGGAATAGAATTTAAAGATAATGAATATTTAAAAATCATAAATTTAATTAAATTAAATAATTTATTATCTATTCAAAAATCCCAGATAAAAGAAATATTAAACTCTAATAATTTAATAGAAGAATATGAAGTGTTTAAAAGATATCCATCATCAATTGAAATCAAAATAGAAAAAACAAATTTTTTAGCATCCACTAATATAAATGGAAAAAATTATTTAGTTGGATCTAATGGGAAATTTATTAATACAAAAGACTATTCTCAAAATTTACCTTTTATTTTTGGAAATTTTCAAACAGATAAATTTTTAGAATTTAAAAATATTATTCTTCAAACCGATTTTAACTATAATAATATTAAAAATTTTTACTACTTTCCCTCGGGGAGATGGGATATTGAAATGATCTCAGGAGTTTTAATTAAATTACCAATCACAGGAATTAAAGAGTCATTAAATTTATCAATTGATTTACTTGATGATATAGAATTTAGTAATATAAAAATTTTGGATATACGTCAAAAAAATCAAATTGTTATAAATGATTAGAGGAGCAGATTTTCAAACTTATCTTTATCTAAATAATACTCAATATATAATTTATGTTACCGACAATAAAACAAATGAGAAAATTTGTTCTGAAAAATTAGCAATAGAAGAAAATACTACACAATTAAAATTTAGTAAATTAGATGAATTTTTAGAGTCTAACATATTAAAAATTGAAAAAAAATTAAATAGTTTTATTAAAGATATATATGTAATTTTAGATAGTGAGGAATTTCACTCAATAAAATTGTCAATCAAAAAAGATAATAATGGAAATCCTATAAATTCAGAGGCTTTAATTCATCCATTAAGTGATTTAAAAAATTTATGTCAATCAAATTTACTAAATAAAAAAATTATTCATTTAATCATAGAAAAATATGTGATCGACAATAAATTTTATACATCTTTACCAGAAAATGTAAGGTGTAATATTTTTTCTTTAGATACAGAATTTATCTGTCTTTCAAAAAATTTAATTGAAAATATAGAAAAGACTTTAAAAAAGTATCATATTTCGTTAATTCAAATTTTAAGTGCGAGCTATGTAGAAAAATTTAAAGATAATAAAGATAACACTATTTTTACAACAGCTGGTAGAATTATTTCAGGCCACAATAGTAATGAGGTTTTGCTAACCAGTAAAATTACCAAAAAACAGGGTTTTTTTGAGAGATTTTTTAACTTTTTTAATTAATTAGTATTTTATCGTAATATTTGTTGTTTTCTGTTTTTTTTCTCAACATATTAAAAGTTTAATCGTGTCATTGTTAAGTCAAAAAACTTTAAAAAAAACAGCAACTTTTAGTGGAGTTGGACTCCATAGTGGTAAATTAGCCAAAGTGTTAATAAAACCATCTGAGCCAAATACGGGAATTGTTTTTAAAAGAGTAGATTTACAATCAAACAATTATGTTTACCCAAGTTTTACTAATGTAACTAATACATTATTAAATACTACTATATCTAACGAGCACGGAGTAAAAGTATCAACTATTGAACATCTGATGGGTGCTTTATTTGGATTGGGAATTGATAACGCACTCATAGAAATAAACAATCAAGAAGTTCCAATTTTAGACGGTTCAGCAAAAGAATTTATAGAAATTTTAAAAAGTTGTGGATTAGAAAAAAGCAAGGCGCCTATAAAGATAATTAAGATACAAAAAAAAATATCGTATCATCATGGAGAAAAATTTATTTCTATAGAGCCTTCTAAGTTAAGTTTAGATATTAATTTTAAATTAAAATTTGAGGATTGTTTGATTGGAAATCAAGAAAATAAAATAAATGTATACGAAGACGATTTGGTAGATATTTTTAATTCAAGAACATTTTGTTTATTCGACGATGTAGAAAAAATTAAAGAAAAAGGACTTGCAAAAGGTGGTAGTTTGGATAATGCAATTGTTGTTAAGGGTAATGAAATCTTAAATTCTGAAAAGCTGAGAAATCCCAAAGAATTTGTTAATCACAAAATACTTGATTGTATCGGAGATCTATACACAAGCGGTTATAGAATAATTGGAAGTGTAAACTGTTCACAAGGAGGTCATTTCCTTACAAATCAAATTTTAAAGAAAGTGTTTGAAAATAAAGAAAACTTTTCAATAATTGAGATACAAGAAAGAAATCTTCCACATACAATTCTAAATAAAGCCTTATTAAGATCGATTGCTTAACATATATTGATCTTTGAAATTTTCCATTAAGTCTGTATAAAACTAATATGTTCAAGTTTAAGATTTTAGTTTTTTTAGTAATTTCAATTTTATTAAGTTCCTGCTCAAAAGACGTATCAAAAAAATCTATAATCAAGGAAAAAAGCTTAGAGTCACAAGTAAAAGAAGCTTACAATGAGGGAATGGATGCTTTAGAAGGTGGCGATGTATTATATGCCGCAAAAAAATTTAATGAGGCAGAAATATTGTTCCCCCAAGCAAATTCAGCACCTAAGTCAGCAATAATGGCAGCATATTCATATTATACTCAAGATTATTATGGTGATGCTATAGAGGAATTACAAAGATTTCTAGAAGTATACCCATCTCATAAAGATTTGGCATATGTATATTATTTATTAGCGGTTTGTTATTATGAGCAAATTGTTGATGAAAAAAAAGATTTACAATCAATTGTAAAAGCTAAAGAAAATTTTAATATAATTTTAAAAAATTATTCTAATACAGAATATGCGATTGATGCAGAATTTAAATTAGATTTAATAGATGATATTCTAGCAGCTAAAGAAATGTATTTGGGGAGATATTATTATGATAAAAAAAAGTGGATACCCGCGATAAATAGATTTAGAGAAATAATTGATAGCTACGATACAACAGTTTATGCAGAAGAAGCTTTACATAGATTAGTTGAAGTACATTATACTATTGGTTTAATTGATGAAGCTGAAAAATACGCACAATTATTAGGGTATAATTACCAATCCTCAAAGTGGTATGAAAATTCTTATAGTTTATTTGATAAAAATTATGAAAAACGAAAAAAAGAGAGATTAAAAACTTTTAAGAAAAAAAGTGGAGGGCTTATTAAAAAATTTAAAACTCTTTTAGAATGAGATGGATAAAAATAAAATTAAGAAAGAATACAATAAAAAAATTCAAAATTTAGTAAAACTAAACAAATATTATTATGAATTTAGTAAGCCTTTAGTAAATGATTATGAATATGATCAAATTAAAGCAGATATATTATCTTTAGAACAAAAATATGGTTTTTTAAAAAGTGCAAATTCACCCTCTAAAATAGTGGGTTTTAAACCATCTAAAACTTTTAAAAAAGTTTTACACAGAGTCCCCATGCTTTCACTTTCAAATGCTTTTGATGAGGAGGATTTAGTAAATTTTGAAAAAAAAATTAATAATTTTTTAGACCAAAAAAGCGTTAACGAATTAGAGTATAGTGCAGAACCTAAGATTGATGGTATTTCTGCTTCGTTAATTTTTAAAAAGGGAAAGTTTATAATGGGTCTTTCCAGGGGTGACGGTAAAGAAGGAGAAGATATTACAAATAATTTAATGACAATTGATGATATTCCTAAAAATATTTCAGCTAAAAATTTTCCTGATGAAATAGACATTCGGGGTGAAGTATTTATTCAAAATAAAGATTTTGAAAATCTTAAAGACAAGTTCGCTAACCCAAGAAATGCTGCATCTGGATCATTACGCCAAAAAAATCCTCAAGATACAAAAAAAATTCCTTTAAAATTCATTGCTTATACATTCGGGTATGTAAATAATATGGAAATAAAAAATCAAAGCAACTACTTACAACAATTAAGTGAGTGGGGTTTTAAAATAAATCCATTTAATAAAACTATAAAAGGTATTAAAAATTTAATGAAAAATTATAATGAAATAGAAAAAAAAAGAAATGAGATTGATTTTGATATTGATGGTATCGTTTACAAAATAAATAGTTTTGATTTACAGAAACGTTTAGGTAACGTTGCTAATTCACCTCGTTGGGCTATTGCGCACAAGTTTTCAGCTAATAAAGGCATATCAAAAATCTTAAATATTGAGATACAAGTCGGTAGAACAGGTGCATTGACACCTGTTGCAAAAATAAAACCAATTAATATTGGTGGTGTAGTTGTGTCGAATGCAACACTTCATAATGAAGATGAAATAATAAGAAAAGATATAAGGATAGGGGATATAGTAGTCATAGAGAGGGCAGGAGATGTTATTCCACATATAACTGAGGTAGATTTTAAAAAAAGAAAAAAAAACTTAAAAAAATATATTTTTCCAATCAAGTGCCCATCTTGTGGATCTAAAACAATTAAAGAATACAATTTAATTACTAAAAAAAATGATGCAGTAAGAAGATGTTCAAGCGAGGGATATGAATGTGATAAAATGACTATAGAAAAAATTAAGCACTTTGTATCAAAAGAAGCTTTTAATATTGATGGTTTTGGAAAAAAAATTGTAGAAAATTTTTGGAGACTGAAAATGATTAGATTACCACAAGACATTTTTGTTTTAAATTATGAAAAAATAAAAACAATGGATGGATGGGGGCAACAATCTGTCGCTAATCTAAAATATGCAATTGAAGAAAAGAAAAATATTTCTTTTGAAAAATTTATATATGCTCTTGGAATAAGACATATTGGTTTTGAAAATGCTAAATTAATTGCAAAAACATTAAAAAGTCCTGAAAATTTCATAAATCTTTCTAAAGAAAATAAAATTGATGATTTATTAAATATTGATGGGATTGGTGAAACTCAAATAACCTCTTTAAAAAAATTTTTTTTAAATAAGACTAATTTAAAGGTAATTCAAGATCTTCGAAAAATTTTAAAAATTCAGAAAACAATAGAATATAAAAAAAATGGTGTATTAAGTGATAAGATATTTATGTTTACTGGAAAATTAACAGGCATGAGTAGAGCAGAAGCTAAGTCTTTAATAGAAAAAAATTCAGGAACAATAATTAGTAATGTTTCAAGAAAACTTGATTATCTTATAATTGGAGAGAAGCCTACTAAAAGTAAAGTTGAAGCTGCAAAAGAGTTAAAGATTAAAATTATAGATCAATCAGAATTGTATAAATTATTGAACAAAAGTAGCTAACCATCTTTTTTCAATTGGGTTTAAATATTTGTAGAGTTTTGTGTAAATATCTAAATTATATTTCCAAAGGTAATTTTTTTCATCATTTGTTAGTAAATCGAAATTAATTAAATCTTTATCAATTGGAGCTAGTGTTAAATTTTCAAAATACAGCTTATTTTTACTTTTTTTGACGTAAATCAAATTTTCTATACGTATTCCAAATTTACCTTTTTTATAATATCCTGGTTCATTACTTAAAATCATTCCCTCAAGTAACTTTATCTTGTTAAATTTAGAGATACCTTGGGGTCCCTCATGCACATTTAGAAAAAAACCTACACCATGTCCAGTTCCATGTTGGTAATCTAAGTTGATCTCTTTTAAAAATTTTCTTGCTCTAATATCAATCAAATTACCAGAGGAATATTTATTTAAATCAGATTTTACAACTGCAATATGACCTTTTAATACTCGAGTGAAAATATTTTTAACATTCTTTTTGGGTTTTGAGAAACAAATTGTTCTAGTCACATCTGTAGTACCATATTTATACTGGCCACCAGAATCACATAAAAAAATATCTTTCTTATTAATTTTTTTTGTATTTATTTTTGTTGCTCTATAATGAACAATAGCGCCATTTCCCCCTGCACCAGCAATAGTATTGAAACTTGGATATAAATAACTTTTATTTCTTTTTCTAAAATTTTCTAATTTATTTTGTGCATCAAACTCAGTAATTGTTTTTTTGTTTATATTTTTAATCCAATAAATAAATTTTGTTAATGCAACACCATCAAAAATATGAGCATTTAACATATTTTTTATTTCTGTTTTGTTTTTTAATGATTTTAGTGAATAAATTGGATCTACAATACTTAAAATTTTGAATTTTTTTTTTAGAATATTTTCAAAAAAAATTGAGCAAGTATTTTTATCAACTATAATTTTTTTACCTTTAAGATTTGAAATGAATTTATTGAAATTCTTTGGCTCAACTACTTGATCAGATTTTATTTTTTTTTCATTAATTAACTTTGAAACTTTATCCTTAGATGAAATCAAATAAAAACTTTTTTTATTGTCCATGATTAATTGGCAGTTAGGAATTGGACTATTTGGATTGTCATGTCCTCTTATATTTAGAAGCCATGCAACATTTTCAGGTGCTGTGATAAATAAATAATCTGATTTATTTTTGTTTAAGTATTTCCTTATTTTTGTTATTTTATTTTTATAGTTTTCTCCAACTATTTTGTTTTTAAGAGAAAAAAAAGGTTTACTAGATTTAACTTTATTTTTGTGAATTTGATCAATTAAATTTAACTCAATGCTTTTGACTTTATTATTCTTATGAAAAAACTTCTTAATTTGTATAGATGTAAAGAACTTTGGATCAAAACCTATTGTCAAATTTTTGAACAAATTACAATTAATAATTTTATGGAATTCTATAATTTGAAAGTTTTTGCCCACTTCTTTTTTTGCTTGTATAGTGTATCTACCATCAACAAATAAATAGTTTTTCTTTTTTAAAATAATTGAATAGCCAGCAGAGCCAGAAAAGTTTGAGATAGTTTTAAGCCTATCATTTGTAGCGTATTCTGAAAAAAATTCATCATTTTTGGGAATAATATATCCATCTATATCGTATTCCTTAAATTTACTTACTAATGTGTTTATTCGATTATTAATCATTTAATTCTTTTTTGATATCTTAACCATCCGGGACTATTTATACCGGTTTCATTTTCAATATCTTGATTAAATTCAAATTCATCTATCTCTTCTTTGGCTTCATCGAAAAAAGAATTTTTTTCTAAATATTTATCTGGTAGTTCGTCAATAAATCTTGAGGCCATACTATCTATCCAATCACCCTGGTAAAACCTATTCATCGAAAAAGAAACGACTACTTTTTTTTTAGCTCGGGTTAAACCGACATAAGCCAGTCTTCTTTCTTCTTCTAAACCACTCTGGCCCTTTTCTTCGATAGATTTTTGGTGGGGAAAAAGTCCTTCTTCCCAACCAGGTAAAAAAATTACATCAAACTCCAGACCTTTTGCGGCGTGCATTGTCATCATATTAACCTTTTCACCTTCCCATTCTTGATCAATTGATGTTGCTAGCGAAACATGATCTAAAAAACTTTCCAAATTATCGAATTCTTTCATCGCGCTTAACAATTCCTTTATATTTTCAAGTCTGTTTTCATTTTCTAGATCTTTTTTATTTTTGAGCATTGCTGAGTAGCCCGATTCATCAAGAATAGTTTGTAATAATTTAACATGTCCCACTTTTTTTATTGTAAGATCATTTCTCCATTTTGAAATTAAATCTAAAAACGACGTTAAACCAATTTTAGCTTTAGGTTTAATCAAGTTTTCTTCTATCATTTTTCTTGAAGAAATCTCTAAACAATCTTTTTGCTTTTTTGCAAATTCATGAATACTTTTTATCGTACTATCACCAATCGAGCGTTTTGGATTATTAACAATTCTTTCAAAAGCTAGATCATCTTTTTCTTGATAAACTAATCTTAAATATGCAACACAATCTTTTATTTCAGCTCTCTCATAAAATTTTATTCCTCCTAAAATTCTGTAAGGTAGTCCAATTTTTAAAAATCTTTCTTCAAATTCTCTTGTTTGAAATATCGCCCTTACCAGAATGGTAATATTATTATATGAATATTCTTTCTTTATTTTTTCAATTTCGTCTGAAATTCCAATAGCCTCGTCTTTTCCATTTTTATAACAATTTAACTTTACTAATTCACCCTTATTTAAAGTTGTCTTTAATGTTTTGCCAACTCTATTCTCGTTATTTGCTATCAAGCTCGATGCTACTGCTAGAATATTTTCAGTGGATCTATAATTTTCCTCTAGCCTAATCACTTTTGTATTTTCATAAACTTGATCGAACTCTAAAAAATTTTTTATTTCTGCTCCTCTCCAACTATAAATTGATTGATCATCATCTCCTACACAGCAAATATTTTTATTTTTTTCTGAAAGTAATCTAAGCCATTTACTCTGTATAAAATTTGTATCTTGATATTCATCAACTAGAATATATTTAAAATTTTTTGAGTAAATTTCTCTTATATCTTTATTCTTTTCGAGAATTTTGACTGCATGAAGAATTAGATCACCAAAGTCACATGAGTTTAAATCAATCAACTTCTGTTGATAAATCTTATAAATTGGCAATATAGTTTTTTCGTAAATATCCTTTTGATTGATTATTACTTCACTTGGATAAAATCCTTTATTTTTCCACTTATCAATTATTGAAAGAATATATCTTGGAGCTAATTGTTTAATATCAATATTTTCTGCTTTACATATATTTTTAATTAGCCTCGTTTGGTCATCAGTGTCTATTATTGTAAAATTTGAATTAAGATTTACTGCCGGAGCGTGCTTTCTCAAAAGTTTTGCGCAAATAGAGTGAAAAGTTCCAAGCCATGATAATCCTGTTGCTGAAGAGCCTAAAATTTTGCTAACTCTTATTTGCATTTCTTTGGCTGCTTTATTAGTGAATGTTACTGCTAGTATTTGATTAGGATAAGCTTTTTTTTCCTTAATTATATTTGCTATCCTTGTTGTAAGTACTTTAGTTTTTCCAGAGCCAGCACCAGCAACGATTAAAAGAGGCCCATCAAGATATGTAACTGCTTCTTTTTGAGCTTTATTGAGACTTTTTAAATATTCAGAGTTTAACATTTTTTATTTTAAATTATAACTTGTTTCAATTTATATGAGAAAACAAAATTTTTTATCAAAAAAAATCTTATTTATAAATAATTTATTAGAAAGTTATTTCAATAGATTAAGACGCTTCATATTAGACATAAAAAGATTAAGGTTTGATAAGGATAATAAAGTTTTTTTAGTCATCATTTCAATTATTTTTTTGACACTTGTGTATTTCTTAATACCCACTGCTTACAATAAAGAATTGATCCAGAAAGAAATAAAGAATCAAATTTATCAAAAATACAATGTGATAGTAAAATTCGATAGTGGGATACAATATAATTTTTTTCCTAAACCACATTTTAGTTCAAAAAACTTACTTATACTTAACGATCAAAAAAAAATTGGAGGAGTTAAAAATTTTAGAATTTACATTGATTTTAAAAATTTTTTCAAATTTAATCAAATCCAAACTCAAGATATAATTTTCGATAAAGTTGATTTTAATATAAAAAAGTCTGACTTAATTTTTTTTACAAATCTTCTTAAAACAGAACCAAATCGAAATAAGTTAAAAATTAAAAGGAGTAATATTTTTTTTACTAACAAAAATGACGAAGTTTTATTTATCAATCAAATAAATGACAGCCAGTTTTATTACGATCTTAAAAATTTGAAAAATGTTTTAGTTTCAAAAAATAAAGTTTTTAATGTTCCTTATAAATTAATAATAGGAAATGACAAATTAAATGAAATTTTAGATTTTGAACTCGTTTCAAAAAAACTGGTTTTAAAAATTGAAAATGAAACAGATTATAAAAAGAAAAATGATACTGGAAATTTGAAAATAAGTTTTAAAAATAAAAACAATACCTTTGAATATCAAATTAATAAAAACACTTTAGATATTATTTCAAAAGATAATAATAAAATATTTAAAGGGCTAATAGAATTTAAGCCATTTTACTTGGTTTCAAATTTTAAATATCAGACTTTTCGAATTAAAGATCTTATAGAAAACCCTTTTTTTATGGAAATTTTAAAGTCCCAAATTTTAAATAATAAAAATCTTAATGCTTTAATAAATTTTGATGTAAAAAATGTTTATGACTTTGACAGGTTTTCGGATTTATCAATAAAACTGAAAATAGAAGAAGGAAATTATAATTTTTCAAATTCAAATATAATCTGGAAAGAAAATGTTAACGTAAGTTTTTCAGATTCATTTTTAAATTTTGATAAAGGAAAAATTAACTTAAATGGGAGAACATCATTTGATGTTAAAAATCAGGAGGAGTTCTATAAATTTTTTCAAATAAAAAAAAATTTGAGAAAAAATATTAAAAAAATAGAGCTTGATTTTAATTATGATTTTAATGAGGAGAAAATCTCTTTTGATAATTTAAGAATAGATAATAAATCCAATAAAAAGATTGAAGAAATAGTCTCAGAATTTAATTCAAATAGCAAAAAATTTTTTAATAAAGTAACTTTTAAAAACTTCGTAAATGATATTTTACTAGCTTATTTCGGATGAATCATTTTTTTCGGATTTACAATTCTATCAAAATCTTTTTCATTAATTAATTTTGTTTTTAAAGCTTCCTCTTTTAGAGTTGTACCTTTTTTGAGCGCTGTCTTAGCTATTTTGGCAGAATTATCATACCCAATATGAGGAGCTAGTGCAGTAACTAGCATTAATGAGTTATCTAAAAATTTTTTAATTTTTACTTTATCTGCTTTAATTCCTTTGACGCAATATAAAGCAAAGTTTTTAGTACTATCTGCAAGAAGATCAATAGATTGTAAAATGTTGTGAGCAATTAATGGTTTAAAAACATTTAGCTCAAAATGTCCGTGGGACCCCGCCATTGTTATTCCATTATGATTACCGATTACTTTAACACAAACCATTGTCACTGCTTCTGATTGTGTTGGGTTTACTTTTCCAGGCATAATCGATGAACCTGGTTCATTTGCTGGTAAAATTATTTCACCATATCCAGCTCTCGGTCCAGATCCTAAAAATCTTATATCATTTGCAATTTTCATTAAACTAACAGCAGTAGTATTTAAGGTTCCAGAAAAATTTACTATTTCATCATGAGCTGCTAACGCAGCAAATTTATTCTTGGTTGGTTTAAAGGGTAGTTTAGTTATTTTTTTTATTTCATTTATTACTTTTTTATCAAAACCTTTTTTACTATTAATTCCTGTGCCAACTGCAGTCCCACCTTGAGCTAGAAAATAAATTTCATTTAAAGCATTTTTAATTCTTACAATACAATCCTCTAATTGAGATTGATATCCTGAAAACTCTTGTCCTAATGATAATGGAGTTGCATCCTGAAGATGAGTTCTTCCAACTTTAACAATATTTTTAAATTGAGAAACTTTTTTTTTTAATTCCTTATTTAAAAGCTCAAGAGATGGTAGTAGCTTATTTTTAGTTTCCATAGCTATAGCTATATGCATTGCTGTAGGAAATACATCATTGGTAGATTGAGATTTATTTACATGATCATTTGGATGAACTGGTTTTTTTGTACCTTTTCTTCCCCCTAAAATTTCGATTGCTCTATTTGCAATTACTTCATTTACATTCATATTAGTTTGAGTACCCGAGCCAGTTTGCCAAACTTTTAGTGGAAAATGTTCATCTAATTTACCACTGATTACTTCATTGGATGCTTTTACAATGGCATTAGAAATTTTTGGTGCAATCTGTTTTTCTTTTCTATGAACTATAGCAGCAGCTTTTTTAATTATTGCAATAGATTTTATTAAAACTGGTCTAACTAGAAATTCTCCAATATCGAAATATTTTTTTGATCTTTGAGTTGATGCTCCCCAATATTTATCATTAGGAACATTAATTGTTCCAATACTATCGAATTCTTTTCTTAATTTCATTGATTAATAGACAAATATTAAATTACTATAAATATACATAAATTTTATAAAACTTACAGGAGCATTATGTCAAATTTTAGCAAGGTTGGAATTTTTATGAAAACTTTTGGTCAAGAAGTTAAAAAAAAACCTTCATTTAGCACAGATAAAATCAATAAACTGCGATTAGATCTTATAAAAGAGGAATTGAGCGAGCTTACTAATGCAATGAACAATAAGGATTTATTAGAGGTTGCTGATGCTCTAACAGATATCTTGTATGTTACATATGGAGCAGGTCATGCTTTTGGAATTGATTTAGATAAGTGTTTTGATGAAGTTCAAAATTCTAATATGAGCAAGTTAGACGAGAATGGAAAACCAATTTATAATGAACATGGCAAAGTAATGAAAGGTCCAAATTATTTTAAACCAGATCTCTCAAAATTTATTAATTAGAGATTTCAAGTTTAAAGTCTATTGCTGGTGCGCTATGAGTTATGCCACCAACAGAAATTCTATCTACACCAGTTTTTGCAATCGATTTAACTTTTTTAAGATTTATATTTCCTGAAGCTTCAGTTTGATAGTATTTTTTTGCAAGTTTAACTCCTAATTTTAAATTTTTAATACTCATATTATCAAATAAAACACGATCAAATTTTAATCCAATTATTTTCTTTAGCTGTTTAATTGTGTCTACTTCCACAGTTATTTTCTTTCGTTTTTTATTTTTGATCGCCAAACTTACTAATCCTCTTATGTTTGAATTTGCAATATGGTTGTCTTTTATCAAAAATTCATCACTTAAGTTAAATCTGTGATTAGTTCCTCCACCTAATTTTACTGCATATTTTTGTATGACTCTTAAATTAGGTATAGTCTTTCTAGTGCAACAAATTTTACATTTTTTACCTACTAATTTTACAAATTGATTTGTTTTTGTGGCTATGCCTGAAATATGAGATAAAAAATTAAGTGCAACTCTTTCTGCTACCAAAATATTTTTTTTATTTCCTCTAATAATTGCAATTGTTGAATTCCTTTTAACAAAAGATCCATCTTTCGTTTTTACAATGAACTTAATTTTTTTATCGATAAGTGAAAACGTATATTTTACAAACAGAAGCCCACCAATCACAGCGTTTTGGTTAGATATTAATTTTGCTTCTATAATCTTATTATTTTCGATTAAACCAGAAGTAATATCGCCTGATGGATATAAATCTTCATTAAGTGCAAGTTTAACATTACTTTTTATAAAATTTTCGCTAAGTTTTATTTGAGACACAAAAAGTTATCTGCCGATAGCAACCATTTTTTCTACTGACATTCTTGCTTTGTTGATTGTTTCTTGATCCATAATAATTTCACCAGTTTCATTCTCTAAACAATCTAGTATTTTTGGTAAGGTTATTTTTTTCATATGAGGACACATGTTGCATGGTCTAATAAATTCTACATTTGGATTTTCGACTTGAATATTGTCACTCATTGAACATTCAGTAACCATCATTACTTTTTTAGGCTGATTATCTTTAACATAATTTATCATTCCTGAAGTTGACCCAGCAAAATCGCTTGCTTTAATTACATCTGGCGGACACTCAGGATGAGCTATGATTTTTATTCCTGGGTTGCTCTTTCTGATATTTTGAATTTCTTTTTCATTAAATTGATCATGAACAATACAAATTCCTTTCCAAGAAATGATTTCAACATCTGTTTGAGAGGCAACATATTTTGCAAGATAATCATCTGGTAAAAAAATTACCTTTCTTACTCCTAAAGATTTTACAATCTTTACAGCATTTGCAGATGTACAACACACATCTGTTTCTGCTTTTACATCTGCAGAAGTATTGACATAAGAAACTACTGGAACACCAGGATATTTTTCTTTTAATAATTTTACATCTTTTCCCGTAATTGAAGATGAAAGAGAACAACCTGCTTTCATATCTGGAAGCAAAACTTTTTTATTTGGACTCATTAGTTTTGCAGTTTCAGCCATAAAATGTACGCCGGCCATAACAATTATATCTGCTGAAGTTTTTGAAGCTTCCACAGCTAGAGCTAGTGAGTCTGCTGAGAAATCTGCAATACCATGATAAATCTCTGGGGTTTGATAATTGTGAGCTAAAATTACTGCATTCTTTTCTTTTTTAAGTTTATTGATTTTATGTATATAAGGAGCATGCACTGACCATTCAATTTCAGGCATAACCTTTGAAATCTTTTTATAAATTGGATCAGTTGCTTGTTTTACTTCTTGATTAAATTCCATAATAAAAATTTATCAATTTGAAACCTACTTGTCATTGATTTAATGTGGGTCAAATTTGCGGCTATGCTGAAATTGGTAGACAGGCACGGTTGAGGGCCGTGTGGACCTAGTCCATGAGAGTTCGAGTCTCTCTAGCCGCACCAAAATTTAAATTTTAAGCCATTCGGGCACGAAAACTTTAAAAGAACCACTCTTACCCTGAAATATTTTGTCTTTTTCAAAATTTGAATCTAAATATTTAATGAGAGCAAAAGGATACGTTTCATTAATTAAGACTTTCCCAATCTCAACATTATTATTAAAAACACCTTCATTTTCAATTAATTCTCCATCAATAATCTCGATTGGTAGTAATCTTTTTGAAAGCTTATTCTTTAATTTTATTCTGGCAGTATTTTCTTGCCCAACATAACAGCCTTTTTTAAAATCAATACCATTTAGCTCCTCAAAGTTACACTCAATACCAAATAATTTATTCTTCAATTTATTTAAGTTTTTTGGAACTATACCAAGTTTATGACTATGGATATGATAGTTTTCAATTTTATCGTTTTTAAGATCAAGCTTTTTCAAAGATAAATAAAGTTTTTCAAGATTAATTATAAGTCTAGCACCCAAGTGTTTATTTCTTGGATCTAAAAAAATAGGATCTTCTCTATACTTAAATGTAAAACCCAAGATATCCTTTGCACTTTCAATAGACAAATATTTTTCGTATCCAAAACCAGCAACCACAAATTCGTTACTTAAATTAAGAATTTCTACTTTCGATCTTATTTTATATAAATTTAATTGTTTAAATATTTCTTCAGACTGAGATTTTTCACAATCAATGAAGTAACCCAATTTATGTTTTACAACCATGAATTCATATAAAAATTTACCTTGTGGAGTAAACAACGACGCAAAACAACTAGAATTATCTGTAACTTTATTAATGTCATTGCTAATCAGATTTTGCAGAAAATCTTTTGCATCTGAACCATTGATGTAAAGTATGGCTCTATCTTCTAATATATAAACACTATTATTCATATTTGATTGATATCTAATTTTAATATAATAACTTTTTGCAAAAATGTTAGATCTAATAATCAAAAATGGGCAATGTTATATTAACGGGAAGTTAGAGAATAAAGATGTTGCTATTAAAGATGGTAAGATATCAAAAATTGGTGAAGTATCAGAAGAAGCAAAAGAAGTGTATGATGCAAAAA
The DNA here is from genome assembly GCA_003212275.1 of Pelagibacteraceae bacterium AG-447-N18. Classification (GTDB taxonomy): domain Bacteria; phylum Pseudomonadota; class Alphaproteobacteria; order Pelagibacterales; family Pelagibacteraceae; genus Pelagibacter. The sequence goes on from QCQE01000012.1 coordinate 35,112, forward strand.
ACTTAATAGTCTTACCTGGATGTATTGATACCCAAACTCATTTTAGAGAACCTGGCTCAACAGATACTGAAGATCTTCATTCAGGAAGTAGGGCGGCAGTTGTAGGAGGTATTACGGCAGTATTTGAAATGCCTAATACAAATCCCCCCACATCAAACATAAAAGAATTTCAAAGAAAATTAGATCTTGCGAAAAATAGAATGTATTGCAATTACGCATTCTATTTTGGTGCAACAGCCGAAAACGTTAATCAACTAGCAGAGCTGAAAGATTTAGAGGGATGCTGTGGTATTAAATTATTTGTAGGTTCATCGACAGGTAATCTTTTAGTAGCTCTTGAAGAAGACATTGATAAAGTCTTTCAACATTGCTCAAAAATTGTAGCGGTTCATTCGGAAGATGAGGAAATTTTAAATAGAAATAAAAAATTAATAAAGAATGGAGATGTTCACTCTCATCCTGTGTGGAGAAGTGAGGAGTGTGCTATTTCCTCAACTAGAAGGATTGTTAGAATTGCGAAAAAGTATAATAAGAAAGCTCATGTTCTTCATATTACTACTAAGCAAGAAATAGATTTTTTATCTCAACACAAAGGCAATATTACTTTTGAAATCACCCCACAGCATTTAACAATCTATGCACCAGATTGTTATGATAAACTTGGAACGTATGCACAAATGAATCCACCAATCAGAGATAAATCTCATTACGATCGATTATGGTATGCGGTTAAAAATAATATCAACGACACCATTGGCTCAGACCATGCACCTCATTTAAAAGCAAATAAAGAAAAAGAATATCCCAATTCACCATCAGGAATGCCAGGTGTCCAAACATTAATGCCTGTGATGTTAAACCATGTTAATGATGGAAAATTATCACTCAATCAATTGATGAATTTAGTTTGTGAAAATCCAATTAAAATTTTTGGCATCAAGAATAAAGGATTTATAAAAGAAGGTTATGATGCTGATTTTACTATCGTAGACATGAATAAAAAGATTGTTATTAAGAATGAAAATATTGAGAGTAAATGTGGCTGGTCACCTTTTAATGGTGTTGAATTTAAAGGCACTCCTGTAGCAACAATTATTGCTGGAAAAACTAAAATGAAAGATGGAAAAATTTTAGGGGATCCAGAAGGAACCCCATTAGAGTTTAATTAAGTTTAATTGTAAAACTATTTACTAACACTACTCCAATTACAATTAAAAATAACCCCAATATCGCTTGCCAAGCCAAAGTTTGTTTGAAAAAAATATACCCCAGTATTGCAATTGTAAATATTCCAAGACCACTCCAGGTAGCATAAACAATTGCTATTGGCAGTTTGTTCACCACAAAAGTCAGTAGATAAAAAGCAGTCAAATAAAATATTGCTAGAAAACTCGTAGGAATTAATTTGGTAAAGTTTTGTGATACTGGCAATAACATAGTACCTGCTACTTCACAAAAAATTGCACCGATTAAAAATAAATAAGTTTTAAGCACTTTTTAGAATATTATTTTTGATTAAATCCTCTTTGATCTCATCTAAAATTGCTGGATCATCAATAGTTGGAGGCATTTTATATTCAACACTATCAGCGATTTTTCTTATTGTTCCTCTTAAAATTTTTCCTGATCTTGTTTTTGGAAGTCTTTTAATAACAATTGCAATTTTAAAAGCAGCCACAGGTCCAATTTTATCTCGAACCATTTGAACACATTCTTTAGAAATTGTTTCGTTATCTTTATCTACTCCTGCTTTTAAAACAATTAATCCGATAGGTAATTGACCTTTTAATTTGTCAGCTATTCCAAGCACTGCACATTCAGCAACAGACTGATGTTCTGATAAAACTTCCTCTATTGCACCCGTTGATAATCTGTGGCCAGCAACATTGATAATGTCATCAGTTCTAGACATGATCCAGATGTAGCCATCTTCATCAATGTGACCCGCATCATAGGTTTGATAATAACCTTCATAATTTGACATATAATTTTCTTTATATCTTTGATCGGCATTCCAAAGAGTTGGAAAAGTTCCTGGAGGCAAAGGTAATTTTACTACAATATCTCCCATTTCATTTGGTTTAGCTAAAGTTTGGTCTGATTTTATAATTTTAACATCATAACCAGGTACAGCTTTACAAGCCGAGCCATATTTTGTTTTCATCATTTCAATACCAGTACAATTTGAACTGATCGCCCAACTCGTTTCGGTTTGCCACCAATGATCAATTACTGGAACTTTTAATAAATTCTCTGCCCATTTAATTGTATCTGGATCAGCACGCTCTCCAGCAAGAAAAAGACTCTCAAATTTACTTAAATCATATTTAGAAAAGAATTTTCCTTCAGGATCTTCTTTTTTAATTGCTCGAAAAGCTGTTGGTGCAGTGAATAAAGATTTTACTTTATAGTCAGAAATTATTTT
>QCQE01000013.1 GCA_003212275.1 Pelagibacteraceae bacterium AG-447-N18
GGTGCATGGAAGAGTCTTTTGAAAAATTAACAGGTGTTGAGAAAGTAATTTCAGGATACTCTGGAGGAAAAACTGAAAATCCAACCTATGAAGAAGTTACTTATGGAAATACAGGTCACCTTGAAGTTGTAGAGGTAATTTATGATGCAAGTTTAATATCTTACGAAGAATTACTTAAAAATTTTTGGCTCAACATAGATCCATTTGATCCTTATGGTCAGTTTTGCGACAAAGGTTATAGCTACAGATCTGCAGCTTTTTATACAAATCAAAAGGAAAAAGATTTAATTGAAAAAGATTTTAAAAGATTAGAAAAAAAATTTAATAAAAAAGTTGTAACTTATATAAGAGAATTTGAAAAATTTTATATAGCTGAAGATCGTCATCAAGATTATTATCAAGTATATTTTTTAAATTATTTAAAATATAAAAAAGCTTGTAGAAGAGAAGAGATTTTAAATAGAATTTGGAAAATGTAGAAATTTATGAAAAATAATATCAATTGGAATTTTGATAACACATATTCCAAATTGCCTGAGCCATTTAGAGAAAAAATAAATCCAGTAAAAGTTAAAAATCCTAAACTGATTTTATTAAATGAATCTTTGGCCAAGGATCTAAATTTAGATTTTTCTCAAATAAGTCAGTCTGAATTATCAGCCATATTTACTGGAAACGAATTGCCAAAAAATAGTAATTCAATAGCACAAGCTTATGCGGGTCATCAATTTGGTCATTTTACAATGCTTGGTGATGGTAGAGCAGTTTTAATTGGAGAACATGTATCTAAAAATAATCATAGATACGATATTCAATTTAAAGGCTCAGGAAAAACTGCTTTTTCAAGAAATGGAGATGGAAGAGCAGCGTTAGGGCCTATGCTTAGAGAATATTTAATAAGTGAAGCAATGTATGGCTTAAATATACCAACGACGCGAAGTCTGGCGGTTGCAAAAACTGGAGAAAATGTAATTAGAGAGACACAATTAGAAGGTGCTATACTAACTAGAGTAGCATCAAGTCATATTAGAGTAGGAACTTTTCAGTATATTGCAGCGAGAAATAAAAAAGATGAGTTAGAGACATTATTTGAATATGTCCTCAAAAGACATTACCCAGAAATTGAAAATTCAAAAAATAAAGCCTTAGATCTTTTAAAAATTGTTTTAGGTAAACAGATTGATTTAGTAGTCAATTGGATGAGGGTTGGATTTATTCATGGTGTAATGAATACGGATAACATGAGTATAGCTGGTGAGACTATTGACTACGGACCCTGTGCTTTCATGGATATTTATGATCCAAAAACTGTATTTAGTTCAATTGATAGATTAGGGAGATATGCTTATTGTAATCAGCCGGTTATAACAAAATGGAATCTTTCAAGATTTGCTGAATGCTTGATACCTTTGATTGATAAAGACCAAGACACAGCTGTAAAATTAGCAACCGAAATAATCGACACTTTTGAAAAAACATATGAAGAAAAGTGGTTAAATATGATGAGGGCTAAGCTAGGCTTACTCGGTACGGATAAAAAAGATAAGTACCTAATTTTAGACTTACTCACTTGGATGCATCAAAATAAAGTTGATTACACAAATACATTTTGCCACTTGATGAACTTTAAGACTCAAGAAGATAATATTTATGAAGGTGCTGATTTTAGTAACTGGAAAAAAAGGTGGCAGGAAAGATCATCAAGTCATGATAATTCAGTGGAAAAGAGTAAAAACTTGATGAGAAGTACAAATCCTCTTTTAATTCCAAGAAATCATATAGTTGAAAATACTCTTAGAGATGCAGATCAAGGAAATTTGGAACCTTTGCTTAACTTTTTAAAAATCTTAAATAGCCCCTATACTGATCAAAAAAATATCAGTGAATACCAAATATTATCCAGTTCAAATGAAAGTTATCAAACTTTTTGTGGGACCTAATTAAAGAACATATGGCTCATGTCTCGCCTGTTTACCTAAAACTCTCTCTACAGCCATATTTGAAATATCAATTGATTGATAAGCACCCGTCGTAATCAATTCTGTTAATGCTCTACCAATTCCTGGGGCTTGCATTAATCCTCTTCCTGTGAAACCTGTTGCTAAGTAAACATTTTCAAATTTTGGGTGTTTTCCAACAACTGCATTGTTATCAAGTCGATTGCAATCATAATATCCAGCCCATCCACCGGTTAATTTTAATTCTTCCATAGCAGGTATTCTGTGAGCTAATGCTGGCCAAACCAATTCTTCAAAATCATCCCATGCAGGTTCAAGATCTTTGGCATCAAAAACTGATTTTGGTGAACCTGCTAAATATTCTTTGCCTTCAGGTCTCCAATAAACTCCTGTTGTTAGATCTCCTGTTAATGGCATTTCAGGAATATGTTTTGGACACTTTACTCTGAAAACTGTATGTTTTTGAGGTTCAACAGGGATATCTTCTAAAAGCTCCTTAGTCCAACATCCAGCTGCTGAAATAATTGTCTTAGCATTAATTTCTGATAGTGATTTAACTTCACCCTTAACAAATTCTGCACCAAGATCAATCGCCTTACTTTTTAAAGCACTATGAAACATGAAAGGGTCAATCCATCCTTCGCTTTGATTGTCAGTAAAGGTTGCTGTTTCAATTCCCTCACTATTGATATACGGAAAAAACTTATTTAATTCAGAACCTTTGATGTTTTTTGTTCCCGCATCACAAGCTTTATGATTTTCAAGCGCTTTATATTGTTCATCTGCATGCTCAGGTCCAAACATTAATAAATAACCATTGGTCACCATACTAGCAGTGGGTTTTGGATTTTTTTCAGTTTTTAATAAATCTGGAATTTGAAATATAAATTCTCTGGCAAATTTTCCTAATAAAATATTTTCTTTTTGGAAAAATTGTCTTCTAAAGCCACCTAATGACAAAGGAAAAGAAGCAGTTTTATAAGTTGGGTCTTTTTCTATAACTTTAACTTTTCTGCCCTCTTTTGATAAAAAGTAAGCAGTCGCGGCTCCAATAATTCCACCACCAACTATTACAACATCATCCATTAATTTAATATTAGTAAGTTAATATTCAGAAATAATGCATAGCAACACCAAAGTAAATAGGGAATCATTAAATAATAACTCACAAAATTGACACGCTTATATCTAATTACTAAAGTAATTATTAAACCAATTAAGATTACCAAAACAATTAAAGCTAAAAAAATTTGGTGTAATCCAAAAAAAACGATACTCCAAGTTGTATTAAATATAATATGAATAAAATAAATATACATCGTGTTCATGTCTCTACTTTTACTATGCCAAAAAAACCAAATAGCTACTGTCATCATTAGATATAGCGTTGTCCAAACAGGTGCAAATATCCAATCAGGTGGGTTAAAATCAGATTTGACTAATTGAGAATACCAAGGGTCTTTAAAATTAATTGTGACTAAACCTCCAATAAATGAGGCTGAAAATGTGATAATAAAAAAAAGTATGAATGATAAAAATTTATTTTTCAACATTAAAGTATTATACATCTTAGATAATGAATAAAAAAACAATTTGGATAACTGGTGGGAGTACTGGAATCGGCAAAGCTCTTGCAATAAAATTTGCTAATGAAGGGTGGAATGTTGCTATTTCAGCCAGACGTGAGAATCTTCTTAATGAGATTGCAGACAATCATGAAAATATAAGTTCATTTCCATTAGATGTGACCGATAAATCAAAATGTAAAGAGGTTTTTGAAAAAATTAAGAATAAATTTGAAAATATAGATATTTGTTTTTTTTCCACTGGCACATGGAATCCAAAAAAAGAAAGGGATATTGATGTTGAACAAATTGAGGAAGTTTTTAAAATTAATTTTTTTGGGACATTGAATACTATCAAAGCAGTTGAAGAATATTTTAAAAAAAAGAAAAGTGGAACAATTACTATCGTTTCCTCAATTGCTGGTTATAGAGGTTTACCAAATTCAACTGGATACGGGCCCTCAAAATCTGCTCTAAATAATTTAGCAGAAAGTCTATATTTTGACTTTGATCGATCAAATGTCAGAGTATGCTTGGTATCTCCAGGTTTTATCAAAACTCCAATGACTGATAAAAATGATTTTAAAATGCCCTTTTTAAAAACTACTGAATATGCGGCTGAAAAAATATATGATGGCTTAGTAAATAAAAAAACTTTTGAAATTCATTTTCCAAAATCATTAACTATTGTATTGAAAATCTTAAGTTTTCTTCCTAGTAAAATTTATTTTGGTTTAGTTGGAAAATTAACAAAATATCAAAAGAAAGATTAATCTTTTACAAATACTACAGTCAATTCAGCAACTTTAATTCCAAATTTAGTCATTGTAGCTCTATTAATTGCTACTCGATCATCCTGTTTAAAAATCCAATCATCGAAAGTAATCTTAATTTCTTTACCTTTTACTGGAACTAATAAAACATACTCAAATTTAAATGCGGGACCATATGAATATCCCTTGGCTTTACCAACTACGTCTCCAGCAGTTCCCTCATAATTGTTGTCATCTATTTTGGTAATTTGCCATTGTCTAGTTTGTACTTCACCGTCATCCCAATTAAATTTTTCATCAAGAATTAATTGCTTGCCATCCCACTTGCCATCTAAGTCTGCTGAAAATTGTCTAGTAACTTTTCCAGATCTATTCTGAAGAACTCCCCAAGCTTTAACATTACCTGACAAGTAATTTTCTATGATTAATCTCGGCTCTTTACCTTTAAAATCTTCTGGTTTCATATCGCTATTATTTGAGCAGTTTGTAATTAAGAATAAAGAGATTATCAATAAAATTGATCTTAAGTTTATTATTTTGCTCACAAGCCCCCGTTATTTATTTATTTTGAATTGAAAATTGTATCAGATCAATATTTTTTGATTTAAATCCAGCCTCACAATAAGACAGGTAAAACTCCCACATTCTTTTAAAAGTTAAATCAAAACCTTGTTTTTTAATGAGATCCCATTTTCTATTAAATTCATTTTTCCAAATAGCTAATGTATTTGCATAATGATCAGCATATGAGTCGTAAGACTTTATTGATAAACCATTGTCTGAAACATATTTGTTTAAGCTATTTTTACTTGGCAAAAATCCTCCTGGAAAAATATATTTTTGAATAAAATCTTGTTTCGTTTTATATCTATCAAATAAACTATCATCTATTGTAATTGCTTGAATGGCTACCCTACCATCTGAAGAAAGGTTTTTCTTAATAGTTTTGAAATAACTTTCCAAATAATTTTGCCCTACAGCTTCAATCATTTCTATGGAGGCTATTGAATTATACTTATTTTTTAAATCTCTATAATCTTTTATTTCAATATTTACTTTTTCATTTAAACCACATTTATGAATTCTTTTTTTTGCGTATTCGAATTGTTTTTTTGAAATAGTAATACAATCTAATTTAACATCATATTTTTTCCCTAAATATTCTGCAAAACCACCCCAGCCACATCCGATTTCTAAAACCCTATCACCATTGTTGGGTTTTATTAAATCTATCATTTTTTGATATTTGTTATTTTGTGCCTGCGAAAGATCTTTAGTGGTCTCACTAAAAATTCCGCTTGAGTAAGTTAAGGTTTCATCGAGCCATAAAGAAAAAAAATCATTTCCTAAGTCATAATGTTTTGCAATATTTTCTTTACTTCTATTTTTTGTATTTTTTATAAAGATCCCTTTTAAAAAATTTATGATTGGAAAATCGAGTAATCCGGAAAACTTGTATATGATTTTGATATTTCGAGCTGTTATTTCAATTAGATTAGATAAATTATCAGTTTCAAATTCTCCTCTCATGTAAGACTCGGCAAAACCGATACTGCCACCTTTTATAAGATTGAAAGAAAAATTTGGTTTTTTAATTTTTAATTTAGCTTTTAAATTATCCTGAGGATTTCCAAATTTAAAAACTTCTCCTTGATAATTTGTAATTTCTAGAAATCCAACATTTATTCCGGCTAATATGTTAAAAACAAGTTTGTCTGAAAGTCTATTTAAGGACATTAATTTTCAAAAGATATGTTATTTCTTATTTTTAATTTTTTTTGGATAAACTTTATTCCTTTGGTCCATAATTTAAACGCTTCAAAATGTATCGCTGCAATAATTTTAAACGTCATTAAGGGATGTTTTAAATAAGATTTAATTAACTCTGAAGTTGTAAAATCTTTTCTTTTCCCATCTTGAGAGGCATATAATATTTTTTCGTTTAATTGATATTGATCTATGATTACTGAGATCTTATCTGCAGGTTTTAAAATTCTAAAAAAATAACTACAATTCATTTCAATGAATGGTGAAACATGAAATTTTTTCTCACAATTGTGTTGCAATAAATTGTCATTTTTTACTTTAAAAACATAAGTGTGTTGCTCACCAAAAGTATTTTTGACTTCATATAATATGGATATCAAATCATTGTTATTATTGTACACATAAAAAACACTTAATGGATTAAAAACATATCCAAAGATTCTTGGGTAACATAAAAGTTTAATTTTAATATTTTCACTACTAATATTATTTTGTTTAAGATTTTTTTTAACCCAATCGATTAATAGTGATCCATCTCTTTCTCCATGGTCTTTATCAAAAAAACTTACTAAATTAAATTTATTGTATGAAAAAAAACTAATTGTTTTATCTAATTTTTCTAATTCAGAAAGATCAATTAAAAGTGAAAATACCCTGTATTTAAAAAAATGTATCTTTGGTTTAAATCTTTTGTGAATTACAGTGCCATTATATATACAACTAGTCATTAAGGGTTTTAAGCATTTCAATAGATGATTTTATTCCATCTTCATGAAAACCGTAACCAAAATAACTACCACAATAAAGAATATTTCTTTTATTTTGTAAATTTGTAAGCTGACTTTGAAAATTAAGTGCAGATTGATCAAAATATGGATGTGTAAATCTTACTTTTTTTAAAATTTTCTTCTCATCAATTTTAAAATAAGGATTTAAGGTAAGAAAAATATTTTCATCACATTTAAGGTTTTGTAATAAATTTAACCAATATGTAATTGAATTTTTTTCTATTTCATCCTTTTTCATTGATGAATTCCATGAACACCAAGCTTTTTTATTTTTTGGCATAGCTTGTTCATCGGTATGAATATAAGCAATATTTTCCTTATACTTATAATTTGAGAGCACATTCTTTTCCTGGTCGGTTGGATTATCAATTATTGATAAAGCTTCATCTGCATGTGTTGCTAAAACAACTTTGTCGTATCCAAAATATTCACTTTCTCCTCCATAATATAAATCTATACCTGTTGTTTTTGTTTTAATTTTTTTGATTGGATAATTTTTGAAATGTTCACCGCTGATTTTTGAAATAATGTTTTGAACATAAGTTCTGCTTCGATTTGATACTGTGTACCATTGGGGTCTATTTTTTAATTTAAACAAACCATGATTTTGGAAAAAATTTAAGAAAAATCTTAACGGCATTTGACTGGCAGCACTTGGTGGCATTGACCATATGGCTGAGACCATCGGTATCAAATGAAAGTTGATAAACTCTTTTGAAAGATTTTCCTTTCTCAAATAATCACCAAGTGTAGTCTCTTGATCAATTTTTTTTATATTATCACATTTTTTGTAAAACTTTATTATATCAAAAAACATTTTGAGGAATCTTAGATTAAACAGATTGGTCTTATTTGAAAAAATTCCATTTAATCCTCGACCGCAATATTCGAACGAAGATTTTTCAACTGATACAGAAAAAGACATATCGCTTTTTTCAATTGCAATATTATTCTCTTCGAAAAAATTTATTAAATTTGGGTAAGTTGCGTAATTAAAAACAATAAAACCTATATCAACAGAAACTTTTTTTGTACCAAACGGTAAATCAATAGTATGAGAGTGACCACCGAAACGATCTTCCTTTTCGAAAAGATCTACATGATGTTTTTTTGATAAGTAATATGCAGCGCTTAATCCTGATATGCCTGAGCCGACAACAGCAATCTTCATTAATTGTTAAGCTGCATCTTCTTTAAATTCATCTATGCTTGGACAAGTACAGAATATATTCTTGTCACCATAAACATTATCAACTCTTGCAACTGGAGGCCAAAATTTATTAGCTCTTAAGAATTTTGCTGGATAAGCAGCTTCTGCTCTTGAGTATTTATGTGTCCAATCATCAGAAGCTAGTTCGCTGTCTGTGTGAGGAGCATTTTTTATTGGATTATCTATTTTATCAAATTCACCTGATTTAATTTTTTCAATTTCTTCTTTAATCTTAATTAAAGTATCACAAAATCTATCGAGTTCTGACAAACCCTCACTTTCAGTTGGCTCTATCATCATTGTACCAGCTACTGGCCATGACATAGTTGGTGCATGAAACCCATAATCTATTAATCTTTTTGCGATATCTTCTTCGGTTACTCCTGTCTCTGATTTAATATTTCTAATATCAATAATACATTCGTGAGCAACATTTCCATTTGATCCTTTATACAAAATTGGAAAGTGATCTCTTAGTCTATGAGCAATATAATTTGCATTTAATATTGCTACTTCAGTAGCAAGCTTTAATCCTTCTGACCCCATCATTTTAATGTACATCCAAGAGATTGACAGAATACTTGAACTACCCCAAGGAGCTGCCGAGACTGCTCCAATGCCAGATGTTGGTCCACAATCTTTAATCACTGGATGATTAGGCAGATAAACTTGTAAATGTCTTTTACAAGCAATCGGTCCCATACCTGGTCCTCCACCGCCGTGTGGAATACAAAATGTTTTATGTAAATTAATATGACAGACATCTGGACCAAAATTTCCAGGTTTTGCAACTCCAACTAAGGCGTTTAAATTTGCTCCATCCATATAAACTTGTCCGCCATGTTTGTGAACTAACTCACAGATATCAGTTATTTTTTCTTCAAATACTCCATGGGTAGATGGATAAGTTACCATTAGTGCCCCAAGATTTTCCGAATGTTGTTCAGCTTTTTTCTTTAAATCATCAAAATCAACATTTCCCTCTTTATCACAATTAACAACAACCACCTTCATTCCAACCATTTGTGCACTTGCTGGGTTAGTACCATGTGCTGAACTTGGAATTAAACATATATTACGATTAGCCTCTCCTCTATCTAAATGATACTTTCTTATAACCATTAAGCCCGCATACTCACCTTGAGCACCTGCATTAGGTTGCAAAGAAACACCTGAAAAACCAGTTATAGAACGCAACCAATTTTTTAGATCAGTAAATAAATCTCTAAAACCTTCCATTTGTTCAATTGGAACAAACGGATGAGGTTCTGCAAATTCTTTCCATGATATTGGGATCATTTCGGCAGCAGCATTTAATTTCATTGTACAAGATCCAAGTGCAATCATAGTTCTATTCAATGCTATATCTTTATCTTCTAATCTTTTTAAATATCTAAGCATTTCAGTTTCTGAATGATATGAGTTGAAAACTGGATGTTCTAAATATTTTGAAGTTCTTAATAAATTTTTTGGAAGATTAGGTAAACTTACCGATGGATCTTCTTTTTTGATTGATTCTGCTGCATTAAAAATTTTTAATAGTTGATTTACTCTATATACATTTTTTCTCTCATCAAATGAGACAGCGAGCATTTCAGAATTTACTTTTCGAATATTAACTCTCTGGTTCAGAGCATTCTTATAAATTTGATCAGTCTTTTCTTTAGTAATAATCGTTACAGTGTCAAAAAAATTATTTGAATAAAGCTCGTATCCAGATTGTTTTATTTTATCAGCAAAACTTTTTGCTAATTGAGACACTCTTTCAGAAATATTTTTAATTCCATCCGGACCATGATAAATAGCATATGCTGCTGACACAATTGCTAATAAAGCTTGGGCGGTACAAATATTACTTGTCGCCTTATCTCTTCTAATATGTTGCTCTCTAGTTTGTAATGATAATCTATATGCTTTGTTACCATGTCTATCAACTGATACCCCAACAATCCTTCCGGGCATTGATCTTTTAAACTCATCTTTTGTAGCAAAAAAAGCTGCATGTGGACCTCCATATCCCATTGGAATACCAAATCTTTGAGAGCTTCCAACTGCAATGTCGGCACCAAGCTCTCTTGGCGTTTTTAATTTTGCTAGTGCTAACAGATCACAAGCTAATACAGCCTTCCCATTCTTTTTGTGAATTTTGCTAATTGCTTCACTTGGGTCTTTTATATCACCTAAAGTTCCAGGATATTGTAAAATTCCACAAACTAAATCTTCTTTTAGCTGGTCTAAAACTTCATCTTCTCTACCAACTAAAACCTTTAAACCCATTGGTTCAGCTCTTGTTTGAATTACATTTATTGTTTGAGGATGACAATCTTCAGAAACAAAAACTAAATTACTATCTTTTTTATTTAATCTGTGACTTAGACCCATAGCCTCTGCTGCTGCTGTGCCTTCATCTAATAAAGAAGCATTGGCAATATCCATTCCTGTAAAGTCAACAATCATTTGTTGAAAGTTTAATAACATCTCAAGTCTTCCTTGAGCTACCTCAGGCTGATAAGGTGTATAGGAAGTATACCAACCTGGATTTTCTAGTATATTTCTCAAAATTACATAGGGTGTATAAGTTCCATAATAACCCATACCAATAAAATTTGAGTAAACTTGATTTTTTTTCGAAATTGCTCGTAACTTTCTTAACGCTTCGTATTCTGAATTTGAGTCACCAATATTAAGTTCACCTTTAAACTTTATTTTTTCAGGAACAGTATTGTCAATCAAATCATCTAGTGATTGATAATTTAATTCTTTTAACATTTTTGATTGATCTTCCTTAGAAGGACCAATATGTCTTCTTAAAAAATCTTTTTCTGAATTTGGTAACATTATGCTGAAGTCTCCTTTGCAAATTTATCGTAATCGTCTTTGTTCATTAAAGTATCCATTTCTGATGGATCTTTTATTTTTAGTTTAAAAAACCACGCTGAGTCCTCTGGGTCTTGATTAATCTTTGATGGATCATCTACTATAGCTTGATTGGTATCAACTACTTCACCGCTCACAGGGGTATATACATCGCTAGCAGCTTTCGTTGACTCTACAACACCAGCTGTACCATCTTTCTCTACACTAGAACCTTTTTCTGGAAGTTCTGCAAAAACTATATCACCTAACATCTCTGTAGCATGTTTTGTGATACCAATTGTTGCAACATCTCCATCTAATTTAATCCACTCGTGTTCTTTTGAATATTTTACTTCACTCATTAGTTTACCCCTTTGACATAACTTTTTTTATAAAATGGTAAGCTGCAAATACTTGCAGGATGTTTTTTACCTCTGACTTCTAAAAATACTTTAGTATTTTTTTTTGAAAATTCATTTTCCACATAACCCATTGCAACAGGTCCATTAACACTTGGTCCAAATGTACCACTTGTGATTTCTCCAATATGAACATCTGATTGATTAAATATTTTTGTTTTTTCTCTAGCAATAATTCTGCCTTCAGGTTTAATTCCAACTCTTATTTTACTGACGCCATCATTTAATTGTTTAATAATTATGTCAGAGCCAATAAAATCTCCCTTAGAGATTCTTTCTTTTGAAATAGCCCACTTTAAATTTGCTTCCACTGGAGTTTTATCTTTATCAAGATCATGACCATAAAGACATAAACCAGCTTCCAATCTTAGTGTATCTCTTGCTCCAAGACCTATCAATTTAGATCCTTTGTTGATTAATTCTCTAGTTAATTTGTCTACAAAATCATTTGCAATTGATATCTCAAAACCATCTTCACCCGTATAACCAGATCGCGTAATATAAACTTTCTGATTTTCAAATGTAAACCAGTTTCCAGACATAAAATTAAGATCTTTCACACCATTGATAATATCATTAAGAATTTCTGATGATTTAGGACCCTGAATAGCAATTAGAGATCTATTTTCATCTAGAACCATTTTGTACTTCTCTTCAAGAAGTTCTTTTAAAATTTTAAAGTCATTATCTTTACATGCTGCATTAAGGATTATCAAAAAGCCCTCATTTGTTTTTGTGATAATTAAATCATCATGTATCCCAGCATCTTTATCCATTAAGAAGCTGTATTTTGAATGATTTAATTTCAAATTTTTAAGATCTAAAGGAAAAATTTTTTCTAAATCTTTAATTAAGTCTTCACCACCATAAATAAATAGCTGACCCATATGAGAAACATCAAAAATACCTGAGTGATTTCTTGTGAATTTGTGTTCTTCTACAATACCTTCCGAATATTGTATCGGCATTTGATAGCCTGCAAATTCAACAAATTTTGCATTACAATCTTGATGTAATTGGTACAGCGATGTTTTTTTTGTTTCCATATTAACTCTTTGTACCCATCTGTATATTTGCCTGAGAGTTTTGCTCCTTCGGCGAGAATTAAATCTCTTTCCAGAGTTAATATGTTACGGTCCTTTTTGCCTGAGAGATTCCTGGGTGGTTGCTCCTTCGGCGCTACGATGTTCTGTAGTCTCTCCCGTGGCAGGATATTCTTACATGTGTGGAAAAAAGTCAATCAGAAACAATTTTTTTTTGCTTACTTAAAAGCGAGTAAAATTGTAATAAAACAGCAGAAAGTATAATTGCGCCACCAATTAATCCAAATACAGAGGGTCTTTCACTTACAAAAAGGAATGCCCATATCGGTCCTAGGACAGATTCGGATAACATTATGATTCCCACCATGGCAGAAGGTGTTGTTCTTGCACCGATAGTTATAAATATAAAACCAAAACCAACTTGAAAAAAACCTGCGAGAAAACCCAAAAAGATATCATGAGGAGAAATCATAATTTTAGTAGAAAGTAAAAAACCAATTAAACATGAACTCACGCCGGCAACGAACTGGGCAGGTACCATATCCACAGAGGGAAATTTTCTAACAATCATTATTAAAACTGCAAAAGTAATTGGCATTGTAAAAGCTGCAAGGTTTCCAGATAGTTCTCCAGGAGATAATGAGTTGCCAACCATTAATAAAACGCCTGTCATCGCCAGACAGATTGAAAACAGAGTAATTAAATTTATTTTTTCCTTAAGGAAAAAATACCCAAATATTGCAAGAAATAGTATCTGTAGTGAAATGATAAAATTAGTATTGGCAACAGTGGTATTGTACATAGCAAACACATATCCACAAAAACCAAAAGATAAAATAATTCCACCAACAAATCCTGGTAATCCGGACTTATAAAACGATTCAATTGTTTTTCCTCTATAACTTAAAATTAAGAAAGCTAGAACTGTTAAAGAAAAAAATAAAGATCTCCAAAATAGAATTTGCCATAATGTAGCTCCCTCAAAAGATTTTACAATTAATCCACCAAAACTTAAACTTAATGCACCTAAAAAAATTAATAATGGTCCAGGTAAGTTTCTTATAAAAGTCATTAAATTTGTGAAATTAAATTTTGCGTCTCTAAGTCATATAGTTTAAATAATGTTTCTGCATCAGCTAATTCGACTTTTTTAAATTTAATCTTTGAACCTGGGGTTAATTGAACCAACTTGTCATAATCTGCACTGATAACAACTCCTATTTTAGGATAGCCTCCAATAGTGCCGTGATCTGAAAGCATAATAATTGGGTTTCCATCTGCTGGTACTTGAATAACACCTTTTAATAAACCTTCTGATTTAATATTGGTATCAACAATATTTTCTATTTTTGGTCCCTCTAGCCTCATACCCATACGATCTGATAATTTTGATATCACAAATTCTTTCTCAAAAAAAATCTTTTTTCCTTCGTCAGAAAAATAGTCAAAATTTGTTCCTTGGATAACTCTGATATTTTCAATTTTTGTATTAATGTAATTTAATTTTTTATCACTTAAATTTTTATTGATGTTTGAAATATAAATCGTTTGTCCATCTTCTATTTTTTTTCCATTATTTGCACCAATATTTGCTTTTGTATTAACAGAACAACTTGACCATTGATAATTAACATCAAATTCACCACTTACTGCTAAATATCCATAAACAGATTTGTTAGTGCTTATAATATCTAATTCATCAGCATTTTCTAAAGTGAAAGATTGATAGCATTTTCCTTCGATAGTATTGTTTTTTTTTCTAATTATAAATTTTACATCCCCCGTGATTGCAAAATTAATATTTTCACCAAAATACTTTAACAAAGGACCTTGATAAGCAAATTCAATTATTGGAAAATTTACTTCATTACCAACAAGTTTGTTAGAAATTTGAAAATTTCTATTATCCATTGCCCCACTAAATGGAATACCAATATGATAAAGATTGTCTCTACCTTGATCTTGAAATGTTGTGTTTATTCCAGCTCTTTTTATTTCAAAATAATTTTTATTCATTGTTATTGTAATATTGTTCTTTAGTAATCTGCTCAAAAATCACTACATCACCTGGATTAATTAAATTTGGATTATTCTCATCAGTGCTATCAAAAATAACTTGTGGTGTATTTCCAATGATATTCCACCCACCAGGACTTTCAAATGTATAAACATTTGCAAATTGTTCTGTTAATCCAACTGAGCCCTTAGGCACTTTTACCCTTGGTGTTTCCAAACGTTTTGCCTGCAACTCATTTTCCAGATCACCAAGAAAAGGCATACCTGCAATAAAACCAGTCATATAACAAAAAAATTCCTTACCAAAAAATTTCTCATAGATTTTATCACGAGTTATTTGTAACTTTTCCTCTAATCTTTTTATATCTAATGAAAAATTTTCATCACAACAAACAGGTATCTTAATTCTATTTGTCTCTAATTCATCATCATTAGTAATATTTAAATTTTCAATTAATTTTTTGATCGTTTGAAAATTTTTTTTTCGTAGATCGAATGAAATAATTAATTTATTATATGAGGGAGTTAAGTTATTGATCCCATCAATATTTTCTTTTTGAATACTTTTAAAATATCGTATTACTTTACTATTTATTTCTTTGTTTACCTCAGACCCGAAATCACAATACAAAGCTGCGTCACCAAGATTTGATATATTTTTAATCATGCCATGTTATACTTACAAATTATGAGTATGGAAATTAATATAAATTGTGATTTAGGTGAAAAATCAAAACATCACTCAAATAAGTATGATCCAGATTTATTAGAAATCGTAAATTCAGCCAATGTTGCTTGTGGCTATCACGCTGGAGATGAGCAAACCATGAATCAAGTAGTAAAAATTTCGAAAAAAAATGGAGTGAGTATTGGTGCACATCCTTCTTTTAACGATCCAGAAAATTTTGGTAGAGAAAGAATGAATCTTTCTGAAAGTGAAATAAAAAAACTTATAATTGATCAATATGAAATTCTTCAAAAAATAGCTTCTTCTCATGGAGAAAGTGTATCTCATGTAAAACCTCATGGAGCTTTAAATAATATGGCATGTGAGGATATTGAGTTAGCTACAATTTTAGCCAAAACTATTAAGAATATTAACAAAGACATAATATATCTCGTGCCTACCGGATCAAAAATGCAAGAAGCAGCAAAAAAATTAGATATGAAATTTGCTTGTGAAATTTTTGCTGACAGAAATTATGAGGATGATGGCAATCTTGTATCTAGAAAGAAATCTCATGCATTAATAACCGACCCCGAGCTAGCAAAAAAACATGTATTAAAAATGGTTCAAACTCAGTCGCTTAATTGTCACAGCGGGAAGCAAATACCTTGTGAAATCGATTCTGTTTGTATACATGGTGACAATCTAAGTTCATTAGCTACTGCTAAATCGATAAGAGAAAACTTAGTTGAAAATGGCTTAGAGTTAAAAACTTTAAACAAAATGAAAAAATTTATTTAATATGAAAAAAATTATCTTAACTTTATCCTTTTTATTATTTGTTAATTCAAATGTTTATGCAGCTGGTTCAGACGGTGGATCAAGTGCAAAAAAAACAGATTATGATAAAGCAGTATTGCTTATAAATAGTGCTAAAAAATATGAAAAAAAAGGAAAGCTTGAAAAGGCAAAAAAAGTTTATTCTAAAGCACAAAAACTTTTAATTAAATCCAACGAAAAAAAACCTCGTAAAGCTGATACCCTTAACTATTTAGGTTTCACTACTAGAAAACTAGGAGATTTTGAGAATGGTGAGAAATATTATCTTCAAGGTTTAGCTGTTGATCCAAAACACAAAGGTATCAATGAGTATCTTGGTGAATTGTATGTAGCAACAAACAGGCATAATCTTGCAGTTGAAAGACTTGGAGTTTTAGAGGGTTGTAATTGTGAAGAATATGATCAACTAAAAGCTGTTATAGCTGGTGAAAAATCAAAATACTAATTAATATTTTTAATCATTTGCTCCGGCATCCACAAAGCTATTTCTGGAAAAATCACAACCAATATTACAGCCAGGACCATTAATAAAAATAATGGAAATGCACTCCTTGCGATATACCCCATATCTTTTTTTGCCATACCTTGAAGTACAAATAAATTAAAACCAACAGGTGGAGTGATTTGTGCCATCTCAACAACTATGACTAAAAAAATACCAAACCAAATCATATCAAAACCTGCTTGTCTAATCATGGGTTCAATGATTGCCATTGTTAAAACAACTGCTGAAATACCATCAAGAAACATTCCTAAAATTATATAAAAGATCATTAAAACAAATATCAAAACATATGGAGATAATTCCATATTTTGGATCCAGAGAGCTAGATTTCTTGGTAATCCAGTAAACCCCATTGCTAAAGATAAAAATGTTGAACCTGCTAAAATAAAAGCGATCATACAAGATGTTTTAGTTGCTCCAAGTAAAGAGGATTTGAAAGTTTTCAATGTTAAACTTTTTTGAAAGTAAGATAATATTAATGCTCCAACTACTCCTAATGAAGCCGCTTCAGTAGCTGTTGCAATTCCTGTATATATCGATCCAATAACAGCTAATATTAAAATTATTACTGGCAAAAGTTGTTTTGATCTTTTTATTTTTTCCAAAAATGAATACTCGTCAAGAATTTTTGGCATAGATTTTTTATTAATTAAAGACCAAATAATTACGTAAGACATGAATATTAGTGCAATCATTATCCCAGGAATTATCCCAGCAATAAATAATTTTGCTATAGATTCTTGGACAGCAACGCCATAAATAATCAATATAATTGACGGTGGTATCAGTAAACCTAATGTTCCTGAACCTGCTAAACTACCTAGTAAGATTTTTTCTGGATAATTTCTTTTTCTTAATTCGGGAATTGACATCTTCCCAACTGTTGCAACAGTTGCTGCTGAAGAGCCAGAAATTGCTGCAAATAATGCACATCCAACAACATTAACATGGATTAAACCTCCTGGTAATTTTTGCATCCAAGGAGATAATCCTTTGAATAAATTTTCAGAAAGCTTTGTCCTAAATAAAATCTCACCCATCCAGACGAATAGTGGTAATGCAGTAAGTGTCCATGAAGATGATGTGCCCCATATTGTTGTAGCCATTGCATCACCAACTGGTCTTGAGGTAAATAACATCATGCCAATAGCTGATACACCAATCATACTTAAAGCAACCCATATTCCAGATCCCAAAAAAAATAACAAAACACTGATAAAGAAAATTGTTAAAAGTATTTCGGTCATTTAATCCTTTTTGATGGTTAGAATAAATTGATGAAAAACGCTTATAAAAAAAATTGTTGACCCTATAGCTACGCTTGTTTGAGGAATCCAAATCAAAATTTCATCTGCTCCTTCACTTCGTTCCTGAAATTTATAGGAAATAACTAACATTTTAACGAAGTAGAAAGCTAGATATCCTGAAAAAAAGCTTGCCATACTTAAACACCAAGTTTCAATAAATCTTTTTTTTGCACCTGATAATTTTTCCAAGAAAAGCGTAATCCTAATATGTCCCCCTTCTACAAATGTATATGCTAATGCAAAGAAAGATGCTGCAGCCATACAATAACCTGAGTACTCAGCAAGACCCCTAACATAAAAGCCAAATATTCTTGATGAGATACCAATAAGAATAAAAACTGCTACCAAAATTAAGAAAAAAGCAGCGACATAACCTGAGAATTTATAAAGTTTATTTAAATTTCTATCTAGTGATTTTAACATAATAATTTAAGGCCACTAAATTTCAAGTGGCCTTAATTTTAAGAATTGAATTATTTATAACTTGATAAAACAGCAGCTCCTCTTGAACCGGCTTTTTGAGACCATTCCTTAGCCATAGTCTCTCCAACTTTTTCAAAATGAGCTTGTAGTGGTGCATTTACTTTACCGACTACCATACCAGCATCAGCTAAAGCTTTTTTATCACCAACGTTACCTTGTTTTGATAATTGCCACCCTTTTCTTTCAGCTAAAGCTGCTTGTTTCATAACTAGATCTTTAGTTGCCTGATCTAATTTATTCCAAGCATCTTTGTTTACAATTATCATATTTTTTGGAAACCAAGCTGCAATATCATAAAAATATTTCACACCATTCTCCCAAATTTTAGAATTTTTACCCGTAGTTGGTGAAGTGATCATACTTTCTACAGCACCTGTAGAAAACGCCTGACTAATTTCAGCAGCCTCTATTTTTGTAGGAGCCATTCCTGTTAGCTCAGCAATTCTGATGGTAGCAGAATTATAAGCTCTAAATTTCAGACCTTTTAAATCTTCAACAGAGTTAATTTCCTTTTTACTATACAAGCCTTGCGCTGGCCACGGCACAGCATAAAGAAATACTAAGCCTTTCTCGTCTAATCCTTTAACGATTTCGTCTTTTGACGCCTTATATAACTTCATTGCATCAGAGTAAGACGTTGCTAAGAAAGGTTGAGAGTCGACTTCTAAAAGTGGATCCTCTTTTCCTAAAGCTGACATAAATCTCTCACCAATTTGAGCTTGACCTGTTCTTACTGCTCTAAAAATTTCTCCACCTTTAAACAACGAACCACCAGGATGCGTTACAATTGTTAACTTGCCACCACTTTTTTCAGTAACATTTTTTGCGAATTCAGCTGCGTTTGCAGAATGAAAGTTCCCCGCTCCATAAGCTAGAGCCATGTCCCATTTCTCTGCAATTGCAAGATTAATTGACAAAATTAATGAAACTAAAATAGTTGATATATATTTTAAGAATTTCATTTGTCCTCCATTTTTATTAAGACTATTTCATTATGTATTAAAATAATTATCAATAAAAAAATAATACTACTTTTAATTGAATTATTTTAGATATTTTATACTATGCTATTACTTTGTTAGAAGAAGCACTCATATTAGTTCAGATTATTTTTATCGATATAATCTTGGCAGCAGATAATGCAATTATTATTGGTTTGATTGCTGCAAACTTTGCGCCAAAACATAGAAGACAAATTATTTTATGGGGAGTAGCTGGTGCTTTAATATTTAAAGTTGTTTTTGCGTTATTTGCAACTTACTTGTTTAAATTTTATTTTATTAAAATTTTAGGTGGTTTACTTTTAATCTGGATCGTTAATGATTTAAGAAAAGATCTTTTTGAAATAAAGAAGGTAAAATCGCCAACAAAAAAATCTAAAGAACCATCTTACATTCAAGGTGTTTATAAAGTTTTATTTGCAGATATTACGATCAGTTTTGACAATGTGATAGGTGTAGTTGGAGCTGCTAAAGGTAATTTTGGCTTCATGATATTTGGGCTAGTTTTATCAGTAATTCTAACAGGGGCAATGGCAACATATCTTGCAAGTTATATTCAAAAACATTTGTGGATTGCCTATGTTGGTTTAGGTTTTATTCTTTTAGTAGCAATTCAATTAGTAATTGGAGGTTTAGTAGACTTAGAAATTTTATCGATTAACGAACAATTTAAGAAATATTTTTAATACGAGTGTTTTTTAGTTGGATATTTCTTAGATCTTACATCTGAAGCATATTTTCTTAATCCGACATTGATATATTTTTTTACGTTTAAAAATTGTTTAACAAATTTTATCTTTGTTTGATTTAAACCAATTAAGTCATCTGTAACAAGAACCTGACCATCGCAATGAACAGACGAACCAATTCCAATTGTTGGGATATTTAAATTTTTTGTAATTTGTTTAGCTATTGGGGTTTTTATACATTCAAGAACAATTGCAAAAACTCCATTATTTTGAAGTAATAAAGCATCATTAATTAATTGATTGATCTCTTTTGTGGTCTTTCCTTTAGATTTAAATTTACCTTTGGTTGATTGGGGTAATAATCCAAGATGGCCCATCACAGGAATTTTGTTTTTGGTTAATAGTTTAATTTGATGGATTATTTTTTTTCCACCCTCTAGCTTCACTGCATCACACTTGGTTTCCTTAATTATTTTTTTAGCATTCTTTAGAGCAACGTTTGTTGTTGAATAGGTATTAAATGGCATATCAACAACCATTAAACTTTTTTTTACTCCAAGTCTTACACTCTTTGAATGATTGATCATTTCTGTTAGAGTAACTTTTCTGGTAGTTGAATAATTGTACAATACTGAACCTAGAGAGTCTC
This sequence comes from Pelagibacteraceae bacterium AG-447-N18, assembly GCA_003212275.1. Lineage (GTDB taxonomy): Bacteria > Pseudomonadota > Alphaproteobacteria > Pelagibacterales > Pelagibacteraceae > Pelagibacter. Next base: position 20,537 of record QCQE01000013.1, read on the forward strand.
CAACTAGCACAATATCAACATATTTATCTACCTCTTCTGCAATATTTTTTGAATACGCAGTAAGACAAACAATTTTAGATTTATTTTTTTTATTTATAATTTTTTTTATTTTTTTCATTCAAGCTCAATGGTGCTCGGTGGTTTAGATGTAACATCATAAACTACTCTATTTACTCCTCTTATGCTATTTACAATTTTATTTGAAATCATTTGAATAAATGATTTTTTGAAGTCATAAAAATCAGCTGTCATTCCATCCTCAGATGTAATTGCTCTTAATAAACACAAATATTCATAAGTTCGATTATCACCCATGACGCCTACTGTTTTGACTGGAAGCAATGCAGCATAAGCTTGCCAAATCTTATTATATAAATTGTGCTCTCTTAAAGCTTGAATAAAATAATTGTCAGCTTCTTTTAAAATTTTGATTTTTTCTTTAGTAATAACGCCAGGCATTCTGATCGCCAGTCCAGGTCCTGGAAACGGATGTCTTGAAATAATTTCTTTACTAAGTTTTAGTTCTAATCCTAATTTTCTAACCTCATCTTTAAATAAAAATTTCAATGGTTCTACCAATTTAAGTTTCATTTTCTTTGGTAAACCACCTACATTATGATGAGATTTGATCTTTGAGGTTTGGCTTCCAGTCACTGACTTACTTTCAATAAGATCTGGATATAGCGTCCCTTGTGCTAAAAATTTTACATTTTTTATCCTTTTAGCGTATCTTTCAAAAATTTTGATAAATAAATTTCCAATTATTTTTCTTTTTTTTTCTGGGTCAGAAACATTTTTGAGCTTTCTCAAAAATTCATTCTCTGCATTCACGTAAATTAGATTTATTTTCAATTTTTTTTTAAAAGTTTTAACTACTTGTATTTCCTCATTTTTTCTAAGAAGACCCGTGTTAACGAAGATACAAAATAATTTTTTACCAATTGCTTTATTCAATAGTTGAGCAACAACACTGCTATCAACTCCACCTGATAATGCACATATTACTTTATTTTTACCGACTAAATTTTGAACATCTTTTATCAATTTAATCTTTTGATCTTTTGATGACCAATTTCTTTTAATTTTACATATCAAGAATATAAAATTATTTATTAATTTTTTTCCATTTTCTGTATGAGTAACTTCGGGATGAAACTGGACACCATAAAAATTTTTTTTCTTATTTTCGATAATAGCAAATTTCGAGTTTTGACTTGAGGCAACAACGTTAAAACTTTTGGGAAGCTTCGAAACTTGATCAGCGTGACTCATCCAAACTTTATTAATATTTTTTTTATTAAAGAAGTTTTTTGTCAAAATACTTTCCCTCTTTTTGCGAATATTTGCTAATCCAAACTCTCTATATTTTGATTGTTTAACTCTGCCACCATTAAGTTTTGATAAAATTTGATGACCAAAACAAATACCTAAGACTGGTATTTGATTTTCTAATATCCTTTTATCAAAAGAATATTTATTAATTTGGTAAACATTTAATGGTCCGCCTGATAAAATTATTCCTTTAATTAAATTATCAATATTTTTATTTTTAACCTTTTTATGACTTATAATTTCGGAATAAACTCCTGACTCTCTTATCCGCCTGGCTATTAACTGAGTAAATTGTGAACCAAAATCTATTATTAAGATTTTGTTCAAATTCTTATCAAGACTCATTTTTTTTGGGTTCTATATTTGCAAGGGTGTCTAAAATTTCTTTATTTTTATTACAGAGTTTTTTGCAAACTTTAGAAAAAGTATTAGATAAATCTTTTACTTTTGAATAATTAGATCTCTCCAAAGCTATTTTCATAGACATTAATATTGCTTCCTCGTTATTAGGTTCAATTAATAATGTTGCTTCTAAATTTTTTTCTTCTTTATCTTGATCTTCTTGAATATTGTAAATTTTTGCTAAATAAAGATATGAATTTGAGTCTTTAGGATTAAATACTATACCTCTTTCAAACATAAACCTAGCATCCTCATATTTTTTATCTTTGAATAATTTTAAACCTTTATTAAAAAAATTTTCATCCGCTATAGCAATACTCATGCTATTGATTATTAAATATAATAAAGAAATTATTTTAAATATTTTTGTCATCAGTATTTACTATCACTTTTAACGATATCGACATTATGAACCATACTTTCATAAAATCCAGCTTTTGTAATTTTAACAAATTGCGGTTTATATCTTAAATATTTTATCTGTTTGGAACCAAGATAACCCATAGATGATCTTAATCCACCAACTAATTTAAAAATAACTTTATCAACTTTACCTTTGTATTTTGCTAATCCTTCTACTCCCTCAGGCACATACTTTGAACTGTCTTTTTGTTTTTTTTGAAAATATCGATCAGCTGAGCCTTTGTTCATCGCTCCTACGGAGCCCATGCCTCTAAAACTTTTAAATAGTTTACCATTTTTTTTTATGAGTTTACCCGGCGTTTCATCAGTTCCTGCAAACAATGAACCTATCATGACTGCATCAGCGCCAGCAGCAAAAGCTTTAGCAAGGTCGCCTGAATATTTTATCCCTCCATCAGAAATAATTTTTACATCTTTATTCTTTATGCCGTTTCTCACATTTAATATTGCGCTTAATTGAGGAACTCCAATACCCGCAACCAACCTAGTTGTGCAGATAGAACCGGGACCAATCCCAACCTTAATTATATCAACGCCTAATTTAAGTAAAAATTTAGCTGCATCTGGTGTTGCAATATTTCCAGCACATAGAGCTGTTTTTTTGTTTTTAATTTTTTTGATAAATCTAATTATTTCAGAAACTTTTTTGGTATGCCCGTGAGCAGTGTCCACAACAATCATATCCAATTTTTCTTTTAATAGTGCTTCAGCTCTTATAAACTCGTTAGGTCCTGCTCCCACAGCTGCACCTACTAGTAATTTTTGTTTTTTTACTTTCTTAACTTCAAGAACTTGTTTTTTGATATCTAAATTTCTGTGGATTATTCCTAGTCCACCAGATTTTGCCATAGCAATAGCCATTTTGCTTTCGGTTACAGTATCCATTGCTGATGATAAAAGTGGGATTTTAAGTTTCAATGAATCTGTTAATTTTATACTCGTATCAACCTCTGAAGGTAATATTTCAGAGTACTTAGGAACTAATGTAACGTCGTCAAAGGTAAGAGCTTCTTTTATAGGAACCATAATCTTTTATATATGATTCCTTTTAAATTAAAAGTATCTATCTAAGATTTTTACAAATAATAAAACTCTCTTTAGAGTCTTTGCGACTCGACTTAGGTTTAAAAACCTTTACTTCTTTAAAAATTTTTTTTCCTAGTGCGACAATTTCATTAAAAGATCTGCCCATAAATATTTTAGCAATAAAAATACCCTTTTCAGATATTACATCTTTTGAAAATACCATCGCCTCTTTACATAGCTCTCCAGTTTGAATTGCATCAACATCTTTTATCCCAGTCGTATTTACTGCCATATCAGACATAACCACATCAATTGGACTGTTAAGATTTTTTTTTATTTTCTCTTGAATATTGTGCTCTGTGAAATCACCCTCAATTTGAATAGTGTTTTTAATTTTTTCCATTTTTTTTAAATCTATCGAGATAATTGTTCCATTTTTTACAACCTTCGAAGCATATTGAGACCAACTTCCTGGTGCAGCGCCAATATCTATTACAGAAATTCCACCCTTAAAAACTTTAAACTTTTCGTCAATTTCAATTAACTTATA
>QCQE01000014.1 GCA_003212275.1 Pelagibacteraceae bacterium AG-447-N18
TTTTGCAAATAAATTAGTAAGTTCATAAACAATTGTTGCTGCAGCTATTACCACAGAAATGGGAGCTCCCAAAGACTTTGCAACTAAACTACAAGCAGGCACAGGTGCAGCACATCTAAAATCATTTATTAGATATTTAAAAAATTTCGAATTTGAAAAACCCTTGGGTGAACATGCTCCCAATCAAAGATTAATTTATGAGCCAAAAGGTGTGTGTGCTTTGATTACACCATGGAATTGGCCAATGAATCAAGTTTGTCTTAAAGTTGCACCAGCTTTAGCTTCTGGCTGTACTATGATTTTAAAACCATCTGAACTTGCTCCTTTATCCTCAATGATTCTTGCAGAATTAATTGATGAAACAAAATTTCCTCCTGGAGTATTCAATTTAGTAAATGGAGATGGTGAGACTACTGGTAATGCACTTACAAGTCATCCTGACATAAACATGATTTCATTTACTGGTTCTACTCGAGCTGGAGCATTGATTTCACAAAATGCAGCAAAAGATTTTAAAAGAGTAAGTTTAGAATTAGGAGGAAAGGGAGCAAATATAATTTTTAAAGATGCTGATCCAGATGCTATTGAAAGAGGAGCTTTAAGATGTTTCAGGAATTCTGGTCAGTCGTGTAATGCTCCAACTAGAATGCTTGTCGAAAAATCAATGTATAATGAAGCTGTAGAACGATTAAAAAAATATACTGAAAATTTTGAGGTTGGTGATCCAAAGAAGGAGGGAGAGCATATTGGTCCTGTTATTTCTGAAACTCAATACAACAAAATCCAAACTTTAATTAAAAAAGGTATTGATGAGGGTGCAAAATTAGTTGCAGGAGGCGCTGGTAAACCAGAGGGATTTGAAAAAGGATACTTTGTAAAACCAACAGTTTTTGTTGATGTTAAAAATGATATGGAAGTTGCAAGAACAGAAATTTTTGGTCCGGTGTTATCAGTAATGCCTTTTGAAAATGAAGAGGAGGCAATTAAAATTGCTAATGATACTCCTTATGGATTGACTAATTACATTCAAACGCAAGATAAAGAAAAAGTTAAAAGAGTTGCAAGAAAATTAAGATCAGGAATGGTAGACGTAAATGGAGCTGGGATTGCTGTAGATGCACCATTCGGAGGTTTTAAACACTCTGGAATTGGTAGAGAAGCTGGTGAACATGGTCTTGAGGAATTTTTAGAAGTGAAAGCTGTTGGTGGATGGAATTAATTTAAAGTAGATCTTTTTTTAAGACCATCTAAAAATTTTAAACATTTTTTAATTTCATTTAATTCAATAAATTCATCAACTTTGTGAGCTTGCTCGATAGAACCAGGACCACAAACCACAGTACTCATTCCAATTTCCTGAAACAAGCCAGCCTCAGTGCCAAAAGAAACAACCTCCCGTGAATTGTCACCAGTTAAACTTGAAACTAACTCACATGCCTCTGAGTTTTGAACACGATCAAAACCAGTTACTTCACCAATTATTTTTTTCGTTATTTTTGAATTTGAAAATACTTTTTTCATTTCTGGTAATAAAATTTCATTAGCATACTTATCTATTTCTTGATTTAAAAAAACTCCATCTTCTTTCATTACCGGTCTAGTCTCCCATTCAATATAACATTTATCAGCTATCACATTGTGTGCTATACCACCAAATATTCCTCCTACTTGCAAAGTTGAAAAGGGTGGATCAAATATCGAGTCTTTAGGAGCTCTTTTTTTTAAGTCTTGTCTTAATTCTATGAGTTTGTTTGCGTAACGTGAAGCAAACTCAACAGCACTAACCCCTTTATGTGGCATTGAACTATGACCCGCTAAACCCTCAAAATAAGTTGTATATTCATAACAACCTTTGTGAGCATCTATAATTTTCATTTTAGTTGGTTCCCCAATTATACATATGCCGTCTTGAATTTTTCTTTTTTTTAACTCCTCAATTAATATGGGCGCTCCAAGACAAGCAGTTTCTTCATCAAATGTGAATGAAAAATGGATATCTCTATTTAATTCCACTTTTGAATAAATTGGCGCATAAGCTAAAACACAAGCGATAAAACCTTTCATATCACATGCACCTCTGCCATAAAGTTTATCATCTTTGATTGTAGCTTTAAAAGGATCAGTACTCCAACTTTTTGAAACTGGAACAGTGTCAGTGTGACCAGATAAGATAATTGGTTTTATTCCATTTGTTTTTTTTGCTTTGAATGTAGCAAAAAGATTAACTCTTTTCTTTTCTTGATCAAAAGTTTTAAATGAGGTTGCACCTAATTTGTGAAGGTACTCTTCACAATAATTAATTAAATTACTATTATCATCTCCAGAAATTGTTTTGAAACCGATTAAATCGGTCAAAATTTTGATGCAATTTTCATATAATTTTTCAATATTAATTTCTGTACTCATGAATAATAACTAATATATATACTGGATTTATGAAAGAACAAATAACATACGATATATTTGATAAAGTTGACATACGAGTAGGGACAATAATTTCTGTAAAAAAAAATGAGAAAGCAAGAAAACCATCTTTAGTAGTTGAGGTGGATTTTGGAAAAGAGATAGGAATTAAACAATCTTCAGCACAAATTACTCATTATTACAATGAGGATAATTTAAAGGGTAAACAAGTAATCGGAGTTTGTAATTTTCCTGAAAAAAATATTGCTGGAGTGGTGTCTCAAGTTTTAATTTTAGGTTCAATTGACAAAGAAGGCAAAGTGATACTTGTTCATCCTTCTCAAAAATCAGAAAATGGTCTTCCAATAGCCTAAGTATGCATCCTGAAATATTATCAATCTCTTTATTTTGGTTTGTCACAGCTTACACACCAGGTCCAAATAATGTAGTCGCATCTTACTCTGGATTTAATTTTGGGATTAAAAAAACAATTCCTCATATTCTTGGTGTTACTCTAGGTTTTACTTCACTAGTAATATTTTTATCGATAGGATTAATAAATATTTTTAAATTATTTCCAATCATTCAAATAGTTATTAGATATCTTGGAACTTTATTTTTGATTTATCTGGCCTACAAGATTGCATTCTCAACTTCTTCAGATGAAACTCAAAAAGAAAACCCTGTAAAATTTGTTGAAACTTTTTTATTTCAATATCTAAATCCTAAAGGTGTCACTGTTGCAATTATTGTTGTCTCTACTTATGTAGAACTTGGAGTGAACTATATAAGTTACGCGACTCAAATAGTTGTTCTTGCTTTTCTATTTTCTGTCACAAGTATTACTTTGTGGACATTTGTTGGTAAATTTTTAAGGAAATTTGCGACAAATGATAAATTTATTAAGTACTTTAATTATGCTATGTCAGGGCTTCTTATATTAAGCATAATTACATTTTATATATAAAATATGAAACCAGGCAAAATTAACTCATACAAAACTCTTTCTAATATAGAGATAAATAATAAAAAATTTAAATTTTATTCATTAAAGAAAGCAGAAGAAAATGGTTTGGAAGGTATTTCTAAATTACCAAAATCTCTTAAAGTTTTGTTAGAAAATTTGTTAAGATACGAGGATGATGTATCGGTTACAAAAAATCAAATTGAGGCAATTAAAAATTGGCTAAAAACAAAAAAATCTAAAACAGAAATTGCTTATCGACCCGCGAGAGTGTTACTACAAGATTACACAGGAATTCCTGCAGTGGCTGACTTAGCAGCTATGAGAGAAGCTGTGAAAGAAAAAAATAAAGATCCAAATACAATTAATCCACTTTCTGCAGTAGATCTTGTTATTGACCATTCAGTACAAGTTGATCAGTCTGCAAAAGCGGATTCGTTCGATAAAAATGTTGAAATTGAATTTAATAGAAATGGTGAGAGATATTCTTTTTTAAAATGGGGTCAGCAAGCATTCAACAATTTTAGAATAGTTCCTCCTGGAACTGGAATTTGTCATCAGGTAAATTTAGAATACTTATCTAAAGTGGTATGGAGTGAAGAATTTGAAGGACAAAATTATCTTTTTCCAGATACATTGGTAGGAACTGATAGTCATACTACTATGGTTAATGGACTTTCAGTTTTAGGATGGGGAGTAGGTGGTATTGAAGCTGAAGCGGGTATGTTAGGTCAGCCCATTTCAATGCTTATTCCTGAAGTAATAGGTTTTGAAGTAAAAAACAAAATGCCAGAAGGTACTACTGCAACAGACTTAGTTTTAACAGTTGTTAAAATGTTAAGAGACAAGGGTGTGGTTGGAAAGTTTGTAGAATTTTATGGTGATGGTTTAAAAAATTTAACTTTAGCTGATCGTGCAACAATAGCAAATATGGCTCCAGAGTATGGAGCAACTTGTGGATTTTTTCCAATAGATGACGAAACTTTAAAGTATTTAAAATTTTCTGGAAGAGATGAAATGACAGTAAAAATAGTTGAGGAATATGCAAAAGCTCAGGGTTTGTGGTCTAGTGAAGATATTAATTTTACTGATACTTTAACTTTGGATATGACAACTATTGTTCCTACTATTTCAGGACCGAAAAGACCACAAGATAAAGTTTTATTAACTGATGCCTCAACTAGCTTTAAGAAAAGTTTTTCTGAAGTAACTGGTAAAAAAGATTTTTCAGTCTCAAAAGTTAAAGATAAAGAATATTCAATTAAAGATGGATCTATTTTAATTGCAGCAATTACATCTTGTACTAATACTTCTAATCCAAACGTTTTAATCGGAGCGGGACTTTTAGCTAAGAAAGCAGTGGAATTAGGATTAAAGGTAAAACCATGGGTTAAAACTTCATTAGCACCCGGGTCACAAGTTGTAACAGATTACCTGGAGAAAGCAGGGCTGAACACTTACTTAGATAAACTTGGTTTTCATTTAGTTGGTTATGGTTGCACCACATGTATTGGAAATTCAGGTCCATTAGCCGATGAGATTGTTGAATGTATTCAAAAAGAAAATATTTATGCGGTTTCAGTATTGTCTGGCAATAGAAATTTTGAGGGTAGAATTTCACCACATATAAAAGCAAATTATCTTGCATCACCCCCATTAGTTGTTGCTTATGCTCTTGCTGGGCATATGAATTTTGATTTGTATAAAGATAGTTTTGGCAAAGATAAAAATGGCAAAGATATTTTTATGAAAGATATTTGGCCATCAAATAAAGAAATTGAAGATGTTTTAAAATCATCTTTAAATCCTGAAATGTTTGTGAAAAGGTATTCAAATGTTTCTGAGGGACCAAAACAGTGGCAACAAATTAAAACAGAAAAAAGTAGTATTTATAATTGGGAAGAAAATTCTACATATGTAAAAAAACCACCTTTTTTTGACAATCTTCCAGATCAACCGGAAGGTTTTAAAAAAATTCATGATGCTCGTCCATTATTAATTTTGGGCGATATGGTAACTACAGATCATATCTCTCCTGCAGGTAACATCCAAAAGGAAAGCCCGACAGGAGAATATTTTATGAAACATCAAATTTTACCTAAAGATTATAATTCTTATGGTGCAAGAAGAGGAAATCACGAAGTAATGATGAGAGGAACATTTGCTAATATTAGAATAAGAAATGAGATGGCACCTGGCACAGAAGGTGGATTTACAATGCTATACCCAGAGAAAAAAGTGATGCCAATTTATGATGCAGTAGTTGAGTATAAAAAAAGAGGGACAGATTTAGTTGTTATAGGTGGTAAAGAATATGGAACAGGCTCCTCAAGAGATTGGGCAGCGAAAGGGACCAAACTTTTAGGAGTAAAGACTGTAATTGCTGAAAGTTTTGAGAGAATTCATAGATCTAACTTAATTGGGATGGGTATTTTGCCGTTACAATTTATTGATAATATTGATAGGAAAAATTTGAAATTAATTGGTTCTGAATTAATTAGTATAATCAATCTTGAGAATGGAATTAATCCTTCTGATAAAGTTAAAGTAGAAATTAAGTATGCTTCAGGTGAAATTAAAACGATCCAAGCACTTTGTAGAATAGATACTAAAAATGAGCTAGAGTATTATAAAAATGGAGGCATATTACAATACGTTCTTCGAAATATGATTTAATTATGGATGAAGATATAGCAATCATTAATAGCAATACTAGAAATCAGAGAATAAAAGATTTTTTTACAAAAAATAAAAAACTAATCATATCTTTTTTAATCATTTTGATATTAATTTTGATCGGTTTTTACTCATATCAAATCTATCAAGATAAAAATAAAATTAAAATTTCAGACAGGTATAATAGTGCAATCATTAAACATAAGAATGGAGATAACTCTGGGATAATATCAGCGATGCAAGAGATAGTAGAAAATAAAGATCCAACCTATTCTCCATTGGCCTTGTATTACTTGATAGATAATGAGTTAGTGAGTGATAAAAATAAAATTAATAGCTTGTTTGATATATTGATTAACAAAACTTCATTGGATAGTGAAATTAAGTATCTTATTATTTATAAAAAAGCTCTTTATAATGCTGATACAATCAATGAAGGTCAAATTTTAAAAATTTTAAATCCTGTAATTAATTCAAAAAGTGTTTGGAAGTCTCATGCTTTATATTTGATAGCAGAGTACTTTTACTCTAAAGGTGAAAAGCAAAAATCCAAAGAATTTTTTAGTCAAATAATTACTTTAGAAAACGCTAATTTGGATATACTCAAGGAAACACAAAAAAGACTAAACAGAGATTTGAGTGAATAAAATATTTGTAATATTAATATTTTCAATTTTTTTATCTAATTGCTCCCTGAATGAAAATTCACGAATATGGAATAAAAAAGAAAAAATTGAAAATGAAAATAAGATCTCTAAAAAAATTCTTACTGAAAAAGAGATAATTTCAACAGAATTTAATCCTTTATTAAAATTAGACCTATCAAAAAATAAGCAAAATAACAAAATTTTTGATCCATTAAATAATTTTGGATCGTCAAAATATAATGGTCAAATAAACAAAATTAATAGTTATAAATTTTCAAAAATAGAAAATTTTAATCAATTTAATTTTAAGCCACTGATTTTAGATAATGGCATAATAGTCTTTGAAAAAAAAGGAACTATTATTAGGTTTAATGATAATAAAAAAGTTGTTTGGAAAAATAACTTTTATTCAAAAACAGAAAAGAAAATCCATCCCACTTTATCATTTGCAACGACAAATAAAAATTTATTAGTTGCAGATAGTATAGCAAAAATTTTAAATATTGATTTACAGTCTGGAGATCTAATTTGGTCAAAAAAAAGTGAATATCCATTTAATTCAGAAATTAAAATTCATAAGGATAAATTTTTTGTAGTTGATGTTAAAAATACTTTAAGATGTTTTTATTTAAAAGATGGTTCAGAGTGTTGGAATATTAAAACCGAGGAGTCTTTTACTGTTTCGAATTCAAAATTTTCAATATTAATAAGAGATAATTTGGTAATATATAATAATTCTTTAGGAGACATTTCAGCAATTGATATTTCATCAGGTTTGATTGAATGGCAGCTCCCAACACAAACGAGCAGTATTATGAATGAAACATATGGTTTTAATTTCTCAAAACTAGTTAGTGATGGAAGCTCAATTTATTTTTCTAATAATAAAAATCAATTTTACTCTGTGGATTTAAAATCAGGTACTATGAATTGGATGAGTGAAATTAATTCTATTCTTACACCAATTATAATTGGAAACCTGGTTTTTACTGTGTCTGAAAACGGATATCTTTTTACAATTCAAAAGAATGAGGGAAACATTGTTAGAATTAATGATATTTATAAAAATTTTAATTCAAAAAAAAGAAAAAGAATTAAACCCACAGGTTTTACAATAGGCAATAACAAACTTTATTTAACTAATTCTGATGGAAATCTAATTATTGTTAACTTAAGTGCTGGAAATGTGTTAAAAATTGAAAAAGTTGCCAGAGATTTAATATCTAGACCTTTAATATATAATGAAAATTTATTTATTGTTAAAAATGGCTCTATAACCCAATATGATTAGTTATGTTTTTAAAATTTTTAGACAAAATAGGAAGAAAAAAAGTTGTTTTAGATAGGGGTCCCTCACATCCCAAGTATCATGAAGCTAAACCATGGATGAATAGATATTATCTTATCTTTCGACACAGACCGAAGTGGTTTCCGTTTAATATTCTAATTCATGAAATGTTAGCGGATGATCATGGCGAAGGTGTTCACAATCATACATTTCCATATATCACCATAATACTCAGAGGAGGATATTGGGAGACATTAAGCACAGGAAAATTCTGGCGACCGCCTGGTTATATAGGATTTAGATCTGCAAATAACTTACATAGAGTAGACCTAAAACCCGGGACGAGGCCTTTAACATTATTTATATCTGGTCCGTTTGGACTAAGGAAAGGACCAAGATCTGAGTACGGAATTGATTTTAAAAGTAAAAAAAATTAATGTCTTTAAATCTTGAGGAAAAATTTAAAACTCATTGTAATGCACAAAATCTAGAGTTAAATCCAAATCAAATAACTTTAGTAAAACAATTAGATAATTTTTATAAAGAAAATTTTAGAAGTAACTTGTTGAATTTTTTTTCCAAACAATCCTCAAAAAAAGGTTTTTATCTTTATGGTGGTGTTGGTGTTGGAAAAACTATGATTTTAGATTTTTTTTTTAATTTAGTTTATCAAAAAAAACAACGTCTTCACTTTAATGAATTTATGTTAAGCTTCCATGATTTTGTTCATGATAATAAAGATCAAAATGAGGAAAATGTAATTACTGTATTTGTCAAAGATTTAAAATCAAAATTTTCACTCATCTTCTTTGATGAATTTCAAGTTACCAATATTGTCGATGCTATGATATTAGGCAAACTATTTCAGGAAATATTTAATCAAAATATTAAGGTTATTGTGACCTCAAACACAAAAATATCAGAGCTATATAAAGATGGGCTACAAAGAGATCAATTTAAACCCTTTATTCAAATAATGCAGGAAAAATCAATAGAGCATGAGTTGATAATTGATGATGATTACAGAAAAAACAAAGAAACCGAAAAACGAAGATATTTCCATCCTTTAAACCAAGAAACTAATTTTAAGATAAATAAGTTTTCTAGAATAATTACTAAAAATAAAAAGTTATCTCACAAAGTTTTGAATATCAAAGGTAGAAATTTTGAAATAAAAAATTTTTATGAAGGGATTTCCAAGTTTCATTTTGATGAATTGTGTGATCAAAACCTAGGTGGTGAAGATTATTTAAAAATTGCTGAAAGTTCTGAATTTATAATAATTGAAAATGTACCAGAATTTAATGATATCAACTCAAATCAACAACAAAGGTTCATAACCCTTATTGATGTAATTTACGATAAAGATAGAGCAATAGCAGTAACGGCTGAACAAAGTTTAGAAAAATTGTCGAGCTCTAAGTCTTTAGAAAAACCATTTAAACGTACAATTAGTCGTTTATTTGAGTTAACATCAAAAAATTATTAATATGAAACAAGAATTTTATAATCTTAAAATAGATACCAATGGTCAACGATTGTATGAATTTACTGATCAAACATTAAATTGGATTGAAAAAAACAATTTTAAAAATGGAATTTTAAATTTAAGTATTCAGCATACGAGCGCCTCGATTATTGTTCAAGAAAATGCTGACCCAGATGTGCAGACTGATTTAATTAATTATTTTGATAAATTGGTGCCGATGAATAATAAATTATATATTCACACCACTGAGGGAAAAGATGATATGCCAGCACATATCAAGTCTGCTCTTACTAATAATCAAATTTCATTAAGTGTCAAAAATAAAAAACTATTACTAGGTACTTGGCAAGGAATATATCTTTTTGAGCATAGATTGAATCCACAAACAAGAACTATAATTCATCATTTTTTTGGTGAAGCTTAATTTTTTAAGCTTTGGAAAGCTTTAAGAGCGGCAGCACGAGCTTCTTCGTGAATGACAATGGGTTTTGGATAATTTTTTCCAATTATTGTTTTGATAGCCTCTTGATATTTAATTTCCATTTCCCAAGGTTTATGAATAAATTTTTTTGGAACTCTACTTAATTCCGGTATCCATTTTTTTACATACACACCATCTTTATCGAACTTTTCTCCCTGAAGTATTGGATTGAATATTCTGAAATAAGGTGCAGCGTCTGCACCACAACCTGCTACCCATTGCCATTGGGCAACATTATTAGCTTTATTAAAATCAAGTAAGCAGTTTCGAAAATGCTTTTCTCCTTCAGTCCAATTAATTCTTAAATGTTTAACTAAAAAGGATCCAACCACCATTCTAATTCTATTATGCATCCATCCTGTTTCATAAAGCTCTCTCATTCCAGCATCAACTATTGGATAACCTGTCATACCTGACTTCCACGCTTTCAAAAATTTTTCATTTTTTACCCAAGGAAACTTATCAAATTCTTTTCTGTAATTTCCTTTTAAAAACTCTGGAAAATAATTTATTAAGCTATGTGAAAATTCTCTCCATCCCAATTCATTAATATATTTTCTATATCCAATCCCTTTAGATTTCATCTCTTTACACTTATTCCAAATTGTATTTACATGGATTTGTCCATGTTTAATATAAGGAGATAACTTGGATGTACCGTCTATTGATGGATAATCTCTAGCAGTTCCATAATCTTTTATTTTACTTGCAATTAAGTTATTTAAAATCTTCTTTGAGTCATTTTCAGATACGTTCCAATAATCTTCAAATTTTTTATACCAGTTTTTTTTTGGTAAAATTTTTTTTGGTTCGATAGAATTTTTAAACAAGGAGAACGTTTTTGTTTTTTTCTTAACAACATAATTTTTACTTGGAGGCAAGCCTAAAAATTTTTGTTCAGCATTTCTCCAAAACGGAGTAAATACTTTAAATGGAGTTCCATCATTTTTAGTTACCTCTTGAAATTCATTTAAAATATTTCCTTTAAAATACTTAAATTCGATTTCATTTTTAATAAAGATATCTCTGATTTTTTTTCCTTTTGCAATCACATCAGGCTCATAAATTTTGTTCCAATATATTGAGACATCATCTTTTTTTTTTATATTAGAAAAAACCTCTAATTCATCACCTTCTAATATCTGAAGATTGATTTTATATTTCAATAGTTCTGACTGGAATACTTCCAAAGATTTGGAAAGCCACCATTTTTGGGCTTCTCGTTTATTATCAAAATCAGCTTTATTATAAATATATAAAGCAACTACATTCTCATGATTTTGCGTAGCATAGGCAAGAGCGGGATTGTGCTCAATTCTAAAATCTTCTCTAATCCATGTAATTGCGTTTTTTGTCATAGAAATTTTATTTTCTACCTTTAGATAGCAGTTGTTTGTAAAGTTTTACATCTGCATTTCCTTCGCATCCAATGATTAGAATATTTGAACTTTCATTAATATTAAGGAATTTTTTGGCTTTAATATTGTTGTATATTCCTATTAAAGCGATAACTCCTGGAGCTGCGCATTCACCACCTGTAATAGAAGTCTTACTAAACTTTTTATCTTTTAAGCCAGCTATAGTTTTTGCAATATTTTTATCTGAGATCGATACACAACAATTGCTAGCATTTTTTAATATTTGCCATGGCACCAAAGACATCTCATTACACGACATTCCACCCATAATACTCTCTTTTTTGATTCTAATCTTTTTAAGTTTATTGGTTTTAATACTTTGAAGTACACAATCAGCTTGATCAGGTTCGACGATTATAATTTTAGGTATTCTTTTAAAATATTTTGCAACACCAGCTACTACACCTGCGGCTAATCCTCCAACACCTGCTTGCAGAAATATATGAGTTATATACTGATTAGTTTGTTTCGAGATTTCTTTAATCATGATTGAATATCCCGCCATAGTAAGTTGAGGAACATACTTATAATTTTTTGTTGATACATCTTGGACAATTTTCCAATTATTTTTTTTTGATTGTTTTTGACATTCTTTAAGGGAGTTTTCATAATCTCCCTTAACTCTTATAACTTCAGCACCAAATTTTTTAATTTCACTTACTCTTGTTTCACTCACATATTGGCTTACAAATATTTTACATTTTAATTTTAATCTTTGCGCTCCCCACGCAACCGATCTACCATGATTACCTGCAGTTGCAGAGGAAATTGTAATATTTTTTTTTCCTTTAGATATTTTTTCTACTGCATAAGCGCCACCAAGAGCTTTGAAGGACTTTAAATGAAACCTTTTAGACTCATCTTTGTAAAAAATATTATTGAGTTTTAAATTTTTTTGAAGTTTATTAAGTCTTAAAAGGGGAGTGGCTCTATAGCTTCTCCAGCTAGAAATTGAATTAAAAGCATTGTAAAGCATAGTTGAAGGTAAATATTTAAGGACATAATTCCTTTTGAACTTAAAATTGTCGTTGATTAAAAATTTAGTAAGCTTCCAATTCACTTTAGCAATCTAAAGTATTTTGACTTTCCCATTTAGTGACGGGCTTTGACTTATTAAATTTTTCTTTCCTATTAAATTCTTTAATCTCTGAACTTCTTAGCTTAACAAAGCTGTTAATAGTATTTTTACCAAAACTTTTGTTCATTTCTTTGTTATTTTTTAATTGTGCAAGTGATTGTTTTAATTCATTTGGAAGTTTTGGAAGATTAGGATATTTTTTATAGTCCGTATACATATTACAATGCAAAGGTTTTCCTGGATTAATCTTATTTTTTAAACCATGTAATCCAGCAGCCAAAACTCCAGCTTGTAATAAATATGGATTAGCGGACCCATCCATTAATCTTAATTCAAACCTTCCAGGATCAGGAATTCTTATCATGTGAGTTCTATTATTTCCTGTGTAAGAAATACTACTTGGAGACCATGACGCCCCTGATTTTGTTGGTGGGGCGTTGATTCTTCTATAGCTATTGATTGTAGGATTAAAGAAAGCTGATAACGATGATGCATTCTTGATTACCCCTCCTAAAAAATTATATGCCATTTTACTTAAACCAAGTTTATCTTTTGGATCTAAAAATTTATTTTTCTTACCTTGCCAAACAGAAATATGCGCATGACAACCATTTCCCGTTAAATTTTGAAAAGGTTTTGGCATAAATGTTGCTCTTAGTCCGTGTTTTTCAGCAATTGTTTTTACCATATACTTAAAGAAAGTGTGTCTATCAGCTGTTGTTAAACAATCTGAATATTCCCAATTCATTTCAAATTGACCATTAGCATCCTCATGATCGTTTTGATAAGGACCCCATCCCATATCTATCATGCAATCACAAATTTCTTTTATAAGCTCATATCTTCTCATTAATGCAGATTGATCATAACAAGGTTTTGATTGTGTATCTCTTGGATCTGCAATGGATTTTCCGTCCTCTGAAATTAAAAAATATTCACACTCCACACCAGATTTCATCGTTAAACCACGTTTTGCAAGTTCTTTAATTTGTTTCTTGAGCATTACTCTGGGTGAAGCCTCAACAGGTTTCCCATTCATCCAAAGATCTGATGCTAACCAACCAACTTCTTTATTCCAAGGTAATTGAATTAAACTATCTGGGTCAGGAATACCAAACATATCAGAATCTGCTGGGGTCATGTCTAACCAAGCTGCAAAACCAGCAAAACCCGCACCTGTTGTTTGCATTTCTTTTATTGCATTAGCTGGAACTAATTTTGACCTTAAAACTCCAAATAGATCTACAAAACTTATTAAAAAATATTTTATTTTTTTTTGTTTAGCAATTTTAAACAAATTTTTTGCCATAGATTAGGGTAACATAGTTATTTAAAAAAAGAAAAAATTGTTTCTTTATAATAAACCAGATTTACAACTATAATAATTATGATTGCAAGTATAACCCCGTATTTAGCTTTTGGGAAAGCTACACCACGCATTTTTCTTGGTCTTAGTTCTTCATTGTTATTTTCTTCAGACATTATGATTTTTTAGATTAAAAAGGGCGCTACAAATAAATGTAGCGCCCAAATTTTACTTTATATTACCAATCAGTAATATTGCTTTTGTGGTCGTTTGCACCATGTCTTTTCCTCGCTAATCTTTCAAGTTCTTCACTTTCAGATTTTGAAGTTAAGACGTGCCAACCAACCCATACGATAATAGCAAGTATTACCAATAAGCCTTCACTAGATCCAGCACCAGGATAAATAGCACCTGCAACTTGATCTGCAGGTTTATTTAGGTGATCAATCCAGTTTGTAACTGTTGCCATATTTTCCTCCTTTACCTGGTTGCGGACGCAACTGCTTTTTCATCTGATTTAGCAGTCTCCATTATTTCATAGTCTAATCCAGCTATTTCAACTTCACGCGGAATTCTAAGTTTACCCATTCCATGTAAAACTTTAGCTATGATGTAGCCTGGGATAAGTCCAAGAACAACAAACATAATTATTGCTCCAATGAACATTCCAAGTGGATTTATAGCAGCATAAGTTGTTCCGTCCCACATAGCTCCAACACTATATCCAGATGATGGATAACCATTTAGAACAAAACCACATATAACTAAACCAATAAATCCTGCATAACCATGAACTGCTACTGCACCTACTGCATCATCGATTTTGAACTTACGCTCAACCCAGTAATGTAGTTTGTACGAAATAACAACACCGATCATACCTATGATCATTGATTGTATTGGATGATATAAATCATTTCCAGCTGAAGCACAGATGATACCCGCTAGTCCACTAGAGTAGGTCCAGAAAGGATCACCTTTAGCAATCCAGTATCCAGCTAATAAGCCTCCTGATAATGACATCAAGAAGTTAAAAGTAATACCACTTAGTGTAGTCGGAGTTACATATATGTTTGTAGCTGTCCAATATGAAATACCTTCCATACCATACTCAGGTCCAAGATCAAATATCGGTATATTACATGCCGCATAGAATCCCCAGAAACCAGTATAAATTAGAAATAATCCAATTGTTACTAGCCAAGGATTTCTTGGTCCAATATTTCTTGGTTCACCACTTGATGAGAATTTTCCAATTCTTGGTCCTAAAACCATTAGAACTCCTAAAGCAAATCCACCCGCGATCGCATGAATTACTCCTGACGCATATGCATCATGGTATCCTAAAAGTTTTAACATCCATCCATCGAAGTGCCATCCCCAAGCGGCATCTATAACCCAGAATACAGATCCAATTGCAATCGCTAAAATACCAAATGCAAAAGTTGTAATTCTTTCAATAATTGCCCCTGAGACGATAGACGCAGCAGTCCAAGAAAATAATAAGAATGCAGCCCAGAAAACACCAGAAATGTGGTCTCCTAAGTTGACAGCCATTAATTGACTTGTTGCTACATAAAATTTAGAACTAAAAGCTGAGTCATCGGTAATCAATGCACTGCTTTCATTCATTATTGATGGTGCTAATCCCGGTCCTGTTGGGAAAGCCCAGTAAATCCACCAACCAAATAAAAACCAAGTTACTGTTACGAGAGGTATCAGCATCGTGTTTTTCATAAGAGTATGTTGATGGTGTTTGTATCGAGAAGCTCCAACCTCATACATACAGAAACCGACGTGAATTAAGAACATCAGCACTACTGTTATCCAGTAGTAAAATTCTGTAAATATGGTAGTAAGAGCAGCCAACTGATCAGTCATTTTGTCTCTCCATATTAGTTTTTCAAAAGCCTATAAAATTTTAAGATATGTTACAAATGAAACAGAGCTTAAAAACCTTACATATGTGTAAGGTTTAAAAAAAAAATCAACTTTAGATTGAGAACTTAAAATTTAAGATAAGCTTTTTTCAAATCAACAAGAGGATGTTTTGGTGACATTTGAAATTTAACTAGTAATTCTCTTGCAATCATGTCTCTGTCTTGTTGATTGTTTGGTAACTTAATTGATTTTGGAATTGTTACCCATCCATTTGCATTTCTGCAAAATACTGCTGGTTTACCTTCTTCATAACCCATATGTACATCCTCTAACCAGTTTAGATCATCCCATCCCATAGCTTCAATGTATTTTTTTAAAAAAGGCGTGATTTTTTTATAATCAGGCAAAAGATTTACGTCGTATCGATAACCAATCGACTGACCAATCATTTTTTCTCTAGCAGTTTCTTTTTTTTTACCTAGCTGACTAGAGGCTTCTTTTTTTTTATTTTTTTTCTTCGCCATATTAAAATCTAGATCTTATGGAAGTTATCAACACCAACAGTATAGTTCGTTCCAGCTAATGGAACTTTAGCTAGTGCAGAAGCTTCAGATGTTAACGCTGCTAAATCTTCAGGTTCTAGAGAATGGATATTCGTTTTACCGCATGCTCTAGCTAACAATTGAGCTTCAAGTGTCATTGAATGAAGATAATTATAAACTCTTAATGCAGCATCATCAGGATTTAGTCTCGCTCTTAATTTTGGATCCTGAGTTGCAACACCCACAGGACATCTTCCTGTATGGCAATGATAACATTCACCTGCTTTAACACCCATTTCCTTCTCAAAATTAGCTTCAGGAATGTCTTTATTACAATTTAATGCGATCATTGAACCAGTGCCAATCGCAATTGCATCAGCACCTAATGCTAAAGCTTTTGCCATATCAGCACCATCTCTTACACCACCAGCATAAATCAATGTAACTTTTCCAGTTTTACCTACATCGTCTAAAGCTCTTCTTGCTTCTCTTATAGCTGCGATACCGGGAATACCTGTATTGGCAGCAGCAATGTGTGGACCTGCACCTGTTGATCCCTCCATACCATCTAAGTAAATAGAGTCTGGATCACACTTTGCAGCCATACGAACATCATCATAAACTTTTGATGCACCTAATTTTAATTGAATTGGCACTTTATTTTTTGTTAGTTGTCGTAATTCTTCAACTTTTAAAGCTAAGTCATCAGGACCTAACCAATCTGGGTGTCTTGCAGGAGATCTTTGATCAATTCCTGATGGTAATGATCTCATTTCAGCTACTTGGTCAGTAACTTTCTGACCCATCAAGTGTCCTCCCATCCCGACTTTTTGACCTTGTCCAATAAATACTTCAATTCCATCTGCTAGTTGTGCATGATGTGGGTTAAATCCGTATCTAGATTGAATACATTGGTAAAACCATTTTTCAGAATATCTTCTTTCATCAGGAATCATTCCACCTTCACCAGAACAAGTAGCACTTCCTGCCATTGTTGCACCTCGAGCAAGTGCTGTTTTAGCTTCATAAGATAAAGCGCCAAAACTCATACCAGTAATATAAACTGGTATATCTAATTCAATTGGGTTCTCACATCTTGGACCAATTACAGTTTTGGTTTCACACTTTTCTCTGTAACCTTCGATTACAAATCTAGTTAAAGTTCCTGGCAAGAAAACTAGATCATCAAATGTAGGAATTTTTTTCATTAATGCCATTCCACGCATTCTGTATCTTCCTAACTGAGATTTAATATGGATGTCGTCAATTACCTCTGGGGTAAATATAGCGTTGTGACCAAGTAAACTTTTGTTTCTTGATCCGTTGCTACTTACGTGAACATCGGCTTTTCCACCAACGTTACCATTTGATTTTCCATTTTTCTTCTTTTTTTTCTTAGCCATTAAATCGCTCCTTTTTTCTCAGCAGGTTCTAAGTTATCGTAATTCCAAAGTTTTTTACCAGCTACAATTTTTTTCATTTTGCTTACATCAAAATTTTCACCAATTTCAGCAACCCTAAGTTTTCTTCTTAACCAATCTTGATCGCTTTGTGTCAATTCTGAATCTACTGCATCACTACCATATGACCCGATTTCTCCACCTACGAAAATTGTCCCATCATACATCGAATCACCTAAATTTATGCCTACATCTCCCAATATGATTATTCTTCCTCTTTGCATCATAAACCCAGTAAATGCACCAGCGTCACCACCGATAATGATAGTTCCACCTTTCATATCGATACCAGTTCTTGCACCGACACTACCTTTGCAAATTAAATCACCACCTCTAATAGCTGCTCCAAAACAAGACCCTGCATTTTTTTCAATTACAACTTTTCCAGCCATTAGATTCTCTGCACATGACCAGCCAACTCTTCCATTGATTCTTACAATCGGACCATCACTAGAGCCCATACCAAAGTATCCTAAACTACCTTCAAAAATTAAATTTAATTTATTTAAAATTCCAACACCTAAACTGTGTTTTCCTTGAGGATTTTTGATTACTATTGTTCCATAGCCTTGGCTCATTAAATTATCGAGTTCTTTATTAGCTTCAGCTGCCGTCATATTTTTTACATCAAGATCTGTTCTTTTATTAAAATCGACATCATAAGTTCCAAAGTAATAAAAATTTTCTGCCTCGTCTGGATTAAAAAATTTCTGTTGAGTTCTTCCAGTTAAAACTTCCGAGTGCAATCCCATTGCCTGGGCTTTTGTTTTTTTGGTTACGTTTTTTAAATTTGCCATACTTTAACCTCTCCATCGAATGGATCATAAGTATCAATTTCTTGTGGCAAAATTGATCTTATAGCTATTTCCTCTGAACCCATTGCCACTAAATCATCAGACTCATATAAAACTAAAGGTTTTGCAGCCATTGTATCTTTAGCCATTCCCAAAGAATCTTTTGTAGCAACAAAATAAGTAAATACACCATCGAGACCTGTTAACGACTCTTTCATTCCTTCTTCTAATGAAGCCCCATCTCTCATTTTTTCAGCAAGGTAAACTGCAATTAATTCAGAGTCACATTCTGACATAAATCTCATTCCCTTATTTTCTAAAGCTCTTCTATTATTCCAATAGTTTGTTAGTTGACCATTGTGAACAACGGACACATCACTAAAAGGATATCCCCAAAAAGGGTGGGCAGATTTGATATCTACACCTGACTCAGTAGCCATTCTTGCATGGCCAATTGCATGAGTACCAACAAGTTTATCTAAGTTATATCTATCGCAAACCATTTTGGCATTCCCTAGATCTTTGATTACTTCTAATGATTTACCCATAGATAAAATTTCAACACCAGGAATGCTTTCTATTTTTTGTGAGAATTCTAATAAATCTTTTTTATTGTATTCAATTTCATATCTTAATGAGTAAGGAAGTATTCTTTCCTCTTTAATTATTTTTGCGCCCATTTCTGCAAGATAACTATCAACAATTTTCTTTCTTTCATCGTATACAGATACGTCTTCAGCAACTGACGTACTTCCCTCACCAACGTTTTCACCAACTTTAAATCTCATGATAAAATTTTTACCATCTGTATCACCATACAACGCATAACCGGTTGAGTCTTCTCCTCGATGCTTTAAGGCTTGCAACATTCCTTGAAGTTCATGACCAACGTTGGATGATTTTCCTCTATGAATTAATCCTGCTATTCCGCACATATATTTTTTCTCTCTGTATCTATTATGGTAAACAATCTAAATAAGTATCTAAATCCCATTGAGTTGTTGCACCTAAAAATCTTTCCCATTCATCATTTTTATACCAATGGAAAACTTTATACATCTCATCAGGCATAGCAGATTTGATAATTTCATCTTCTGATAATCTTTCTAAAGCTTCACCTAAACTCAATGGAAGTTTTTTAACATCTTTACCTGCTTTTTGAGCTTCATAAATATTTCTAGACTCTGGAGCTGCTGGTTGCATCTTTTTACTAATTCCATGATCACAAGCTTTTAGTAAGGCTGCACCTAATAAATATGGATTATGCATTGAATCTACCGATCTGTATTCAAATCTTCCCGGTGCTGATACTCTCAATCCACAAGTTCTATTTTGGTAACCCCAATCAGCATAAACAGGAGCCCAGAAACCTTGATCCCACAATCTTCTATATGAATTTACTGTTGAAGATCCTAATGCTGTTAAGGCTGGTAAATGTTCCATAATACCCGCTATTGATTGTAATCCAATTTTTCCAGGTAACTGCATATCCTTAGTATCTGGCATGAAAGTGTTTGTTCCACCTTCAACATAACCAAAAACTTCCTCAACGCCTGGTAAAGATTTATGTCCAAGCTTATTCGTTTTGATCTTTCCACCTTTCCATAAAGACATATTAGTATGACAACCACTCGCTGAAACTCCCATAAATGGTTTAGTCATAAAACATGCAATTAGATTATGTTCTCTTGCAACTTGAGCACATATTTGTCTGTAAGTTGAGAGTCTATCTGCGTTTCTTAAAACATTGTCATATGTCCAGTTTAATTCTAATTGACCAGGTGCATCTTCATGATCACCTTGAATCATATCTAGACCCATTGCTTTTGCATATTCAATCACCTTCATAAACACAGGTCTTAATGACTCAAATTGGTCTATGTGATAACAAAATGGTTTCGAAAATCCTTTTCCAGTTGGAGTTCCATCATCATTTTTAGTCAACCACATCATTTCTGGCTCAGTTCCTACTCTTAATTCTAAACCATGTTTCTTTTGGAATTCATCCATGAAAATTCTTAAATTTCCCCTGCAATCAGAAGTTAAATGACCGCCTGGATTATTTCTTTCTTCTCTGTTTCTAAAACAAGTTACAAAAACTCTCCCAACTCTTTTATCCCATGGTAACTGACAAAAAGTTTCAGGGTCAGGAATTCCAACCAATTCCATTGCCTCTGGTCCATAACCAATATAGTTGTTGTGTCGATCTAAAAATAAGTTTGCAGTTGCTCCGTAAACTAGTTGGAAACCTTTTTCAGCTGTTCTTTCCCAATGATCAGCGGGTATTCCTTTTCCAACCACTCTTCCTGTTACAGAAATAAATTGATAATAAATGTATGTTATTCCTAATTCGTTTATTTTTTCTCTGACTTTTTTGACTTGCTTATCTCTACCTGGTCGGTTTACGTGTTTTTCTAGATCCGTCATTTTCCCCTCAATGAATTATAAATTTATTCAAGCGTAACTGAAAAATTTATTAGTGTCTAGGCTTGAAGTTTAGCTCCAAGGAAACGGACTGTTCGAAGTAGGGTGCAATTCTCCCTTCTCGTAACGGTTGAATCTAAATGGTTTTAATAAATCACTTTCAGTACCAAGAATTTCTTTTGCCACCAGTTCGCCAACACCAATCATTTTGTATCCATGGTTAGCATCAGCGATCATATAAACATTTTCAAAAAATCTATCAAAGATCGGAAAAGAGTCAGGGGTCATACATCCAAGTCCACCTGAAGGACCCTTTCTATACAGGTCTGATTTCCCCTCAAATCTTTTTTGGCAGTGAGCTAAAGCTGAGCACCACATTTCACTAAAAGCATCAGTTGTTTGATACTCTGGTGACTCAATCCCATATGGATCAACATTAACTTTATCAAAATGTTTTTTAACAATGTAAGGAGAAGTTCCCCCTTGAACACCTAACCCTTCAATATCAGGCTTATAATAAATTCCCCAAATTTTATCTGTAATTAATTTTTTTGTTTTATCTGAATACAATGGCGCAGTAGAGTCGACATGAACCACAGGCGGTTGTTTACCATCATTTGTTTTTAAGAAATCTGGTTCTACTCCAATAACACCCTCTTGAAGCATCCAGTAAGTCCACATATCAGTAACATGCATCTTACCATCTTTACCTTTAATGTTAGCAGTTTTGGGCAGTTCTAACATGTTCCAAAAATCTCTTGCCCAAGGTCCCGCACCAATTACGACTTGTTCACAATCAATTGTCCCTTTGTCTGTTTCTACTCCAGTTACAGCTTTACTATTACTACCTCTTTTAAAACCAGTAACTCTAACACCTTTCATCACTTGAACACCATTTGAGGTAGACTTATCTTCAAGTGCTTTAATTGAATCCTTATTAAAAGCATATCCACCTTTTTTTTCATGAAGAATTGACGTAATTCCTTGAGCTTGCCAATCATCAAAGATACCCTTCATATAATTCATACAATCTTTCTCACCTTCTATAAATTCAGACTCATAACCAATTGCTTTTTGTTGTTCATAAATACTGGCGACATCCTCATGCATAACTTCAGGTGATATTTGTAAATAACCAACTGGATTATATTTAAATGCTTTTGGATCACTCTCCCAAACTGAAACTGAATGGGCCATTAATTCTCTCATTGCTGGTTGAAAATAATTATTTCTAACAACACCACAAGCTATGCCACTAGCACCTGCCGCAGTATCTTTCTTTTCTAAAACAACAATATCTCCTGGATTTTTATATGTTTCGGATAGTTTCCAAGCAGTACTTAATCCGTGGATCCCCCCACCGATAATTACTACTTTTGCTTTTGTCGGTAATGACATACACACATCTTTATTTTTCATGCGACGTAAATATATAATTTTTTATATATATAAAAAATATAAGTAAAAATAATAAAGCTTTAAAAACTTAGATGTTTGAGGGTTTCAATGTATTTATTAAATTCTTCAATAAAAGATACACTTGGCTTTATGTGCTTTTTTCGCTGGTCTCCAGAAGTTTTTTCTAGGAAAAAAAACCCTTTTTCACATGCCTCATTAATCATTAAAGCTGACTTAGGACGTGAAGTTTTAAACAATTTAGTCTTTAATTCTTCAACTGTTAAATCCTCTTTATATTTATAGGCGTGCATAACTAAAAGCATCATATGATAGTGGGAAGGTGATTTTCTAAAAAAATAGTTACTAGACGT
>QCQE01000015.1 GCA_003212275.1 Pelagibacteraceae bacterium AG-447-N18
TTTTACTCTTTAGACTATCAAGGTACTCCAAATTTATTTTTGCGATGTGACGCCCCATGGGGCTGAAGGCAGAACTTTCATCAGGAACATTTATTTTCGCTAAAATGTCTTTGATTGGTCGCATTTTAGCTTCTCTTGCAATTTGAATGTCCGATTTTATTTCACTCATAAAATTCTTTAAATATACAAAAACTGCTCGATTAGTATCTCTTTTTAAGAGCTTTGGAAATATCTAAAAATTATATATAAAAAAAATAGGAACTATTTATATTCATTATTATAAAATTTAATAATGCAAAAATATTCAGTATTTAGCTTAATCAAGAATGCTTTTTCTAATCATGAAAAATGGGATTTGGCATGGAAAGATCCTACGCCTAAAAAAGAATACGATGTTGTAATTATTGGTGGGGGTGGCCATGGGTTAGCTACTGCCTACTATTTAGCTAAAGAGCATCAAATAACTAATGTGGCAGTTATTGAAAAAGGATGGATTGGTGGAGGAAATATAGGAAGAAATACCACAATTATCAGATCAAATTTTATGTATGATGATAATGCTAAGTTCAATGAATTTGGAATGAACTTGTGGAGAAACATGAGTCAGGAATTAAATTTTAATGTCATGTTTTCACCAAGAGGAATAATAAATTTAGCTCATTCAGATGCGCAAATGAATGCTTATGCTCGTAGAGGAAACTCTATGAGATTAAATGGAATAGATGCTGTTCTACTTAATAGGGAAGAAGTTAAAAAGATTATACCTATGGCTGATTTTTCTGAAGATGTTAGGTATCCAATTTTTGGAGGCTTAGCACAACCAAGTGCTGGTACTGCTAGACATGATGCAGTCGCATGGGGTTATGCTAGACAAGCTGACTCAATGGGTGTCGATATAATTCAAAATTGTGAAGTAACAGGATTTGATATTGAGGCAGGAAAAATAACAGGTTTGAGAACATCTAGAGGAGATATTAAGTCAAAAAAAATTGGATTGTGTGTAGCCGGCAGCACAAATGTTTTAGCAGAAAAACTTAATATGACACTTCCTATAGAAACTCATTTATTACAAGCTTGTGTTTCTGAGCCAGTGAAACCAGTTTTGGATGGAGTGGTAACCTTTGGCGCTGGACATTTTTATATTAGTCAATCAGATAAAGGTGAGATGGTAATGGGTGGAGATCTTGATGGATATAATAGTTATGCACAAAAAGGCAATCTTCCAACGATACAACATGTCTTAACTGGAGGTGTTGCTTTATTTCCATTCTTAAGTCGATTGAAAATGTTAAGGACTTGGGGAGGGATTATGGATATGTCAATGGATGGCTCACCTATTATTGATAAAACTCATATCGATGGATTATATTTAAATTGTGGTTGGTGTTATGGAGGCTTCAAATCGGTTCCATCTTCTGGGTGGACATTTGCACATACAATTGCACAAGATAGAGTTCATGAATTGAATGAGGGATTTAGTCTAAATAGATTTTCTAAAGGTTACTTGTTAGATGAGAAGGGCCTTGGAACAAAAACTTGGATTTCATAAATGTTAAATATTAAGTGTCCTTACTGTGGGGACAGGTCTCAAAAAGAATTTGCCTACGGAGGTGATGGAACAATTACTAGACCAAAACTTAATCAAGAAATAAGTGATGAAGAATGGGATAATTTTGTTTATCTAAGAAAAAGTCCGAGAGGAAAACATATTGAATTGTGGCATCATATCGCTGGATGCAGACAATGGTTTAAAGTTGAGAGAGATACAACTACTCACGAAATTTTTAGAACTTTTAAACCAGAGGAATAATTTTGATGTCACAAAATTTTAGACTAAATACTGGTGGCTTAATCAATAGAGATAAACCTATTGAATTTAAATTTAATGGAAAAAAATATATTGGGTATGAGGGTGATACGCTGGCTTCAGCACTACTTGCCAATGGCATACATTTAATTGGAAGAAGTTTTAAATATCATCGTCCAAGAGGGTTTTTTGGTGCAGGAGTTGATGAACCAAATGCAAAAATGCAAGTTGAGATTAATGGTTGTTCAGAACCAAATATTAACGCTACTGAAATAGAACTAGTAAATGGTTTATCAGCATCTAGTCAAAATTGTTGGCCATCAGTAAATTTTGATATTGGTGCAATAAATAATTTCTTAAATCGTTTTTTTCCAGCTGGTTTTTATTACAAAACTTTCATGTGGCCTAAAAGTTTTTGGTATAGAGTTTATGAGCCTTTTATAAGAAAAGCAGCAGGGTTAGGAATTGCTTCTCTAGAAAAAGATAAAGAGAGATATGAGCATAAATATGAATTTTGTGATTTATTAGTTACTGGCTCCGGACCCGCTGGTTTAGCAAGTGCTTATGCAGCGGCCAAAAACGGAGCAAAAGTAATATTAGCAGAGGATAAACCTAGATATGGAGGGACGCTTTTAACAGATGACGTTACGATAGATAATTTATCTGGAAAAGATTGGTCAGAAAAAATTATATCTGAATTAAAAGAGATGCCTAATGTTATTGTTAAAAATAGATCTCAAGTTTTTGGATACTATGATCATAATATGATGGTAATGTTTGAAAGAACAGGAGATCATTTAGAAAAAAAACCTAAGTACACACCAAGACAAAGACTTTGGTATATAAGAGCAAAAGAAGTATTGCTATCAACAGGATCTATTGAAAGACCAATTGTTTTTGGAAATAATGATACACCGGGAGTTTTTCTCTCAGCTGCTGCAAAAGAATATATGAAAGTTTATGGTGTTCTAATTGGTAAAAAACCAATTATTTTCACTAACAACGATAGCGGCTATGAAACAGCTATTGAGTTTAAAAAGAATGGTGTTAATCCAATAGTTTTAGATACTAGAGAGGATCAAAACTCTGAGTTAATTAATGAAGCTAAAGATTTAGATATAAAGATAAAGTTTTCTTATGCAGTGATAGTTGCTCATGGATATAAAAAAGTAAAATCAGCAACAATAGGGAAATTAAATAAAGAAAAGATAGATTTTGAAAATACAGAACAAATAGATTGTGACTCTATTTGTGTATCTGGATTTTGGACACCAACTGTTCATTTAGCATCTCAATCAGGTAATAAACTGAAATTTAACGACTCGATAGATGCTTTTGTACCTGACAAATCAAAACAAAATGAACATTCTTTAGGTGCTGCTAATGGAACATTTACATTACAAGATACCTTAAAAAACAGTTTTAATACTGGGTTAGAAGTTTCTAAAAGCATAACTAAAAAAGAAGAAAAAATACAAATTCCTAATACTAATGAACGAAAATATAGTGCTCATGATAAATTTTGGTGTTCTCCACTCCCTAAAGGTAAAAATTACAAACGATTTGTAGATTTCCAAAATGACGTAGCAGTTTCTGATATAGAAGTTGCTTTAAGAGAAGGCTATAGATCAATTGAACATGTTAAGAGATATACAACGTTGGGAATGGCAACAGACCAAGGAAGGACAAGTAATTTAAATGGATTACAATTAGTTGCAAATGTTGAAAAAAAAATTGTTCCTCAAGTAGGTCACACTACTTTTAGACCACCTTTTACACCAGTTACCATCGGTACAATAGTTGGAAGGGAGATAGGCAAAGAATATATGCCTACAAGAAAAACACCAATGCATCATTGGCATGAAAAAAATAATGCTGTCTGGGTAGATGCTGGTGCTTGGAAAAGACCAAGATACTACAAAAGAGGAAATGAAAATTTATTTGAGGCATCAAAAAGAGAAGCAAAAAACGTTAGAGATCACGTGGGCGTTTGTGATGTAACAACTTTAGGGAAAATTGATATTAAAGGTCCAGATGCTGCAGAGTTTTTAAATAGAGTTTATACTAATGCTTGGTTAAAACTTCCAGTAGGTAAAGCTCGATACGGAGTTATGCTTAGGGAAGATGGAATTGTCATGGATGATGGGACAACAACCAGAATTTCAGAAAATCATTATCATATGACAACCACTACTGCACAGGCCGCAAACGTATTATCGCATTTGGAATATTACCTGCAAATTGTTTGGCCAGAATTAAATGTTAATGTCGTTTCAACAACCGAACAATGGGCTGGTGCGGCGATTGCAGGACCCAAATCAAGAGATTTGTTAGCAAAGCTTTTTCCCAAAATAGATGTTAGCAATGAGGCGCTTCCTTTTATGGGATATGTAGAGGGAGATTTATTTGGCGTTAAAGCAAGAATTTTTAGAATTTCCTTTTCAGGTGAACTTGCTTACGAAATAAACGTTGAGTCTGATTTTGGATTATTTATGTGGGAAAAAATAATTGATATTGGTGAAGAATTTAATATCCAACCTTATGGTACAGAAGCATTATCAACACTAAGAATAGAAATGGGCCATGTAGCTGGACCAGAACTTGATGGAAGAACAATTCCTTATGATGTTTCGTTAGAAGGTTTAGTATCAAAGAAAAAAGATTTTATTGGAAAGAGATCTTTAGCTAAAGAAGCATTTAATAAAGCTGATAGACAGAAAATTGTTGGTTTAGTCCCATTGGATAGGAAATCGAGTATTCCAGAGGGATCTCATTTAGTAGAAAATAAAAATGCAAAACTTCCAAATCCTAAACTTGGTCACGTTTCTTCATCTTGTTGGAGTGTTGAGAACAATAATCCTTTTTCTCTTGCAATATTAAAAGATGGAAAAAATATGATAGGAAAAAAGCTTTTCGCGGTCTCTCCACTTAAAAACACTTCTATTGAGGTTGAAGTTATGTCTTCACATTATGTAGACCATGAAGGAAAGAGAGTAAGATCGTGAAGCAAATTTCCTCTTTAAATAATGTGCATCAAAATGGAAAATTTGGTGATTTTGAAAATAAAAATGAGAAAGACTTATTAAAGATTTCAGAATTGAAGAATGTTTTAATATTCCAATTAGTTCAATATAAAAATTCAAGTTCAGATATTTCAAATATAAAAATTGATAACCTAGAATTACCTTTTACTTTAAAATCCTCTTCAAATTCAGATACTAGAATTTTGTGGATGGGACCAAAGAATTGGATAGTTATAACTTCTAAAACAGATTTACTTTTAAAAGATGGAAAACAATTCGATGAAAGTAATTTTGCGATTACAGATTTATCGCATTCAAGAACAATAATTGAAATTCAGGGTGATCTTGTTAATGAAGTTTTAAAAAAGGGATGTCCTATAAATATTGATAAATTTAATGAGGGTGATTGCACAAATTCAATTTATAACGGAGTATCAATTACGATTGATTTTATTTCTAACAATCCAAAAAAAGTAAGAATTTTCGGATTAAGAAGCTTTGGAGAGTCTTTGCATCATTCAATAACAGATAGTTCATTAGAATTTGGTTATCAAAGTAATTAATTAATAATTTCGCGTTGCAATATAAACACCAACTGATGCTATTAAAAAGCCAACAACATCTATATTCGTAAGAGTTTCATTTAAAAAAAGCCAAGCCATAATTGCAGAGGTTGCTGGTATTAGAAAAAAAACAGAAACTGTTTTACTAGCTGAATTTTTTTTTATTAAAAACATCAGTATTGTAAATGCACCAAAGGAAACAAGAAAAATTTGATGACTCATTGCAATTATAAATGTTTTTGTAAAATAGATGTAGGGCTCTACAAAAAAAATAATTATCATTACATGAAATAAACAACCACCTAATGCTTGATAAAAATTACTAACAGATAATGGTAAGTTATTACTTAATTTTTTCTGCCAAATAGTAGAAAATGTTATAGATAACAATGCAATTAAAGTTGCAATCAAACCTAGTATAGGAATACCCGAACCAACATCTATCCCTAGTACCAAAGAAGCGCCAACAAAACCCAATAAAACACCTACCCATTGTTGCAATGTAACTTTTTCATTTAAAAGTGGCCCACTCAAAATATTTGTTAAAATTGGTTGAAGTGTCACGATTAGAGCAGCTAAACTGGTCGGCATTCCAATTGAAATTGAATAAAAAACCCCTCCTAAATATAATCCATGGAAAAGAACACCACTTAGAATTGATTCAATTAAGTTTTTTCTTTTAATTATAATTGAATAATTAGAATAAATTGAGAATAACAAAAATCCAATCGCTACAAAAAAAAATCTAAAAGCTAAGGCAGCAAATGGATCACTATTATCAATGATTGGTTTAGTAGTAATAAATGCAGATGACCAAAGAATGATAAAAATAAAAGGAAAAATTTTAATCATGTTAAAAAATGCAGTAAAATTTAATGAATTACCACAATATTCGAAAAAAAATAAAACTTATTTTGGACAATTTATTAATTGTAGCTTCTAGCCTAATCAAATAACTTAATTAGGTGATTTTAAAATTTTTTAAAATTTGTTTATACCTTACGTCATTTTTATTTTTGACAGGCTTTGTTCAAATACCTGCTGTAATGGGTCCTGCAATTACAATAGCTACATCAGGAAATTTGGCTAAAGCCACTGCTCAATTTGTATTTGACTATGAATTTAAAAAAAAAACAGGCAAAAGCTCCCTTAACTATATTTCAGAGGGGGTATCAAAAAATAATAAAGAAAATCAAATTAATGAAGATTTTAAAAATTTAATTGAAAAAAGAGTAAAAATAACTCATCAAAAATTAAAAGATCAAAATAAAATTGATAAAGAATTTAAACTTTTAGTTGAAAAAAGAGTTAAATTAACTCATAAGAAGTTAATTCAGCAAAAAATTAGTCAGTAAGATTTAAAACAATTAATTTTTTTTGGTTAGTTTCTTTACACCACAATTCATAACTTTCACACATTCTCCACAAATGATCGAATGCTCGTTGGGATAATTCCAATGGATAATGGCTCTTTGCATAATATAATTCAGGATATTGAATTAGCTGCTTAACTGATAAATCTTTTTGAATATGAAGTAATCTTAAAGTTTCTTCAGGAACCTTCTTTTTTGATACTTTTTCAATTAGTTCATCATGGAATTTTCCACTACTTATATCATTATAGGTCGTTGTTCCAATAAAGTTTTCAATTGCATTGATTGTTGTCAGCTCAGGATTTTTTTTCTTAATCTCACAAACTTTTGAGTAAATTGTTTCTGCAACGAGTAACACATAAGGCTTTTCTTTAGATGGCATTATCTATTTTGGTATTTCCTCATAGCAGCGTTAGCTAAAATCAAATTTGGGTCTAAAAATATTTTTGATGATTTAATTGTCTTAAATGGTTTATAGGCAAAAATAGCAATAGGGAGCTCTGTACAACCAAGAATAATTTTTTTACATTTCTTTTTGATTAAATAATTAATTGCTGGTTTAATAGCTTTACTCGCTAATTTCACTTTTCCCATTTTTACAAGCCTGATAGCTTTATTTACGGACTTACTTTGAATAGAATTATTTGGAAATATTAAATTATAATCTTTATCAAAAAACTTGTTATAAACACCTGTTTTTAAAGTTCCTTCTGTGGCAAGCAAACCAATGGAAGAATGTTTTCTACATTTTCTTTTAGCATGCACAAAAACTTCCTTAGGCATATTTACTATCGGTAAGTTAATTCGTTTTTTTAAGTCATCATACCAATAATGGGCCGTGTTACAGGGTATGACTATAAATTTACAATTACTTTTTTTTAAAAGATTACAACCATAAATTAAACTTTTTAAAACAGATAAATATTTTTGCTTAGTCTTTTTATTGCTTATTTTGTTTGATAGCTTACCAGTATGGATACCAATCGACTCAGGTCTACCAGGAATATTTGATTTGTTATAAAGCATAAACAAAGGGTAATCTTGATCGATCTTACCTCTATATAAAATTGCAAGCTTATTACAAAAATCTAAACCTGCCTGGGTACCCATTCCACCTAAAATACCAATCATAAATTATTTTCTAAATTTTGTTTGTAGAATAGTTCATTGGCTATAAAAATAAATTAATTCTTAATTTAAAAAATTAATTAAATTTATAGCCAATTAATTTATGTGAAAATTATGCAGTTTTTAAGTTAACTGCTGAAGGACCTTTAGGACCATCTTCAACATCGAAAGTCAAAGCTTGACCCTCATCTAAACCGTTCATACCAGCATCTCTTACAGCTGAAACATGTACAAACACATCTTTTTCTTTGTC
Organism: Pelagibacteraceae bacterium AG-447-N18; assembly: GCA_003212275.1. Lineage (GTDB taxonomy): Bacteria > Pseudomonadota > Alphaproteobacteria > Pelagibacterales > Pelagibacteraceae > Pelagibacter. The sequence continues at coordinate 8,148 of QCQE01000015.1, forward strand.
GTCACGTTCAATAAAACCAAAACCTTTAGTTGGATTGAACCATTTTACTTTTCCTTGTAGACTCATATTTTTTCTTCTTACTTATTGTTATATTAATTTATTACTTATAATTAAGTAATGTTGGCTTTGTTTATAAATATTAGGGTTTTGTCAACAAATTTAGTGCAAAATAGACTTTTTTTTATCATTCGTGATCAATTAGCTTAGTTAAATAGATAGAATTAACATCTTCTTTATAATGGGCAAAGGGTTTGCAAGGTGTAAAATCACATTTTTTAAATAATTTTCTTGCCGGATCAAAAAATTTTCCAGCACCAGTCTCTAAACTTATTCTTTTAATCTTTAATTTCTTAGCCTCATCAATGAGATGTTTGATGACTTTAATACCATTACCTTGATTTCTAAAATCATCATGTATTCTAATTGATTTAAATTCACCATGATCTTTGTCTAAGAACTTTAATGCCCCACAACCGAATATTTTATCATTTTCCCAAAGACTCCAGAATTTGATTGATGAAACTTTTAAACCCGGAATATCTAGAACATGTGCACTACCCTCTGGTGATGCCGCTCTTAGTTCTATAAAATGTTTTGTCAGAAGTTTATTAACCTCTGGGTTATCAAAATTTCCCTCAATAGATTTAAGCATTTATATTAAAGTTGTTATGTGGCCCATTTTTCTTTTATCTTTTATCTCTTTTTTTTTATAATCAAAGAAAAATTCATTTTCATTTAATTTAAAGTTTTCTCTATATGGTTTGATTTGATTTCCTATTAGGTTCACCATTCTTGCATTAGATATTTTTTTGAGTGGAATTTTTTCTAACGAACAGACTGCTCTCACATGATTTTCAAATTGACTAATATTAAAAGCATTAATTGTTAGATGGCCAGAATTATGAACTCGAGGAGCTATTTCGTTAACATATAGATTTTCATTTCTATCAATAAAAAATTCAACACAAAGCGTTCCTATATATTTTAATTCCTCTGCAATCCGGATTGACCAATCTTTAGATTCATCAAATATTTTTTTACTGATTTCAGCTGGTATTATTGAATGTTTCAATATCTGATCTTCATGAGTATTTTCTATAGGCTCATATATTTCATAACTATTGTTCCCAAATCTGGTAATAATGACAGATATCTCCTTTTTAAGTTTTACCAATTTTTCGAGTATATATCCTTTTGAAAAGTCAATATTCAGGTTCTTGATGTCTTCAATTTTTTTAATCGGGTATTGGCCCTTACCATCATAACCCATTGTAGTAGTTTTTAAAATCCCAGGTAAGAAATCTCCTAATGGCTCCATATCGGATTTACTTTCTATTGATGCGTATCTAGTAGTTCTGATATTGAGCTTGTTTACAAAATCTTTTTCTGCAATTCGATGTTGAATTAATCTATTCACAGATGGCTTTGGTAAAACTGGTTTTAACCTATTCATTTCATTTAGAGTTTCATAAGGTATATTTTCAAACTCATAAGTAATTACATCAATTTTTTTTATGAAGTCTTGCATTTTGACTTTGTCATCGTATTTGCCATAAATAAACTTGTTACAAAAATTTTGAGCTGGAGCATCTACATCATCACAATAGATTATTGTATTGATATTCAACTTCTTAGCTGCGACAGCTAATAAGCTTCCTAACTGACCACCACCTATTATACCCAAATTTTTTATTGACATCTTTTATTTTGGATTTTTTTTTACTGATCTAGTTTGTAATGAACGCCAATTATTTAATTTCCTTTTTACAGCAGGATTGCTGTTTGCAATTATAGCTGTAGCCAATAAAGCAGCATTTATGGCACCATCCTCTCCAATTGCAAGAGTTCCAACGGGTATTCCTTTTGGCATTTGTGCTATTGATAATAAACTATCAAGTCCTTTTAGCTTTTTACTTTCAACCGGAACACCTAAAACTGGAATTGATGTTATAGCTGAAATCATACCAGGTAAATGTGCTGATCCACCAGCACCAGCAATGATTACTCCAATATTATTTCTTGATGCCCTCTCTGCAAAATCATACATTCTTTTTGGAGTTCGGTGGGCGGATATAATTTTAGTTTCAAATCGAACTCCCATTTTTTTTAGTATATTTGCGGATAATTTCATAGTTTTGAAGTCTGATTGACTTCCCATGATAATTGCAACTTTGAGATTTTTATTCTTTTTCATGATTTATTCGCAGAATATTTATTTCAAAATTAGATTAAAATTTCAATAAAATAAATAGTATTTAAAAACCAACTTGATATGGTTATTCAAAATTAACCAAAATGAAATTTAAAATCGATAACCTCCAATATTGTAAATGGTCAAGAAAAGTTTTTGAGATTAACCGTGAGGCTGGTCTAGATGCAGTTCATGTCACAATAGTTTATCATGAAGACTTTGACGAACTTCAAAACGAAATTAAAAAGTGGCAAACTTTATTAAAAGAAAATTCAGATTTAATTTTTTTAGGTCAAAGCTTTAAGGATATTGAAAAAGCAAATAATGAGAATAAAACTGCAATTTTTTTTGGTTTTCAAAATTGCTCTCCAATTGAGGATGATATCAATTTAGTTGAAAAAGTTCATAGTCTTGGATGTAGATTTATGCAACTCACTTACAACAATCAATCATTGTTAGCGACAGGTTGTTATGAAAAGAATGATAGTGGGGTAACTAATTTCGGAAGGGAGGTTATAAGAGAAATGAATAGAGTGGGTATTGTAGTGGATATGTCCCATTCAGCAGAAAAAAGTACTTTTGATGCAATTGAGTTTAGTGAAAAACCAATAGCAATCACTCATGCAAACCCATTTTTTTGGCACGCAGCAAAAAGAAATAAGTCTTCTGAGTTACTAAAAACTTTAAGTGAAAGTGGAGGAATATTAGGTTTGTCTTTATACCCGCATCATCTTAAGGATAATACAAATTGCTCTCTAGAAAGCTTTTGTGAAATGGTGGCGAAAACAGCAGAAATAATGGATATTAATAATATTGGTATAGGATCAGATCTTTGTTTGAATCAACCAGATGAGGTTGTTGAATGGATGAGAAATGGAACCTGGTCAAAAAATAAAAATTATGGAGAAGGTTCTAAAAATAAATCAGGATTTCCTAAACAGCCTAATTGGTTTGAGGATGCAAGAGGTTTTAAAAACTTAGAAGCAGGTTTAAAAAAGGTTGGTTTTTCAGAGACTGAGACTAATGGAATACTAGGTAACAATTGGTATAACTTTTATAAAACTATCTAAATATGAATATAGAATTAAGAGATCCAAACATCATAATGAAGTTATCAAGACTTGGTTCCTTTCATCAATCAAGATTATCTTTTTTACGAAGTTTTTTAAGTGAATTTAAGGATTGGCAATATAATAGAGACTTGTTTGATTTAGACCAGGAGGGTTATGGCACAGCAGTATACTCATTTAAAAAAAAAGATAGGGTTTATTCTTTAATCTGTTATGCGAACAAAATTAATGATGATGAAAGATCAGATAGAGTAATAGCAACTAAGTGGGATGCAGCTTTTACATTACATGATGGAGTACCTTTAAAAGGAGACATTGACAGATTAAGAAATGAAGTTCCAAAACAGGAAGTTGGTAGGTTGACTTACAAAGAGCTAACATTATCTAGAGCAAATAAATCTGTTAGAGTATTTGATCATGTTGTTGAAAGTTTAAGCAATGGAAACCAACCTGATTTAGAGCTTCTTGAAAAAGTCGGATATTTATACAGAACGACTGCAGTCTATGGATCAGGTAAGTTTGGTTTAGCAGATCGATTTAGAATTAAAAATAGAGAGGAAATAAACGGACCATTTAGATTAGAGATGATGTTAGTTTATTTAGTTAGACAATTTACTTTTGATCAAGTTAATCATGTTGCAAGAAATAAAAATCCTAATTCAGCTGTTAAACTAGATCCTAAAATTTGTAGAAGTTTGGGTATAGGAAATTCTACTGGATTAGGCATGGCACCATTTATTGTCAATCATCCAACTTTATTAAATAATTGGATACTTAGTAGAGAAATTGCACTTAAAAAAATAAGAGAAATTAAAATTGTTAAAACACAAGATAGAGATTTATTTAAAGATTGTGTGAAAAGTTCTCTTAAAAATATAACTAGCTGGAATACAGAGAGTGAATATCAACTCAAAAAAATTAAACTTTTGCTCAAAGATATCAAAAAATTCACCAGTTTCTTAGAAAAAGAATTTGATTTTCAAAAAGATTATCCTTTTAATGAAATTTATCTTTGGCTAGAGAAAGAAACTTGTGAGGAGTGTATTGAATACGTTGTCTCAATAATGATGGAGCCATTTGGTGATATAGTTCAGCCATTGGTTGGGCAAATGAGCTCTGAGGAAGAAAAATACTTTAATATTCCAACTGAACGTAATGTCGGAGATTTAAAAAAGATTTTAGAGAATAAATATTCGAATATTTTAAAAATTAATTTTAATATAGATGAGAGCAATCAGAAATTTTGGTTTATTTCAAAAAATAAAGAAGAACCAAGATTAGCTAATCGTTTTGAGGAAAATGGTGCAGATTTAGAACAACCCTTGGCAATAGCTAGAGATATAAAAAAACTATATGAAAGATTATTACCTTTAAAAGATAATTTAAAGATTAATCAATTTTTAATTGATAATTCTGATTTAAGACATGTTGTTAGAAGAGCCTTTATTATTGAAAAATTTCCATATTCAGAAATACAAGATAATACTATTGGAGAAAAATTAGTTCCAATTGACATGTTGCGATTAAAGTTATCTTTTTTTGGAGCTTTAAAATTTGATCCAAGATCTGACAAGTGGTTGAGGATTTGTATGTTTCAAGGTGCGCCACTTCCAAATGAATTAAAAGATTATGATGAGCAATGGGTTTATAAAACTCACTCTTGAATTATGAAATCCTTAAGTGAGATAGAAACTACAGCTAAGAGGGCAAGTCGAGCTGCTGGTTATTCATGGGGTATAGCAGAGGAAGTTGGTAAATCTATAAGATTATCTGAATTATTTGGTTTTCCAGCGATCAATCATCTTAATCAATATTATCTAAATAAAAAAAAAGAAAATTTTGAAGAGATAAAATTAATCAATAAAATCAATAAATCAGAAGGATCATCTTATTGTCCAATTATGGTGGGTGTTAATTTTATTGACCAAGTAAAGAATATCGAGACGTTTAAAAAGTGCTCAGTTGAAAATCTTGCTTATCCATTGTTGATTTTATCTTTTTTAAGCAGAGCTTCAGAAATTATTGGAAAAAAATTATTAATTTCGTTTGATGATTGTAAATTTTTATTGAATTTTAATGTTAGTATCTCCTCTAATATATTGGATAAAGAAATACCAAAGTTAGCAAAAAAAATAGAAATAAGTTTTTTAGACAATAAAGATAATTTTTCTGATCAAGATTGGAAAAATCTCTACAAACTTGCAGAGGATACATTTGTAGAGGAGACTGAGAGTTTAAAACAGGGTGCGGCTGGAGCTGGTTTGACAGATAATGACTGAGGATAAAGATATAGAAATAAATCTAAAAGATTTAGATGATATTTGTGATGAATGTAAAGAACAGGATGAGAGTGTTTCTCAAAATTTGATTTTGACAGGTTTTAAGCTCTGCAAATCATGTAGAATTTCAAAGACTATATTTCCAATTTAACTTACGACTCCATTTAAATTCCTTATTAATGAAAGAATGTACAAAATTAAAATAATTTGAGGAGCTAAAGATACTAAAATTGTCTTAATATAATTGTTATAATTTAAGATTATATTTAAACCAATTATTAATGAAATATTATACCATATATATGTTATGAGCATGAAAAATAAGAATGCTTGATTGATAATTATAAAATTAAGAAGCATCGGAGATTGTGCAAAAGCAACCAAAATAGTAACTTTTCTAAAATTACAATTAGTTTTTTTATTTGGAAATAAAATAACACCAACAAAATATAAATAAGTTGTTTTCAGAATCCACATAATGAATCCAGTTATAATCACAATACTTAAATTTGGTCCTCTTATGGTCCCTAAATTGAAATTAGTATTCATGTAGTTTAAGAAAGAACTATTAGGTATAATACTAATGATTGAACCAAGTAAAATAATCAAAATAGCATAATATATCGATGCTTCATCAAAATTTTTATTATCTTTGTAAAGTGAATTATCTAATCTAATCGATCGTGATACAATGTTTAAAAATTCGGCAAACATTTATTTTTTATTTTTTTTTTGATCATTATAAGAAACTATCAATGGGAAGATTATTAATGCAATAATAAATATAATGCAAATTGCAATTAGAAAAGTCTTGGACATGAGGATTAAAGAGGGAGGAGACTAATCTCCTCCCAAAATTATTAACCTTTTACAACTTCTCTTGTATTAGCGTTGAAAGATTCTTTAAATGGAATATCGACTATTACTGCATCTACAGGCTTACCTGGAGTATCAGAGTATTTTTCAGGTAAATGGACTTTGTATTTAGTTCCAACCTTACCTTTTGGAAATCCATTCGCATTTAATGTTCCATCAAAAGGAACATATCCCATTGCAATGTTTGTTTTTTTCTCTGGATGATACCAAGGTGAGGTTATAAATCCCACAGGATCTCCCCCGTCTGCATTTGATATTAACCAAAAATCTGGGGCATAATCATCAATTGGTTTTCCACCTAATTCGAGACCAACTAGTTGTAGTTTATATGGTTTTTTACCTGCTTTAATTTCTGCTCCCATTTTTTCCAGAGTTGCTTTACCAACATAATCAGAAGTTTTGTTCCATTCACCTTTTCCTGATAACGAGACCTGATAGCCTAAGTTACATTGATAAGGATTATGTTGCTGATCCATATCTTGACCCCAAGACAAAATTCCAGCTTGGATTCTTCTGTGGTGAGCAGGTGCAATAACCATAAGCTGGTGTTTTTTTCCAGCCTTAAGCACAGCATTCCACATGTCATCAGCATATAAAGTTGCATCTCTTAAATAAATCTCATAACCAGCTTCCCCAGAAAATCCTGATTGAGAAATCACACAACTTCTTCCTGCAACTTTAACTTCAGCTAAACCATAAAATGGCATATTTTCTAAATCAACTTGATCACCTAACAAATCTTTCATTAGAGCTTTTGATTTTGGACCTTGTATTTGAACAGGACATGCATCGATTTCTTCAATGGTACAATTAAATCTTCCATTTGCATTAACACCTTGTAAATACATACCAATATCAGAGTCTGATAATGAAAACCAAAACTCATCTTTAGCAATTCTTAAAAGAATTGGATCATTTAAAACCCCACCATAAGCGTTACATAGAATTACGTATCGTGCTCTCATTGGTGAAATTTTTGTTGCATCTCTTGTGATCACATAATCAACAAATTTTTCTGCATCCGGACCCTTGACTTGAATTTGTCTTTCAACTGCAACATTCCACATAGTTACATGATTAACAATTGCATCATATTCAACCATTGCTCCACCATCTTCAGGTTTTACGTAACCTCTTGGATGATAAATACGATTGTAAACTGTTGCTCTCCAACAACCTGCCTGCATAGATAAATGCCAATAAGGTGATTTTCTTACTCTTGTTGAAATTAACATTTCAACTTTTGTTGGTCCACTTTGTCTTAAGTTATATGGTACTTTTCGATCTGATTGATCTACAGAAGTAACATGCTTTAAATTAGTATAGTCAAATTCTTTAGACATAACTATTCTCCTTCAACCACTTGTTAGTTTCCTTCAAGCCGCCGAATGTATAAATGTGGAAAAAATCAGTATGCGATTTAATTTTCCCAATTAAATCATTAGGGTCTTTAGGTTTTAATAAATCTAACGCCTTACTAAAATTAGATTTAAGAAAATTTAAGGAATTTTTTGCACCAACTATATTAGCAAACTTTATTAGGCTAGATATTTTTAGAGGCCCAGTAATTCCCACATGCACTGGTACGCTTTGTTTAGAAATGAAGTCTATAATTGGCTGAGGGTCTAGTAACCATTGAGTTACAATATAATCAGCGTAAGGCTTTTTATCTTTCATAGCTTTTTCTAAATCTGAATCGGATATATCAGGACTCCCCTCTGGGTGTCCAGCAATTCCTATCGTCATCTTCTCAAAATAACCAGTCTCCAAAAGTTGAAAAGAGCTATCGAATTTTCCCATTGGCTCTCTTCCTCCTCCTATAACTAAAACTTGTTTGACGCCACCATCTTTACATCTCGAAACATAATCTTTTAGCTGTTTTTCATCCTGCATAGATCGAGCTGGAAAATGAGGAACTGGATTGAAACCTTTCTTTACTAACTCAACTGCTTGTTGAGCTGTTTCTTTATAATCTCCCCCAGGTAGCATAGTGATATAAATATCTTTTACAGCTGGAACAGTATCCAGATCTGTCTGAGGCCCAATTTCTAAAGAAAAATTCATCTAATGATGATTATATTTTTTGAAAATGCTGTCAAAGAAATTAATCGTGTAATATAATCTCAATCTATTTAATGCCTTATAATCAAACAAAATAAATTAATGAAAATTATATTAATAATGGGTCTACCTGGCTCTGGAAAAACAACTTTAGCTAATGAACTTGCACCATTATTAAATGCTAAAAGGCTTAACGCAGATGAAGTAAGAAAAGAGGCAAATGATTGGGATTTCTCTGAAGAAGGAAGAAAAAGACAGGCTAAAAGAATGGCTGATTTTGCTTTAAAACTTCGAAAAGACAATAACTATGTTGTTGCAGATTTTATTTGTCCAACTCCCGAGGCTAGAAGCTTATTTCCTTCAGATTATATTATTTGGGTTGATACAATTAAAGAAGGTAGGTTTGATGATACTAATAAGATGTTTGTCAAGCCGGATAAGTATAACTTTCATGTTACTACACAAGATGCTAAAAATTGGGCACCAAAAATATATAAGGACATAAAAAAATGACATATCAGTGGGATAATAAAAAGCCAACAGCACAAATGTTAGGAAGATGGCAACCATTTCACGATGGTCATTACACTTTATTTAAAGAAATTATCAAAAAAACTGGACAAGTTTGTATTCAAATAAGAGATGTACAAGGAGTAGATGATAATCCTTTCGATTTTGATACAATTAAAAAAAATATAGAAGATAAACTTAATCCAGAGTTTGAAGGTCGTTTTAAAATTATGTTAGTCCCTAATATTACAAATATTTGTTATGGCAGAGGGGTTGGTTATAAAATTGAAGAGATAGTGCTGTCAGAGGAAATACAAAAAATATCGGCAACGAAGATAAGAGCCAAAATGAGAGAAGAAGGCAAACTCAAATAGAATTTTTGATGAATATATTAGTGAAGAACTCATCTAGCGGTATATCTATAGTTCAAATTAATGATCCTAAAACATATAATTCATTATCTTTTAAAACTTTAAATGACCTTATTAAAGTTCTAAAAAAACTTGATCAAGACAAAAAAATAAAAGTAATCATTATAGAAGGTGCTGGAAAAGGTTTTAGTGCAGGTCATAACCTTAAAGAAGTAAAAAGTTTAAAGGTAAGAAACAAATATCAAAAGTTATTTAATCTGTGTTCTAAATTAATGCTTCAAATAGTTGAAGGTAATAAGCCCGTCATTGCCAAAGTACATGGAGCAGCCTATGCTGCTGGTTGTCAGTTAGTTGCTAGTTGTGATCTAGCCTATAGTACTAAAGATGCATTATTTGCAACTCCTGGAGTAAATATTGGATTATTTTGTAGTACACCAATGGTTGCTGTAAGTAGAAAAATTAATAAAAAACCAATGATGAAAATGTTACTTACAGGCGAGCCAATTAAAGCAAATTTTGCAAAAGAAATTGGTTTAATAAATGATTGTTTTTCAAAATCTAAATTAAATAATGAGGTTTTAAAAATTGCAAAAAAGATTGCATCTAAATCAAATTTAACAATTAAAATTGGTAAACGAACATTTTATAAACAATTAGAGATGCCTCTTAGAA
>QCQE01000016.1 GCA_003212275.1 Pelagibacteraceae bacterium AG-447-N18
CAGCAATAAATGTATCTTCGCTATCTCCTGATCGATGTGAAATAATAGTATTAAATCCAATAGTTTGAGCAAATCTTATGACATCAAGTGTTTCGGTAACTGTACCAATTTGATTTAGTTTTATCAAAATTGAGTTTGATGAAACATTTAAAAATCCCTTTTTTAACCTTTCCAAATTTGTAACATAGAGATCGTCTCCAACTATCTGCACTTTTTTAGTAGATCTCATTAATTTACTCCACGACGTCCAATCATTTTCAGAAAATGGATCTTCAATCGATTTAATTTTATATTTATTAATCATTTTTTTATATTCCGAAATTGTTTTATCAACAGAAACATATTTTTTTGAGTGAATAGAATATTTACCTTTTTTAAATAATTCATTTGCTGCAACATCCAAACAAATTGAAACATCTTTACCATTTCTAAATCCTGATTTTTTGATTGATAAAACAATTAAATCTAAGGCCTGATTGTTGCTATTAATCATCGGTGCAAATCCACCTTCATCACCAACTGATGTGGCTAAACCTTTTGCTTTAATTAATTTACTTAAGTTTTTTATCACTAAATAACATATTCTCATTGCTTCAGAAAAAGATTTTGCTTTATCTGGTCTAATCATAAATTCTTGAATTCTAAGTCCATTATTAGCGTGTGCTCCACCATTAATAATATTCATTAATGGATAAGGTAATTGAAAATTTTTTGTTACATAAAAAGATTTATAAAGAGGAATTCTTTTTACTTTTGCTGATAATTTTTTTGTAGCCATCGATACTGATAACATTGCATTAGCTCCTAGTTTTGTCTTTTGCTTAGTCCCATCTAAATTAATAAGTATTTCATCTATTCTTTCTTGATCATGTATATTTTTATTTCTTAAAGCTCTTGATATTTTGGAATTAATTAAATTAATTGCAGAGAATACACTTTTGCCTAAATATCTTTGATTATTGGTATCTCTTTTTTCATAGGCTTCATAACTACCTGTAGAAGCTCCTGAGGGACATATTGCTTTGGCACTTATGTTTTTAACATAAACCTCTGCTTCAATAGTTGGATTTCCTCTACTATCAAAAACTTGTCTCGCTTTAACTTTTAGAATTTTACTCACTTAATTTTTAATAAGATTATCTATATCGCTTAATTGTTTTAGAAGATCTTCTAATTTATCTAATGGTACCATATTAGGTCCATCAGATGGAGCATTATCTGGATCTTGATGGGTTTCAATAAAAACTCCTGCAACTCCAACTGCAACTGCGGCTCTTGCTAAATATTCAACAAACTCTCTTTGACCACCACTTTTTTCTCCAAGTCCACCAGGTTGTTGCACTGAATGGGTTGCATCAAAAATTACGGGATAACCATTCTTAGCCATTATTGGTAACGACCTCATATCAGAAACTAAAGTGTTGTATCCAAAACTTGCACCTCTTTCGGTTACTAATATTTTGTCATTTCCAGAATCTGAAATTTTCTTTGTTACATTTACCATATCCCATGGTGCAAGGAATTGACCCTTTTTTACATTTATAATTTTGTTTGTTCTAGCTGCAGCAATTAACAAATCTGTTTGTCTACATAAAAAAGCTGGGATTTGTAAGACATCAACATGTTTTGAAACAATTGAACATTGCTCAGCATTATGAATGTCTGTAAGAATAGGAACATTCAATTCCTTTTTAATCTTATCAAACACAGGTAGTGAGGCTTCTAATCCAGCTCCTCTTTTGCCTTTTAAGCTTGTTCTATTCGCTTTATCAAATGAGGTTTTGTAAATAAATCCAAGACCAAATTTTGAGGTAATTTCCTTAATTTTTCCTGCCATATCCATTGCATGTTGTTCACTTTCAAGCTGGCAAGGTCCAGAAATTATACAAATTTTATCATTGTTCGAAATGTCTATTTTTCCACAATTTACTTTAATACTACTCATTTATGATTTTTTGATGCTTTGATAAAAGATGAGAATAAAGGATGTGGAGCAAAAGGTCTAGATTTAAATTCTGGATGAAATTGTACTCCAATAAACCAAGGATGATTTTTTAACTCAATTATCTCAGGTAAAAAACCATCAGGCGACAAACCAGAAAAACTCATTCCTTTTTTTTCAAATTTATCTTTTAGATTGATGTTAACTTCATATCTATGTCGATGTCTTTCTTTGATAATTTTTTTTCCATAAATTTTTTTAATTTTAGAATTATTCTGTAATTTTGCATCGTAAGAACCTAACCTCATTGTTCCACCTAGATTTTTATCTGTTCCTTTGATAGTTTTTCCATCTTTAATCCACTCATTAATTAATCCAATAACTGGTAAGCCATTTTTATCAAATTCACTTGAAGTTGCTTTTTTTAAATTTAATTGATTTCTCGCAAATTCTATAATTGCCATTTGCATTCCATAACATATTCCAAGAAAAGGAACTTTATTTTTTCTAGCATATTTTATTGACTCTATTTTTCCAGTTGTTCCTCGTTTACCAAAACCACCAGGTATTAATATACCTGAAATGTGTTTAAGTTTTGATTTAATCTCAGAAACTTTTAATTTTTCAGAGTCAATTCTTACTAAATTTACCTTTACATTATTTTGAATACCTCCATGAGTAAGAGCTTCATCTAAAGATTTATAAGCATCTTTTAACTCAACATATTTACCAATTATGGCAATATTCACCTGTTTTTTAGTTTGTAAAATAATTTTAGTTATTTTTTTCCATGGTTTAAGGTTTGCGGGTTTTTTTGATTTAAGCTTAAAATAATTTAATACTTGAACATCGAGTTTTTCTCTAAAAAAACTTATCGGTGCTTCATAAATTGTTCTTACATCAACAGTTTCTATTACATTTTTAATATCTACGTTGCAGAAAAGTGAGATTTTTTTACGATGTTCTAAAGGGATAGGTCTTTCTGATCTGCATATTATAATGTCAGGTTGAACACCTATACTTCTCAATTCTTTAACAGAATGTTGAGTAGGCTTAGTTTTAATTTCATCTGAGGACTTTAAATAAGGTACTAAGGTAAGATGGATAAATAATGCATTTTTTTTTCCTATATCATTTGCAAATTGTCTTATGGCCTCAATAAATGGTAGACTCTCAATATCACCAACAATTCCACCAATTTCACAAATAACAAAATCTTCTTTCGATGAATCATTCTTTATAAACTCTTTTATTCTATCAGTTATATGTGGAATAACTTGAACTGTTTTTCCAAGATATTTTCCTTCACGTTCTTTTTTTAATACATCGTTATAAATTTTACCTGTTGTAATATTATCAGACTTCTTTGCAGATACTCCAGTAAATCTCTCATAATGCCCAAGATCCAAATCTGTTTCAGCACCATCATCAGTTACAAAAACCTCTCCGTGTTGAAATGGGCTCATTGTTCCAGGGTCTACATTTAAATAAGGATCTAATTTCCTTAATCTAACTTTATATCCTCTCGATTGAAGTAAATAAGCTAAAGATGCAGAAGAGAGACCTTTTCCTAATGATGAAACCACGCCGCCCGTGACAAAAATAAATCGCGCCATGGAAGTATCTTATAGCGAATAAAAAAGAAAATTAAAAGTATTAATTATTATTTTCTGGAATAGCGGGAGTATCCTCTGCTTTTTCTTCAATAGTATCCAAAACAGATGATGTAGGTGTTAATTCTCCTCTAGATACAATTGTAAGTGCTAAACTACAAATTATAAATAAAGTGGCTACAACAGCTGTTGCTTTGGTCATAAAATTACCTGCTGACCTGGAAAACATGAAACTTTCTTGAGAAACTCCAATTCCTAAAGCACCACCCTCAGACTTTTGCATTAAAACTAGTAACACTAATATCAATCCAAATATGATGTTCAAAATTAACAATATATTTTCCATGGGGGTTAATTATATGTTTTTTTAATTATATCAATAAATTTTTTTGAATTTTGGGATGCCCCACCTATTAGGTAACCATCAATATTGTTTATAGATTTTAATTGATTAATATTTTTTGAGTTTACTGAGCCACCATAAAGAACTTTGTAATTCTTTTTTTCTTTTTTAATAAAACTGATTGTCTTAAATAAGTCATCAGATTTTGGTATAATTCCTGTACCAATTGACCAAACTGGTTCATAAGCGATAATAATTTTTTTATTGTTTTTAATATTCTTTAAACCTGCTTTAATCTGTTTATTTAAAACACTTTTGGTAATTTTTTTTCTTTTTGCTTTAAGCGTCTCACCAATACAAAAAATTACCCTCAGCCCAGACTTCAATGCACTTTTAATCTTTAGATTTATTAATTTATCGGTTTCACCAGCTTGTCTATTTTCAGAGTGGCCAATAATAATATATTTTGCACCAACACTTTTTAACATTGAAGAATTAACTGAACCTGTAAAAGCACCATAAACGTCCTGCTCATGACAATTTTGCGCACCAACTTCAATATTTGAACCTCTCAATTTTTTTGACATTGGCTCTATTAAAGTGCTGGGTGGGCAGTAAATTATTTTCAAAGACTTTCTTTTTTTGAAGTTTTTAAAAAATTTAACAACTCTATTCAGCGTATTTAACGAATTTAAAACACCAAACATTTTCCAATTGGCAATAAAATACATATATTTATTTGTCATGAGGCTTATTTTAATTTATAGGTTTGCTTTTTATAGATCAATAAATTTATAGTAATGATTAGTAGTTTAAGAAATTTTGCGAAAACTAAGTTTGCTGGTTTGTTAGTTTTTATAATGATAATCCCATTTGTATTTTGGGGTATGGGTGGAATGTTCAGTAGCGGTAATACTAACAATATTGCTAAAATTAATAATAATAGTATTTCCACTGAAGATTTTATTGATTACATAAATAAATCGGGAATCCCTGAAAAAACAATCAGAGAAAATTTAGAGCAAAACATTATTGAAGAAATTCTATCTGGTTTAGTTTCTACTACTTTACTTGATTTAGAAATAAAAGATTTTGATCTGACAATTTCTGAAGTTACTTTATTAAAAAAAATAAAAGAAAATAAAAATTTTAGAGATGAAAATGGTGTTTTTCAAAGAATAAAATATGAAAAATTTTTATTAGAAAATAACTTATCTGCTCCGGGATTTGAGCAAAGACTTAAATTACGAGAATTACAAAGAAATCTTTTTGATTATATTGGTGCTGGTACAACCTCCCCTCAATTTCTTACAACAAAACTATTTAAAGAAGAAAATCAAAAACTTGAAATAGAATTCATTGATTTAAATGATTTTTATGAAAATAAAGACGATATCACAGATAAAGAATTAGAAAATTTTATTAAGGATAATGAAGATGAATTAAAAATAGAGTACTTAGATTTCAGCTACGCAATCATAAATCCTAAAAACTTAATTGGTGTAGATGATTTTAATCAATCTTTTTTTGACAAAATTGACGAGATTGAAGTTGCCATTTCTAATGAAATTGATTTTAAAACCATCAAATCAAATTTTGATTTAAAATCAGTTGATGTTAGTAATTTTAGATTTTCTACAGATGAAAATGAAATTGAAAAAAAAATTTATGAATTAAGAAATAATAAATTTGATATTTTTGAAAATAAGAATGATTATATCCTGTATAATGTAAAAAATATTACCCAAAAATCACCAGATTTAAGTGATGAACAAATTAAAGAAGAAGTGCTCGAGTTAGTTTTTCAAAAAAATAAATTTAATTATAATCAAAAATTATTAAATCAGATAACCAATAAGAAATTTAATGACAATAATTTTTTAGAGATGGGAAAAGAAAAGATCCAGACAATAAATTTGAATTCTGTGCGAGATAATAAAAAATTTGATATTAATGCTGTTGAAGTTTTATATAGCTTGCCTGAGAAATCATTTACTTTAATAAATGACGAAAATAACAATATTTACCTAGCAAAAGTCAAAAAATTTGAAAAACAAATCATCGATACAAATAAAGAGGAATTTAAACAATATATTGTAAAACAAAATTCTAACAATAAAAATTCATTATTAAAATCTTATGATACATTTTTAAATGACAAATATGATGTTTCTTTAAATCAACAGACTATTGAACGAGTTAAAAACTATTTTAAATGAAAATTAATCGAAGCTTCAAAGAATTCAAGTTTCGACACAGAAACAACGAAAATCAAATAATCTATACATCAAAAAAAGTAAAAACTGATGAAGAAATAATTAATTTAATTGATAACTTTTTAATTGAAAAAAATAGCTTTATTTTTGAGTCAGTAGAGAAAGGTAAGATTAGAGGCAGATACACTATATTTGGTAAAAATCCTGATAAAATTTGGGAATTTAATAATAATAATTCTTATTTAATAAAGAAAAATAAAAAAATTAAGTTAAAGGATAAACCTAAATATTTGATTGAAAAAATAATTGAAGATTTTAAATTTAAAACTCCTAATAAATTACCGAAAATTTGTTCTTTAATTTCAGGATATTTTTCATACGATGCAATTAGATACATCGAAAAAATCCCAAACAATTGTAAAGATGACCTAAAATTACCTGATGTTAGATTATTACGTCCAAGAACACTTATTATTCATGACAATTTAAAAAAAGAAATATTCTTTATCAATAATATTTTTAAAGATGAAAAAATTACAAATTATAAAGATAAATATAGAGATATCCAATCTGATCTTTTCAAGCTTTCTTTACAATCATCTGTTCAAAAAATAAATAGCAAAATAAATCGAAAATCACAAAAAATTATAATTAATTCAAATACTTCTAAAAATAAATTTTTATCTATAGTTAATAAGGCAAAAAAATACATTAAATTAGGAGATATATTTCAAGTCGTTTTAAGTCAGCGTTTTGAGACTAAGTTGACAAAAAAACCCATCGATATTTATAAAAAATTGAGAATAACTAATCCATCACCATTTATGTTTTTTTTTAATTTTACTGATTTTCAAATAATAGGTGCAAGTCCCGAAATATTAGTAAGGTTAAGAGATGGTGAAATAACTGTAAGACCCATTGCCGGGACAAGACCTCGAGGAAAAACTATTAAAGAGGATCGTTTTTATGAAAAAGATTTACTTAGAGATAAAAAAGAGCTTTCTGAACATCTAATGTTATTAGATCTTGGAAGAAATGATGCCGGAAAAGTATCTAAGACTAATTCTATTAAAGTTACTGAAAGTTTTATAATTGAAAGGTATTCACATGTAATGCATATAGTTTCGAACGTAATAGGTAAACATGATAAAAGATTTTCTAAATTTAAGTCTCTTTTAGCGGGTTTTCCAGCTGGAACTGTCTCTGGAGCTCCCAAAATAAGAGCTATGGAAATTATTGATGAACTAGAGTCTACAAAAAGGAAGGTTTATGCCGGTGGCATTGGGTATTTCGCGGCGAATGGAGAGTTTGATACATGTATTGCTTTAAGAACAGCTGTTGCAAAAAATAACAGATTTTATGTCCAAGCTGGAGCTGGGATTGTTGCGGATAGCAAACCATTAAAGGAGTACGAAGAAACAGTAAATAAAGCAAAAGCTTTAATTAATGCGTTGAAATGAAAAAGATAATCTTAATTGATAATTACGATAGTTTTACTTTTAATCTCTACCATTATCTGTCTTCATTAAAAGTGAATGTTGAAGTAATTAGAAATGATCAAATAACATCTCATGAAATTTTAAAAAAAAGATATCATAAGATCGTAATTTCACCTGGACCTGGTAACCCCAATCAATCAGGTAATTGTCTTAAAATCGTTAAATCTTTATATAAAAAAATACCAATACTTGGGGTTTGTTTGGGTCATCAAATTATAGGTCAAGTGTTTGGCTCAAAAATTGTTCAAGCTAGAAAGCTAATGCATGGAAAAACTAGTAAGATTTTTTCAAAAAAAATTGGTATTTTAAAAAATCTTCCTAAAACGTTTGAAGCCACTCGATATCACAGCTTAATTATTGATAAAAAATCATTATCTAAAGATCTTGAAATTACTGCTCAGACACAAGATGGACTAATAATGGGAGTACAACATAAGAAATATCATATACATGGAGTGCAATTTCACCCTGAAAGTATTAAAACTAAATTAGGAATAAAAATTTTAAAAAATTTTATAAGAATTTAGGATTAATGAAACAATTCATTGAAAAAATTAAGAAAAAGGAAAATTTAACTTTTGATGAAAGTAAATCTGCTTTTGAATTATTGATGGATGGTAAAGCAGAAGACCAAGAAATATTTGATTTTTTGACACTTTTATCAGCAAAAGGTGAATCTTCTGATGAGGTAGCTGGTGGAGTTTTTGTTCTTAGAAACAAGTCTAAAAGAGTGAATGTAGAAAATTGTGTTGATACTTGTGGAACTGGTGGAGATGGTATGAATACACTTAATATATCAACAGCTTCAGCATTATTACTTTCAAGTATGGGTGTTAAAGTAGCTAAACATGGAAATAAAGCTGTATCCTCAAAATGTGGATCTGGTGATGTTCTAGAGGCTTTAAATATAAAAATAAATTTAGAGCCAAAAGATATTGAAAATCAAATTAATGATAATAATTTCGGATTCATGTTTGCACCCAACTATCACAGCGCAATGAGATTTGTAGGACCCACAAGAAAAAAAATTGGAAAAAGAACTATATTCAATATGATCGGACCTTTGAGTAGCCCTGCTCTTGTAAAAAGACAAGTTATTGGTGTTTTTGATAAAAAACTATTAAAAATATTTGCTAATGCTTTAAAAAATTTAGATATTAAATTTGCTTGGATAGTCAATAGTGAAGATGGATTAGATGAAATTTCACCTTATGCTAAAACCAATGTAATACAATTAAAAGATGGTGTCATCTCTGAGATTATTATTGATCCAAATAAGTTAAATATAAATGCAGATAAGTTTGAAAATCTTATTGGCAATGATGCAGCTTTTAATGCAGATAGAATGGTTAATATATTTAAAGGTGAGGATAATGATTTTTCAAAAGCAGTTTGTTTAAATGCTGCAGCAGGATTAGTTGTTAATGAAACTCATCAGAATTTCGATAAAGCTTATGATGATGCTAGAAAACACATTTTATCAGGTCAAACATTTAAACAACTAGAGAAAATTCAAAATGGCTGAAAATGTTCTTGAAAAAATAATAAATATCAAAAGAGAAAAAATTTTTGAGCTTAAAAAAAGTATAAGTCTTGAGTCACTCGAAGAATTAATAAAAAAAAATACTACATACGTTGATTTTAAAGATACGATTAAAAAGAATATTGAAAATAAAAAATTCTCAATTATTGCTGAAATAAAAAAAGCAAGTCCCTCTGCAGGAATAATAATAAAAGACTACGATCCTATAAGAATAGCTAATATATATAAATCAAATAAAGCAACCTGTTTATCTGTTTTAACTGAGGAGGATTTTTTTTTAGGAAACTTGCATCATATTAGTAAAATAAAAAAAAATGTTAATTTACCAATTCTTTGTAAAGATTTTTTTTTAGATAAATTTCAAATTCCTTTAGCTAAAAGTTATGGTGCCGATGCTATCTTAATTATTTTAGCTGGAGTTTCAGATAAATTGGCCGATGATTTATATGAGGAAGCTTTAAAATTTAATATGTCAGTTATTGTAGAGGTTCATACTGTTAATGAAGCTAAACAAGCACTTAGATTTAAAAATGCCTTACTTGGTATTAACAACAGAAATTTAAAAACTCTAAAAACTGATATTAATACAACTTATGATATTCACGATGTTTTAGTTAATCACCCTGGCCCACTAATTTCTGAAAGTGGAATTAAGACTAAAGATGAACTTTTGGAACTTTCAAATAAAACATCCATCAAAACTTTTTTAATTGGTGAATCACTTTTAAAAAATTTAGACGATAATTCGATTTTTTCCGTTTTATAGCTAAAAAAGTCAATATTTTTAAGGCTTTTTAACTATTGTTAATTATGAAGAACTTTTATAGAACATTGTTTGTACGATATTTGTTCTTATGCTAACAAAAAAACAAAAAAACTTGCTTTTATTTATCAACAAGAAGTTGAGGAGCTCTGGTGTATCCCCCTCTTACGAAGAAATGAAGGAATCACTAAATCTCAAATCAAAATCTGGGATTCACAGATTAATAAGTGCTTTAGAAGAAAGAGGTTTCATTAAAAGGCTTGCTCATAAAGCTAGAGCTTTAGAGGTTATAAAATTACCAGAGACTGCTTCTGCAAATGATATTTACAATAATTTTTCCCCAAGTGTCATCAAGGGAGGTTTGGATGAAGAAAAACCTTTATCCGACGATGCTGAAGTGCCTGTTTTAGGTAAAATAGCAGCTGGAACACCAGTTGAGGCAATCCAAAATGAAGTTTCTAGAATTCCATTACCAAATAACTTAGAAAAAAATGGAGATTATTTTGGCCTTAAAGTTCAAGGAGATTCAATGATTGAAGCTGGAATTCATGAGGGTGACACAGTCATCATCAAAAGAACTGATACAGCTGATAATGGAAAAATAGTGGTAGCATTAATTGACGAACACGAAGCTATGCTTAAAAGAATTAGAAAAAAAGGTAAAGTAGTAGCGTTAGAAAGTGCTAATAAAAACTATGAAACCAAAATTTTTGGCCCTGATAGAGTAAAAGTTCAAGGTGTTTTAGTATCTTTATATAGAAACTTCTAAAAAAATAGTCTAAACCATTTTTAATGAAAAAAGTAGCAACTAGATTTGCTCCGTCACCTACTGGACCTTTGCATATTGGCGGGGTGAGAACAGCTTTATTTAATTGGTTATATTCAAAAAACCAAAATGGTAATTTTTATCTACGTATAGAAGATACAGACAAAGAAAGATCAAAAGAGGAATACAAATATCAAATTATAAAATCTTTGCAATGGATAGGTATCAATCATGATGGAACAGAATATATACAATCTCAAAAAATTGACAATCATATCAAAGTTGCAAATGAACTATTAAAAAAAGGTAGTGCTTATAAATGTTATTGTTCGACTGAAGAAATTGAAGCACAAAAAAAAAGAGCTAAGCAAAAAAAAATTCCATACGTTTATGATAGAAAATGGAGAGATAGAAATGAAAATGAAGCACCTAAAGATATTAAACCAGTAATTAGATTTAAAAGTAAAATTGATGGTACATCAATATTAAAAGATAAAGTTCAAGGAAATGTAGAAATTGAAAATAATACTATCGAAGATTTTGTAATATTAAGAAATGATGGCACACCAACTTATAATTTATCTGCTGCTGTTGATGATCATCAGATGAATATGACGCATATTATTAGAGGTGATGATCATAAAATCAATACATTTAAACAAATTCAAATTTATGAAGCAATGGGATGGGCTTTACCAACGTTTGCACATATACCATTAATTCATACAATGGAGGGGAAAAAATTATCTAAAAGAGATAAAGCATCAACTCTAGAGGACTATTCTAAAATAGGTATTATGCCAGATGCTTTGAGAAATTATCTTTTAAGATTAGGTTGGTCATATGAAGATAAAGAAATTTTTACTTTAGATGAAAGTGTAAAATATTTTAATCTTGAAGGTATTGGAAAATCACCATCAAAATTAGATTTAAGTAGAATTCTATCTATGAATGAACATTATATAAAAAGCATTGATGAAAACGAACTTTTTAATCAACTAATTAATTATTGTGAAATTTTTAAAAAAAAGATTATTGAGGAAAAAAAAGATAAAATTAAAAAATCTCTAACTTTTCTCAAGAATAAAGCCAAAACACTAGAGGATATATATAATAATAGCCAATATATTATTAATGATGAAGTTAATTTTAATAAAGAAGATCTAAAATTAATTGATGCTAATGCACGAAAAATTATCTCCGAATTTAAAGATAATATTAAAGAAATAAGCAACTTTACAAGGGAAAATTTAGAACCGATAGTTCAGAAACTAATAAAATCTAATAACACCAACTTTAAAGGTGTTGGTCAGCCCCTAAGAGTGGCTTTAACAGGGTCAAAATTTGGTCCTGGTATTTATGATATAATTGTATCCCTGGGTAAAGAAGAGGTTAAAAAAAGATTATCCAACAAGACTATTTCTTAAGATTGTGGCTACTTCATTAGACGATGAAGAATTCGATCTAATTCCTTTTAAAGTTTGATTGCATTGTTCTAATTGTCTTTTTCCAATCTCTGGATTTTTAAGCATATATAAAACAGAGTTATAAATTTCTTTGGCATTACACTCACTTTGCAACAATTCAGGAATGACTTCTTTATTATTAATTATATTGATAATATTCGCAAATTTTACATTTACCAATAATTTAAAGATCATAAAATTTATAAAATTTAACTTATAAATAATTATTGAAGGAACATTAGCATTACAGACTTGAAGAGATATTGTTCCTGACTTGCATACAGCAAAAATTGAATTTATTAATATTTCCTTTTTCATATTTTCATCTGAAATTACATCAATATTATTTAAACCCTTATCTTTAATATACTCAACAATATTATTTTTGTTTTCTTCAGTAGCATGAAAAATAAAATTATAATTTGAATTTCTTTTATTCATCATATTTATAAAATCAATCAATATTGGCAACAAAACATTTGTTTCTGATTTTCGACTACCTGGAAATATAGATATTATTTTTTTATTATTATAAATAAAATTATTGATATCTGTTTTATTATTTTTATTATTTTTATTATTTTCTATTAACGGATGACCTACAAAAGTATTATTTATATTCTCTTCATCAAAAAATTTTTTTTCAAAATCAAATAATAAAAGAATATGATCAATAAATTTTTTAATTTTTTTTACCCTTCCTTTTCTCCAAATCCAAACTTGTGGGGCTACATAGTGAATTGTCTTAATTTGAGGATTAATTTTTTTTACCTTTTCTGCAACTCTTAAAGTAAAATCTGGACTATCAACACTAAACAAAATATCTGGATTGAATTTCAAGATTTCTTCAACAGTTTGATTAATTCTTTTATTAATCTTAAAAATATTTAACAAAACACTCGTAAAACCCAAATAAGTTATTTCTTTCAAATCAAAGATAGACTCTATTCCAATTTTTCTTAAATTTGACCCACCTACAGATAAATATTTAATATCCGTATAATCTTTTTGAAGTTTTGAAATTGCTGTGGAAGCTAATTTATCTCCAGAGGGTTCTCCTGTAAGTACAAATATTTTTTTCATTTTATCAAAATAAAAATTTTATTTTTATCAGCAAATTCAATACTTTTAGATTTATCTAAAAAGATATTTTTTTTTGATTTAAGAACTATTCCTTTTAATCCATATTTTTTACAATCTTTAATGGTTTGTATCCCTATTGTGGGTAAATCCATTCTCAAATCTTGTTTTTTTTTCGGGAATTTGATTAAAATACCACCAGAATTATTCTTTAATTTAGTTATCATTTTTTTGGTACCTCTATTGTCTTCTTTTGCTATTATCTTATTATCTCTAACTACTAGTGCCTGAATATGATCATAACTATTTGTTTTAGCTAAATATTTTATACCTTGATTGATTGATTTAATATCAGCTCGAGATGGTTTTATCTTTGTATGTAAACCTTTTTTACCGGTTAACTCAGGATTGAAATGAATTGAACTTATAACATCAATTTTTTCATTTTTAAGGATTTCAATAATAACTTTAATTATAGCTGCATCTCCTAATTTAGCAGCTTTTATAATACTTGGCATGTAATAAATGCCTTTCAAATCTAATCTCAATGTAGAAAATTTTGGTTTAGCGATTTTCCCAGCAAAAAGAACTTTATTCGATTTTTGCTTTTTAATTAGGTCTATTATTTTTCCAAATTTTCCAATACTAATTCTGTAAGAATTTTTTTCTTTAGCAAAATCATTCTTATTGGAAAAATCAATTATAAAGTACTTTTTTTTTAATTTTTTTATTTTTTTAAGAACGATTTTCGAAAAATCTGTATCACCTAAAAACAAACCTATCATTTTATTTTGAAAAAGGTGTGCATATTGGTCTTTTTTTATCTTTTTCTAAAAATTCAACAACGTCTTTTACAAGACCATTTTTTTTGATTTCAGCATTTAAATTTTTTAAATTTTCTGTCAAATTTTCGTTTTTAAAGATTTCTTTATATGCTTCACTTAAAACTAAGATTTCTTTATTAGGTATATTTTTTCTTCTTAATCCAATTAAATTTAAACCCTGAAGAACACTTCTATTTCCGTGTACCATCGCATAAGGGATGATATCTCTTACAACCCCACACATTCCACCTATCATTG
This sequence comes from Pelagibacteraceae bacterium AG-447-N18, assembly GCA_003212275.1. Classification (GTDB taxonomy): domain Bacteria; phylum Pseudomonadota; class Alphaproteobacteria; order Pelagibacterales; family Pelagibacteraceae; genus Pelagibacter. Next base: position 14,314 of record QCQE01000016.1, read on the forward strand.
CAAACTTACCAACTCTAGTAAATTGTTGCACAGCTGAATTACCTCCAATTATTACATTTTGCTCAATATGTGCATGTCCACCAAGAGGTACATTATTTGCCAGTATTACATTGTCCTCGACTAAGCAATCATGTGCTATATGTGAAGAGACCATAAATAAACATCCATTACCAATTTTAGTAATTCCACCCCCACCTTTAGTACCTGGATTTATTGTTACATATTCTCTAATTTTATTGTTATCTCCAATTTCTAATTTAGTATCCTCACCATTAAATTTTAGATCTTGAGGATCGTTTCCAATTGAAGCAAATGGATATATCTTATTTTTCTTCCCAATCTTAGTGTTTCCCACGATACTAACATGGGATTGGATAATAGTATTTTCTCCTACCTCAACATTTGGTCCAATTACTGAATAGGGACCTACCTCTACATTAGATGACATTTTGGATTTTGGATCAACGATAGCAGTTTTATGTATCATCTATTATCTTTCAAAAATTCTCTAATACTTTTTGCTGGATAACCCATAACTTTTGCATTATCGGGTATATCTTTTATAACACCGCTGCCACCACCGATTTCAACATTATTTCCCACTCTTAGATGGCCAGATATACCAGCTTGACCACC
>QCQE01000017.1 GCA_003212275.1 Pelagibacteraceae bacterium AG-447-N18
TAGTTAAAAAAGATTCTGGGTGAAATTGAAATCCATAAATTTTTTCCTTTTGATTTTCAAATGCCATTGCAACTTTTGAATTTAAACATCTCATAGTTATCTCAAAATTATTAGATTTGAAAGGCTCTTTTAATTTTAAAGAATGATACCTGCCAACTTTAAATATTTTTCCTTTTTTGAATAAAGATTTATTAGTGATTACTTTTATATTTGATTGAAATCCATGATAAATTTTTTTTTGTTCAACAATTTTTGCGCCTTCACAAAATAGAATATGTTGAAATCCTAAACAAATCCCTATGATTTTCTTTTTACCTTTATATTTTTTATAAATTTTTGAGGTGATTGGATAATTTTTTGGATTACCTGGTCCAGGTGAAAAAATTATTGTAGATGCGTGCTTAATTTTATTTTCGTTTACTTTATCATAGTTATCACACTCAACTTTATCAAACAAAGCAAATTGATGAACTACATTATGAGTAAAGGAGTCGTTATGATCAATTACATAAATCATTTGAACAAATCTATTAACGCTTTAGCTTTTAGAAAATTTTCATTAAATTCATGATTGGCATTACTATCGACGACAACCCCAGAGGCAACTGAAATTTCAGATATATTTTTAAAATTTAGAATTGAACGTATAATTATGTTAAATCTCATATCACCATTGAATTTTATGTAGCCAAAGCTACCTGTATAAATATTCCTATTTTCTTTTTCCTGATTATTTAAAAGATTAAGCGTATTTATCTTTGGACACCCAATAACTGAACCACCAGGCATCATTGCTTTAATTATTTCAAAATTATTTATATTCTTTTTTAATTTTCCCTTAATGAGGCTAACGTAATGAAAAAGATCTTTATATTCTTCTACGATTTTTTGTTTAGATAGTTTTACAGAACCCACTTTACAAATTCTTGATAAATCATTTCTTTCCATATCAACAATCATATTGTGCTCTTTGGTTTCTTTTAAATTTTTTCTAAAATAATTTAATGCTTTTATTTTATTTAAATGCTTCGTTTTTTTTACAGTTCCAGCTATTGGTTTTGTAGATATATCACTCCCCTTTTTTGTAATTAAAGTTTCTGGGGAACAACTAATTATTGAATAATTATGATCTTTAATCATAAAAGCCTCGGGAGCTAGGTTAGTATTAGATAACCTCGAAAAAAAATCTAACGGATTAATTTCTGACTTTGTTTTATATTTGGTGCAAATTTTAATTTGATATGTTTCACCACTTTTTATTTTTTTCTTAAATTTATTGAATATTTTTGTATAATTTTTTCTATTAATATTTATTTTAAAATTACCTGATTTAAAATTTTCGAAATCATAATTTAACTTGTTACTTAGTTTGATCTTTTTTTCTGGTTTATAGAAAATACCTTTGGGAAAATTTAAATTCTTCTGTTTTGGGATTTTAACATCAATCAGATTATTCAATAACTCATATCCAAAGAAACCAATAAAAAGGTCAGTATCTTTTGATTTCTTTTTATTTTTTTTAGTTAAAAAACTTTTAATATTTTTATTATTTAAAGTAATTTTTTTTGAAAAATTTGTATAAAGATTAAATCCTTTTTTAGATTTATAAATAATGTAGGGTTTTCCTGACTGATGTATCTCTGTTAATTGATTTAATCTGTTCAAATTATTCTGTTTTTAGTCTTAACACTGGTTCTTCTCTAATAGGTAGATGAATTATTGCTGCAAAAACTGATAATGCAATTGCTAAATACCACGCATAATCATATGACCCATATAGATCATAAAATAAACCCCCTAGATAAGCGCCAAAAAAAGATCCAACTTGGTGACTTAAAAAAACAATTCCATATAGTAGACCTAAATACTTTGTCCCAAACAGGTGAGCTACAATTCCACTTGTTGCAGGCACTGTTGATAACCATAAAAAACCAAAACTTGCACCAAATAAAAATGCATTAATATTACTTGCGGGCATAAATATAAAAAAAATTATAGAAACACCTCTTAAAAAGTAAATTGCACTTAGGATAATTTTCTTACTCATTTTTGCAGAGAGGTAGCCACTTAATAGTGAGCCAAAAATATTAAATAAACCGATTAAAGATAAAATTGCTGCTGCAGTCCAATCCTCAAGACCTCTGTCTATTACATATTTAGGTACATGCGTTCCAACCAAAGTTATATGAAAACCACATACAAAAAACCCTGATACAAGTAAAATATAACTTTTAGTTTTAAAAGCTTCTGAGAGAGCTTCCTTAAAAGATTGATCTGAAGTTTTTTCGACACTTTCCGTTAGAGATGGAGATCTAACAAAATATGCTGCAACTAAACCAGATAACAAAAATAAGCAAAAAACAAATAATGTATAGTTCCAACCAAACTCTGTGAGAGAAAAATTAGTGAAAATTGGTGAAAGAAAGTAACCAAATGATCCAACAGCAGTAACAAAACTCATTGCAATCGTTCTTGTAGATAATGGAAAATGTTTCCCCACAACTGACATAGGAATACTGATTGCTGTTCCACCAAGACCTATTCCGATCAATAAACCCATATGGATTTGAAAAAATATTCCAGTGTTTGGACCCGTGTATAAAAGATAAACACCTAAAGTATAAAAAATAAATGCTCCGATTATAGCTATATGTCCTCCGTATTTATCTGCTATAGCACCGAAGATAGGACCTGTTATACCCCACATCAACATCTGCATCCCAATTGCAAAACCAAATGCGGTGTTACTTATCTTTAAACTCTCGTTGAAGTCCATAAAGAACAAACCAAATGTTTGTCTGACACCCAAAGAAATTAAAACAACAAAGCATGCAGCAAATAAAGTTACTATCGCTGTTTTTGAGTGAAAAAATTTTTCAGAACTCATCTTAAATGTCTTAAAGCTTGTTTGATATCAGCAATCAAATCATTAGGATCTTCAAGACCTATATGTAATCTTACTAAATGTTCATCTTTTGGTAAGTTCATATATTTTCTTTTACCAGTTTCTCTAAATTCTTGATGAAGCGCTAAACTCTCAAATCCACCCCAACTATAGCCATAGCCAAACAATTTCAGTGAATTAACAAACTTTCGAACAGAATTAATATTCTTAGCTTTTATCTTTAATCCCATTAAACCAGACGCTCCAGAATAATATTTTTTCCACATTCTAAAATTTTGTGAATTTTTTTTGAAAGGATATAGCAATTGAATTCTTTTATTTTTTGATAAAAATGCTGCAACCTTTTTAGCATTTTCTCTATGTCTATCTAATCTCACATCTAACGTTCTTAACCCTCTAGTTATTAAATAAGCATCATCAGGTCCTAATCTAAGACCTGTAATTTTTTCTGCTGCTTTAACTTTGGAAAATACTCTTTTATTTACTGCTAAACTTCCACCCATAACATCTGAATGTCCAGAATAATATTTAGTTGCAGAGACAATTGACATATCAAAACCAAGTTTAATTGGTTTTAAGTAATAAGGGGTACCCCAAGTATTATCAATTGCAGTGTATAGCTTATGCTTTTTTGCAATCGAAATAATTTTACCCAAGTCTTGAAAATCAAAAGTATTACTCCCAGGATTTTCTACAAAAATCAATTTTGTTTTCTTTGTAATATTGTTCTTTAATGTATTGAGGTCATGCGGATTATAAAAAACTGTCTTTATATTAAAATCTTTTAGATAATCTTCAGTTAAAATTCGTGTAGGGCTGTAAACTGGATCTGCAACTAACATTTCATCTCCAGGTCTAACAACGCTAAATATTGCTAAAAAAACGGAGCCAAAACCTGTTGGTGTCGTAAAAACATGATAACTTTCTTCAAGTTTTGTTAAAATTTTTTGTAATATATAAGTAGTAGAGGTCCCTTGTCTGCCGTAATCAAAATGACCACCTGTTGGATTTCGTAGAGCTTTTTTTTGAGTTTTTCTTATATGTTGCATAGACTTAAAAATAATGGTCGATGCTCTGACTACTGGTGGATTTACTGATTGGTTATGAAAATCTTTTGCTGTGTGTTTTAAAAATGTCTTAAAAGATTTACCCATAAAAAAATTGATATGATTAAAGGACAATGCTATATCCATATCAAAAATTCAATAAATTAATGAAAAGGATTTAATGAGTTACCCAAAGAAACATAGAGGCCGAAGAAAAATGGGGTCAAAAAAAAGAAGAGCTAGAAAAAAAAATAAGAAAAAATAGCTTATTCCTTTATCCAGCCGCCTCCTAATACTTTATAACCCAGAGCATCTTTATTATAGAAAACACATGCCTGGCCTGGTGATATTCCATCTTCAGGGCTTTCAAGGTTTACATTCGCACCATTTTGATCACTTAGGTTAACATTTGCTTTTAGCAATTTACCGGTAGATCTAACTTTTACAAAAATGCTAGATTTAAATTCTTGTTTATTTGCTAATAAATTAACATTTTTTAATAAAATATCTTTCTTTCCTAAATATTCTTTTGGCCCAACAATTATTTCATTTTTTTCAGAATTAATTTTAATAACGTATAAAGCTTCTTTGTCAGAAACTTTTATTCCTTTTCTTTGACCAATAGTAAAATTTATAATTCCATCGTGAACACCAATGACATTACCTTTAAGGTCTTTTATATTTCCTTTTTTAAATGAGTCTGGTCTGAATTTTTGAATTACTGATGCATAATCTCCACCAGGTACAAAACATATATCCTGGCTATCTGGTTTATCAGCAACATTAAGGTCTAGTTTTTTGGCAATTTCACGTGTTTCATTTTTATGAAGACCGCCTAATGGAAATCTTAAATAATCAAGTTGTTCTCTAGTAGTATTGAAAAGAAAATAACTTTGATCTCTATTTTCGTCGATAGCTCTGTACATATTTGTATTATTATTTGAAGTAACACTTTTCACATAATGTCCAGTGATTAAAGCATCAGCATTTAAATCTTTAGAAACTTCAAATAAATCCTTAAATTTAACTGTTTGATTACATTGAACACAAGGTATTGGAGTTTCACCTTTTAAGTAACTATCAACAAAATTATCTATAACTCCTTGCTTGAACTTATTTTGATAATATAAAATTTTATGTTCTATATCTAATTTTTGAGCAACTCTTTTTGCATCCATGATATCTTGACCAGAACAACATTGTTTTGACTCCGCGACCTGCTTTGTATCGTCATAAAGTTTTAAAGTAATACCAATTACATCATATCCTTCTTTTTTCATCATGCCTGCTACTGTTGATGAATCTACACCTCCAGACATTGCAACAACTACTTTTGTGTCTGATGGTTTCTTATTTAATCCTATTGAATTTAATTCTTTATTCATTTGATGGTATTTATACTTATTTCTAATATAAGTTAAATTAAATGATATTAGATTTTGAACCAGGAGACAAAGTTATCAATCCCTCTAATAAAAACTGGGGTATAGGTCAAGTTCAATCAATTATAAAAGAAAAAGTGACGGTTAATTTTGAAAATGTTGGAAAAAAAGTAATAAATACTAAAAATATAGAATTAATAAAGATTAATGAATAATTTGAATTTAAAAGAGATTGTCGAAAATCTAATTGATACATTTATTCGTGCAGGAAAAATTTCTTTAGATTTAAGAAAACAAGGACTTATAAAAAAAATTAAAGCCGATAATACTCCTGTTAGTAATGGAGATTTAGAAGTTAATAAAATTGTCACTCAAAAAATTAAAGAATTAACACCTGAACTTCCCATCATTTCAGAAGAAACCTCTGATAATAAATCAATAAACAATCTTGAAAACTTTTGGCTAATTGACCCTATAGATGGCACCTACGACTACATAAATAATCTAGAGGAATTTACAATTAATGCTGGACTAATAATTAACAAAAATCCAGTAGCTGGATTAATTTATGCCCCCTCAAAAAAAAGAATGTTTTACTCCTATGGTCCAAATAATGCCTATGAGTTTACGAATGGTGAAACCAAGAATTTAAATTGTTCTGAAAATTTTGATAAAAATGATGTGAAATTTGTATCCTATTCAAACAATATTAAACCTGAAATAGAAAAATTACATAAAAAATTTAATGTAAAAAGATATGTAAGAATGAAAAGTTCTCTTAAATTTTGTGTCATTGCTGCTGGCGAATATGATGGATATGTGGCTGAGCCTAGAGCTTGTGAATGGGATATAGCGGCTGGTCATGCAATTTTACAACATGCTGGAGGAATAATTACAGATTTTGAAGGCAAAGAAATTAAATATGGAAAGAAAAATTTTAAGAATCCAAGTTTAATATTAAAAAATAAAAATATCTAATATGGATGAGCAATTAAGGATAATACTTATAATTATTGTATCAGTATCTATTTTTGGTTTATTGGTATTTGTATATGTTAAAAATTATATCAGAAATAAAATCAATCAGTTAGTTGAAGAAGAAAAGAAAAAAAAATCAAAGTAGCTTTATTATTTTTAAATAATCATCTTTTTTTAATTCCATAACTTTTTTTGATGTCTCAAAATCGAAGCCATTTCTTGCCAATAAAGAGATATCCTTTTTATAAAAAAGTGGTCTATTATCATCAATCCTAGCTGGTCCAATTCTTTTCTTTTTACAAATTTTAATTGCTGAAAAAAAATCTTGATCTGAATTATCTTCATTAATTTTATTGACTGTGTCTTTTATAAATTCATCATTAACACCTTTGCCAATTAAGTAGTTTCTGATTTTATTAATCGAACTTCCTCTTCGGATCATACTTTTGGCTTTACTTTCAGAATAAAATTTATCATTGATGAATTTATTTTTTTCTAAATCAGATAAAACAATATCAATTAAATTTGTCACATCCTGTTTTTTTACATTTGGAACAGATAATTTAAGATATTTTTTTAGTAAATATGTTCTTAATTGTTGTTTAGATGGGGCATATTTTTCAACATATGCTAAAGCAAAATTTCTCATTTCATCTACAGTCACCTGTAATGTTTTTCTCTTATTTCTTATAGGAATCATTGTAAGATCTAATATAATATAATTTAAAATGATCGAACAAATTTATGCTTACTTTACAATTGAAATTCTCTACTTCTGGGTGAATTTAGGAGTTTTGCCTTTTTGGTTAGTATTAATATTTTTTCCACAATCAAACTTTACAAAATATTTTGTTACTTCTATTTTTCCAATCACATTATTAGGAGGTGCTTACATATTTGTGCTTTATAAAGCTTATTTAAGTGCTTATGATTTCGATAGTAATTTTGAATTATATTTAAGTATTAGTAATTTATCAGGTTTGTTTTCAAGTAATATTTTTTTAATGTTATTTTGGATCCACTTTGTATCAATTAATTTATTCGTCGGTGGCTGGATTGTAAGAGACTCACAAAAGTTTTTTATCAATAAGGTTCTTGTTGGCATCCCATTAATAATCACTTACTTAATTGGTCCTTTAGGCATCTTTATTTATTGGCTGATTAGAATATTTTATGCAAAAAGTATTAACCTATATGAGTAAAATCATCGATTTTTACTTCGATTTTATTAGTCCATATTCTTACATTGCATATAAAAAAATTAAATCAATGCAGAATAAAAATGGGGTCGATTTTAATTATAAACCTATTTTGCTAGGTGGTTTACATAAGTTAGGTAACATAACTGCTCCTGCTTTTAATGAGCGAAAAATGAAAAATATGAAAAATGATTGCGAAATTATAGCTAACAAAAATAATATATCTTTTAAATGGAACGAAAAATTTCCAATTAATACCCTTTATTTAATGAGAGGATTTATTTCAATTGATGCAAATAAAAAAAGTGAATACTTTGATATCTGTTTTGATGCCTATTGGAAAAATAATATAGATATATCAATCGAAGCTAACGTAAACGAAATTTTAGATAATTGTAAAATTGATAAAAAAAAATTTTTTGAAGATATAAATAATCAAAAAGTAAAAGACGAATTAAAAAGTTTAACTGACAAAGCTTTTCAAAATGATGTATTCGGTGCTCCAACTTTCATAGTAAACAATAAACTTTTTTGGGGACAAGATAGACTTGAATATGCTTTAGAAGAGTGTGTTTCTTAAACAATCTTAAATTTACTATTTCTAATAGCTCCAAACCCACCATCAATGTGTGAAACTTTTTCAAACCCCATATCTTTGAGAGTTTTTGCAGCCAATGCTGATCTCATACCGCCAGCACAGAAAAGAACCATTTCTTTATTCATATCTAATTTACCATCTTTAAAATATGGACTATCAGGATCTAACCAAAATTCTAACATTCCTCGCGGAATATGATTTGAATTTTCAACTCGCCCATCTCTTTCAAGTTCTCTTATATCTCTAATATCAATTAGATTACATTTATCTTCATTCATCATTGATAATGCTTCGTCTGGTGAAATTGTTTTAATTTCGCTTAAAGCTTCTGTGACTAATGTTTTTGACGATTTTATATTCATAGAACTAAATTTATTATATAGTTTTTTTTGAAATCACATAAATAAAAATGAATAAAATTTGTATCGTTTATACTCATCATAAATTAGGTGATTTAATCTGGCAATTACCCTACATAAAAGCTATCAGTCAACATCATCAAACAAATATAGATTTAGTTGTCAGAGAAAAAACTCAAGCCCAAAATATTCTTAAAGACCTAAAACATATAAATCAAATTTTTTATAATGATTTCAGAAAGGGTTTATTTTATTGGATTGATGTATTTAAATTAATAAAGGTATTTAAATCTGAGAAATATGATTTTGTTTATATATTAGATAAAGTCAATAAACCTGCTATCGCAGCTAAAATAGCAAAAATTAAGAATATTATTGGACCAGGATTTAAAAACCAAAAGAAATGGCTTACTGTTAAAAATTTTCTTAATGAGGAGGATTTAAAATTAAATTATTCTGAAAGATCACAAAAACTACTTAAGATTAATTCGATAACAATAGAGAATAAATATCCAAATTTGGAAATTGATGTTGAGAGTCTCAAAAAAAACAATTCTGACCTTCTTGTTGATGGAAAGAAAATTGCTTTTGGGGTCGATTCTTTTGAAGATTACAAAATGTGGTATGAGGAAGATTTTATCAAACTTGCCGATCTTTTGTTCGAAAAAAAATTATTTGATTACATATATCTTGTTTGTAGCCCTGAAAAATCTCATATTGCAAAAAAAATAATTGCTGAGTCTAATAAAAATTATTTTATCGATTGTTCTAATAAAGATCTACAAGGAGTAATATTAGCAATTAAAAATTCAGATTTTTTTCTTGGAAATAATTCAGGTCCATTAAATCTTGCAGCAGCTCTTGGAATTAAATCATTTGGATTAATAGCTAATGACCCAGTGAGTGAGCTAAAATATAGTAAAATTATTCCAATAGTTCCTAAGGATTATGTGGATAATGTTTGGCATAGGGATAGAAATGGGATGAAGAATCTTAAGCCCGATGAAGTGTTTAATCAGGTGATTGAAAATTTGTAATCATTTAAGTTTTATGAAAATAAAAAAAGCCCCTTGAGGGAGGGGCTTTTTTTCGTTTAACTAACTTTAAGAGAGAATTTTAGGGACCCTTCGATGAGTAATCGCGGAGATACACAGAGAGCGAAGAGTCCCTTATTGTTAACAATTAGTCACGTATTGCATATGCAATCACGCCAGTTTCAGTGACATCAGTACCTTTGGTTTCACCTTCTTTACTTAACCTTAGGCCAATTGTTGCTTTGATAGCGCTAAACACTATGTAAGCTACAATAAACACAAATATGTTTACTGATAATACACCAATTAACTGGGTACTAAAATTTGCACCAGAATTTGTTGCAGGTACAATTAACGTACCCCAAATTCCAGCAAATAAGTGAGCAGGAATAGCACCAACTACATCATCAATTTTTAGAGAGAATAATAGTTTAGTACCATACACTACGATTAATCCACCCACAGCACCAATTAAAATTGCAGCAAATGGTGATGGTAACAATGGTTCTGCAGTTACAGCAACCAGACCACCAATACATCCATTTAACATTTGAACTACGTCAGTTTTACCAAAATGCAATCTTGTTATAACTGCTGCACCCATAACACCACCTGCACCAGCAAGGAATGTGTTAATAAATATTTTTGATACAGCAATTGCATCTGTAGCAGTTCCCAATGCTAATTGTGAACCACCATTAAAGCCAAACCAACCTAGCCATAAAATAAATACTCCAATTGTTACTAATGGTATCGAAGATGCTGCAAACGGTTTAAGCGGTGCTGGAGCCCCAGATTTAGTAAATCTTCCTAATCTTGGACCAATTATCATCGCACCAGCTAAAGCAGCTGCACCACCAGTTGAGTGTACTAAAGTTGAACCAGCAAAATCAGAAAATCCTAACTCTGCTAACCAGCCTCCACCCCACTGCCAACCCATTACGATTGGATAAATAATTCCTGATAGAACTGCAGCAAATGTAAAGAATGGCCATAATTTAATTCTTTCAGCCATTGTACCTGATACGATTGAAACAGTAGTTGCACAGAACACCATTTGGAAATACCAATCTGAACCATCGGAATAACCTGTATCAATTTTACTGCCATCTGCCCATGGAATAAATTTTCCTATATATCCACCTGGACTTATACCATAGGCTAAATTATAACCTACAAGCCAGAACATTATACCTGCAATTGAGAATAACCCTATATTTTTTGCACAAATAACGGATACACTTTTTGATGTAACCATTCCAGACTCTAGCATAGCAAAACCACATGCCATGAACATTACTAGAAATCCACAAATCAAAAATAATAAGGTATTAAAAATAAAACCTACTTCAGCAGAAACTGTTGTGTCTGCCATACCTGCACTACTCATGTTCAATAAAAAAATTAAACTAATAAGTGGCGCACTTATTTTTTTTATTAATTTAGTCATAAGACCTCCCTGTTATAGAAGGTGCTTGTATTTTAATAATTCCTAAAAACTAACGCTGATTATGAAAATTGGGTATGCAGATTTTGCATATAGAAACAGCCTTAACGCTTTTTGACGTTAAGGCTGTAAAATTAACTATTTATTGAATACTTCTTTTAAAGCTTTGGCAGGTAAGAATTTAACCTTTTGCGATGCAGCAATTTGAATTTGCTCACCAGTCCTAGGGTTTCTTCCAACTCTCGCTTTTCTTTTAGCCACTTTATATGTACCAAATCCTGCAATTTTGACTGAATCATCAGCTTTTAGTGCATCTAAAATAGTGTTGGTAATCGTGTCAAAAGTTCTTTCAGCATCGGCTTTACTTAGGTTTAAAGCGCCTGATAATTTGACAACTAGTTGTTTTTTGTTCATTTTAGCTCCGGTTTTATTAGGTTATTTACTATCTTTATCAAAAGCATTGATAAATCAAGCCTTTTTTTAGTATCTGGCTCAAAGTTATACACAATATCTGGTATAGTGAAAAAACCTTATTTTTAAAGGGTTATTTAAAGATATGAATTTTATCAGCTAAATAAGCCAAGATCTTTGAGATCATTAAATGTTGTAAATATCATCAAAGTTAAGAGCAAAAACATTCCGATTCGAAAAAAACCCTCTTGCGTTTTTTGTGATAAAGGACGTCCTAACACTTTTTCGAAAGCATAAAACATTAAATGACCTCCATCCAACATTGGTATCGGAAATAAATTAATTAATCCTAGGCTAATAGAAATATAAGCCATCATGCTAATAAATGCCAACAAACCAAACTCTGCTACTTGCCCTGAAATTTTAGCAATTCTAATTGGTCCACCAAGTTGTGAAGTGTCAGCTTTTCCAAAAATCATCGCACCGATATATTTAAGTGAGGAAATACTCACGAAATATACCTCATTTGCTGCGTGGTATATAGCTTGTGCGGGTCCTAATTTAACATGATTTATCTCGTTATTGTAAGCACTTAATTTAATTCCAACAATCCTTTTGTTAATTTTATTTCCAAGATTATCTTCACTTAAAACCATTTTAGGTTTTACTTTTAATAATATTTCGTCGTACGAACGTTTAACCTTAAAATCTATAAAATCATCTGTTGATAACGTTATAAATTTAGAAACATCCATAATACTTTTAACTTCATTTCCATCTATCTCTAAAATAATATCATTTTGTTTCAAACCACCGATCATTGCTGGACTATCTTTTTGTACCTCATTGATCATTGCAGGAGTAAAATCTTTTCCTGCAAAGGTATAAATAGAAAAGAAAATTAATAGCGCAAGTAAGAAGTTTGCTAATGGTCCACCAAAAACAATTAAGGCTCTTTGATAAAGTGGTTTTAAAACGAATAATTTTTTCCTGTCTTCTTCATTGTACTTTTCAATTAATTTTTCTTGATCAGCTTGTGAAAAAACATTTCGATCTCCAAAGAATTTTACATATCCACCAAGAGGTATCCAGCAAATTTTCCATCTGGTTCCAGATTTATCATTCCAACCAAAAATTTCTTTTCCAAATCCTATTGAAAAATCAGTTACTGCAACACCATATCTTTTTGCAAAATAATAATGGCCATATTCATGGATGAATACCACAATCATGATAAGTATTAAAAATGGTAATATATAATCTATCATTTTAGATTGATTGTTTTTTTATTAGCTTTTTAATTTGATTTATCATCATATCGGGTGATTTCATTGTGGGATATATCTCTTTAGCTTTTTCATAACTCTTAATGGCCTTATTATAATTTTTTAATTGAATATTTACAAGACCTTGTCCAGCAAGAGCGCCGAAATGCCTTTTTTCTAATTCTAAAACTTTATCAATATCTTTTTGCGACTTTTCAAAATTACCAGATAAATAAAATACAGTTGCACGTTTATTCCATGCCTCAGCCCATAATGGATCCAAATTTATTGCTTTAGAAAATATATCTATTGCTTGGTTATACTTTGACTCATTTACTAAACTTGATCCTTTATTTAATAACATTGTCAAATTTTCATCATTTGGATGTGTGCTCCATATTTGCCAAATTTCTTGTTCAACTTTATATGCGACTGAGTAATTTTGAGTTTTTAAATCATCAAACAATTGATTCAGTTTTTTAATTCTTTCATCTGCAAATGAATTATTTAAATATGAAAAAACAATTAAAAAAATGATAAAAATTTTTTTCATCAGAACTAAAAGTATAATAAAATCAATACTGCTAATACAAATAATAAGGCTGCAGTTAAAATAATTAAATTAATTTTAACCTTAAATTTTTGGTAAATTTTCTCATTAATCTTTTCCCAAAAAAGAACAATTAAAAAAAATATGATCGCAGGAATTATAAATTTAAGCATATTCTTTTAATTTTTATCACCTACATAAACTGAAACGCCTCTCAAATTTATGTCAACATCAAATTTTTTATGTAAAGGAGGAAAAGCTCTTTGAGAACAATCTAATCTATCGCAGGTTCTACATGACACACCTATTGGAATTTCTGATGACTTTTCACTTAAGTTAACATTTTCAGTATATACAAAATCTTTAGCATATTTAGCTTCACAACCTAAACCTATAGACAAAATACTTTTTGCTCTACCAAATCTTCCAATCCCTTTTTCAACAGTTCTTGCAATACAAACATATTTTTCTCCGTTGGTCATTTTACTTACAGCACTTTGAATAACTCCAGGTCTTGTAAATGCAGAATAAACATTCCATCTTGGACAAGCACCTCCATATCTTGGAATTTCAATTCCAGACAAAGAAAATCTTTTAGAAATATTTCCAGCCATATCTACCCTTAAAAAATGAAATGGAATTCCAGGTAGTTTTGGATCTTGCAAACAGGTTACTCTATGAGCTACTTGTTCAAAAGATGTTGCAAAAGTATTTTGTAATAATTCAAGATCGTATTTAAGTTTTTTACACTCTGAATGAAAAAGTTTATAAGGCATTAATATTGCAGCACCACAATAATTAAGCAAAGCAATTTTTGTTAATTTCTTAGACTCTTCTGATGGAAAAGTAAATTTAG
>QCQE01000018.1 GCA_003212275.1 Pelagibacteraceae bacterium AG-447-N18
TTGAGTAAAATTGAAATAGAATGAGATGTGGAGAATAATCTATCAATAGTTAAAGATAAATTTAAAGAATTACCAAATAATATTGAAGCTGAGCAAGCAGTAATTGGTTCTATACTTGTTTCAAATGAAATTTTTGATGATATAGATATTATAATATCTAGCGACAACTTTTATGATCCTATGCACCAAAAAATTTATGGGGCAATAGAAAGTTTGATTTATAAAGGGCTTTTAGCTAATCCGATAACTTTAAAAAATTATTTTGAAGATGAAAAAGATGAATTAAATGTGCCAGAATATTTAGTAAAGATCACGAAATTTTCAACTTCTATAAGACAAGCAATCGAATATTCAAAAATTATTTATGATATGTTTGTGCGAAGAGAGCTTATAAAGATTTCTGAACAAACCATTGATGAAGCAAAGTTAGGTGATCTTAATACAAGTGGACAACAAATAATTGAAAATTCAGAGAAAGAATTATTTAAATTAGCAGAAAAAGATTCATATGGTTCTTCTTTTATAAAATTTGATAAAGCATTGAAGACAACTATTGATATGGCATCTGCTGCATTTAAAAATGATGAGGGAATTGTCGGGGTTCCTACTGGACTAAGAGACTTAGATGATAGATTAGGTGGTCTTCACAAATCTGACCTGATTATAATTGCAGGAAGACCAGGTATGGGAAAGACAGCACTAGCAACAAACATTGCATTTAACGCAGCTCAAAAATTACAAGAGAGTGGTAAAAAATCAACTATTGCTTTTTTCTCATTGGAAATGTCATCTGAACAATTATCTACAAGAATTTTAGCAGAACAATCTAAAATCAAATCAAATGACATAAGAAGAGGTAAAATTTCAAATGAACAATTTGATAAATTTATAGAAACCTCAAAAAATATATCTGAACTTCCACTTTATATAGACGAAACACCAGCAATAACGATTGCAGCAATGAGCAATAGAGCCAGAAGAATAAAAAGAAAAGAAGGACTTGATATGATTATAGTTGATTATATTCAACTAATGCGAGGGACAACAAATTATAAAGATGGAAGAGTTCAAGAAGTATCTGAAATTACACAAGGTTTAAAAGCGATTGCAAAAGAATTATCGATACCTGTAGTTGCTCTTTCGCAATTATCAAGACAAGTAGAACAGAGAGATAATAAAAAACCCCAATTATCTGATTTGAGAGAATCTGGCTCGATAGAGCAAGACGCCGATGTGGTAATGTTTGTATATAGAGAGTCTTATTATTTA
Source organism: Pelagibacteraceae bacterium AG-447-N18 (assembly GCA_003212275.1). Taxonomy (GTDB): domain Bacteria; phylum Pseudomonadota; class Alphaproteobacteria; order Pelagibacterales; family Pelagibacteraceae; genus Pelagibacter. Next base: position 1,270 of record QCQE01000018.1, read on the forward strand.
GAAAATAAAGAACCAAAACCAGCAACTGTAGAGCATGCTGAATGGCAAGCAAAGATGAATGAGGTATCTAATCTGGCAGAATTAATTATTGGTAAACAAAGACATGGTCCAACTGGAAATGTATTTTTAGAATTTGAGGCAATGTTTACTAAATTTAAAGATACTCAAATTAACTAAATTTTAATATAAAAGGGTAAGATGATTACCCAATTTTATCAAAATATTATTCTTAAAAATCCCAAATCTATATTGATCATCTTACTTATAGCCCTATTTACTTTTGGATATTATTCCAAAGATTTTAAATTAGACGCCTCATCAGAGACATTACTAATTGAAGGAGATCCAGACCTTGAATATCTAAAAGAAATTACAAATAGGTACGGTTCAAAAGAATTTTTAATACTAACTTATACACCTAACGAAGGAATGATCTCTGATGTTTCTATAAATAACCTTCTCAGTTTAAAGTATAAGATTCAAAGTTTAAACTGGGTCCATAGTGTCATTACCCTTTTAGATATTCCTTTATTAAATAATTCGGATGCACCTTTACAAGAGAGATTAGAAAATTTTAAGACTTTAAAAGATGAGGATATAGATAAAGAAAGAGGATTTAATGAGATTTTAAGTAGCCCCGTATTCAGAAATTTTGTTATTAGTGAGGATGGTAAAACCTCTGGAATCATAGTTAATATTAAAAATAAAAAACCAATAGAAAATATTTCTAATAAAACTAAAGAAGAAATTGAAGCTCATAAAGACTTAATAAAAAAACAAAATCATCAAAATATTCTTGAAATTAGGGATGTCATTAAAAGTTATAATGATATTGGAAAAATAAATTTGGGTGGGATTCCTATGATTGCCGACGATATGATGACATTTATTAAAAGTGATATAGTAGTTTTTGGATTAGGTGTTTTACTATTTATTATAGCAACATTATGGTTTGTATTTAGAAAACTAATTTGGATTATAGTCCCGATAAGTAGTTGTTTTTTTTCTGTAATAATCATGACGGGCTTGCTTGGGTTATTAGGGTGGAAAGTTACAGTTATTTCCTCAAACTTCATTGCATTAATGTTAATTTTAACAATGGCAATGAATATTCATATGAGCACAAGATTTTTACAAATTAAGGAAATTAATCCAAACAAAAAAATTATAGAGCTGATTTCTTTAACAACTAATAAAATGTTTTGGCCAATTTTATATACTGCTTTAACAACTATTATTGCTTTTTTGTCTTTAATCTTCAGTGCAATAAAACCAATTATTGATTTTGGATGGATGATGACTCTAGGTTTAATTACGTCATTTATTATTACGTTTACATTGCTCCCATCTCTAATTAACTTTGTGCCGAAGGAGAAAATATTTTTGGAAAAACAGAAAGATTCAAAAATTACATCTTTTTTTGCAAAAATTTCCCTTAATAATCACAAAACAATTTTTACCCTAACTATTGTAGTAATCATTTTTAGTTTAATCGGTATAAGCAGACTAGAAGTTGAAAATAGTTTCATAAATTATTTTAGTAAAAAAACCGAAATTTATAAAGGTATGAAACTTATAGACGAAAAATTAGGTGGTACAACTCCACTTGAAGTAATTTTAAAGTTTCCAAAGAAAGAAAATAAGAAATCTGATGATGATGATTTTGAAGATTGGGGAGATGAAGAAAATGAGAATGATGATAAATACTGGTTTACCAAAGATAAAATAGATAGAATTTCTTCTGTCCATAACTATCTAGATGATTTGCCTCAAGTTGGAAAAGTTTTATCCTTTTCATCAATAATTGATGTAGCAACAATGCTAAATAATAATAAGCCCTTAGGAACATTAGAAATGGGTGTCCTTTATTCAAAAATACCTGAGAGTATCAAGACTGAAATAATTGATCCATATATCTCCATAAAAGACAATGAAGCAAGAATTAATCTAAGGATTATTGATTCACAAGAAAATTTAAGAAGAAATGATCTTATAAAAAAAATTAATTATGACTTAAAAAATGAATTGGGATTAAAAGAAAGTGAGTTTAGACTTGGTGGTGTTTTAATTTTATTTAATAATTTACTCCAAAGTCTTTTTAAATCTCAAATACTAACTTTAGGTTTAGTGATGATCGGAATATTTGGAATGTTTGTAATCTTGTTCAAAAATATTAAACTTTCTCTAATTGGTGTAGTACCAAATTTTATTGCAGCTTTTTTTATATTAGGAATAATAGGTTTACTTGGTATTCCATTGGATATGATGACTATCACAATAGCCGCAATTACAATTGGAATAGCTGTTGATAATAGTATTCATTATATTTATAGATTTAAAGAAGAATTTAATACTTCGAAAGATTATAATAAAACTCTTATTTTGTGCCATTCTACAGTTGGTAAAGCAATTTTAAATACTTCAATAACAATTGTGTTTGGGTTCTCAATATTAGTTTTATCAAAATTTATACCCACAATTTATTTTGGTATTTTTACTGGATTAGCAATGTTATTAGCTATGGTCTCAGTTTTAACGTTGCTTCCTTCTTTAATATTATTGATCAAACCGTTTAATAAATAACTAGATGCAAGATCTTGTTGTAGATTTTTACAAAACTACAAATGTTATAGACATCGTATATTTAATAATTACAATTTTTACATTAATTGGATGTTACAAAAGAGGTTTTGTTTTAAGTATTCTGTCAATGGCTAAATGGTTTCTAGCCTACATAATTACATTGATAATATTTCCTAGAGCAAAACCTTATGTGAAGGGCATAATTGATAACGAGTATGTTCTAGATGTAATTTTAGGAGTTGCGATATTTGTAATTGTTATATTTTTAATTTTGATGATTAACAGAGGTATGCAAAAAGCTGTTCAATTCACTGGCCTTGGAAGTATAGATACAATGTTTGGATTCTTTTTTGGATTTATCAAAGCTTATATTATCTCTGTATGTATCTTCTCAGGTGTACACATTGTATATAATCATGATAAATGGCCAGTAAAATTAAGTAAATCATTAATCTTTCCATATTTAGAAAAAGGTAGTAATTATTTATTAGAAAAATTTCCTGATGAAAAAACATATCAAAAATCTAAGGAGAAAATTGAAAATATTTGATCCTAAGCTAAAAGAAGAGTGTGGTATATTTGGAATAAGTAACACCAAGGATGCCTCTGCACTAACTGCCTTAGGACTTCATGCACTTCAACATAGGGGTCAGGAAGGATGTGGAATCGTTACCTTTGATGGTAAACAATATTTTTCTGAGAAAAGATTTGGTTTGGTAGGTGATAATTTTAATAAAGAAAAAATACTAAAAAAGCTTCAAGGGGATTATGCTATTGGACATACAAGATATAGCACAACAGGTGAAAACACTCTTAGAAATATTCAGCCTTTCTTTGCTGATACTAATGCTGGAGGGATCGGTGTAGCTCATAACGGAAATTTAACTAATTCTATTTCTTTAAGAAAAAAATTAGTTGATGAAGGTGCGATTTTCTACACAACATCTGATACAGAAACAATAGTTCAATTAATTGCTAAGTCAAAACGGGCAAAAACAATAGATAAAATTGTTGATGCAATTTTTCAAATACAAGGAGGATACGCTTTAGTAATGTTAACTCAAACTTCATTAGTAGGTGTTAGAGATCCTTTTGGTATCAGACCTTTGGTGATTGGAAAATTAAAGGATAGTTATGTCCTAGCATCCGAAACGTGTGCTTTAGATATAATTGGTGCAAAATTCATTCGAGAAGTTGAAAATGGTGAAATTGTCTTAATTAAAAATAATGAACTGAAAAGTATTAAACCATTTCCACCAAGAAAAGTTAGGCCTTGTGTTTTTGAATATATTTATTTTGCAAGACCAGATAGCATGCTTGACGGAAAAACTGCATATGAACATAGAAAAAATCTTGGTTCTGAACTTGCAAAAGAAAATGATGTAGATGCTGATATTGTTGTGCCGGTACCAGACTCTGGAAATGCATCAGCTTTAGGTTTTGCACAATCCCTGAACGTAAAATTTGAGCTTGGTTTAGTCAGAAATCATTATGTAGGAAGAACCTTTATAGAACCAAGTCAGAAGATCAGAAGTTTGGGTGTTAAATTAAAATTAAATGCTAATCAATCAACTATTCAAGGCAAAAAAATAATTTTGGTAGATGACTCACTAGTAAGAGGTACAACTTCTCATAAAATAGTTAAAATGCTATATGATGCTGGTGCAAAAGAGGTTCATGTTAGAATTGCCTGTCCAGAAATAAAATTTCCTGATTTTTATGGAGTTGATACCCCGACTAAAAAAGAATTGCTTGCGGCAAATAAAAGTAACTCAGAAATCTGTGATTACATCGGTGCAAAATCATTAAAATTTTTGTCAATAAATGGGATGTATCGGGCAATTGGTTTTGATAAAAGAAATGAAACTTATCCTGAATTAACTGATCATTATTTTACTGGAGATTATCCTGTTAAACCTATAGATGAACTTGGTGATAGTAAAATCACACAATTATCATTGTTAAATACTGCATCAAATAATTAAATGAAAAAAGTAAGTTTTACTGAAATGAAAAATGGTACTAAAGAGGATTATCTTTTTTTAGATAAACATGAAAAAGATTTTGCCAGCAAAACTGCTGATAGAATATTAAAATTTATGTCTGGGTTAAATGAAACTTTAGAAGGTTATCAGGTATCGAGGCTTGAGCACTCACTTCAAAGTGCTTCTAGAGCTCATAGAAGTGGAGAAAGTGAGGAGATGGTTGTAGCTTGTCTGTTACATGACATTGGGGATGAATTGGCACCAATGAATCATTCTGAGTATGCTGCTTCAATTTTAAAGCCCTATGTATCAGAAAAAACTCATTGGATAATTGAAAAGCATGGAGAATTTCAAATGTATTATTATGCACATCATTTAGGTGGTGATAAGAACAGAAGAGATAAATATAAAGATCATAAATATTATCAAGATACAATAGATTTTTGCGAAAAATATGATCAAAATTCTTTTGATCCTAAATACGAAAGTTTACCATTGGAATTCTTCAAACCAATTGTAAAAAAAATTTTTTCAAGAAAACCATACTCTTCTCTAAAGAATAATTAAAAATAAAATTTATATCTATGATTACAAAAAAAGAGCAAATAATTGAATATTTCAAGTCTGGAATTAAAAACAAAAAAGAATTTAAAATTGGTATCGAGCATGAGAAATTTCTATTTAATAGCCATAATAATAAGAGAATTGATTATCAAAAAATAAAGGAGATGTTCTCAGCTCTACTTGAGTTTGGATGGAATCCTGTATTAGAAAACAAAAATATTATTGGTTTAAATAAGGGTGGTAAAAATATTACTCTTGAACCAGGTAATCAAATTGAATTATCTGGTGATAAACTTACTAATATTCATGAAGCATGTGCAGAATCTTATGATTACTTATTTGAGTTAAAACAGGTCACAAAAAAACTTAATATTAAAATTGTAAGTGCTGGTTTCGATCCAATATCAAAATTAGATGAGATCCCCAATAACCCAAAAAAAAGATACAAACTAATGACAAAAGATATGCCTTTAGGGGGAGAATTAAGTCTTGATATGATGTATCGAACCTGTGGAACACAATTGAATTTAGATTACTGTTCAGAAGAAGATTTTAAAAAAAAATTTAAGATAGTTAATTCTCTGGTACCTATTTCAATTGCTTTATTTGCAAATTCATCAATAGTTGAGAGGAAAAAAAGTAATTATTTATCGTTCCGATCGAAAGTATGGCAAAATACTTCTCGAGGTGGTTTACCTAAATTGTTCCTAGAAAACTTTGATTTTGAAAAATATGCAGATTTTGTGATTAATTTTCCAATTCTGTTTATGCAACAAAATGAAAATTATTTTTCAGGTATAAGATACAATTTTAGTGATTTCATGTCAGGAAATATAAAAGAAATAAATAATCGTCTGCCAGATAAGAATGATTTATCAACTCATTTAAGTACAATTTTTACAGAGAATAGACTAAAAAAATATATTGAATTAAGATCGATGGATACTTGTGGTTGGGATTGTCTATGTGCGGGCCCAGCATTTAATGTTGGAATGTTATATGGAAATTTAGATGAAGTTTATGAATTAATTTCTAGTTGGGATAAAGACAAAATTATAAATGCATATTTAGAAGCGCCACAAAAAGGTTTTAATACACAGCTTATGGGTAAAGATCTGCTTTATTGGTCTTCAGTGTTATTAGATTTGTCTAAAAAGGGATTAGAAAAGAGAGATATAGTCAATAAAAGTGGAAAAAATGAGACCATATTTTTAAACCATCTACAAAAAGTGATTGATAATAAAACTACAAATGCACATCATATGATTATTAAATTTTCTAAAGATGAAGATTTAACTGAATTATATGACAAATAAAATTATCGCTATCCAGGGGAATCATCCTTCTAAACTTAACCCTATAACAGATACCAGTATCTTCTTAGCTTATGAAATACAAAAGAAAAACTATAAAATTTTCTATTATGATCCAAAAGATTTATCTATTATTAATTTTAAAGTAATTGCTAAAGGATTTTTCGTCAAATTTGATTACGGAAAAAAAAGATTTTTTAAAATTTTAAAAAAACAAAAACTAGAGTTAATTAAGTGTAAATATTTACTCATTCGCCAAGATCCACCATTCAATTTAGAATATATTTGTTCAACTCTTATTTTAGATAAAATAAAAAAAAGGGTAAAAGTTATTAATGATCCAGCAGCAATAAGGAATGTATCTGAAAAACTTTTTTCCACAAAATATCAAAAATTTATGCCAAATACTATTTTTTCACAAAATATTGATGAAATTAGAAAATTTTTTAAAAAACATAAAAAAGTGATTGTTAAACCTATTAATAGCTATAGTGGAAATAATATATGTTTATTGACCAAGTTTCATTTAAAATTTTTTCAAAAATTTATTAAAAAACACAATTATATTATGTGTCAAAAATATTTACCTAAGATTAAAGAAGGAGATAAGAGAGTTTTTTTAATAAATGGTAAAGTTTGTGGCGCAATATCAAGAATTCCAAAAAAAGGCTCATTTTTAAGCAATTTAAGTAAAGGTGCAAAACCAATAAATATAAAATTAACTAATAAAGAAATGAAAATATCAAAATTGATTAGCAAAGATTTAAAAAGAGATAAGATTTTCTTTGCTGGAATTGACTTTATAGATGAGCAACTCAATGGTGATATAAATGTAACATCACCTACTGGATTAAAAACTTTCTACGACCTCTCAAAAATAAATTTAGCCTCAACTTTCTGGAAAGAATTAAAAGCGTGAAAAATCTTACAGACCAACAAAAGGGATCGTTATTGGCCTTTGTTGCTGTAATGTTTATAACACCAGACTCACTATTTATAAGGCTTTCAAATGTAGATACTTGGGGTTTAGTTTTTTATAGAGGAATTATTCCTTTTATGACAGTTTTGATAGGTATGTTAATCATTTATAAGTTAAATTTCTTTAAAATTCTTTTCACTAGTGGTTATCATGGAATATTTTATGTAATTACATTTAGTGTAACTAATATAACTTTTGTTGTTTCTATTCAAAATACAAACGTTGCCAACACCTTGGTTATGATTGCAACTGCTCCAATGCTATCAGCTATTCTTGGAGCTATATTTCTAAAAGAGCCTCCCGATAAAAAAACTTGGATTTCTATAATAATTACTTTTTTAGCAATAATATATATTTTCTATGACTCTTTGAAGTTAGGTAATTTTTATGGAGATATTTTAGGATTTATTACTGCAATAGGTTTAGCGGTCGGAGCAGTTATAATCAGATCTGCTAAAAATAAAAATTTAGTCCCTGCTGCGGTAGTTGGTAAATTATTTGTAGCGACTTTTGCATTACTTTTCATCGAAAGTTTTGCGTTAGTTGGTAAAGATCTTTTGATTGTTCCATTAATGTGTATTTTATGTGTAGCAATACCATTTGTTTTGGTTACCATTGCGCCAAGATTTATACCTGCTGCAGAAGTCAATCTTTTTTTTCTGCTCGAGACTATTATTGGTCCAATTTGGGTTTGGTTAATCATAAAAGAACAGCCTAGCTTGGAAACACTTCAGGGTGGTCTAATTATAATCACCACCATCGCAATTCACTCATACTTAAAACTCAAAAATTCTTAAGCTTGTCACAATTAAGACTTGATTTAATAATACATCGCGAATAATTACCTCAATTTTTATGAATAAAGTTTTAAAAAACTCCTGGGCATTGTTTTTGGGAATGGGTTTCATCATGATGGCTTATGGATTCCAAGGGTCTCTCCTGGGTGTAAGAGCTGTTCAAGAGGAATTTAGCCTTACTTCAACTGGATTTATGATGTCAGGTTATTTTGTTGGGTACTTTATTGGTGCTGCAACTATTCCAAATATAATTTCGAGAGTTGGTCACATAAGAGTTTTTGCAGCTTTTGCGTCCTTGGCATCATTAGTTGTTTTAATTCACTCAGTAATAATTCATCCATTCGTATGGTTTTTATTAAGAATACTTACAGGTGTAAGTATGGTTTGCATTTATACAGTTGCAGAAAGTTGGTTAAATGACAGATCAAGTAATAAAAATCGAGGTAGCGTACTTTCCATTTATATGGTCATACTTTATGGAACCATGGGCATTGGTATGTTTTTACTTAACTTTAGTAGTCCTAAAAACTTTCAACCTTTTATCTTAGTTTCAGTAATAACTTCTGCTGCTTTAATACCTATTTTACTAACTAAAAAAAAACCACCAAATTTTAAAAAAATACAAGCCATGAATATGAGAGAGTTATACGAAGCTTCACCTTTTGGTATGGTAAGCTCTCTTTTTTATGGAACAATACAATCAGCTTTATTCACATTACTAGCAGTTTACGCTACCTCCATGAACTTCACGATTTTAGAAATATCAATTGTAACTTTCCTATTGGCAATATCAGGTGCAGTAGCCCAATTTCCAGTTGGTAAAATTTCTGATATTTATGATAGAAGAAGAGTAATTGTTTTTTCAACATTTGGAGCGGCAATATTCGCAATAATTGCTATATTTGTTTCAAGACAAATGTATTTACCTGGGGGCCTTGCAACTAGTAAAACATGGTTTTATTTTTTCTTTATTCTTTTTTCATTTTGTAGTTTACCAATGTTTTCTTTAATCCTAGCACATACAAATGATTATATTTCAAAAGAAAAATTTGTTGCAGCTGGAGCGGGACTACAATTTGCCTTTGGATTAGGTGCGATGAGCGGTCCATTTCTTTGTTCAATATTTATGGATCTGGTTGGGCCAAATGGTTTCTTTGTGTTTCTATTTATTTTTCATTCTTTTATTGGATTTTTTGGAATATATAGAATGAAAGTAAGAAAAACTGTTGAAAATCCAGACTCTCAGTTCGTTGCGATGCCACAGACCATTACACCAGCAGGTATTGAACTTAATCCTACTACTGAACACATAGAGGAACCGTACTCTGAAAAAGTTAAAGAAATTTTAGAGAGAAAAGGTGTAAAATATAAAAAGGATGAGAACGAAAGTCAAAAAGAGGAAGTCACGTACTAAATATATCCCTTTCAGGTTGTAACTCATTTTAGTCAGACTATATAGATTTTTTTGAGAATCTTATTGAATATTTTTCATTTATCTAGTGAAATAAATAAAAATTAAAAAATGCCGTTAAAAAAAAAGAAAACAAAAATTAAAAAAAAAACTAATGGACTTGCTAAAATAGCAACGTTTACAACAAAATCGCTTAGTAGCGCGTTAACTAATTATAAGAAAAAAAAAGAACAAGAAAAAATCAAAGCAATAAAATTACAAAAACTTGAGGAAAGAAATTCCTACCATAAGGAAAGAAAAGAGTTGAAGCTTTGGGAGGATAGGCTCAATAAGGAGAGTAGCAAAATCCGGTCAAATGAAGAAGAGCTAAGAATAAGAGAAAAAGAAATTAGATCTAAAGAAGATCAACAAAAAATTGAAAGTGAAAGACTGACGAAAAAAGATGAAGAATTAGTGCTCGTTGCAAAAGAATTAAGAGAAAAAGAAAAACAATTAAAAATTAGAGATGAAGAGCAAAATAGAAAAGATATTGATTTAAAAGTAAGAGAAGATGAACAAAAAAATAAAGAATTAAAAGAGCAAAGACGTAAAAATAGAGAATTAAAAGTATTGAAAGAAGAGGAAGATAGACAAAAAGAGGCTGAGTTTATCAAAATAAGAGAGTGGGAAGAAAAATTTGATAGAGAACAAAAGCAAAAAGAACAAGAAGAAATTAGACGAGAACAAAGGCTTATTCAAAAAGAAATCGAAAAAAGAGAGAGATTTGAGGAAATTGATAAAAATCTCAAAAGTTCATCAAGTGGATTGGAGAATTTTAATATAGATAAATCAAAAGAAAACTAGATCTAAAAATTCTTTCCTTTTATTTTAGTCTAAAGACTATGCTAGATTAAAATAAATCAAGATCCTGGGATGTATGAACAAAGAAAACACTAGTAAACTCTGGAAGATTATTCAGGAAGCTGGCGATTATTTAGTAGGTCAATTACCTGATCATCCTAATCATCCTAAAAGAAGAAATCCTTATGCCCATGTAGCAATTTGTATAAAAAATAAATTCAATGCAAGTTATAAAGATATTCCGGATGATAAATTCAATGAAGTCTTACAATATATTGATTTTTTAAAAAAAAATCCTAGCTAATTAAATTATATTTCTTTTATTGTTTAGGAAAATAATCTTTAAATTCACCTTCTCTATAAACATCAGCAGTACAACAATGAAGACCACCGCCAAAAGCATAGGCGTCTCTTAAATCTACTGGAATTACTTCCATACCAAGTTTATCGAGTTGCTCTGCTTGATATTTTTCACTTTTTTCGACACAAACTGTCTTTGGATCTATTACCAAAACATTCATAGAAAGCCAAACAGATGAGTAGCAAAGTGGTGGTGGTTCGTTGTGAGCAGGTTGTGCAGCATCTATAATTTCCCAACCATTGTTTTCAAATAATTTTCTTTGTTCTTTAGGTAATCTTCTTTGAGGATTATTAATAATCAATCCTTCTTTTATTGGTGTGAAGGTTGCATCTATATGAATTGGGTATGGATCTCCTGGAAAATTTACAGCATGAACTCGATGATCTTTATAATGTCTTTTTAACCAATCAATTCCTTTAAGATTTGTCGTAAAACCGTGTTGTACCACTAAGTCTTTACCAAATCTCAAAACATCAGCTGCATCAAACAAAGGCTCTTCTTCAGTTGTTACGAAAAATTTATCTTCAGTCCATTTTAATCTTTTTTGAATTCCGATTTTGTCAGATAAATAATCTTTTCTATAATCTGCATCTGTTAACCTCGGTTTTGGCGCTGATTCATGTCTCATGTTTGGATCTAAATCGTAATATTCTTTAAGAAGCGGACGATAACAAAGATACTCAAACCATCTACATCTATAACTCATAGTTGCCTCTAAAATTTCATTTCCAACTGTTAATAAAACATCTCTAGGAGGCATGCAGCCAAACATAGTTTCAGATTCCCAATCAGGTGTTGAAGTTTTTTGATTAAAATTTAAAGCTGTTGGTCTATCAACTTTAATACCTCTTTTAACCAAAATATTTGAGAAATCATCAAGTAACTGATTTGCTTTATCTACTGTATCTTTTGTTCTAGGACCAAATTTCCCTCTCATATCTGAGTTTTCAGGAACTTTTGCATCTAAAGCAGGCTCTGGTGCGGGTATACATGTGCCATCGGCCCTTCCAACAATAACATGCTTTAAGGGATCCCACTCATTCCAGCTATTTACAATCCTTTTTCCTTTTTTCATTTTAACCTTTTATAACATTATGCTCTGGACCAAATGGAAACTTCGTAATATTTTCTGATCTATCCTTCCCGATTACCAAAATATCATGCTCTCTATACCCTCCTGCACCTAGATTTCCTTCGGGAATAAGTATCATAGGCTCCATTGAAATAACCATATTTTCTTCAAGAATTGTGTCAATATCCTCTCTCAATTCAAGACCCGCTT
>QCQE01000019.1 GCA_003212275.1 Pelagibacteraceae bacterium AG-447-N18
TTAGCCTTATTAGTTAATGACTTTAGAAAATTTATAAATGTGATTGTAATAATTATTTCAGGGTTGGTTGCTACATTGGGATATAATTATATTCCTTTTAAAGCATACGTCATAGTTGCCGCTTTGGCAGGATTATTTACAGCAATGATTTTAACAATGAAAAATAAAAAAGCATGAGTAACTGGGCATTAATTTTATATTGTGGATTGATCACTTATCTAACAAGATTTTCCATGATAGCTTTAATTAAAAAGGAAATGTTCAATGATAGAATTAGAGAGATATTGTCATTTGTGCCATCTGCAATATTTCCTGCAATAATTTTTCCAGCAATTTTTATTAATGATAAAGGCTTGTTCGAAATAAATGATAATCCAAAGATATTAGCTGCAATAATTGCAATGGTTATTGGTATTTTCTCAAGGAGTATAATTGCGACAATATTTTCAGGTTTAGCTTCTTATTGGTTTTTAATATTTGTTGTATAAGCAATTATGAAAAAAATTCTAACTTTCTGTTTTCTTTTATTTGCATTCAATGTCAATGCAATGGAAAAGGAGACAACTTTTAAAAAAGAATTATTTGATAAAGCACAATCTGAAGGCAAAGTTGTAGTGGTGAGCTCTTGGATTAAGTATTGTATGTCCTGTGCTAGTCAAATGAAAGTTTTGCAAAAAGCAAAAAATGATTTTAAAAATATTGAATATTTTTCATTTGATGTCACTAACAAGGAAATTGCTAATTTCTTTAATGTGCAATATCAAACCACACTTTTAATTTTTAAAGACAATAAAGAAGTTTATCGTAGTCTTGGAGAGACTTCTAAAGAACTAATCTACAAAGCTTTAAGATCTTCTATTTAATTTAAACACCCAAATTAATATTTTTAGATACATTGTAATCAATTTGAGCAGGTTTTTTTAAATTGAGATTGTTCATGATTTCAATATATTCATCAACACTGCTTACTTGTAATCTTGGATTTTGTTTTTTTTCTTTTCCAATCGTGCTTACTTTTTCACCTTTATAATCATGAGCAGGGTACAAAAGAGTTTCCTCAGGTAATTTTAGAAGTTTATTAAAAATTGAATTATAAGCATCTTTTGAACTACCATTTTGAAAGTCCGTTCGACCAGTCCCGTTAATAAGAAGTGTGTCACCTGAAAAAAGATAATTATCCATTAAAAAGCTATAACTATCTGAAGTATGTCCAGGAGTATACATTGCTCTAATTTTCAGATTATCTAGACTAATATATTCATCATCTTTAACTTTTATTTCAACGGCATCCGCAGGCGTATGGGCGCCCATGATAGTAGAACATTTAGTAATATCTTTAAGCTTAGATGCCCCTGTTACATGATCTGCATGTATGTGGGTATCAATTACTTTTACTAATTTTAAATCTAATTTTTTTAGCAAATTTATATATTCACTAACATTTTCTATTACAGGATCTATAAGTAATGCTTCTCTACCTTCTCCAGATGAAATTAAATAAGTATATGTCGAAGATTTTGTATCGAATAATTGTTTGAAAATCATTTTAGTACAATAACATAATAGTACAAATTGACCCATTGTTAAAACATTTTAAAGTATTATTTTTTAGATATGAGATTAATTAAAATTTTATTAATAACTTTATTTTTCAATACATTTGCCTACGCAGATAAAAACATGAAAATTGGCACAAAAGGTAAAGAGAGCGAAGTTTCAAGAACAATTAAAGTTGTAATGTATGACAACTATTATGAACCAAGTTCATTTCAAATTAAATCAGGCGAAACAATAAAATTTGAAGTTGAAAATGCAGGTATGCTTGTTCATGAATTTAATATTGCAAATAAAATGATGCACATGAAGCATCAACCAGAAATGATGAAAATGGTTGAGAATGAAATTCTTTTAGCTGATTCCATTGATAAAGAAAAAATGAAAAAAATGGCAAAAATGGATAAAGCTATGGCCCATTCACATAGTAATAGTGTTTTACTTGAACCAAAACAAAAAGGTGAAATCATTTGGAAATTTGATAATGCAGTTAACATTGAAGTAGCTTGCAATGTTCCTGGCCATTATCAAGTTGGAATGATTGCTAAAGTTGATATAAATTAACTTAATGGACACAACTGCGAAGGCTAATTTTCATTGGTCATGCAAACATACTTGGAAAAGAAGTGCTAAAAATACCGCTTGGTGTTTATTGGGTTGTGCAATCGGTGATTTAGGTACAATTTTATTTTTTCAGCTAACAAAAATTCCATTTCCTGTTTTAGGAATTATGATTTTAGCTATCATTAATGGTTTAATTACAAGTATCATTTTGGAAACAATAATTTTAATGAGACAAAGTTTTGATTTTTCAAAAGCTTTTAAAACTGCAATTGGAATGAGCTTTATATCAATGATAAGTATGGAAGTTGCTATGAACTTAACTGATTACTTTTTAACTGGTGGTGCAATATTAACATGGTGGGTTGTACCAATTATGCTCTTAGCTGGTTTTTTAACTCCTTGGCCCTATAATTATTGGCGATTAAAAAAATTTAATATTGCGTGTCATTAAAGAATTGGGATAATAAAACTTGGCTTTCATCAACTAGTTATATTAAATCTTTTAACAAATTCTTAATTAAAGAAATTAAACTCAATAAGAATTCTGAAATTTTAGATATTGGTTGTGGCAGAGGTAAGATATTAGGAAACCTTACATCTAAGCTTAAATTGGCTAATAAGCCAATAGGTATTGATATTGAGCACCATAAAGATCGAGATAAAAGAATTATTTTTAATAAAACTGACGCAATAAATTATCTCAAAAAGAATAGAAAAAAATTTGATTTAATTTTACTAAAACAAACAATTCATTTTTTATCACTTAAAGATATAAAAAAACTACTTTTACTATGTATGAATTGCCTTAATTTTGGTGGTCGGATAGTAATATTTACCTTAGCCACATCTAAAAATGAAATTCCAACTTTTTTAAAAATGAAAAAAAAATTAAGTAAATCGCTTAAAAGAGATCAAAAGATACTGAGATATATAAATGGTTTATATCCTGGAAGTATTTCGAAGACGTTTTCTTTCAAAGTAAATATATCGAGAGAGAAATATGTAGAAATGATTAAAAATCGATACATTTCAACATTATTGAATTTAAGTAGTGCAGATATTTTAAAAGGAATAAATGAAATCAGCAGGAAATATAACAAAAGACTAAATTTTAGAGATAAATTAATTTGCCGAATTTTAAAAAAGTAAATTCAATTTACTTAAGGGGTCGCCCCTTTGCTCTCCAGCCAAAAGAGCTCCCTTAAGTCGCCTTGATGGCATTTAAGTCCGAATGGACTTTAAGTTTTTTGTTTTCGTTTTTATGAAATATAAAGCTACCCAGCTAAGTGTCAGGTGGCATTTGATTCATTAAAACTACCTCCTTAATTAGAAGTTAAATTTCAGCAAGGTTGTATTCAAGATATTTATTTACAAATTAATGAAATATATTTCTTGAATACAACCTAACTATTTATTAGTCTTCCCACATCTTAAAAAAATTTCACTTAAAAATAGAAAATTAAAAATTGCATTGAGTTTTAATATCTATATTGTTTCATTATGAAATATGTAAAAGGATTAATTAACTTACTTGTAAGCTTAATTGTCTCTACGATAATTATTTACGCTATCAATATTGCAGCAGGTTTTGCTGGAGCTGACTACACATTTAGTCATGGGGAAACATTTGTAATTTGGATATTAATGGCAATATTAGTTAATAATTGCTTTAACAAATAATTTATATATTAAATTTTCTTTTCAAATGTTTAAGTTTTCCCTCAGTGCTATCATAATCTATATAGCAACCTTGTAAAAATCGATTACCTTCATTAGCATTATATTCGGTTCTGCCGTGAAGAAGTCTATAGTTATCCATCATTAATAGATCACCAGGTTTTAATTTGAATTCAATTCTGAATTTTTCTGAGTTGTACATTTCTGATATTTTGTTTCTAGCTGCGTAATATAATTCTAATTTTTCCTTATCCATTAAGGGCACAAAATCTAATCGAGGACTAAATCTGACTTGTCTAAGTCTTTTGTTTTCATCAAGTTGGATCATTTCTGCCCAGTCTTCTAAAACAACATTATTATCGACAAATTGAAATCTGACTTTTATTTCGGTTAAAATCTGGAAAAAACTTGGATGCTCTTTTTTTAATTCTTCCGTTACGGCAAGGCCATCAACTAATGTTGATAAGCCACCACCAACTTCATTTTCGATGCAATGCAGCAATTGTATACAAGGTACTGGTTTTCTATAAGGATTGTCAGTGTGTGGTGCTAAAGGTAATGAAGTATAGGCAAGGTCATTTGGATTTGGTTTTGATTTGACATTAAAAAACTCACCGAAATTAGTTCGTCTAATACTTCCAATTGAATTAGCGAAATTTACAATAAAGTTATCTTGGGTGGGAACATTTTCAAATATAACAAATCCATATTTGTAAAAGTCTAGTAAAGACTCATACATTATTTTTTCCTCAAAAAAGTTTTTATTAAACTTATAAATATTGTTATTTTGAAAGTCTGATTTCCATGAAATTTTATTGATAAAGTATAATTCATTATCTTTCTCAAATTCTTTAAGTATATTTTCGATAACAAGTTTTGCGTATGCACCATCTTTAAAACTTACCTCAAGAAATTTATCTGAAATATTTACTTTTGAAATTTCTGAGCTATTTTTAAGCATTGTTGGATCAAATAATCTTTGTTGAGTTTTTTGGTCTAAAAAGTTCTCACTATTCACCCGTTCTCTTAGCCAGAAAGGGTGGATTTCTTTTTTTGCACCCTGTTTTTCAAAAAACACTT
The DNA here is from genome assembly GCA_003212275.1 of Pelagibacteraceae bacterium AG-447-N18. Lineage (GTDB taxonomy): Bacteria > Pseudomonadota > Alphaproteobacteria > Pelagibacterales > Pelagibacteraceae > Pelagibacter. The sequence continues at coordinate 4,876 of QCQE01000019.1, forward strand.
TGTTATCGTTTAATTCTATTTTCATACAATAATAAGAGAATTATTTAAAATTTTACTTTAATCAATATAAATTAAATAGTAATAGTCCCATGTGTCAAAATTAAATTCATCAGATTTTAAAAGGTATTCTAAGTTTGTTGATAACTTAGCTAGAAAACTTACTAAGTTTTATTACTCTAAGCTCAATAGAACTTTTAAAGTCTCTAACAAATTAAGAGGCAAGGGATTCGATCCTGTTACAACCTCAGATAAAGCTTTTGAAAAATTTATCAGGAAAGAGATAGGAAAAAGGTTTCCTGATCACCAAGTCATAGGTGAGGAGTTTGGCAAAAAGAAAACTAAAAGTGATTTTACTTGGGTAATTGATCCAATAGATGGAACCAGATCTTATGTAATTGGTAATCCTACTTGGAGTAACTTAATTTCTTTGAATTATAAAGGGAACCCTGTAATTGGACTGGCAAACTATCCTGTTCTTAAAAAATATTATTATAACGCGTCAGATAAAGTTGCATATGTTGTGGATCAAAGAAAAAAAAGAAAAATAAAAGTTAATAAAAAAATCTTATTCAAAAATATAAAGATGTCCGCAGCTTTTCATGGCATGTTATCTTTAAATAAACAAAAAAAAATCCCCAAAATTTTAAAACTAATGCAATTTCCTTGTGCAGATGCTCTTAGCTACTCACATCTTGCAGAAGGGAAAGTAGATGTGGTTATTCAATGTGGTAATAAAATTTGGGATATTCATCCTTTAATACCAATTATAAAAGCAGCCGGTGGAGTTGTTAGTACATGGAAAAATACAGATGCGGTTAAAGGTGGAAATATTGTTGCTTCAGTTAATAACAATATTCACAATAAAATTTTAAAAATGCTTAGACCAATAACTAAGTAGTTTTACCAAGAGTATTCAAAAGAATTACACCAATAATAATTAGAGCTATCCCAATAATACCATAGAGATTTGGTATTTGATTATATTTAAACACGCCAAATAAAGTTACTGCAGTAATTGTTAGTCCTCCGTACGTAGCATAGGTGAAACCTACAGGAATAATATTCATTGCTTTTGATAAACAAAAAATACAAGCAACTATTGATATTGCACAAAAAATTGTTGGGCCAATATTGGTAAATCCATTAGTAGATTTTAAAAAACCATTTGAAGTAATGCCTAAGATAATTGCCAGTAGAAGAAATATATATCCAGATAAATTAGTCATAAATTTAATTTGTTTTACCAAGAAGATTAACTATTAACACTCCTGAAATAATTAAAATTAAACCAACAATAGTGTAAACGTCTGGCATTTGATTAAATTTATATACTCCAACAATTGTTGTGGCGATAATACATAGACCTGCAAATGAGGCGTAAGTAATACCCACAGGAATAGTTTTCATAACAATTGATAATGTAAACATACAAGCAACTATTGTTATTGCTGTTAATAAGCTTGGTAATAATAATGTAAAACCATTAGCTCCTTTAGCAAAACCATTTGCTGCAGTCCCCAAAATTACTGCAAGTATAAGAACTATGTAGGCAATTATATTACTCACAATATAAAGAGTATTATTATTTGGTAATTTTATCTACAAATTTTTCTACTATTGGAGCTACAATTGTTGTGGCAACTAATGCAACAGGTAAGCTTACTGACCAAGCTTTAAAAAATCTCTTGTAATAAAGTTCATCATAACCTGTATTGATATATGTAATTATAAGTGTCATGATCAAGCTCATGCCAAGACCCATAAAAAATATGAATATTAACTTTGAATATTTTTTTGGAAACATAGAAAATTATAAATCAAAAATTAAGAAATAAAAATAAATTACCCATAAAAAACAAGCTGCCATCGTTACAAAAATTATTGTTACTCCAGTAGCTGTCTCATTTTTGTATTTTTTATTTACCTCTTTTCGCCATTTTTTTGGATAAAGTGGGATAGTCAACGCGTAGATGATTAAAAAAATATCAAGTGCAGTTATAGCTATACAAATAAAGAGTAATTGGCTCACCTATTTTGGCATTGGAGTAGCGCCAGTCTCTAAACTTATAATTTTTCCATCTTTGTATTTATAAACTGCCATTACCGCCTCAACATTTCCGTCATTAAATGTAACTATTGAATGGTGAACTCCAATTTCATCATTTTCATATACTACTCTAGCTTTATCTTGATTTATATCACCGCTCATTGCCCACTTTATAACATCAGCTTTACCTATGGTGTTTCCTGATTTGTGCATTGTGAATTTAAAGTCATCATGTAAAAGTTCATTCATAGTTGGCTCATCTTTTTTATCAATTGCATTGGTATATTTCTCTAACATCGACATTTTATACTCCTTTTTTGTTAAATATAAATTTTGTCACTAAAACCATAGATCATCACAGCACTAAGTATAGTCAACACTAATGGAGCATAAATTCCTTCATCCGATGTTTTGTCTGTGTGTCCAAGTTTATTAATTTTTGTGTTATAAAAACCAACAATAAATGCAGATAAGTTTTGTAAAAAGATTAAGTTAAAGAATGCCCAAGTTGTCTCCAAACCATTAGGTCTTACAAAACCAACATAAATAGCCATAACTACAGAACCAAGGAATATTGATCCAAAAAATCTAACCATTCCAGCACCAGTATCATCTATACCATATTTATCTAAGAAGGACTTTGTCTGGAAAACGCATCTAAATCCATAATAAGCAAATCCTATAAAATGGATTATAAAAACGGCTAAATAAAATATTCCATTAAATTTTTCTATCATCGAGCTCCTTAATCGTTGAATACCATTCTCATTTCATCTTGTATTGTACCTTCTTTAAAGACTCCCTTCATTTTTTTTTGAAGTTCTATAAATTTAGGATCTGCAGACATGTTTTGATCATTTTCAAATGCTTTGTCTGTAAACTGTTCTCCCACAAGAGTTTCTCTAACTGTTCTAGGATTTCCACCAATTTGAAAAGAAAAATAAACTTCATGATCAGGATAATGTTTTTTTCTTACTTCAGCTAAACCTTTGGAAATTTCCATTGCCTCACCAAGCTTGTCATCATAAACTCCGATGGTTCTTGTGTAAATTGCTTTCATTATTTATCCCTATTTTGCGTTATAATCCATTACCTGGTCAGTGCACTCAGTAAATTTGTGAGGTTCAAAGAAGTCGTTCATTTGACCTAGTTGGTTAATTATATCTTCCTCACTATTTCCTTTCCACCAGCAAAACATTTGCATTGTATCAGCTGGCGTATTCCAAGTCATTTGACACGCAGCTTTATCGCTGGTCATTGATTTAATAATATCCTCCATTTTCATTGAGGCTACTGTTTCGCTAAATTTATCTTTCATTTCTTTAGATTTGAAAGTGTGAGTTACCATATAGTTTTTCATTTTTCTCCTTTGTGTTTAGCTTTTAAATAAAGCGAGAGCTTCATTCAAAAGTTTTTCAGACTTAGCATGATCACCATTATTATGGGCATCCATACCTTGATCTTTAAGTTCTTGAGCTTTTTTAATTTTTTCATCAATATTTTTAGCTAACATCGGACATGAACCTGCATATGCTGAGCTAACAAATAAGACTAAACAAAGTGTTAATATTATTTTTTTCATTTATACTCCTTATAAATTTACTTCAGATAGTTCATATAATTTAGCGCTCTCTACACATTCTGCGTAAATAGCCTTCGCGGTAGGATTGTTCCCAGTTACAAATTCTTTCATTCCAGCTTCATTATGAACATTCACTTTAAATAACATCCCACTTTTATCTGGAATCATGGCTCCAACAGTTTTTTCTGGATAGGCAACGCTTTTTCTAACACCCATCCCTTCATCTGATTGCATCCATCCCATGAAAGTTTCTAATTTACCCTCTTTAAGTTTAAGGAATACTAACATTTCTTTTTCCATTTTTTCTCCTTTTAAATTAATACAAAGTCTGAACTACTTTTTTAACTCTTTCAGCTCCATTCGGAACTAAAGCTTCAACAAATGTATGACATTTTTCAGTTTTAGCTTGGTCGTATTTGGAGCCATAATGCTTATCAACTGCTTTATTTACTCCTTCATCCCATTCTTTTTCTGGAATACCAATTTCAAGAGCATACGTTTTTAAAACTTTTACTGTTGAAATAGATTTTTCTTTCATGCCATATTCAAATTTTTCACCAGATGGTAAAAAGTAATTTGCCATATAAATTCCAATACAATCCCAAGCTTTAGATTTATCATCCTTACTCATACCTGCATGTGCAGAAGTAAAAATTAATAAGGATAGTATTACTGCTATATATTTATTCATGATCCCTCGATTTTAATTAATATAATTCTAAAAATGTAACTGTTTTGTTACATGGCTGATATGCGATATTATAACCAGCTGGGTATTGGAAGGTTTTTTTCCTTTAAAAAAGATTTATTAAACATCTTTGAGTTGTATTTATCAGATTTATCACAAAGAATAGTTACAATAGTTTTTCCTGGGCCAAGTTCTTTTCCAAGTCTAATTGCACCTGCAATATTTACACCACAACTGGTTCCTAAACTTAAACCCTCATTTTGAATTAAATCATAAAGTATTGGTAAAGACTCTTCATCACTAATTGAATAAGCACCATCAATTTTTGCCTCAGCAAAATTTTTAGTTACTCGACTTGAACCAATTCCCTCAGTAATTGATCCACCTTCAGCTTTTAATTCACCATTCGTAATATAATTATAAAGAGCAGAACCTGTCGGATCAGATAAATAAATTTTAACATCTTTATTTTTTTCTTTTAAAAATTTACTTACACCACCTATAGTTCCACCTGTTCCAGAAGCACAAACAAAACCATCAACCTTACCATCAGTTTGTTCCCAGATTTCTGGTCCTGTGGTTTCATAGTGACCTTTTGCATTGGCAGTGTTATCAAATTGATTTGCCCAAACTACACCATTGTTATTAGTACTTTTTAATTCTTCTGCAAGACGACCTGCAACTTTTACATAATTGCCATCATCTTTATATGGTTTGGGTGGTACCAACCTAAGATCTGCACCAATGTTTTTTAAAGTATCTTTTTTTTCTTGTGTTTGATTATCATTCATCACAATAATTGTTTTATAACCTAAAGAATTTCCTAAAAGACATAAACCAATTCCAGTATTACCAGCAGTTCCTTCAACTACAATCCCACCCTCTGAAATTAATTTCTTTTCCTGTGCATCTTTAATTAAAGCTAGAGCAGCTCTATCTTTAACTGATCCACCTGGATTAAGATATTCCGCTTTACCTAAAATATGACATCCTGTGATTTCAGAGGCCGCTTTTAATTTAATTAAAGGAGTATTTCCAATTGACTCAAGAAAGTTATTTTTAATTTGTGTCATTGTCTTTATCTTTATCAGTAACTGCATAAGGTTGAAATCCTTTTGTGGCATCTCCAACTCTTGTGGCTGGAATTCCAACCATGATGGATTTCTCAGGAACATTTTTGGTAACCACTGCATTAGCACCTATTAAAGAATTTTTTCCAACAACAACTGGTCCTAAAATTTGAGCACCAGATCCAACGACGACATTGTCTTCCAATGTTGGGTGTCTCTTAACATTTCTTTGATCATTTGCATTAATACTTGGAGCAATCCCACCAAGGGTAACGTTGTGATAGATCGTGACGTTATCTCCTATCTCTGAGGTTTCACCAATTACAACACCCATACCATGATCGATAAATAAATTTTTTCCTATTTTTGCTTTTGGATGAATCTCTATACCAGTTAAGAATCTTGAAAATTGAGAAATGATTCTTGCAACTAAATCAAATTTAGCAATTGCAAAAAAGTTTGCAATTTTATGAAAAAAAATAGCTTTTACCCCGGGGTAGGTAAGAATCAAACTCACCTTTGATTTTGCCGCAGGGTCTCTGTCTATTATAGATTGTAAAAAATCATTCATTATTATTTGCCAACTTGATTTAAAAAATTAATGCTTATATAGTTATTTTGTTAAGTATTTAAAGGAGAAATTATGTACAAAAACACGAACTGCTTTCATTTAGCAATACCATGCGGTGATTTGGAGACAGCAAAAAAATTTTATAGTGAAACATTAGGCTGCAGACTGGACAATTCTGCTCAAGAGTGGGCTGATGTTGATTTTTGGGGAAATGAATTAACACTTCATGCAAGTGAACATAAACTAGATAATGAAAGACACGATGTCGATATGGGTAATGTTTCAGTACCTCACTTTGGTGTTCATTTATCTAGAAAAGATTTCGATACTTTAAAACAAAGATTAAAAGATAAAGGCGCAAAATACTATGATGAGCCTTACTTAAGATTTAAAGGCACAAAGTATGAGCAAGAAACATTCTTTGTTAAAGACCCCAACGAAAATATTTTAGAAATTAAAACATTAACGGCAAATCCTGAATAATTTTTATTAAATTATTTTCAGGCGTGTTTTAATGAGCAATAGAAGAAATATATTAAAGATTATTGGTGTATCCTTTTTATCGTGGATTTTATATCCATATAAATTTGTTCTTTCAGAAACAAAAAAAATATTCAATCAGAACCTTACTAATAAACAAAAAGAAATTATGTTTAATGAAGGTACTGAAAGACCATTTACTAGCGAACTACTTCAAGAGAAAAGAAAAGGCTTTTATCATTGTGCGAATTGTGGAAACAAATTATTTTCATCAGAGGCTAAATTTGATAGTGGGACTGGCTGGCCATCATTCAGTGAAGCTTTACCCGGGGCTTTTAAAACAAAAGTAGATTATTCATTTGGCATGAAAAGGATTGAATATCATTGTGCTAAGTGTGGTGTCCATCATGGACACGTTTTTGATGATGGTCCAAGCTCAACTGGTAAAAGATTTTGTAATAATGGGTTGTGTTTATTGTTTATTCCTGAAACTTGATAATTATTTTTATTTTCTAAAGATTTAAAGTAAGTTCAAAAAATCTAAATATGTAATTTATGGAATTTGCTTTATTGGGTTTTTTAACAGGATTAAGTTTAATATTAGCAATTGGTGC
>QCQE01000020.1 GCA_003212275.1 Pelagibacteraceae bacterium AG-447-N18
ACTTGCCACTTGAACAAAGAGAAAATAAAACTCGTCAAAGATTACTTAAAATACGCGCTAAAAAAGTTATTACAGCCACAGGGTCTATAGAAAGACCTTTAATTTTTGACAATAACGATCGCCCAGGGATATTACTCTCATCTGCTATAAAAAAATATGCAGATTTATTTGGTGTAGCATGTGGAGAGAAAAATATTTTATTTACCAATAATGATAGCGTTTATGAAACCGCAATAAGCTTAATTCAAAAAGGGATTAAAGTACAAGCAATAATTGACAATAGAGAAGAAATTGATTCTAAACTTATTAAAGAATCTGAAAAAAACAATATAAAAATTTATAAAGGTTACACTATTGTAGACACATTTGGATACAAAAGGATAAATAGTGTCTCTATAATGAAATTGTCTAAAGATGGTCAAAAGGTTATAGGATCAAAAGAAAATATTTCTTGCGATAATTTGGGTATTTCAGGAGGATGGACACCAGCAGTTCATCTATTTACTCAATCGGGTGGAAAACTTAAATTTAGAGATGATGATCAAGTTTTTATTCCAAATACTTATCCATCAAATCAGATAAGTATCGGAAGTTGTAATGGTGATTTTACTTTAGATGAAATATTAATTAATGCACCTAAATCACTCAAAGAATTTTTGAATATCAAGAAAACCGAATACGAAAATATTGAAATATATTCAGCATTTAACAAATCAAAAAGAAATATTTGGTTATTGCCTTCAAATAAAATTGTAGGGAAAACTAAATCATTTGTAGATTTTCAAAATGATGCAACAGCCAAAGATATTAAATTAGCTTTAAGAGAAGGTTTCAGGTCTATTGAGCATGTTAAAAGGTATACAACAACAGGTATGGGTACAGATCAAGGTAAACTTGGGAATATGCATGCCTTAGGAATAATTTCTGAAACAGCATCTTCTAAAATGGGTGAACTTGGTACTACAACATTTAGACCACCCTACACTCCTCTTACTTTTGGTACTATCGTTGGAAGAAATGTTGGTAAATATTTTGATATAACAAGAAAAACGCCAATTCACGAATGGCATGTTGAAAACAAAGCTGAATTTGAGAATGTAGGACAATGGAAAAGAGCTTGGTATTATCCACATGATGGTGAAAACATGCATCAAGCAGTTCAAAGAGAAAGTAAAGCTGCAAGAGATAGTGCAGGTATATTAGATGCATCCACGTTAGGTAAAATTGATATTCAAGGTACTGATTCCTCTGAATTTTTAAATAGAGTTTACACCAATGCTTGGTCAAAACTTGAGATTGGAAAATGTCGATATGGTTTAATGCTGAATGAAGATGGCATGGTCTATGACGATGGTGTTACTACCAGATTAGACGAAAATCATTATATTATGACAACGACAACTGGTGGTGCTGCTACAGTTTTAGGTAAACTTGAAGATTATCTTCAAACAGAATGGCCTGAACTAGATGTGTATTTGACATCTGTAACTGACCATTACGCAACTATTAGTGTTTGTGGTCCTAATAGTAAAAAAATAATTCAAAAAGTAATACCTGAAATCGATTTATCAGATAAAAATTTTCCTCATATGTCATTTAAGAATTCAAAAATTGGAAAAGTGAAATGTCGAGTTATGAGAATAAGTTTTACTGGTGAACAAAGTTACGAAATCAATATTCAGGCCAATTACGCTAAATCAGTATGGGAAAATTGCATGGAGGCAGGAAAGGAGTTTAATATTACTCCCTATGGGACTGAAACAATGCATTTATTAAGAGCGGAAAAAGGATTTATCATAGCCGGTCAGGACACAGATGCAACTATGACACCAATTGATTTACAAATGGATTGGATAGTTAGTAAAAAGAAATTTGATTTTATAGGTAAAAGATCTTTATATAGATCAGATACTATAAGGGAAGATAGGAAACAATTAGTAGGTCTTATCACAGACAATCCAGAAGAAATATTAGAAGAAGGGGCACAAATTGTTGCAGATATGAACAAAACACCAATAGAAATGTTAGGTCATGTTACTTCTAGTTATTTTAGTCCAAATTTAAAAAAATCTATCGCTCTTGGAGTAGTTAAGGGCGGAAAAAATATGATGGGTCAAAAATTGATAATTCCAATGGAAAAAAAACAAATCAATGTAACAGTTACAGATCCAGTATTCCTAGACAAGGAGAACAAAAGATTAAATGCTTAATTATTCAAATGTAATTGAAAATGATAAATCTTATCCAGGTTTGCAAATGAGAGAAATAAAACCTGTCATGAAACTTATTATTAGAGGAAAAAAAAGACAATTTTTATCTGCAGTTGGAAAATCATTAAATCTACTTTTGCCAAATGAAGCAAATACTTCCTCAAGAAGTGATCAATTAACAGCTCTTTGGTTAAGCCCAGATGAATGGATGATTTTTTCAAATGAAATTTTAAAATCAGATGGTAATAACTACGATGTAGAAAAATTACTCAATAAAAATATTTGTAAAACAAATTTGGGTGCTGTAACTGATGTCACAGACCAATTTGTATTAATAAATCTTAAAGGTGATAAAATTTTTGATTTATTTGAAACTGGATCCCCGTTTAATTTTAATGATTTTAAATCCAAAAAAGGCCTTGTAACTCAAACAATTTTGACAAAAATTGATATAATTGTTCACAATCAGGACATTAACGATGTTAATTTACTTGTGAGAAGATCCTTTTCAGATCATTTATTTTCATGGATGAATGATAGTGCGTCAAGATTATAGATCTCAATAATAAAAAAAATAATATAATTCTTTAAATTATGAAAAAATTAATATTTTTGATACTATTTACCTTTTTACCATTCTCACTTAATGCAGATTCAAATTTAGATAAAATACTATCATCAGGTGTATTAAAAGTTGGAACTACTGGAGATTGGGATCCCATGACAGTTAAGGATCCAGCTACTAATAAATATAAGGGTTTTGATATTGATGTCATGAATGAACTTGCAAAAGATATGGGTGTAAAGATTGAATTTGTACCAGCAGAATGGAAAACTATTGTTTCAGGCATAACATCAGCGAGGTATGATATTTCAACAAGTGTAACAAAAACTCCAAAACGAGCTGAAGTAGCAGGATTTACTGATACTTATTACAAATATGCTACTGTTCCACTAGTTCTTAAAAAGAACTTAAAAAAATTCCCTACTTGGGACTCCCTAAATAACGAAAACGTAACGATAGCAACTACTCTTGGTACTTCTCAAGAAGAAAAAGCGAAAGAATTTTTTCCAAAATCAAAATTAAACTCAATTGAGGCTCCAGCTAGAGATTTTCAAGAAGTATTAGCAGGTAGAGCTGATGGTAATATTACAAGTTCAACAGAAGCAAATAAATTGGTTATCAAATATCCTCAATTAGCAATTGTTCCAGATGGTGGAAAAAATCCAGCTTTTTTAGCAATGATGGTGCCAAAAGGTGATACTAAGTGGAACGATTATGTAAATAAATGGATTAAAGATAAAAAATCCTCAGGGTTCTTCACTAAGTTATTAGCTAAATATAATTTAAAGAGTTTATAAAAAATTAGTAATTAGTTTTTAATTCTTTATAACTTGAAGAGTGAGAAATTTATTTTTTTTACTCTTAATTTTCCCATTAACTTCATGCGGTAAAAGTGAATTAAATTGGTTAATCTTGTCTCCAAACAATATTGAAGGATTAACTAACTTAAAGTTTTTATTAAGTGGTTTAACAACCACTATCTATATTAGTATAGTCTCTATAATTATTTCAATCATTCTTGGTCTTTTAGTTGCTATTCCATCACTGGCTAAGAGCAAATTTTTAACTTATCTGAATATTGGATATGTGGAGATTGTAAGAGCAATTCCTTTACTAGTTTTAATTTTATGGATTTATTATGGTTTACCAATTATGACAGGTATAAGTTTTAGTCCTTTTGTTTCTGGTATCATTGCTCTTTCAATTAGTGAAAGTGCTTTTCAAGCAGAAATATTTAGAGCAGGAATTAATTCAATTAAAAAATCACAATGGGAAGCGGGAAGTTCTTTGGGATTAAGTTTTTTTAGAAAATTAAGATTAGTTATCTTACCTCAAGCAATAAAGAATATTTTACCAGCTATAGGTAATCAATTTGTCTATGTTCTTAAAATGTCATCACTTGTGTCAATAATTGGTATTGGAGATTTAACAAGAAAAGCAAACGAATTAGTTGTGACAACTTATCGGCCACTAGAAATTTATACATTTTTAATCCTCGAGTATCTTGTTTTAATTTTGGTTGTTTCTTTTTTAGTTAGAAAATTAGAGAAAAGATTACAAAAAGATTAATTTTTTTTTCTCCAATCCCAAGGATATTCAAATTTCATAGACCACATTCCTAAATTATTTAATCTTGCATAATTCTCATCAGGTACGAATTTCTTTGAATATTTTCTATATGCAAAAGCATAACCTTTTTTAACTAAATAACTTGATAAACTGGTATTATTTACGAAACATTCAGCTAAAATTCTTTTATACTGATCCTTCCCCTCTTCAACACATTTTATCTCATTATTTCCTATTCTATTGATTAATAATTCTTTTGCTTCAATCCCACAAAAAATTATTTGATTATTCTTACTACAGGTTTGTTTTAATTCAGGGGTATCAATTCCACTAAATCTAATTTTTTTTCCATTTAAATGTATAGTATCACCATCAACAACTTTGATTTCATATGATTTAACATCTTTTAGAGTTAAGAAAAAAGAGGATAGGAAAAAACTAATAACTAAAAATAGCTTTGTTTTGTTTAAATACATTATTTAGAAAATACCCGATAAATATTAAAACAGCAATTCCCATAGCCCAATTAGTCACCATAATAGTATAAAAAATATCTTGGTAATCACCACCTCTTATATTTATCACATACCATAAACTTAGAAAAGGAAACGCAGTTAATCTTAAAATACTCAAATAGAGACTATACAAAGGTTTTTTAACAGCTTGAAATACTGCTGTAGTAATAAAGAAGACTGGATAAATTGGTCCAATTAAAGCTGCAACCTTGAGATAAATAGCTCCACTCATAACTGCTTCTTGATTATCAGTAAATAAAGATACGAAAAATTCAGCCCCAAAAAAAATTATTACTCCAGCAACAGTCATAAATGATATTCCAAAAAATAAAGCCTTAGTATAAAGCTCTCTTATTCTATTATATGCTTTTGCACCAAAATTTTGTCCACCGATTGAAAGGACTGCGGTATTTAAACCAATAACAGGTAATAAAAAAACTTGCTCTACTCTTAATGCTGCACCATAACCAGCTGTTGCTAAATCCCCGAATTTACCTATGAAATATAAGATGTTAAATATACCTACACCAATAAACAACATACTGAACATTACTGGTACAGCTTGATTTGTTAATGATTTTAAATATTCAAATTTTGGAATAAAGCATTGAGGTTTAAGGTAATTCCTTATTTGACAATTATTAACCTTAAAAGCTAAATAGATTGTTCCTATTGATTGAGAAATTACAGTAGCAATAGCAAGACCAGCTATCCCAAATCCTGGGATAAATCCATATCCCCATATAAAAAGAGGATTTAAAAAAATATTAAGAAAAAAACTAAATATCAATACATTTCTATAACTTTTTGTATCACCTTGAGCATTCAGAGTTCCATTTAGGGATATCTGTATCAATACAATAAAAGTTCCGTAGAAAATAATATCTAAATATTCTCTCGTTAAAATTATTCCAGCTTCATCAGAGCCCATGACACCTAAAAGATAATTTGATGCATTTAAACCAAATATTGTAACAATTATTGACACTAATACTGCAAAGATTAAAGACTGAGCCACATATAATGATGCAACTCTTATTTTCTTTTCACCGATTGAATTACCAATTAAAGCATTAGTTGCGGCACCTAATCCAACACCAACAGCTATAATGGTAAAATATATTGGAAACGATTTCGCAATTGCACCTATTGCCTCTGCAGAGATTCTACCTGCAAACCAAGTATCAACTAAATTATAAAATGTTTGAAATAATGATCCTACACTCGCGGGTATCGTAACTCTTCTCAATAATGTCCAAATTGGATCTTTTGTTAATTTTATTGATTTAGACAAAATTATCCTTATTTAAATTCTTTTTGAAAAATATATTTTTTTCCAGATTGCTTTGCTTTGTATATCTGACTTTGTCTCATTCTAAAACGAGATTTTTGGTTTTTTGAGAGTTTATCAATACAATTTGGACAAGTTACACCCTCCTCATATCTTTTAGATTTTTTATCTTTAGTTGAAATTGGTTGTCTACATCCACCACAAATTGAATAGGTTCCTTGTACTAATCCATGTTTTAGAGTTACTCTATTGTCAAATACAAAACACTCACCTTTCCATAAACTGTTTTTTTGTTTGATTTTTTTTAAGTAATTCAAAATTCCACCCTTTAATTGATAAATATTTTTAAAACCTTTTTGTTCTAAAAATACAGAGGCTTTTTCACACCTAATTCCACCAGTGCAAAACATTGCTATTGGTTGATTTTTTTTTAACTTTTTTAAGTATTTTGGAAAATCTCTAAAGTTGTCTATATTTGGATTTACCGATTTTTTAAAAGAACCAACTTTATGCTCAAAAGGTTTTCTTGCATCTAATAAAAAAGTTTTCTTATCTTTTATTAATTCATTCCACTTCGTTGGTTCAATATGAGTATTCTTTTTTTTAATTTTATTTGAGATTTTAAGATCCATTGGAACGACTTCTTTTCTAATTTTCACTTTAGATTTGTGGAAAGGTTTAAATTTACTTTTTGAATTATTGAAACTATCAAATTCTTTAATACTAAAAATTTTTTTTAATTTAATAATTGTAGCCTTAATATCTTTATTTTTTCCAGATATAGATCCATTTAAACCTTCTTCTGATACAATAATTGATCCATATATGTTTTTATTAACTAAAAGATTATTCAATATTTTTTGATTTTTTTTTAAATTATTTATTTTTTGAAATTTATAAAATCCGAATACAGTGAACATTAAATCTTCCTACAGACAGTCATTCCATCTCCAAAAGGCACCATGACCTTTTCAATTCTTTTGTCCTTTGAAATAAAATGATTTAAATCTCTAATACTTTTCGTATATTTGTCATTTATATCTTTGTTAACAACTTCTCCATGCCATAAAACATTATCAATAATTACTAAACCCTCTTTATTCAATAGATCTAGTGAAATTTCATAATATTTTTGGTAATTCATTTTATCAGCATCAATAAAAACTAAATCAAATTTTTCATTTCTAATACTCATCAAACTTTCTAATGCTGGTTTAATTATTGTTTTAATTTTGTGATTTTGATTAGCTTTTTTAAAAAAATTTTGAGCAATTTTATTTGTTTCTTCATTTTTATCTAAAGCAATTATACTACCCTCGTCTGGTAATGCTAAAGCCATAGACAACGTGCTTAAACCTGTAAAAGTTCCTATCTCTAAGACTTTTGTAATTTTGGAGATCTTAATAATTAAATGTAAAAATTGACATTGAGAAATAGATATTTGCATTCTTTTAATATCACCAAGTGATAAGTTATAGTCTATTATTTCTTTTTGAATTGGATGTAATTTCAAACCATTCTTGAGTATATAATCTTGTAAATGCTTTGTGATATTAAGGTCTGAACCCATAACCTTATAATTTTTTCTTTAGGATCTCATTGACCAATTGAGGATTTGCTTTTCCACCAGATGCCTTCATTGTTTGACCCACAAAAAAACCAAATAATTTTTCTTTACCTTGTTTATATTCGATAGCTTTTTCCCTGTTCTCATTAATTATTTTGTCAATTAAAACTTCTAAAGCCTTTGGATCACTTTGTTGCTTTAATCCTTTTTCCTCAACAATTTTTTGTGGATCCTTGTCTCCATCAATCATTAATTCAAAAACAGTTTTTGCTATTTTTCCAGAAATAGTTCCATTCTTAATTAAATTTATCAATATGGCGAAGTTTTTGGCACTCACTGGACTTTGAGAAATTTCTAAACCTTTGCTATTTAAAACAGCAAATAGTTCTCCTGTAATCCAATTGACTGCTGACTTAATATCTTTGTTCTTACCCATTTTAGCTACAACTTCTTCAAAGTATTTTGCGGTATCAATATCAGACACTAAAATATTAGCTTCATAAGGAGACAATTTAAACTCTTCAATAAATCTTTTCTTTTTATCATCTGGAAGCTCTGGAATATCATTTTTAAGTTCTTCAATAAATTTTTCCGATACCTCCAAAGGTAATAAATCAGGGTCAGGAAAATATCTATAATCATGAGCATCTTCTTTTGATCTCATTGATCTTGTCTCATTTTTCTTCGTATCAAAAAGTCTTGTTTCTTGATCAATAGTTTTGCCCTCTTCTATTAAATCAACTTGCCGATTAGCCTCATATTCTATTGCCATTTGCATAAACTTAATTGAATTAACATTTTTAATTTCACATCGGGTGCCAAATTCTTTTGAGCCTTTTGGTCTTACAGAAACATTCACATCCGCTCTTAAAGAGCCTTCTTGCATATTTCCGTCACAAGTTCCTAGGTACCTCATTATAGATCGTAATTTCTTAATGTAAGCATTAACCTCATCTGGGGATCTTAGATCAGGCTTGCTCACTATTTCCATTAAAGCAACCCCTGATCTATTTAAATCTACAAAAGTATTTTGTGGGTCAAGATCATGAATACTTTTTCCAGCATCTTGTTCTAGATGTAATCTTTCTATACCTACTTCTTTTTGACCATTAGGCATATCCAAAATAACTTTGCCCTCACCTACTATTGGATCTTTAAATTGTGATATTTGATATCCTTGAGGTAAATCAGCATAAAAATAATTTTTTCTATCAAATACAGAGCGTTTATTAATTTTTGCATTAAGACCAATACCAGTTTTAATAGCTTGTTTTATACAAAATTCATTTATTACAGGTAGCATTCCAGGAAATGCAGCGTCAACTAAACTTACTTGTGTATTTGGTTCAGCACCAAATTTAGTTGATGAAGAAGAAAATAGTTTTGACTCAGATAATACTTGAGCATGTACCTCTAATCCGATTACAACTTCATATTGATTATCTTTCCGATTAATCAAATATTCTGTATTTTTCTGGTTCACTAAATCCACCAATCAGTAATTTTGTTTTTAAAATTTATTTTTTCCTCCATAGCAAAAGCAATGTTTAATATATTTTGTTCATCAAAGGCTTTACCGATTATTTGTAAACCCAGAGGATAACCTTTAGTATCGTGTCCTGCGGGAATTGATATACCAGGCAAGCCTGCTAAATTAACTGGTACTGTAAATATATCATTTAAATACATCGAAACTGGATCATTTGTTTTTTCACCTATTTTAAAAGCTGAGCTAGGAGTTGATGGCGTTAAAATTGCATCAACTTTCTTATATGCCTCATCAAAATCATTTTTGATAAGTTTTCTAACTTTTTGAGCTTTAAGATAGTATGCATCATAATAACCAGATGATAATACATAAGTTCCAATCATAATTCTTCTTTGAACTTCTGCACCAAAGCCTTCAGATCTAGTTTTTTCATACATATCAATTAAATTTTCACCTTTAGCTCTATATCCATACTTTACACCATCATATCTTGCTAAATTAGAAGATGCCTCTGCTGGAGCAACAATATAATACGTTGGTAAAGCATAACTTGTATGTGGAAGTGATATGTCGATTATTTCAGCACCACAATCTTTAACGTATTGAATACCTTTTTGCCAAAGATCCTCAA
>QCQE01000021.1 GCA_003212275.1 Pelagibacteraceae bacterium AG-447-N18
TTGTCACCTTCTTGATTTAAAACTAATGCTTTAAATTGATCTGACACTTTTAATCTTTTGAATTACTAATTAACCTTAAATACCTATTTTGATAACTTAAGTCTTCTTTAAATTGACCTAAATAATAATTTGTAACTGTTGTTGCTTGTTCTTTTTTAATTCCTCTCATAGTCATACACTGATGAGTTGAGTCTATTGTCACTGCTACTCCTTTGGCATCCAATGCTCCCATTAGTGTATTCGCAATTTGCATAGTTAATCTTTCCTGAGTTTGCAATCTTTTTGAGAAAACCTCAACAACTCTTGCCAATTTACTTAACCCAACAACTCTTTCATTGGGAATGTAAGCCACATGAGCTTTACCTATAATAGGTGCCATGTGATGCTCACAATGACTTTGAACAGAAATATTCTTTTGAATAACCATGTCATCATACCCATCAACATCACCAAATGTTTTATCTAAAACCTGGATAGGATCTTCTTTATAACCTTTGAAATACTCTTTGAATGCTTTAACCACTCTTTTTGGTGTTTCCAATAATCCTTCTCGACTTGGGTCTTCACCCATCCAAGCTAAAATAGTTTTAAAAGCTTCTTCAGCTTCCTTATCAGAAATCTTTTTAGAATTTTGATTATTATCTATATCTTTAACTAATTTCATGGTGGGTTTTATACCTATAAATGCGTATTTTTAAAATATTTAATATATCGAGATATGTGCTACATAATCACCGAATATGTTCAAAAAAAGAGAAAATGTGCTGGAAATCGAAGAAGGGAATCTACTTTCTCCTAAATTTGATAATGATGGATTAATTCCTGTTATTACAATGTGTTCTCAAACAAAAGAAATTTTAATGCATGGTTATATGAATGTTGAAGCGTTAAAAAAAACTATCGAAACAAAAGAGGCTCATTATTACAGCAGATCAAGAAAAGCTATTTGGCATAAAGGTAAAACAAGTGGTTTTATTCAAAAAGTAACTGAAATCAAAATTGACGATGACCAAGATTCTATTTGGTTAACTGTTGATATTGGTGATGGCGCTAGCTGTCATGTTGGTTATCGATCTTGTTTTTATAGATCTATTCCACTTGGACCAATTGAAAATGGACGAGAAGTACGGATGAAATTTACGGAAAAAGAAAAAAAATTTGACCCTGAAAAAGTTTATAAGGGCCAACCCAATCCAACTAAAATTTAATATCACTATGAAAGTATTTAATCCTTTTGGTCCTAAGATTGCTATAACTAAAATTCCAAAAAAAATAATAAATAAAATAAATAAAGAAGTGGATTTGATTGTAAATAATAAATCTAGATCAAAAAAAAGTGATTATTCCAAAGAACTTGTCGGTCAAGTAAAACAGGAGATAAGATTATCAAATAAATTTGTAAACAAATATATTTTGAAATTTATTAAATTAAATGTGAAAAAATATATCAAACAATGTACTAATAAAAATGTAAAAAAAATGAATCTAAAAAGTTTTTGGGTAGTAAGACAATATAAGAATGAATATAACCCTGTGCATTTTCATAATGGTAATATCTCAGGAGTTGGCTATTTAAAAATACCAAAAAATATTACTAAAGGGACAAAAAGACTTAAAACGAATGGGACTATAGATTTTATACATGGTTCAAAATCTTTTTTAAGTAATAGTTTACATAACCACAATCCTAAAGTTGGTGATATGATTATATTTCCAAATTATTTAATGCATACTGCTTATCCTTTTAAAAGAGAGGGTGAGAGAAGATCTTTTTCATTTAATTTAGATATTGATAAAAAAACATTTAATGTTTTCTATGGATAAAATTCAAAAAAATGTTCTTGGTGAAAAGTTAGAGGAATGTTCTCTAGATCCTTTAACAGGTTGGTATCGAGATGGCTGTTGTAATACTGATGAAAATGATCGTGGTTTACACACAGTTTGTGCAAAAGTTACAACGGAATTCTTAGAGTGGTGTAAAGAAGCTGGGAATGATTTAATTACCCCACACCCTGAATTTGGATTTCCCGGCTTAAAAGATGGTGATGGATGGTGTGTTTGTGCTACTTGGTATGCTCGTGCAGTAGAAGCTGGTAAAGGTTGTCCAATATTTTTAAAGAGTACTCACGAAAATACACTTAAAATTTTACCAATCGAAACTTTAAAAAAATTTGCAATAGATCTGTCTTAATTACATGTTGCCATACTTAGGTCCACCACCACCTTCAGGGGTAACCCAAGTAATATTTTGTGATGGCTCTTTAATATCACAAGTTTTACAATGAATACAATTTTGAGAATTAATCACAAACTTTTGGACATTGTTTTCATTTTGAACCTCATAAACTCCAACTGGACAATATCTTTGAGCAGGTTCATCAAATTTTTCTAACGTATAACTAATTGGCAAATTTGGATCTTTCAATTTCAAATGCACCGGTTGATTATCAGCGTGATTTGTACCAGTTAAATATACCGAGCTTGTTTTATCAAAAGTGATTATATTATCAGGTTTTGGGTATTCAATTTTAGGCATTTCATTTGCTGGCTTAAGTGTTTCGTGATCAGCATGTTTATGTTTTAAGGTAAAAGGCATTCTACCTCTGAATAAAATTTGATCTATTCCAGTAAAAATAATGCCCAAAATAAGACCCCAGCTAAAACTTGGTTTGACATTTCTAGCCTTATAAAGCTCATCATAAACCCAGCTATTTTTGAACTTATCCTCAAAGATCGACAAATCTTTTTTCAATTTAAAATGTTCATCAATAGTTTCAGCAGCTATCATTCCACTTTTCATGGCTGTATGCGAACCTTTTATCTTAGGCATATTGAGCGTACCCGCATCACATCCAACTAGTAATGCTCCAGGCATAAACATTTTCGGTAAACTTTGAAAACCACCTTCAATTAAAGCTCTTGCCCCATAAGAAATTCTTTTTCCACCTTCAATAATTTTTCTGATTGCTGGATGAGTTTTAAATCTTTGAAATTCATCAAAAGGAGATAAGTGAGGATTTTTATAATCTAATCCAATGACATAACCTAAGAAAACTTGTTTGTTATCAGCGTGATATATAAAACTTCCACCATAAGTATTTTTATCTAATGGCCAACCAGCTGTATGCATGACCATTCCTTCCTCGTGATTTTTTTCATCTATTTCCCAAATTTCTTTAAAACCAATTCCATATTGCTGAGGATCTTTGCCTTTATCTAATTCAAACTTGTTAATTAATTGTTTACCTAAATGACCTCTGCAGCCCTCTGCAAATACAGTTACTTTACCAATAAGATCAATACCAGGCTCATAACTATCTTTTTTGTTTTCTTCTTTATCTAAACCCATATCTTGAGTTGCAACTCCTTTAACAGAGCCGTCATCGTTATATAATATCTCACTTGCCGGAAATCCTGGAAAAATTTCAACACCTAGTGCTTCGGCTTGTTCTGCAAGCCATCGGCACAAGTTTGCAAGGCTTATAATATAATTTTTATGATTTTTTTGAACTGCTGGAAGCAACCAAGTTGGCCAGCTTAATGATTTATTCTTTCCTAAAAATAAAAATTTTTCTTTAGTAACTTTAGTTTTGATAGGTGAATCTAACTCTTTCCAACCAGGGATTAATTCATCTAAAGCTCTTGTTTCAAAAACATTTCCACTTAATATGTGTGCACCTATTTCAGATGCTTTCTCTAACAAACAAATATTTAATTCTGAATTAAGTTGTTTTAATCTAATAGCTGTGGCTAGTCCTGATGGACCCCCACCTACAATAACTACATCATATTCCATTGTCTCTCTGGACATACTCAATTTTTTACAGATTATATTATTTTTGTATAGTGTTTAATTTGTTCAATTCCTCCAAGAACTGGGGAACTGCTTCAAAAAGATCAGCTTCAAGTCCATAATCTGCGACACTAAAAATTGGTGCTTCACCATCTTTATTGATCGCTACGATCACTTTACTTTCCTTCATACCAGCTAAATGTTGAATTGCACCTGAGATACCAACAGCAATATACAAATCAGGAACAACAACTTTTCCGGTTTGACCAACCTGGTGATCATTACTTATATATCCTGCATCAACTGCGGCTCTTGAGGCTCCGATAGCTGCATTTAATTTATCAGCTAAAGAAGTAATTAATTTAAAGTTATCACCACTCTGCATTCCTCTTCCACCAGAAACAACAACTCTTGCTGTACCAAGTTCAGGTCTGTCTGATTTGACTTCTTCTCTTTTTATAAATTTTGTTTTTGCAAATTCTTCACCAGGATCTGCTTTTTCTATAGGAGCTGATCCACCTGAGCTTTCACATGGATCAAAAGATGTAGGTCTAATGGTTACACATTTTTTTGCATCCTTACTTTTAACAGTAGCAAAAGCGTTTCCTGCATAAATTGGTCTTAAAAAGGTATCAGGCGCAATAACTTTTATAATATCACTTATTTGCGATGTATCTAAAGCAGCAGCAATTCTTGGCATTAAATTTTTGCCAAAGGTATTCGCTGAACTTATAATATGCGAATAATTTTCAGCTAATTTTACAATTACGGGCGCAAAATTTTCAGCAACAAAGTTTTCATAGTGAGCAGCTTCAACTTGAATAACCTTTTTGATTAATGGTAATTCTGAAAGTGCTTTGGCAGCTTCATCACAATTATGTCCAATAATGACTGCATGCACATCAGTATCAATTTGAGAAGCAGCTGTACTTGCATTAAGTGTAAAAGGCTTTAATTCTTTATTGTTATGTTCTGCAATTAATAAAACCGACATTATATTACTTTAGCTTCATTTTTTAATTTTTGAACCAACTCAGCAACACTTGAAACTTTTATTCCAGCTTTTCTCTTAGGTGGCTCTTCAACTTTAACTTGCTCGATTCTAGGAGTTATATCTACCCCTAAATCTGACGCATTTAATTGCTCAATAGGTTTTTTCTTTGCTTTCATTATATTTGGTAATGAGGCATACCTCGGTTCGTTTAATCTTAAGTCACAAGTTACTATTGCTGGAACATTAATTTCAATTGTTTCTAAACCTTCATCTATTTCTCTAGTAACTTCTAATTTACCATCTTTAATTTCAATTTTAGATGCAAAAGTTGCTTGAGGCCAATTTAAAAGTGCACTTAACATTTGACCTGTTTGATTACAATCATCATCAATTGCTTGTTTGCCCATAAAAACTAAATCTGGTTTTTCTTTCTCAACAATTTTTTGTAACAATTTTGAAACTGCAAGTGGTTCAATTATACCCTCAGTCTTAACAAGTATTCCTCTATCTGCCCCAACTGCTAAAGCCTTACGAACTGTTTCTTGAGCTTTCTCTTCACCAATACTTACTGCAACAACCTCTGTAGCTTTACCAGCTTCTTTAATTTTTACTGCTTCTTCGATTGCATTATCATCAGGTGGATTAGTAGACATTTTAACATTGTCAGTTACAACGCCTGTATTGTCTTCCTTAACTCTAATTTGAACGTTGTAATCAATTACCCTTTTTACTGCGACTAAAATTTTCATTAGGCTCTCAACAATTTATTTTCAGCATCATAAGGACTTTCATCTAATATTGTAGCTTCATACATCTTGCCTAAAATATCAACCTTAAGTTTTTCCCCTACATTAGCTAAGTCTGGTTTTACCATTGCTAATGCAATTGACTTATCTAATCTAAATCCATATTCACCACCTGTAGCTCTTCCAACAACTTTGTCATCTTTATAAATTGGATTATTTCCTAATACATCTGAGTCAGTTGTATTATGAACTTCGAGAGTAACTAATTTATTATCAAAACCTTTTTCTCTCCACTTGTTTAATGCTTCTAAACCTATGAAATTTCCTTTGTTAGGATGGACAAACCTATCTAAGCCTGACTCATATGGTGAATATTCTATTGATAATTCTGTTCCAACTAATTTATAAGATTTTTCAATTCTCAAACTATTCATTGCTCTGATTCCAAAAGGTTTCAATCCTAAATCTTTTCCAGCTGCCATTAATTTATCAAAAATATGATTTTGATACTCAATTGGATGATGTAATTCCCAACCCAGTTCTCCAACAAAGTTTACTCGCATTGCATTTACTGGAGCATAACCAACATTAACATTTTTAGCTGTTAACCATTTAAAGTTTTCATTTGAAAAATCATCTGTAGAAACTTTTTGCATTAATTGTCTTGCTTTTGGTCCAGCTACAACAAGTACCCCTGTACTATTGGTTAAATCTTCAAATATCACTGATCCATCAGTTGGCATCCATTTTTGAATCCAATCATGATCTAGTCTTAGATTTGCACCTGCTGAAACAAGGTAATAGCTGTTTTCGACCTCTTTCATGATTGTAAATTCTGAATGAACTCCACCTTTAGTATTAAGTGCATGACATAGATTTATTCTGCCAATTTTTTTTGGAAGTTTATTTGCAACTAAATAATCTAAAAATTCCTCAGCTTTAGGACCTTTAATTCGACATTTTGCAAATGCCGTCATATCTAATAGACCAACATTTTCTTTTACATTCTGACACTCTTTTTTAATTGCATCAAACCATTTTGATCTTCTAAATGACCAATCATCTTTTTGTTCCATACCATCCGTTGCAAAAAAATTGGGTCTCTCCCAACCAAACTTTTGACCAAACACAGCACCTAAATCTTTCATTCTTTCATAACATGGAGACGTTCTTAATGGTCTTGCAGCTGGTCTTTCCTCATCAGGATAATGAACAATAAAAACATGGCTATAAGCTTCCTCGTTTTTTGCTTTTAAATAAGATTTGGTTGCGTAATTTCCGTAACGTCTAGGTTCAACACCAAGCATATCAATTGTTGGTTCTCCATCAACAATCCACTCTGCTAGTTGCCAACCTGCACCACCAGCAGCTGTAATACCAAAACTATGCCCCTCATTAATCCAAAAATTTTTCAATCCCCAAGCTGGACCAACTATTGGATTGCCGTCAGGCGTATAACAAATTGCTCCATTGTAAACTTTTTTAACTCCCACTTCGCCAAAAGCAGGAACTCTATGAATAGCGCCTTCAATATGAGGTGCTAATCTATCTAAATCTTCTTGGAACAATTCGTATTCAGAATCTTTTGAGGGTCCTTCAACATAACAAGCTGGAGCACCATCTTCATAAGGACCTAAAATTAATCCTCCTGCTTCTTCTCTCATATACCATCTGCTATCACTATCTCTTAAGACTCCCATCTCAGGTAATCCTGCTTTTTTTCTTTTTTGAATTTCTGGATGAGGTTCTGTCACGATATATTGATGTTCAACTGGTATTACTGGAATATCTAATCCAACCATTTCACCTGTTTGACGTGCAAAATTTCCTGAGCAAGAAATAACATGCTCACATTCAATTGAACCTTTATCAGTTTCAACTACCCAACCACTTTTTGTTTGTCGGATTGCTGTAACAGCAGTATTTCTATAAATCTCCGCTCCTCTATTTCTTGCACCTGCGGCTAAAGCTTGCGTTAGATCAGCTGGCTGAATGTATCCATCCTCAGGATGTTGAATAGCTCCAATTAAATCATCGGTATGACATAAAGGCCAAATTTCTTTTACTTGTTGTGGTGTTAAAAATTTTACATCAACACCAATTGTTTTAGCAACACCAGCATACTGATGATATTCATCCATTCTGTCTTTGGTACTTGCTAAACGAATATTTGAAACAACACTAAAGCCAACATTTTTTCCAGTCTCTTCCTCTAATGTTTTATAAAGATTGACTGCATACTTATGCAATTGACCAACTGAGTAACTCATATTAAACAGCGGAAGTAATCCTGCTGCATGCCAAGTTGATCCAGATGTAAGTTCTTTTCTCTCAACTAAAACAACATCAGACCAGCCTTTTTTTGCTAAATGATAAAGAGCACTTACTCCAACGACACCACCACCAACTACAACAACTTTAGTTTTTGATTTCATTAAGCGATTCCTACTAAATTTTTATTCATAACGAAACAAAATTGTCATTTTTAATCATATGGAGCTCCCTAATGGGATTGGGCTGGAGACCATGGTTGTTAGCCAGCAATCTTTTAGTGGACCATCTGTTTCATACTTTTCAACTTGCCAGTTAAACTTATGATAAATTTTATCTTTATCTAAAAGGATCACTTCAAATTGAGCCCAATTTTCACCACTTCCAAGCTTTGTTATGGTATGGCTTAAGTGATTGATCATCATTTGATAAGTGTCTCCTTTAATCATTCTTTTAAATTTATCTAAAGGTCCAGTAACTTTTTTGTTGTTAGGATGGGCAAAGTTCCAGGTTTGCTCTATGCCACTATCCTTATAAATAAGGTCATTATTTTGAAGTCCTGATAATTGAATTTCTATAACTCTATCAGGTTTAATGTCACTATTGGGTTTGAGTAATTCTGCTTTAGCAATTGAAATAAAAATAAAAAAAATAAAAAGAGTTTTTAATACTATTTGAATTTTTTTTATCATTTTCTAAAAATTTTTGATTTTAGTCTTGGAGAACAGGAAAGGCTTGACGTATTTTTAAGAAATGTTTTTGATATTCCATTTTGGTACATCTATCCTCGATATATTCAATTTTGTTTTTAATAACTAATTTTTTTGCTTGTTCATTTTTAATTCCAAGCTGTAACCACAAAACTTTTGCTTTAATATTAACTGCATCTTTTGCAATATCTAAAGCTTCTTTTGAAGGCCTGAATACATTTACTATATCAACTTTATCTTTAATATCGGTAATTTTACCACACACGTCTTCTCCTAAAATTTTTTGACCTTCAGCTTTAGGATTTACAGGGTAAATTTTAAAACCATATTTCTGCATATATTTCATGACAATAGTTGATGCTTTTGTAGGATCATTGCTCACTCCGACCATTGCGATTTTTTTATATTTTGAAAGGATTTCTTTTATATCATTCATTGTTTATTTTGGATTTTTTGCTTACAGAACT
>QCQE01000022.1 GCA_003212275.1 Pelagibacteraceae bacterium AG-447-N18
TCCATTTCTTGGTCTTTAGTAGATTTAACTACTTTTAAATTATTCTTAGTCATTTAAAGCTTCCTTTTTATTAATTATTAACACTCGAATCATGAAATTATTATGTACTACTTTTGTTCTCATTTGCAAGTATTATAATAAATTGGTGCAACTCCTAGCTTAATAAAAATTGGCATACTATTGAATAATTGGTATTTTAATTAACTGGGTATACTAAAAGTTGCATATTTAAATATATATTATTTACGTATTGACTTGCGGATTAATTGCGTCTATATAAGAGGCATGAATAGAAGTGTAAAAAATTCAATAAAAGCTAATGGAGAGTTAATTACTGAGTTAAGGAGAAATCTTAATTTAACTCAAAAAGATTTAATCAAAAGAGCTTCTGCAGCTGGTATAAAAATAAACCTAAGCCTACGAAGTCTTCAAACAGCTGAAGCTAAAGGATTAGTATCTTTTGATACACTAATTAATATTTCTCTTTTATTTAATTTGATTGGTGCAAAACATCCTAGATCAGGCGAGGATATAACAATCTATTCTTTAGGGGAAGGCTTAAATCCTTATAACTATAAGAAAAAAGAAATAGATGCAATAAACAAACTTTTAGACGGTAAAAAAAAAGATATTAAAAAATTTTCTGAAACAATTAAAATTTACAAAACATCTAAACTAGAAAGTACCTATCTTTATAAAATAACTGATTTTCATAAATTAAATGAAATTATTAAAAAATCGGAATTTAGAAAAATTTTTTATCCAGAAAGTCCTAAACACTTAGAAAAAATGTCAATGCAAAGAACTTTAAAGGAAATTAAAGAAATTTATCTTTCATTAAAAGATATTAACGGGACTATTTTTTAGACAAAGAAATTGAGTCACTTTCCAATTTATCTGAAACAGCTCAAATTTTAAAGGATCTTCAGAATAGTGGTCTTAATTTGTATGCTGGAAATTTTATTTTTAATGAAATATTTCCAATTGCCAAAGAAACAATACAGCCTAACTATTATGAAGCTGATGGTGAAATTTTTGAGGAATATGTTGGAAATTTTACAGCTGGAATAAAAAAAACTAATTATGCTATTTTTAAATTTTCAAGATCAAACGATTATTCAATTACTTTTAAATATCAAAATGAGTGGCATAAAGATAAGCTAGAAAAAATAATCAATATTGATCCCTATAAAATGAATGGTGATAGATCAGAAGTGATAAGAGAAACTATTAATTACTATGAGGAAAAATACGGATATTACTCCGACATAATTAAAGAAAAATGTAATTTAGTAAAAACTGAAATTTTTGATCTTCTCACTGAAGAAGAAATAGAAACAGTTGCGAGAGTTTATGGTGAAAAAATGATGGAGGACTATAGTGATTTACCATAAAAAAAATTTAAAGAATTCCGGTAGGTCTACACAGGCTGCAGACAGCTGGCAGGACACCTACCAGAATGAGAACATGATACTTTTATCAAATAATAATAACAAATCAAGTCCGTAAGTCCGAGTTTGCAGCCAATGGAGTAAAAAAATGGTGAAAACCAAGGGGATCCCTTTGCCCAAAAAAAGGGGAAGAGAAATAACTGCTGATAGACAAGTAGAGGATCTATCAACTGTTAAAACAATGATCAATGGCGATATAGTTGTCTTAACTTCGCTACGAGCAAAGTGGAGAACTATAGAAACCAATGAAAAATGGAGGGCAGACAATTTCTATAGTTTTGTAGATTTTGTGAAGCTGAAATCTAATCAATATCTAGGTGGCTATGACAAAGATCTTGTCGATATGAAAGATCCTGTCGTCGACAGAATAGTCTCTAAAGATAAAGAGTATGATGGTGAGGTGATTGTTACTTTTTCAGCTACCCTTCAAAAGGCTAATCCAACAAAGAGGGTTAACTGATGACACATGTAACTAAACTAAAAAAACTATCACGTCTAAGTCACTTTATGCTAGATGCGATGTCAGTGACTCTAAGGACTGGTAGTATTTACTTTAATGCTAGTGCTGTTAGAGAGCTTGAAATTGGCAAATATAAAAGCTGTTACATCTCAATCAAGGATAATGTCAATCCAGGAGATGCAACAGAAATATATGTCGAGTTCAACAATGATCCAGAGTCAATCCAAAATGCACCTGTTAAAATGGGTAAAAGATTGATTGGTGCAAGTGTAACTCAGCTTGGAACAGTGTTGAATCAGCTTACTCATGCAAAAGCATGTATTAAACAAAGTCGAAAGGAAAGGCGTAGATTTTTGTTAAAAGACCCAACTAATAATAAGTGGTTTTTTAGAGTAGCACCTAGGCCTTACCTTAAAGTTAAAGACTTCTCACAAATAGGGGAGTTTCCAGCTATTTACTACCTATGCCTCAACGGGCAAATAAATAGAATTGGAGAAAGCTCTAACTTAAAGAGAAGATTGAATGACTACAAAAGACAAGAGGTTCCTTTTGATGAAATTCACTATTGTAGAATGGATAGTTTCAGTGACTCTGAAAGGAAAGATTGGGAAACATATCACATCAATCAATATGTGAACGAAAAAGGGATGCTGCCACCGTATAATTTTCAAAACGGAAGGCAGATTAATTAATATTATCGGAGAGGTGCGCAACTCTCCGATAGTTAATTATTTTATCTTTAAATATTCACTGTTAAGCAATCCTAAGGACTTTAACAAATTAAACTGGGATAAAATGTAATTTCTCTCAGAATCTGCCAAAGAGATTTGAGCGTTCAAAAGTAATGAGTTGGATTGAATGACCTCTAAAGTTGTTCTTCCTGCCCCACTATTATATTCAGCAGCAATTCCCTCATTGGCAATTTCAGCAGCTTTAACTTGGGATTGAACAGAGTTAAGTAAACTTCTATTAGATTGATAATTAGACCAGGCGCTAGCTACATCGGTTTGATTTTGTTTTACGGCACTATCTAAAATCAATCTTTTTCTATTTTCTAAACTTTGATTTTTTTTATATTTAGCAATATTTTTACCACCTGAAAAAAAAGGCCACGAAACAGTTGCTTTAACAGTATCTTTTTCTCTCTCATCATAGGTTGTATTTAAATCTTCAGTATATGATCTTTCAAATGATAATTTCGCAGTTGGTGCTAAATCAGATTTAGCTATTGATTTATCTTTAATAGATTGTTCATACTCTAACTTTGCAATTATTAAATCAGGATTATTTTTCTTTGATAATTCAATTGCTGAATTAAGATCTCCTGGAAGTTCATAATTAATAATTGAACTTTTATCTAATGATTGCACATCATTAATGCTACCTATGATATTTTCATAATTTAATTTACTAGTTAATAAATCATTTTGTGCTTTAATAAATTGTGCCTCTGCGCCTGCTAACGAAGATTCTGATTGAGAAACATCTGATAAAGAAATTTGACCTCTACTAAGTCTAATTCTATCAGTTTCAACTTGTCTGCTTAAAAGCTCAACGTTTGCTCTATTAATTTCTAACTTTTCATTTGCCGAAATAAGCCCCGTATAAGCCTCGGTAGTTTTATATAAGATATCTTGTTCTTTTTTTAATAATTTCGCTTTTGCAAGATCAATACCTATCTTATTTTTTGCAAGATCTGCACCTCTACCAAAATCTATTAAAGTTTGAGTAATTGAGACTGATCTTGTTGATGGATCCACATCACTAATTGTGGCATCTCCCCCACTTTGATTAGTGAGTTTGTTGGTATCTTCCTGACTTTTAGTTCCCTCAAGTGTAATGGTTGGTAAATAAGATCCTCTTGCTATATTTAGATCTTGTTCAGAAACATTAATATTTTCTCTTTCAGCGTTCAGTTCTGAATTATTTTTATATGCTTTTGATAGAGCACTAGTAAAAGTTTCTGCATTAACTTTGGAAAATAAGAAGAATATCCCCAAAAAAATTAAAATTATTTTTTTCATTTACTTTTATATACTGCAGATTTGATCTGATGGTTACTATTTAGATTTAAAATTATAGATGCATATTTAGGCATATTTTTAAACATATTCTGGGTTATTCTTTGATATGTCTGCATAAAGTTGATGACATCTCCTCTACTCATTATTTTTAAATTCGATTTTACTTTACTTTTCACCCAAAGTTTTCTCTCTTGTTTCAATCTCCATTTCTGAAGCAAACTAAAATTTTTTGCTCTTAAATAAATTAAACAATTAAGTTGGGAATATAAGTTTTTGTATTTTGATTTCAATTGCTGGTTAACATATTTTCTCCAAATTTGTCTTTGATCTTTGGCTTTTTCCAGAGAATTGATATTTTTCTTTAAAGTATTATTTTTTTCTGATTTTGCACCGACACACCAGCCTTCAAAAATAATTACATCAGGTCTTGCTTTTAAATCATACCAATTCTTTTTGTGAAATCGGTCATCTATTGCTTTATTAAATGTTGGCAATTTCAGCCTTTTAAATTTTCTACTTTTTGCTTTTCTAAAAAAACTCAACATCATATTAATATCATGTGTTCCAGGTACTCCTCTTGTTAAAAGCATTGGGTGAATTTTATTAGATAAATTTATTCTCTCTTTTCTAGTTTTATAAAAATCATCTATAGAAATTCTGAAAACTTTTAATTTAAAGTACTTTGTTAAAATTATCTTAATGAGTGAACTAATGGTGGTTTTGCCTGTACCTTGGCCTCCTGCTAAACCTACAAAATAAGGTCTTTTTTTATCAGCTTTTTTACTAATCCAAAAACATAATGGAATTAAGAAAGATTTTATCATTCTTTCCTTATTCTTAAATTTATCTGCTTTTGTTTCTTGAGATTTAATAAACTTTAAACAATCTTTTTTTACCTTACCAAAGCATAAGCTGTATTGTTGCATGAAAATTATTTTTTATCCAATGGATGATTTTGACCATCGTTTACTGGAACTTCTTTCATATCGAAAGTATTTATTTCATCAATACAACCAACATTAAATCCTGTCATTGCCGGATTGATTCTTGGGTTATGATGTGTGTAAATCCCACAGTCAGAACAAAAGTAATGTTTCGCTACTTTTGAATGAAATTGATAAAGTTTTAATTTATCTTTGCCTTTCGTAATTTTGAAATCTTCATTTTTTACCATCGACATAATTGCTCCTTTTCTTTTACAAATAGAACAATTACATTTTATTACTTTAGCTAAATCTCCTTCTAAATTAATTTCTGCCTCTACAGCACCACAATGGCAAACTAATTTTTTCATTTATAAATCTATCCTATACATTACTTCATTTCTTTTTAACATTGGTAAAGTAAATGGTGAATTATAGGACGCTCTTATCGGGGGACTTAAAATTGTAATATTATCTTGTTTAAGCTGTCTTTCTAAGATGTCTTTATTCTTTAAAAAGTTTTGATCTGAAGATCTTCCAGAATATTTAATAACAGCAAAGTACCCACCTTCTATAGTTAAAACCTTTATTTCTGAATTGGATGGCTTTGGTGTATTTTCTTTATTAAATTTTGAAGGTAGATAAAATTGCATTGTCATGTTTCCATTTTTGACTTCTTGAGTAACAGGAACTGTCATCTTAATTTCTTTTTTTTCTTCATTGTTTCCTGAAATATAATTAAACAGTTTTCTAAAACCATTACCCTGTATGGAATTTGTTTCAATAACTAAACGATCAGAATATTTTCTTATTTCATATTCTTTATTTTTTTTTACTATCTCATAATTTGCTTCCTCGTATGCCATAACTTGAGAATTTAAAGTTAGTATTGAAATTAAAATTATTAAAATTACTCTCATTTGATATCCAATTAAACTATCCTTGGTTAAAGTTATCCACAAGCATACAAAATATAGTTTCGATGTTCACGTTTTGATTCAGTTTTGATTCAATTACGGACTCAAAATACAACCTATTGACTGCATTGTATAACTGCGCTACAAATAAGAACAAAACAAGAACATGAAGCTCACTATTCCTTATTATCTGCATAAAGCTGGCGCTGGTTTTCCATCGCCTGCCACTGATTATATTGAAGAAGATATCGATCTGAACATGCATTTAATCAAAAATGTTCCAGCCACTTTCATCATCAGAGTTCAGGGAAAATCTATGGTTGATGTTGGGATTAATGACGGGGATTTATTAGTTGTCGACAAAAGTTTAAAGCCAAAAAACTTCTCAACTGTTATTGCAAATGTTCATGACGAGCTTGTAGTTAAAACTTTAGTTCAAGAAAGAGATAAAAAATTTCTATCCTCAGGCTCTAAAGATTTTTCTAATAGAATTTTGATTAACGAAGAAGAAGACGTCTTTATTTGGGGGGGTTGTGACTTATGTCATCCATTCAACGTACTAAAAAAATAGGCTTAGTTGATTGTAACTCTTTCTATGTTTCATGTGAAAGATTATTCAATCCAAGAATAAGAAAAAAACCTGTAGTTGTACTATCAAATAATGATGGTTGTATTATTTCTAGATCCAATGAAGCAAAAGCTTTGGGGATTAAAATGGGTGAACCTTATTTTAAAGCAAAAGATATTATTGTTAAAAATAAAGTTGAGGTTTTTTCATCAAATTATTCTTTATATGGCGATTTATCTAGAAGAGTAATGAGAACACTTAAAAGATTTAATGCTGAAATAGAAGTGTATTCTATCGATGAAGCATTTATAGATTTATCCAATTTTCCAGATTCTGAAGTTGAAAAAGTTGGTAAAGAAATTAGAGAAACAGTTTTACAATGGACTGGTATTCCAACGAGTATTGGTATTGCTAAAACTAAAACTTTAAGCAAAGTTGCAAATCATATTGCTAAGAAAAAACAATCTGGGGTAACGAGTTTAATTGGAATAGAAAATTTAGACCCTATTTTAGAAAAAGTTGAAATAAATGATATATGGGGTGTTGGTAGACAGCTGACAAAATTCTATCAAAAAAATGGTATCTATAACGCTAAACAACTTAAGAATAAATCTAATACCTGGATTAAAAAATGTTCTAACGTTTTAAGCTCTAGAACCGCAATGGAACTTAGAGGAATACCTTGTATCAATTTAGAAACTACTCAAACTAAAAGGAAGAGCTGTGTAGTTTCAAGATCATTTGGTAAAAGAATTGAAAAATTTCAAGAACTAAAAGAAGCAGTTGCCAACTATTGTTTAAATGCATCTGAAAAAATTAGATCAGAATCTTTAGTTGCAAAAGCAATTACAGTTTTCGTTCGAACCAGTCCTTTTCAAAGAGACTATGGTTATTATTCAAATGCTAAAACAATTGATTTTCCAATTGCAACAAACAATAGCATTGAAACTGTTAAGACTGCAATTATGATACTAGAAAGCATATTCAAAAATGGTTATCGTTATCAAAAAGCGGGTGTAATGTTGACAGGACTACGTAATGACGATGGCAGAAAAAATTTATTTTCTTCTGAAAAAGATGAAAAAATAAAAAGTTTAATGCGGTCAATAGATAACACTAATTATAGATATGGTAGATCCACTTTGAGTCTTGCAAGTGCTGGGGTTCATAAAAAATGGAATATGCGAAGACAATATTCTTCTAAAATAGATACGGCTGATTTTTATTGTCTACCAACGATAAGAGCTTAAATAATTAATTTTGAATTAATTTTAAAAGTTTTTCTTTGCTGCTAGTCCTAAAAAGATTGTCATAGTAAACAACTTGAGTTGGGTATTCTCCATGGACTTCATCGTTCCATCTACTAATCCAGCTATGATAAATTCCGAATTTATTAAAAAATTTGCCACCATAACCCGTCCTGCCTTTGTAATCATTATAGAGTACATCATCCACATACATCTTAATAAATCCTTTGTCTGGATCTTTAGACATTTTGGTATGAAATATTATAGTCGTCCACTTGTCTCTCATGTCATCAATCTTTAAATGCTTATAAATCAATCCTTGAGAGTCCATTCCATTTACAGCAAAATATCTGGGCTCTAAATTACCTTTTTTAACTCTAAGCATCATCCTAGGATGTCTTTGTTGATTGGTATTTCCCCATTCATA
>QCQE01000023.1 GCA_003212275.1 Pelagibacteraceae bacterium AG-447-N18
ACAGAAAATCTTAAAAAAGAAGTCATCAAAATTTTTAAAAATCGCGGATTAAGTAATCCTCATGCTGTTATTTCAGCAAATGCTTTGATTAATGCCGAGTTAGTTGGGGCTTATGGTCATGGTCTTTCTAGATTAAGAATGTATTGTGAAAGAATATCTAAAAAAGTCATTAATCCAAAACCTAAAATAAAAGTTAAAAAGATATCTCAATCTATTGCTCATATTGATGCTGATAATAGTATTGGCTTCGTTGCAGCAGATCTCGCTATTAGAAAAGCAATCGAATGCGCAAAAAAAACAGGTATCGGTTTAGTAGCAGTTAAAAATAGTGGTCACTATGGATTATCTGGTTACTACGCTGAACAAGCAGTCAGAAAAAATTTAATCACTATGATTTATACTAATGCTCCACCTGCAATCGCTCCTTATGGTGCAAAAAAAAGTTTGTTTGGAACAAATCCTATATGTTTTGGTTCTCCAACCGGAGCAAGGGTACCTTTTATATTAGATACAGCTATTGCAAAAATTAATAGAGGAAAAATTAGATTTGCAGCTAGAAATAATCAAAAAATTCCAAAAGGTGTTGCATTAGATAAATTTGGCAAACCAACGACAGATGCAAAAAAAGCTCTTTACGGAGTTCAATTACCGATAGCAGGTTTTAGAGGATCAGGCTTAGCATGGATGGTAGATATTTTAAGTGGTGTTTTAACTGGTGGAAATCACGCAGGTAAAGTTAAGGATCCTTTTGATGATTTTTCAGGTCCACAAAATATTGGACATTTGTTTATCACATTTAAAACAAACTTATTTGTCAAAAATTATACTTCAAGAATTAAGAATAATATTAAAACAATTAAAAGATTGCCTAAAATTAAAGGTGTAAAAGAAATAATGTATCCTGGTCAAAATAAAGATAAAAGGTTTAGAATGAACTTAAAAAAAGAAATTAAATTGTCAAAAATTATTCAAAAAGATTTAGTAGATTTAAAAAACTAACATGCTTTCCAATAAAGAAATTATTTGTCCTGATAACTTACTTAATGTTGCTCATAAAAAGAAAGGTGTTAAAGCAGGAATTGTTAATGCCGGAAAACCTTTGCCCATGCAATCAGTGCAAGATGCTGTTAAAGAAAATCTAATTGAGCCAATTTTTATTGGTGATGAAAAAGAAATTAAAAAATGTGCCCAGGATCTGAAATGGGATATCTCAAATTATGAGATAATTCATGAGCCTGTTGAAAATAACACAGCAACGATTGCTGCAAAACTGGCAAGTGAACAAAAAATCAAAATTATTGTTAAAGGGCATATTCATACTGACGTTTTAATGAAAGAAGTTTTGAAAAGAGAATACAATTTACTTGGAAAAACGAGATTAAGCCATATTTGGCATATGACTTTAGGAAAAGAAGATAAACCATTAATAATTACTGATGGAGCATTGAATGTTTTACCTAATGTGAAAACAAAACTACATATTCTTAAAAATGTAATTAATTTTTCAAATAGAATTGGTATTGAAAGACCTAAGGTAGCAATATTATCTGCTACTGAGGAAGTTTTAGATAGTGTGCCAAGTTCTAAAGAAGCTGAGGAATTAACTAACTTAGCCAAAAAAGAAAATTTAAATGCTGATGTTTTTGGTCCGCTGGCATTTGATAATAGTATTTCAAAAAAATCTGCAACCATCAAAGGAATACAAAATAGTGTAGCCGGTATGGCAGATGTATTACTGGTTCCAAGTGTTGAAACGGGAAATGGCTTAGTAAAAATGCTTATATATTTTTGTGGAGCATGTGCAGCAGGTGTTGTTGTTGGAGGTAAAGTTCCAGTAGTAATAACCAGTCGTTCGGATGAAGCACCTGCGAGATTAGCCTCCATTGCTGCAGCTGTTGTTGCTTTAGATTAATTGTTTGATTGCAATAAAATTAAAATTGTCTTAAATAATTCAACGATAATAAACAAATAATATGGCAATCACTTATTTAAAAAAATCTCCAAAAACATCGTCAACAGATGACAATAAGACAACAGGAATTGTTCAAGATTTATTGAAAGACATTGAAAGCACAAAAGAACAAGGTTGTATTGATTTAACAAAAAAGTTCGACAAATACGATGGTGAAATCATTGTTTCAAAAGAGAGAATTGAAGAAATTAAAAAAACTTTAGATCAAAAAACTAAAGATGATATACAGTTTTCCTTTGATCGAGTAAAAAAATTTGCTGAAGCTCAACTAAAAAATTACGGGCAAGATTTTGAAGTTGAACTATCCGATGGTTTATATGCAGGTCAAAAATTAGTTCCGGTTAATACAGCAGGTTGTTACATACCTGGGGGAAGATATGCTCATATCGCTTCTGCAGTAATGAGTGTGACGACAGCCAAAGTTGCTGGTGTTAAAAATATTATTGCGTGCAGTCCACCAAAAGAAGGGGTCGGTGCCCACCCTACTATTGTCTACACTGCTGATCTTTGTGGGGCAGATGTAATTTTAAATTTAGGAGGTGTACCTGCGATTGCTGCAATGACTAATGGATTATTTAAAAACCCTCCAGCAGACATAATTGTTGGTCCAGGAAATCAGTTTGTGGCTGAAGCAAAAAGAATTTTATATGGCAAGGTGGGAATTGATTTATTTGCAGGTCCAACTGAAATTGGAATAATTGCTGATGCAAAAGCTGATCCAGAAATAGTTGCTGTTGATTTGGTGGGCCAAGCAGAACATGGTTATAATTCTCCATGTTGGCTTTATACAACTAGTAAAGAATTAGCTGAGAAAGTTATGAAGAGAGTTCCAGAATTAATTGCAGAGTTACCGGAGGTTCCAAGAACTAGCGCAGAAGCAGCTTGGAGAGATTATGGTGAAGTTATTCTTTGTGATACTGACGAAGAGATTGTAAAAATTAGTGATGAATATGCTCCTGAGCATTTAGAAGTTCAAACAGAAAATTTAAAATGGTTTCATGAACGATTAACAAATTATGGATCATTATTTGTTGGTGAAGAAACTACAGTTGCCTATGGAGATAAATGTTCAGGCACAAATCATATTTTACCAACTAAAGGTGCTGGTAGATACACTGGTGGTTTATTTGTTGGTAAATTTATTAAAACTTTAAGTTTCCAAAGAATGACAAAAGAGTCTACTGAACTAGTTGGTGCTGCTGCAGCAAGAATATCTAGATATGAAGGAATGGAAGCTCATGCTAGAACTGGAGATGTAAGGCTCAAAAAATATGGATATTCCAATTAAAGACAATTAAAAATTCATTTTATAAAAAGCATTACCACCTAAACTCAATGTATTTTGGCTAGAGAGTAAGCCATAATAAGAGACACCTATTTTGCTATTTTCGTAAATATATTTTTCATAATTCATGCTAGCTGACAATGAGATTTCTCTTTTTAAATCATTATCTTGTTTATATGTTGCTGTTGTACCGCTAATTGAATATGTCTGTTCATCATCTCCAATTGCACTTCTAAGATCTAAAGCCCAATTTAAATTTAGTTTTTCTTCCTTATCATCTCTGATCAGATAATCATCTGAAAGATAGATTGATAGGTTTCCAACTACTCTATTTCTCCAAGAATAAAATTTACTCTCATCATATGTTGGTGTTACTGATATACTTGATGTAAATCCAATATCTGGAATAATATTTAAATTATTTTTTTTTGCTCCTATTTGGATATCATAAGTTTGAAAATTACTATTAGAGTTTACTTTTCCCGATGA
This sequence comes from Pelagibacteraceae bacterium AG-447-N18, assembly GCA_003212275.1. Lineage (GTDB taxonomy): Bacteria > Pseudomonadota > Alphaproteobacteria > Pelagibacterales > Pelagibacteraceae > Pelagibacter. The sequence continues at coordinate 3,747 of QCQE01000023.1, forward strand.
CTCTGTGTTAGTTAAAACTTCTCTCTTTCCGTCCTTTAATGTAATTCCACCAGTAACAAATGTATCTAAATTAAAAAATTTATCATTATCAGGAATATGAATACCTCCAGAGATATTTTGATAGGTAATCCTATAGTCTTTTGCAAAATCCTGTACTCCGCCTTCAAACATCATTATAAAATTAGAATTATCTAATGGATAAATTAAATTTGCTCCAAAATTAATTAAATTATATTCCATCGCTAAACTGTTTGAATCTTCATTTCTGTTAAGGAGAGTTGAATACAATTCACCCCAGCCTCCTTGGTGATTAAATAAATTTGAATTTTCGTATCTATTAATAAAATTTCTTAAATTAATTGATTTATAGCTAAGCATCTCATCTATAGTTTCACTTCCACCTTGACCTACAGAACCTGCTGAACCTTTAACAACTTGATTGCCATCTAAATCCTCTAAGGTAAAATCTCCTGTAATGTCATAATAATAAGCTCTACCAACACCATGATTGAATCTTAATTTATTTCCAGTTGTTCCATTTCCAGATCTAATTTTACCGACTACTATTCCGGCATCTTTTAAAGTTACAGTGTTATTATTTCCTTTAAGTTGGATTGCCTTGTTAGATACTGACTTATTATTTTTAATTGAACCGCTATTAGTAAGTGTTGAGCTTACACCAAGGACTATGGTTGACTCATTTCCTTTACTATAAATTTCACCCCCGGAATTATTGGTAATAGTATTCCCGGTATCGTCATCAGCAAAAACTATTGCACTACTTTCAGTACCAGTTGCTGAAGAATAAATTTCACCACTATTATTAATTGTTGTGTTCACTGCACCACTACCCGCATCACCAAGAATAGTATTGTTGTTAGACTTTATCACCCCTTTATTGTTATTTGTTATGGATACTCCATCTGAATTGCTCACATTAATAGCTTTTGAGGAATCACTGTTTATAGTACCCGAATTTACAATTGTTAATTCAGCACCATCAGTAAATATTGTATTAGAATTAGTAGTTGTGCTTACTGTTGATCCAAAATGAATAGTAAGTGTATTACCGGTCCTTTCAGAGTCGTTTAAAATAAAAAGTTTTCTAGATCTTTCAAGTGTAGTGTTACCAGTTACAACGGCACTAGAATTATCTTCTGTGAATATATATTGTGTATTATTGGTATCAGTATCGTAAGTTTTTGATCCTGTAATATTTTCTGCCTTCAGATTTTCAGATATTGTAAAAACTACTATAATTAAAAATGTTAAAAAAATTTTGCTTAATTTTAAAAATAATATTTTCTTAAAACGTATAGACATTGAAATACTTAATAATTATTAATTATATCTCCCAAAACA
>QCQE01000024.1 GCA_003212275.1 Pelagibacteraceae bacterium AG-447-N18
ATAGATATTATTTATATATCTATCTTCATATTCTTTAAAAAAGTTGTAAGCATGAAGTCTAATCCAGTTTTTAATTAGATAATAGTTGTGCTGATAACAAATAAATTTTATTTCACTTCTATATTGATCCATCTTAATAATTAGATATTGGGGACCTGATTTTGATCAACAAAATTAATTTTTATACTTGGATATTGTGCCTGTAAAGATTTATTAATTTCCTCAAGGTTATCAAGATTTCTTAACTTAATGATATAAGTTGCTTGATAAATTTCATCATTTATATCGAGTTTTATCAAATTAAAATTATCATTTTTAGTTTTTAAAATTTCATTTATTTTTTTTGAAATTTCTGATGTATCAATATCAGTTTTAATTTTTTCAATTTCTAAATTTAAAAATATATTTTTATCAGAATTTCGAATTTTCTTAATTTTTAATAAATAAATAAGTACTAAAATTATAATAACTGCTACTGTGGTCGGTACAGTCTGATTGGCACCATAACCTAAACCTGCCGCTATACATATGAATAAATAAGCTAATTCCTCTGGTTCTTTTATTGGTGTTCTAAATCTCACAATTGACAGAGCACCAACAAGACCGAGTGATAAAGCTAATGAAGATTTTACAATATAAATAACTAAAGCAACTGTTAGAGTAATAAATGGGAATAAATTACTAAAATCATCTCTATTAGTTAAAGTGGTTGAAAATTTTTTATAATGAAATTTGATTAATATCGAAATAATGAATGCAAAAAAAAGATTTAAAACCATTAAGGATAAATCAATTTCTGAATTTGAATTAATTTGAATATTTTCAAACATAATGGTTATTTAAACATATTATTCTTAAATTGGTAGTTATTTAAAATTTTTATAATCTTTGAAAAAAATTTAAAGGCATCACTATATTTGGTAATTAATCTAATTCATAACAAGTGTTAGCATTTATAAGTGCGAATATCTTATGATCGATTAAGTTTAAACATTTTGGTTTTAATTGTTTTTTTTCAATTAAAATATGTGAAATATAATCAATTTTATTTATATTAATTAAGATTTCCTTTTGTTTCTCAAAAATACTTGTTTGATAAAATTTTTGAGCGAGATCTATTCTTTTTTTCCACATTATTATCTCGTCATATTTAAAAGCATGATGTTTCCAATCAATAAAAATTGGCAGTCCAGTGTTCATCCTTATGTATGGGATATTTATAGGTATTAATATTCTTTCAATTGTGTCGTAATTTACGTTTATCTCATTTACAAGTTCTAATTTTGAGTAAAATTTTTGATTATCATTTTTAATAAAATGATTTTTTGTAAAAAAAAATAAGAAAAAGATAATAAATAATGACACACTGAATAAATTTATATTTTTTTTGTTTAAAAAGAACTTGTTTAATAAAAACGAAATAATAATCATTGATGATAGTGGCATTAAAAAAACCGAAGCTCTCCATGGAAATGCTAACGCTAGAGTATTGCTCTCAGTTAAAAATTGTAATATTGAGAGTGATATAGAACTAAATCCAAAAATTGTTAATGGAACAAAAATTTTTTTATTTTTATAAATTGTTAATAAAGATATAAGATAGATTAAAATCGAAAAAAAATCTTTAGATGAGAACCAATTTTCAATTAAAGCATGATGTGGTATTCTTTCAACAAGAATATTTTGACCCATTTGGATTAATTCTTTATCTAGTAGTAAGAAGTTTAAGATTATATAAAGTGTAATTGGTAAAATTAAAATTATATAATAAAATATCGATCTGAGTAATGGTTTAAATTCTTTTACTAAGATAAAATAACAACAAAATCCAAAAATTAATAATCCTGAGTGAAGGACATATGATGGATGAAAAGATGCGCTTAGACAAATTAATAAGATAGCAAAAAAATATTTTCTAATTAAGAATAAATAAATTCCACAATAAAACAAAACCCCAAAACTCGCTGGTTGATAACCCTCATTGATAATATCTTGTCCAGCTAAACCACCAAAAAAACTATGCTCGTGATAAATAAGCATAAACATAGAAAACCACAGAAATAATAGCGAAGTTCTATTAAGATTTTGAAATTCATTTCTACATATTAAAAATATAAATAAGGAACAAATTATTAAAAGACTAAAATGAATTACGTGTAAAATTTTAATTGGAAAAAATTGTAAGAAAATATTATTTAGATATACGAAAACTGGTAAATGATTTGTTTGATTTGCAATCCAATCATTTTGTAATTTATTAGAATCAAAATCCTTTATTGCATGAAGCAAGTGTAATGAATTTCCTTTAAAAAAGGGAAATTGTTGAATAGTAATAGCAAATAAAATACTAAGTATTAAATATAAAATTATCTCTTTTTCTTTAATTATTTTTAACATAGTTGATTAATTATAGTATTTGATATTGTAATTAATGAAACACATTTGATAAAGTTTTCTTTAGTTTTATTTAATATAGTAGAAATAAGGTATTAAAATTTAAAAATTTATTTATGGAAAAATTAAAAAAAATTGCACTTATAATTACCTCAATTAATAAACCAAATGAGGCAGTAAGAAAATATCATGCTTTATCCAAAAAAAATAAAGTCGACTTAATTATTATTGGAGATAAAAAAACCCCAGATTACCCAAGTAAATATAATTTTTATAATTTAAAATCTCAAAAAAATTTAAAATTTTCTCTAAATAAATCTCTTCCTATTAATTCATATTCAAGAAAAAATATTGGTTTTCTTATTGCAATGCAAAAAAATTCCAAGATCATATTAGAAACGGATGATGATAATTATCCAAAAAATACATTTTTCCATAATTTAGAATTACAAAAAAAAATTAAATTATTAAGTGGTCCTAAATGGATAAATATTTTTAGAATTTTTAAAAAAAAAAACCAAGATACCATCTGGCCAAGAGGATTTCCTTTAGATGAAATTAATAAATTTCATCAAATGAAGATCTCAGAAAAATTAATTACTAGTCCAATTCAACAAAGATTATGTGATGGGAATCCAGATGTTGACGCTATATTTCGATTAACTAAAAAAAATATATTTCATACTTTTGAGAAAAAAAATTATGCAATAAGTAATAGATCAATATGTCCATTTAATAGTCAAAATACTGTATGGCATGAACAATGCTTTCCTCTAATGTATTTACCCTCTTACTGCACCATGCGTGCAACAGATATTTGGAGAGGTTTTATTGCATTGAGAATATTAAAAAATTATAATTGGCATTTATCATTTCTTAATTCAACAGTAATTCAAAAAAGAAATGTACATGATCTACTTGATGATTTTAATCTAGAATATCCTGTTTATAAAAATACAAAAATTTTTAATGATATTCTCTATAATATCAAACTAATTAACAAAAAAGATTATATGCTCATTAATTTTTTCAAATGTTATAAGCAACTTGTAAATCAAAAAATTTTAGAGAAAAAAGAACTTGAGTTGGTATATAAGTGGATAAATGATATTTCTAAACTTTATCCTAATTACAAAAAAATATAAATTATTATCCACCAATGAAATTCGAAGATTCTAAATGAATAAAAAAGTAGTATTAACGGGTGGCTCAGGACATTTAGGTTATCATATAGGAAAAGTTTTAATTAAAAAAAAATATAAAGTCTTATTATTATTAAGAAAACATAATGCCTATACTTTTGAATTAATACGAGCAGGGGCAAAGTTTAAGATTGTTGATTTTCTTGATACAAAAAAAATAAGAAGTGCTTTGAAAGACTATAATATATTAATCAATACTGCTTCGAACAATCCGTATAATCCACAAGATAAGATCTTAAAAGAAAATTTTTCCTTAACCAAAAATATAATTAACGCAACAATATCAACTAAAGTCCAGAAAATTATTCATATTAGTTCCTCAATAATTTTTGAAAGAAAAAAAAGTTATAAACAAATTATTAACGAAAGTTCCAAAATTAATTATAATGAAAACGAATACGTAAAAAGTAAAATATTAATTGAGAAATTTATTGATGATTTTAATAAAAAACAAAATATTGATATAACTAGAATATATCCAGGGTGGATAATAAGTAATCAAGATGTTTATTTTACACCACCCTCTAAATTCTTTTATGAAAATGTATATAAAAAGAGATTAATTTTTTGTTTTAATGGTGGTATTTCTATTAATAATGTTGATGAAATAAGTCACTCTATTGTTGCAGCTATTAACTCAAAAGCAAACAGTAAGTTTATATTGGGCGGTCAAAATATTTCTTACTATGATCTAATCAAAAATATAAAAAATAAAAGTAATAAATTTTTCATTTTAATTAAATTACCGAATTTTTTACTGAAAGTAATTAGCCCTTGTTTGTCGATTTTATCTAAATTTTCAAATAAATTTTTTTTATTAAAGAAACAAATAGATTACTCAAAAAACGCAATTACATCTTTCACATATTTGTCCTCTAAAAATTCTATTCAAAAGTTAAAATATAGAATTAGAAATCTTGATTTTATTGTCAGTCAGATTTTAAAAAATTGTGAAAGACATATTTACAAAGTACATAATCTAGGAAAACATAACTTTTTTTTTAATAGTGACCTAAAAATAAATAAAGTTGATAAAAAAAATCGTATTTTGA
>QCQE01000025.1 GCA_003212275.1 Pelagibacteraceae bacterium AG-447-N18
GCTTTAAGAGACAAACAGCTTGAGGATTTTATTAAGAATAAAGAAAAGCTTTCAACTTTATCTGTACAAAAAGATGAGGAGACTATCAAAGATTTGTCATCACAAATAATCAAACTCGGAGGTAAACCGAAAGTTGATAATAAAGATTTAAAAGAAATAATAAAAAATCTTTCAAAACAACTTGAACAATTAAATGTTAACTCAGTTCTTCAAGATAAAACAAAAAATATTATTAATGACCAAAAAATTAAGGATATAAATGTTCGATTCCAAAAAGTTCAAGATTTACCTCCTAAAGATTTGAGAAAATTAGTTGATAGTGGAAAAAAAGAACTTGGTGATGGGATTGTAATTGTTTTTGCAAGTAGTGAAGATAAAGTTGGTTTAGGAGTTGGTGTTACTGAAAAGCTAGTGGATAAATATGATGCCGTAAAATTTGCAAAATTAGGTTCAGAAATTATTGGTGGCAAAGGTGGTGGAGGTCGAAAAGATTTTGCCCAAGCAGGGGGACAAGATAAAAACAAAATTGATGAGGCCTTTGAAAAACTAAAGGCTTTAATTTAGCTTCTGTTTAAGATTGTTATCAATTACATCCAGAAATTGATTGGTTGTTAAATATTTGCTTGAAGGCCCAACCAATATTGCAAGATCTTTTGTCATGGAGCCATTTTCAACACTTTCAATACAAACTTTTTCAATTGTATTTGCAAATTTGATAAGTTCGTCATTACCATCAAGTTTTCCTCTATGCGCTAATCCTCTTGTCCATGCAAAAATCGAGGCAATTGGATTTGTGGAAGTTTCTTTACCTTGTTGGTGCATTCTAAAATGTCTAGTTACTGTTCCGTGAGCTGCTTCTGCCTCCATTATTTTTCCATCAGGAGTAAGCAGTGTACTGGTCATTAAACCAAGTGAACCATATCCTTGAGCCATGGTATCTGACTGAACATCACCATCATAATTTTTACATGCCCATATATACTTGCCACTCCATTTCATTGCGCACGCTACCATGTCATCAATTAATCTGTGTTCATAAGTAATTTTTGCATCCTCAAATTTTTTCTTGAATTCTTTATTATAGACCTCTTCAAATATATCTTTAAATCTTCCATCGTATTTTTTTAAAATTGTATTTTTAGTTGATAAGTAAACCGGCCAATTCTTAATTAATCCATAACTAAAACAGGATCTTGCGAAATCCTCGATTGATTTATCTAGATTATACATTGAAAGTGCAACTCCTGGACCAGTAAAATTAAATACTTCATATTTAATTTCATCTTTACCATCTTCAGAGGTCCATTTTACTTCCATCTTACCTTTACCAGGCACTTTGAAATCAGTTGCTCTATATTGATCTCCAAATGCATGTCTCCCGATCACTACTGGGTCAGACCATGATGGTACGAGTTTTGGAATGTTTGAACAAATTATGGGTTCTCTAAATACAGTTCCTCCAATAATATTCCGGATAGTTCCGTTTGGAGATCTCCACATTTTCTTCAATTTAAACTCTTCAACTCGTGCCTCATCTGGAGTTATGGTTGCACATTTGATACCGACACCAATTTTTTTAATTGCATTAGCGGAGTCGATAGTGATTTGATCATCAGAGTCATCTCTACTTTTCATTCCCAAATCGTAATATTCGATGCCAAGATCTAAATACGGAAGTATCAATTTTTTCTTGATAAATTCCCAGATTATTCTGGTCATTTCATCGCCATCTAACTCTACAATTGGGTTTTTAACGCTAATTTTGCTCACTTATATTTTTATCTTAATAATTGAATTTCGCGATTTTATATACATATTAATGACAAATTATCAAATAGAAGAATATGTTTAGTAAGATATTTCCAAAAATTCACGCTGAAGGTTATAAATTTTTAGTTATAGCCGGAATAATCACAATAGTATTTTATATTTTTAGTAATTTCTTAGGTCTTATTGGTTTAGTCCTAACTATTTGGGTTTATTATTTTTTTAGAGATCCAGAGAGAGTTATTATCGATAATGATAATTATCTTGTTAGTCCAGCAGATGGTGAGGTGATTAAAGTTGAAGAAGTTGATGGGCCTAAAGAACTTGGTCTCGAGAATAAAAAATTTAAAAAGATTAGTGTTTTCATGAATGTTTTTGATTGTCATGTAAACAGAACTCCATGTGCTGGGAAGATTGAGGAAATTTTATATAAGCCAGGCAAGTTTGTAAATGCTTCATTAGATAAAGCAAGTGAAGATAATGAAAGAAATTACTTTAAAATTAAAGACTCTCATAACAATGATATTATAGTTGTTCAAATAGCCGGACTGGTTGCAAGAAGAATAGTTTGTGAGTCAAATAAAGATCAAGAGTTGAAACAAGGAGATCGTATAGGCATGATACGATTTGGCAGTAGAGCTGATGTCTATTATGAAAATTACGAGCCTCTTGTAAAAGTTGGTCAAAAAGCTATTTCTGGAGAAACACTACTTGCAAAAAAATAAGATGGAACAAAAAAAACCAAATTTAAAAATCGTAGCGGATAAAAAAAGTGCAAGAATGATCTTACCAAACATGTTAACCCTGATGGGCGTATGTATTGGTTTAAGTTCAATTCGATTTGCTTTGGACGGAAGATTTGAAATAGCAATTATTGCAATAATTTTTGCTGCTTTGATTGATGGCTTAGATGGAAGAATAGCAAGACTTATAAAAGGAACCTCAAAGGTTGGAAAAGAACTAGATTCTTTGACGGATGTAATAAGTTTTGGGGTTGCTCCAGCATTCATTATGTATTTCTGGAAATTAAATACCTTAGGTCGATTTGGATGGTTACTATGTTTAGTTTATGTAATTTGTGTTGCTTTAAGATTAGCAAGATTTAATGTTAATTCTAACCAAGAACCTTCCTGGAAAGATAACTTTTTTGAAGGAGTACCATCTCCAGCAGGTGCTATATTATTATTAACTCCGCTAATAATCAGCCTTAGTGGTTTTGATTATATTCAACTAAATTTTAATATCATTGTTCCAATCTTTTTTGTGGCAACATCATTGCTTCTCATTAGTAAATTTCCGAGTTATTCATTTAAAAAAATTGTCATACCAAGGAAGACAACAATATTTTTATTATTTGGCATAGTTCTATTTTTTGGACTATTGTTAGTTTATACATTTAATGTAATTGCAATAAGTTCTTTAGTTTATGTGCTTTTATTACCAATTAGCTTTTTTCATTTTCAAAAATTAAAAAAACAACATGAAAATGACAAAATTCAAGAGGATGATGATCTTGAAGACATACTTTAATGAAAAAAAATACAATAGTTTCTCTTGCTGATGCTAACTATTTTCCTTTATTAGAGGAATTAATTAATTCTATAAAAAGATTCAAAGAAAGTGAGAATGTTGCGATCTGCATTTTAGATGCAGGCTTAAACAAAGATCAAAAAGAAAAATTATCTACTAAAGTAGATGAAATTAAATCTGCAGAGTGGGATATTGAGGTTCCTCAATCTAAAGTTAAAGAAAAGGAGTGGCTTAAAAGTCAAGTTTCAAGAGCATTTTTACCTAAATATTTTCCAAACTATGAAAAATACTTGTGGATTGATTGTGATGCTTGGGTAAATGATTGGAGTTCCGTTGAGCTTTATTTTCAAGCTTGTGATAATGGTAAGTTGGGTATTACACAGACAATAGGACCAGGTTACAAAATTACGTCAAAAGTAAATTGGTTATTTGGAAAATTAGCAATAATCAAATCTCAGAATTTTAAACATGCAATAAAATCAAAAATTGGTACTGACAAAGCTAGAAAACTTGCTTTTGCTCCACATATTAATATTGGCGTGTTTTCTTTGGAAAAAAACTCAAAAGGGTGGAGCTTGTGGCAAAACAATTTATCAGAAACACTAAAAGCTGGAAATATTTTTGGTTCTGAAGGATTAGCGATTAATATGTCAGTCTATATTGATGATCTTGAAACAGAATTTTTACCCTTAAATTGTAATTGGATAACTAGTAATCTTTTACCTAAATACGATGAAAATCAAAAAACATTTGTAGAACCTTATCTTCCTAATTACAAAATAGGTATAATGCATCTTGCAGCTGGAATAT
>QCQE01000026.1 GCA_003212275.1 Pelagibacteraceae bacterium AG-447-N18
TGATACTTGGTGTTATGACTTTACGGGAAACCTTGAAATAGTCCAAAAAACTGAAAATAGGTTGGAAGTTATTAACGCTATGAAAGAGCTATCAGTTAAGCAGAAAGAGATCGCACCAAGGGATATATGCAAACATTATGGATTTACGTCTAATTCAAAAGACGGAAAGCGTATATCTAAAACAATGCAACGTATGTTAGGGGACTCTGAATTAATTAAGGGGAACAAATACGGGACCTATATTTATATGGAACCCTCTTCTAACTATTAACGAATGTATGTCGTAGTTGTCGTTGTGTCTTTCTGTTAAAGGTTGGACACTACGACAGCTCGTTAGGTGTATAAGAAAGAATTGTCCGTCCAAATATTGCGTTAATAGAAACGCTTTAATAAAAGTTTTCTATGGACCAAATATACAAACTCACACCAAAAGAATTTGCAGATATGCTTAAATTTAGCACGTCTTATATAAGAAAATTGCGTTTAGCAAAAAAGCTAGAGGGTTGGTACACCGTTATTGACGGAAAATATTTTTATCGTGTACCTGACAAAGACCGTCCGAACCTAGTATCAGAAACGCCTCATCAAAACCCAAAATTCACGGGTTCGCAGTTTAGACCAAAGAAATATAAATCGTTGTACTATAAGAAAAAAGGTAGAAGACGACATCTACCCGCAACAGAAGACACTAACTATCACAATGCTAGGAATGGTTGGCAGTTAGAACAATTAAATAACCTACGTCAAATGGCAAGGATCAAAGGCGAGTTAGAGAAAGACGAGTTGTTAGAGATAACACCCGAGATATTTCAGATCGCTAGAGAGAGACATATTAAAAACAAACGTTTAAATGCCGAAAGAAAGGCAAGAGAAGAGCGTTTAAAGACCGATGAGGGTAGGAAAGAGGAACGTTGGAAAGTATTAAAGCAAAGAGCCGAGATTATGGACTCACACTACGAGGCAGAAGACAGAAAAGGTGGTTGGTACAATCAATCCACGGGACAATATGAAAAGCCCCACGATCCTTGGGCAGATAAGAAGTATTATTAATGGCTTATATAGTTGACCACGCGAATAATACCTTGCTCGATGATGAACCTAAAAAGGTTGGAAAGCTAACGCCAAAACAACATAAACAAATGATGAATTATTTAGTTAGAAAAAAAGACGCCGTACCACCAAAGACCGAGACTATTAAGAAATTTAAGAATGGTGGATCTCTTAATGAATTAGGCGAAAGATTAGAGGATATGTACGATTTATATGACAACGACAAACCATTATCCGCGTCACGTGAAAAGTATCTACGTGAAAAATATTTCCCAAAACCATTTAACAATAACGATAGGGATAGTTTCCCGTCTAACAAGGACCAACAAAGAAAAATGAAAATATCTGAAAAATCTATCCTAGATAAAAAGAAAATTAAGAAAGGCAAAATGCCTGATATAGAAATTAAGTTAGCCAGTGATTATGGCGATCCCGCAGTATTTAATTTAGACGCTATGCAATCGCTACAACAAGCGTTTGATGAATGGCGAAAGTCCAACACAGGTAGCTTTGACGATTTCCTTGATTCCTTGTCAAAAGATGAGTTGATGAATTTGACAAAAGAAACGACACCCCTAGATGAAATATATCTTGCCAATGCACTAGGGAAGATTGACAACGCGATGAATGGTTTATCGGGACTAATGGCAAGACGACGTTTGAACAACGGCGGTAGTTCTAATAAGCCCCCAATAATAAAAATAGAGGACTATATGAATATGGGTCTTCGTTTAGCTAACTTATCTGAAGAGGAAAGAAAACAGATAGCAATTCTACTCAAAAAGAGTGGTCTAGGTGTACCAACAAAACCAAAAAAATGATGGGGCTATATGCGAATTTTTGTTCGGGATAATAAAAGAAAGCATAAAGGATTATATCCTTGCCCCGTCACCCAATAATAGCTTTTCTAGAATTAGCGTGATAACAACGTTTGCAGATAGGACCCGTGTTTGTTTCGTGGTCCGAAAATACAATAGTCATAGTCGTTTTGATTTCATCGTGGTTTCCACAAAAGATACATCGATCAATAACTCTATCGTTCTCGTATAACTCTTTAACGTTTTCTTTTCCTGTTGCGTTGTACCAAGCCATTTGAATATTTTTTTTGAAAAAAATTTTTGTCTTTGCAATATAGCTTGAAAATGATTTTAACGTCTATAACTATCTCTAACTTGCTATACACCTAAACTATTAGGATCCCTTTTAACAAAAAGGGTGGGTGGGTCCCTGAAAACACACGCACAACGAGTCTTGTTTAGGATCCCTTTGGGAGTCCGCGCGAGTCCGTAGGACGAGCGCACGGGTCTCTACGTGACCCGTTTTTGCGGTCCACTTTCGGTCCACCATTGGTCCACGGGTCCACTAAAAATAATCATAGATAATCCTATAAAAATAAATATTATATAACTTTAAACGTTGTGCGATCGTGAGGTTAACGTTTAGATAAGAAAGGAAAAAAGTTCGCGCGCGGGACTCATAAGCCCGAGGTCAGTGGTTCGATCCCACTTCCCGCTACCATTTATCTTAGCTATATCGTCGTCTAGATAAAAATTTCTTAAATACGTTGCACATGAAATTTAAATCACTCTTATTCATTCCTTGGTGACAACCAAGCAAAATTCCATTTTTCATAACGTTATCTGCAACTTTATTGCATTCTGGGTGTTTTTTATATTTTTTATTTTTCATTACTGGTTGTCTTAAAATGTTTCCAGTAAAAATAGTTCTTGTTTGTATATTATTTTTTTCAAAAAAAATCTGCATATTTTTTCTGTTTAAATAATCATTTTTTTTTAAAACTAGAGGAAAAGCTAACCAGGGAGTTTTCACCCCTATATATTGCTCAGGAAGTTCAAATAAATCCTTATAATTAGAAAAAAAATTTCTCAAATATTCAAAATTTTTATTTCTTATTTTTATATTATTTCTAAGTTTCTTTATCTGTTCTATTGCAAAAGCCGCCGACAATTCTGATGGCAAAAAATTATAACCAAGTTCTGAAAAAATATATTTACCATCATATTCAATATTTGAGATTTTTACGCTGAACCTTTTTTTTATGCTCTCAGATTCACCAAAATTTGCAGAAGATCTACCCCAACCTCTAAGTAATTGGGCTTTTTGATATAATTTGAAATCATTAAAACAAACTATTCCTCCAGTCCCAGCTCCATTAATTATATGTGAAGCGTAAAAACTATTTGTTGTAATATCAGAAAATTTTCCTGTATTTTTTTTATTTATTGTGTAACCAATTGTATCTGCAGAGTCTTCAATTATTTTTAAGTTATATTTTTTTGCAATACGATTTATTTTTTTCCAATCAGCAATATTTCCTATTAAATTTGGTATCATAATTGCAACTGTTTTTTTATTAATACATTTTTCTATTTGTTTACAATCAGCTACAAATTTATTTTTATCCACTCCGATAAAGTGGGGTTTAAGACCAAGTTGATAGATTGGAGCAACGGTTGTAGAAAAAGTTAAATTTGGAGTGATTATCTCCGAATTTTTTTTAAAATTAAATGAGGCCAAAGCTAATAAATTAGCAGATGACCCAGAATTAACCATTAAACCATATTTTTTTCCAAATATTTTACTAACATTTTTTTCTAAAGCTTTAACCTTTGGTCCATCAACTAAAGATAAACTATTATTCTTGAGTACTTTTGTTACCGCATTAATTTCTTTTGTGTTATAGACCGCTTTACCGTAATATATTTTTTTCATATGTGCTTATAATTTTTTAGAAAATCTTTAAAAGTTATATTTAATTTGTCTTTTTTTGAAATCAAAGGTTTTTTGATTGGTAATTTAAGATTCAAATCCTTGTCATTCCAGATAATTCCTTTTTCATGATTTTTAGCTCTATAAGTTGAATTTTGGAAATATACTAAATTGAATTTATTTAAAGTAAAATATCCATGAGCAAACCCTTTTGGTATAAATATAGATT
>QCQE01000027.1 GCA_003212275.1 Pelagibacteraceae bacterium AG-447-N18
ATCTAAAATGTTCAGCTGGTAGTGTCATGTTTAACAACGAAAATATAACTGATGTACCGGCATATGAATTATTTTCAAAAGGTTTACTTAGAACCTTTCAAATCGCACATGAATTTACAAATTTATCAGTTTTAGAAAATTTAATGATGGTTCCTGGTAATCAGTCAGGTGAACAATTGATAAATGCTATATTTAAACCTTCATTAATTATGAAAGAAGAAAATATTATTAAGCAAAAAGCCATTGAAGTTATAGAGTTTTTAAATTTAGGGCATTTAAGAAATGAGCTAGCAGGAAATTTATCTGGTGGTCAAAAAAAATTATTGGAGCTTGGTCGAACAATGATGGTAGATGCAAAGTTAGTTCTATTAGATGAAGTGGGTGCAGGTGTGAATAGAACACTACTGAAAGACCTTGGCACAGCTATTGAAAAACTAAATAAAGAAAAGGGATATACATTTTGTATGATCGAACATGACATGGATTTCATAGGAAGATTATGTGATCCTGTGATTGTAATGGCTGAAGGATCAGTATTATTTGAAGGTTCAGTGGAGGATGCAAAAAAAGACGAAAAAGTAATTGAAAGTTATTTGGGCAGGGGTTCAAAAATTAAGGATAATTGATAATGGCATTTTTTGAGGGAAATAAGATGACTGGTGGATATGGAAATGGTCCAGACATTATTAATTCGTGTTCAGTGAATGTCGACAAAGGAGAAATTGTTTCAATCTTAGGTCCTAACGGTGCGGGAAAATCGACTGCAATGAAAGCAATGTTAGGTTTATTAAATTTAAAATCTGGCTCAGTAATAATTGATGGTAAAGATATTACACAACTGTCTCCACAAGATAGAGTTAAGTCAGGAATTTCATTCGTTCCTCAAACAAAAAACGTTTTTGCAGGAATGACTGTTGAGGAAAATTTAGAAATGGGAGCCTTCTTGATTGATGAGAGTTATAATTCAGTAATCAACGAGATCTATGAATTGTTTCCAATATTAAGTGAAAAAAGAAATCAATTAGTTGGTGAATTATCAGGAGGGCAAAGACAACAAGTTGCACTTGGAAGGGCACTAATGATCAAACCATCAGTTTTAATGTTAGATGAGCCAACTGCAGGAGTTTCTCCAATTGTAATGGATGAATTGTTTGATCATATTGTAAAAGTTAAACGTACAAATGTTGCAATACTAATGGTCGAACAAAATGCCAAACAAGCACTAAGTATTTCAGACAGAGGTTATGTATTGGTCACTGGAGAAAATCGTTATTCAGGATCAGGAAAAGAATTACTAAATGATCCAAGAGTAAGAAGTTCATTTTTAGGCGGTTGATATGGATTATATAAATGCGATTGTACTTTTATTAAATTATATTTTTGTACCAGCATTAGCGTATGGATCTCAATTAGCTTTAGGGGCAATTTTTGTAACTTTGATATATGGGATCTTAAGGTTCGCAAACTTTGCTACAGGAGATATGATGTCTTTTGGAACCATGGTTACAATTTTATTTACATGGTATTTTCAATCATTAGGAATAAGCTTAGGCATTTTACCAACTGCTCTCATCGCAATTCCTTTTGCTATTATATTTATGGTTGGTTATATGCTTTTGATAGATAAATTTGTTTTTAAATATTACAGAGTTAGTAAAAGTCCCCCTGTTCAATTAGCAATGGTGAGTATTGGAGTAATGTTCGTTACCCAAGCCGTTGTTCGAATAATCATTGGCCCCTCTGATAGAAGATTTTTTGATGGTGAAAAATTTTTAATTAAAGCTGGTGAGTTTAAAGAAATGACTGGTCTTAATGAAGGCCTTGCAATCAAATCAACCCAAGTAATTACAATAGTTGTAACATTAATTTTAGTTTCAGCTCTTTTTTGGTTTTTAAATAAAACAAAAACAGGAAAAAGTATGAGAGCTTACTCTGATAATGAAGATCTTGCTTTATTGTCTGGAATTGACCCAAAAAAGATAGTTATGATTACTTGGATAATAGCAGGGGTGTTGGCAACCATCGGTGGAGCATTATATGGTTTAGATAAAAGTTTTAAACCATTTACTTATTTCAATAATATGCTTCCAATTTTTGCTGCAGCTATTGTTGGGGGTATAGGAAATCCTTTTGGTGCATTTTTAGGTGGATATGTAATTGCGTTTTCTGAAATTCTTTTAACTTATGCGTATAAAAAGTTTTTCATGTATTTATTGCCTGAAAGTTTAGAGCCAAATACTTTAGTACAATTACTATCAACAGATTATAAATTTGCAGTATCATTTTCAATTTTAGTCATTGTGCTGCTTTACCGACCATCTGGAATTTTCAAAGGAAAAATATTATGAGAAAAAATTTAAATGTAATTGCAGCTTATACTATAATGATGGGATTAATTATTCTCGTTGGAATTTTTCAATCTTGGAATATTGCTTTATCAATTTTTAATCTTTGTTTGATTTCAGCTGTCATGACAATGGGTGCTAATATTCAATGGGGTTATGCTGGTCTTATTAACTTTGGCATAATGGGCTATACTGCTCTAGGTGGTTTAGCAGCAGTTTTAATCTCAGTTGATCCAGTTCAAGAAGCATGGAGCGCAGGTGGATCTAATATTCTTTTAAGTCTTTTACTAATAATAGGGATGGTATTAGCCGTTAGATACGTATTAAAAAAATATGAAAAATCAAAAGTTAGAACCTATATTATTGCAACTATTATAATTTCAGGAATAATAATCATTAGATTTGTATCTGAACCTGGGATTGAGGCTATAGAGGAAGTAGATCCTGCAAAAACAGGATTTCTTGGTGGATTTGGTCTGCCGATTATTTTTTCTTGGATCGTTGGCGCTCTGTTTGCGGGTGGGTTGGCATTTGTAATTGGTAAAGTTGCTTTAGGTTTAAGGGCAGATTATTTGGCGATAGCCACTTTATTAATATCAGAAATCGTTATAGCAATAATTAAACA
This sequence comes from Pelagibacteraceae bacterium AG-447-N18, assembly GCA_003212275.1. Taxonomy (GTDB): domain Bacteria; phylum Pseudomonadota; class Alphaproteobacteria; order Pelagibacterales; family Pelagibacteraceae; genus Pelagibacter. The sequence goes on from QCQE01000027.1 coordinate 2,971, forward strand.
CGAAGATTGGCTCACCAGAGGTGTGAAAAATGTTATTGGATTGAAGCGCCCTGCACCTTATGAGGTTAATTTACAGCAAACAGATTGGTTTATAAATTTAGTTGAAAAATTTAACCTAAGTAAATTGAATTTAATAACAGATTTAACCGAGAGACAAGCTGCTTTAAATCAATTTGTCATTGAAGGATCATCAATTTTTGTAAAACTTTGTTATTCAGGTTTGTTTTTGATTGTTGTTATCATTCTATTAATTCTAACTCAAAAAGCTCTTTATTCTCCGTGGGGTAGAATGATGAGAGCAATAAGAGATAATGAAGAAGCAGCGAATGCAATGGGTAAAAATGTGGTGAAACAACATTTACTAATTTTTGTTTTAGGTTCTGCTATAGTGGGAATTGCTGGCGCTATGTTGGTAACCCAAGATGGATTATTTACACCAGGTAGCTACAGACCTATGCGATATACTTTTTTAATTTGGGTGATGGTCATTGTAGGTGGCAGCGGTAATAATTTTGGTGCAATTCTAGGAGGCTTTGTGGTTTGGTTTTTATGGATTGAGTCAGCGCCTATTGGGTTATATTTAGTTAATTTAACAACAGCTGGTTTAGCTGACACTCACTTTTTAAAAGTTCATTTAATTGAAAGTGTCCCATATTTTAGATTTTTGATGATGGGAATAGGCCTGTTATTGATAA
>QCQE01000028.1 GCA_003212275.1 Pelagibacteraceae bacterium AG-447-N18
TTATCTAAAAATAAAGTCCTCTCTAAAGCAGTATAATATCCAGAAATCATTGGAAAAGTGTTTAAGGATAAAATATCACCATTGACTAATTTGCGATTTGTTTTTGGATTATGTGCGCCATCTGTATTGATGCCTGATTGAAACCATACCCAAGTATCCATGTATTCAGCATCTGGATATGTTTTAGCTATTTCTTTTTCCATTTTATCTCTTCCAGTTATTGCAATTTCTAACTCTGTTGCTCCTTCTTTAATATTCTTAACAATTTCTTCTCCACCAATATCAGCAATTCTTGCCCCATTTTTTATAATTTCTATTTCTTCTTTAGATTTTGTCATTCTTAACTTCATCAGTTTTTTTGAAATATCTCTAAGAGCAGAGGCTGAAAAAATTGATTGAATTTTTTCATTCATTTCTAAAGTAATATGATCATTTTCTATTCCAATATTTTTAAGTATTTTATTCTCATCAATTATTGAGGTTATCGCTTTTAAAAAATTGTCTTTTTTCCAATCAGTATAAATAATATTTTCACAATGTGATCTTCTCCAGGGCTGACTTGCATCAATATTAGCTGAAATAGTTACAATTTTGTTTTCAGTAATAATACATCCGTATGGTCTACCGAAAGAGCAATAAATAAAACCTGAGTAGTATGCTATATTATGCATTGAGGTTAAAATAATCATATCAAGATTATCTTTATCCATTACAGATCTTAATTTATTTAATCTTTGATTATATTCATCATTAGAAAAAGGTAGTTTAGCCTTTTCACCATTCTTTAAAGTAAAAAAATCAGGTCTTTCCATAAATTTTTTGAATTTAATTAAGAGCTATATATCTCTTATTCCATCTCATTATAAGGCTATAGTAAATAAGTGAAACAAAAAGAAAGAAGCCGCCCACTATTGTGTTAGTAGATGGAATTTCATTAATCCCGAACAATGGTAACCATACCCAAAAAATTCCTCCAATAACCTCCGTCAGAGACAATAATGTTAACTCTGCAGCTTGGATTGCTTTAGATCCTATAGAATATAAAATAAGACCTAAACACACTAATACTCCATGGAGAGAGAACATTGCGCTATTATAACTTGTAGCAAAAAAAAGGTTGTTTATTAACCAAAATCATAATCGTAGCAGTTATAAAACAAAATAAACCTGCAACAGCGACTGTTGTAAATTTTGGAGTTTCTTTTCTCCATCTTAAAGTGACTGAAAAAATTGAAAATCCAATTGATGATGTAAGTCCAAAAACAAAACCTATTAAAGAATTTTTTTCAGTATTACCAACAGCCATGATTATAATACCCACAGTTGCAATAAGCATTGATATCCAGACATTTAGAGAAATTTTTTCCTTTAAAAATAAAAAAGCTAATAATGCAGTGAAAAAAGGCATTGCAGCTAAACATAATAAAGTAATTGCTGCAGTAGTGTTTGTAATTGAATAAATAAATGAAATCATTGCAATACCAAGACCGATGCCACCAACCAATCCTGATTTACCTACTTTTTTGTAATTTTTGTAAAAATTTATTCCCTCTTCAAAATATAAATATAAATTTAAAATAATAAAAATAGTTAAACCTCTACCAAAAATATATTGCCAAGGAACCATATGAGGATCATTCATATATCTCACTACCAAAGGACCAAACGACCAAAGTATCCCTGCAAATAAAACAACCGGTACGGCTATTTTTTCATTTCTAAGTTCAACCATAATCGAATATTTAGATCCAATTGATTAGTACTACAACATAAATTAAATTGTTATACAAAGTATTAGCACTAATATAATAAATTAATATGAATTTGGATATTCTTAAAATAGCCTCTGATACCAACAATAACAAAAGTATCAAAAACTATACACACCACTCAAAATTGAAAAATTCAATGTGCGGTGATGAGATGCAAATAGATTTAGTTATCAAAAAAAATAAAATTATTGATTTTGGTTATCAAGGTAAGTCATGTGTTTATTGTCAAGCTTCAGCAAGTTTACTCTCAAAAATTTCAATGAATGAAAATAAGTCTAAAATTAATGAATTGTGCGACGATGCTAAACATTATTTTGAGGGAAACGTTGAAAATATTGAAAAAAAATGGAAATCACTTAATAAAATATTTAATGATAAAAATCTATCTCGTAAAGAATGTATTTTATTGCCTTTTAAAACAATAAAAAAAATAGTATCAAAATAATTTCATGGGTAATTTAAAACAATCTTTAATTGCAGGATTATTTTCAATCATCACTATAGGTATTTTAACTTTACTAACTTACAAAACTGAATTTGGAATTTTCCTTGTAGCATCTTTTGGATCGTCAATGGTTCTGTTGTATGGATATCCTGAAAGCCCTTTTGCCCAACCCAAAAATGTTTTTTTTGGACATTTGGTAACTGCAACTGTAGGAATATTTTTTTTATATTTAATTCCTTTGCCATTATTTATAATAATCCCTTTAGCAGTTGGATTTGGGGTGGGTCTAATGATATTGCTAAATGTAACCCATCCGCCTGCAGGTGGAAATCCAATTATAGTTATTATGGGTAGTGTCTCTCTAGACTATTTGTTAAGCCCAATAATTTCTGGATCAATAATTATTCTAGTTTTTGCAATCATAATTAATCGATTTATACTTAAAAAGAGTTATCCAAAATCAAAATAATTTGTTTGCTAGCGACATTAAAATAATGTTAGATGTCTCAAAATAAATTAATGATCGAAAGTAACGCAGGAGATTAAATGAAAATATTATGTGTATTATATGATGATCCAAAAGGAGGAATGCCTAAATCATATCCTCTTAAAGATCTTCCTAAACTAGAAAAATATCCAGATGGGATGACCTTACCTTCACCAAAAGGAAGAGATTTTAATCCAGGAGAATTGTTAGGATGTGTTTCAGGAGAATTAGGATTAAGAAAATTTTTAGAAAGTAATGGACATGAGTTAGTAGTTACTAATAGTAAAGATGGAGATGGATGTGAGGCTGATAAGCATATCGTTGACGCTGATATAGTAATTTCTCAACCTTTTTTTCCTTACTACTTAACTAAAGAAAGAATTGCTAAAGCTAAAAACTTAAAAATGGCTATTACAGCCGGAATTGGCTCTGATCACGTTGATTTACAAGCAGCTATGGATAACAAAATTGATGTAGTTGAAGTAACTTTTTGTAATTCAAGATCTGTTGCTGAACACATTGTGATGATGATTGTATCAATGGTGAGGGACTATCACAACCAACATAGAATTGTTAATGAAGGTGGATGGAACATAGCAGATGCTGTGCAAAGATCTTATGATGTTGAAGGTATGCACATTGGAACTGTTGCTGCTGGCCGTATCGGTTTAGATGCATTAAGAAAAATGAAACCATTTGATGTACACTTACATTATTTTGATAGGCATAAATTACCAGATAGTGTTGAAAAAGAATTAAACTTAACATTTCATGAGTCAGTAGAGTCTATGGTTAAAGTTTGTGATGTCGTGACTATAAATTGTCCTCTGCATCCTGAGACTGAGAATTTATTTGACGATGCAATGATAAGCAAAATGAAAAAAGGTGCTTATATTGTAAACACTGCAAGAGGTAAAATTTGTAATCGTGATGCTATTGCAA
>QCQE01000029.1 GCA_003212275.1 Pelagibacteraceae bacterium AG-447-N18
AGTTAGAAGAGAAGAAGAAAAAGGAACTATTTCTTGGAAAATTAAATTTAGAAACGGAACAGAGAAAAACTTCGTTTCACCTATAACAACAAAACCTTGGGGAAAATTTATTCCTAAACTTGCTGAAGGTGATACTCCTAATCAAGGAGAAATTAATTCACAAAGATTATATAGTGAGCCAGAAGGATTAAATACCAATAAAGAATTACCATCGGTTCCAAAAGAGTCTTTTAAAAAAGGTGTTTATTATTAATGGCTAAGCACAAAACACATTACGAGGAGTGTGATGTATTAGTTGTTGGTGGTGGAATGGCCGGCACAGGAGCAACATTTGAGGCCAGACATTGGGGAAGAGATTTAAAGATTGTTTGTGTTGAAAAAGCAAACATTGATCGAAGTGGTGCAGTCGCACAAGGTTTATATGCAATCAATTGTTATATGGGTATGCAATGGGATGAAAATCAACCTGAAGACCATGTAAGGTATGCCAGAAATGATTTAATGGGAATGGTTAGAGAAGATTTAGGTTATGACATGGCTCGTCATGTAGACTCAACCGTTCATATGTTTGATGAGTGGGGTCTTCCAATGATGAAAAATGAAAAAACTGGAAGATATTTAAGAGAAGGTAAATGGCAAATAATGATTCATGGCGAAAGTTATAAGCCAATTGTTGCTGAGGCAGCTAAAAAATCTGCAGATAAAATTTACAACAGAATAATGATTACTCATTTGTTAATGGATGAGTCTCAAGAAAATAGAATTGGTGGCGCAGTTGGTTTTAATATGAGAACAGGTGATTTTCATGTGTTCAGAGCTAAGGCAGTTATAGTTTCAGCTGGTGGAGCATCACATATTTTTAAACCAAGAGCGGTTGGAGAAGGTATGGGAAGAACTTGGTATGCACCATGGAGTAATGGATCTGCCTACGCTTTACCTATTGCAGCAGGTGCAAAGATGACTCAAATGGAAAACAGAATTGTATTGTGTAGATTTAAAGATGGTTATGGACCAGTTGGAGCATATTTTTTACATTTAAAAACATACACACAAAATGCTAATGGCGAAAATTATGAGAAAAAATGGTATGAACAAACTAAAGAATTAGTTGGAGAATATATTGATCATCATCCAACTCCCACTTGTTTGAGAAACCACGCATTTATTCAGGAAGTTGCTGCAGGTGGTGGACCGATACATATGGTAACTAAAGAAGCTTTCCAAGATCCTCATTTAGAAACAGTAGGTTGGGAAAACTTTTTAGGTATGACAGTTGGTCAAGCAGTAGTTTGGGCATCTCAAAATATTGATCCCAAGTACACAAATCCTGAATTAACAACTTCTGAGCCTTACGTAATGGGATCACACGCAACATGCTCTGGAGCTTGGGTAAGTGGACCAGAAGATCTATCTCCACCAGAATATTTCTGGGGTTATAACAGAATGCTTACAATCGATGGACTTTTTGGTGCTGGAGATACAGTAGGGGGTAGTGCTCATAAATTTTCATCAGGTTCTTTTACTGAAGGAAGATTAGCCGCAAAAGCAGCAGTTAAATATATAGAAGATAAAAAAGCAGAAGGAATAAATGTTAGCGATAAACAATGTGATGATTTTAAAAAGGCAGTTTATAAACCTTTAGAGACTTACACAGTTGCTCAAAATGAGATCACCGGCGGGACTGTTTCACCAAGTTATATTTCTCCAATTCAAGGATTACAAAGACTTCAGAAAATTATGGATGAGTATGTTGGGGGGATTACCTCAAATTACATGACTAATGGCAATATGCTTAAGAGAGCTCTTGAACTTCTAGAGTGGTTGCAAGAAGATTTGGAAAACGTAGGGGCTGAGGATTATCACCAACTAATGAGAGCTTGGGAGCTTAAACACAGAGCTCTAACCTCACAATGTGTAACAGAGCATACATTATTTAGAGAAGAAACTCGTTGGCCAGGTTATTATTACAGAGGCGATCATATGAAACTTGATGATGAAAATTGGCATTGCTTAACAGTTTCTAGAAGAGACCCTAAAACAGGAAAATTTACTCTGGAGAAAGTACCAGTTTATCATATCGTAGACGAAAAAAGAGAAGAAGAAGGCTTCGTAACACCATATTTCAAACTTCTTTATGGACCTTTTGAAAAAATCTGACGAGGAGATATTCACGATAGCCAAGCCTTTTTGGGAAAATCTCGTAAGAGCCTCAAATATGAAAGATTATGGTGGCTTTACCAGAGATTTCTCTACCCAAATGCTGTTTGGGGCTAACGAAGTCGAGCTTGGAAAGCAATGGGCTAACAACAAGATTATTACCAATTTAAATGAGACCTACGAACCATTTGGAACATTAAGAAGAGGTGATCATATTACTGTATTAATTAAGCAGACTAACAAGGAGGTGCCTGGAGAATTTTTAGGAAGGTTGGTCCTTGGTGTTGAGGATGGCGAAGTAAAAATTTTTGGAGCCACAATTTACTAATTAAAGTTTGACAATTTTCCTGCTGGTGCTATTGAGGATGTAGATGCACCTTTCAAATATAAAAATTCTACAAAAAATCTTAAATTATAAAACAGCATTAATTAAAACAGGAATTTTTTCAGCGATATTAGCTTGTTGGGGTGTAATATTATTTGGAACTTTTTTAACTTTTAAATAAATTTTTTTAAAAAAGTTAATTATTTTAAATGGAAGTATTTTTACCAATAGCACAAGTACACGTGACTGCTATTGAAATCATTTTATTAAGTGCTTTAGTTGGAGTTTTATCAGGGCTATTTGGAGTAGGAGGTGGTTTTTTAATGACACCTTTCTTAATTTTTCTGGGAGTCCCACCAGCTTATGCTGTTGCTAATGAAGCAAATAATATTTTAGCTACCTCTGTTTCTGGATCTACTACTCATTATCTTAAAAATACATTGGATTATAAAATGGGTTTTATGATTGTCATTGGTGGTGCAATAGGAACTATTATTGGAATTTATACTTTTACTTACTTTAAAGACATCGGCAAAATAGATACTGTTATCTCACTTGCCTACATGTATATCTTGGCAATCATTGGAACTTTAATGCTTGTTGAAAGTCTTGGCGAGATCGATAAAGCAAGAAAAAATACTATTGTAAAACGAAAATTACACGTTCATTACTGGATACATGGTCTTCCATTAAGGATGAGATTTCCTAAATCAAAATTATATGAAAGTGCGTTCACGCCAATTATCATTGGTTTATTTGTAGGTTTTATAGCAGCTATTATGGGTATTGGTGGAGCATTCATATTAGTTCCTGCAATGATTTATATAATAGGCATGCCAACAAAATTAGTTCCAGGAACATCTTTGTTTGTAACTATTTTTGTAAGTGTCATT
>QCQE01000030.1 GCA_003212275.1 Pelagibacteraceae bacterium AG-447-N18
ATGAAAGCTAATTTACCAATAAGGGAGCCAGAAATTTTAAAATTTTGGAAAAAAATTGATCTTTACAAAGAGTTAAGGAATTCAAGAAAAGGAGAAGAAAAGTTTGTTCTCCACGATGGTCCTCCATATGCAAATGGAAATATACATATGGGTACTGCGCTAAATAAAATACTAAAAGATATTATCGTAAAGTTTCATCAAATGGATGGCAAAGACTCAGTTTATGTTCCAGGTTGGGATTGCCATGGTTTACCTATCGAATGGAAAATTGAGGAACAATACAAAAAAAATAAAAAAAATAAAAATGATGTTCCAATTGTAGAATTTAGAAAGGAATGCCGAACATTTGCTGAAAAATGGATAGAGGTTCACAAAGACCAGTTTAAAAGGTTAGGTGTTGTTGGTGATTGGGAAAACTATTATTCAACAATGAGTTATGATGCAGAGGCACAAATTGTAAGAGAACTTGGAAAATTTTTAAAAGAAGGAAGTCTTTACAGAGGATTTAAACCAGTTTTATGGTCAACTGTAGAAAAAACTGCCTTAGCTGATGCCGAGGTTGAATATCAAGATCATAAATCTGATACGATCTATGCTTGTTTTCCAGTTAAATTATCAAAAATAAAAGAACTTAATGATTGTAATATTGTTATATGGACAACTACTCCTTGGACGATACCAGCGAATAAAGCCTTAGCTTACAATGAAAGCTTAGATTACTTAATTATTCAAATTAATGATAAAGGAAATTTTCAAAATAAAAAAATTGTTATCGCAGAGGCATTATTGGAATCAGTTTTAAAAGATTGTGAGATAAAAGAATTTAAAAACCTTAAGAAATTTAAAGGTAAAGATTTGAAAGATACTATCTGTAAGCATCCATTTTTTGATTTAGGGTATGATTACGACATTCCAATGTTAGAGGCACGTTTTGTAACCACTGAACAGGGTACGGGAATTGTTCATTGTGCTCCAAGTCATGGACCTGACGATTTTAATCTTTGTTTAAATAACGGAATAAAGGCAATTGAGACAGTGGATGATGATGGAAAATATACAAATAATGTTTCTCTATTTGAAGGTTTGCATATTTTTAAAGCTAACCCAGTCGTTATAGAAAAATTGAAAGATCAAAATAAACTCCTTTCAAATGGTGAATTGGTTCATTCATATCCTCACTCTTGGAGATCAAAAGCACCTTTAGTTCACAGAGCGACACCACAATGGTTTATTTCTATGGAAAGTCATAAATTGAGAAGTAAGGCTTTAAAAGCAATAGATGATACGACCTTTTATCCAAGCAAAGGTAAAGAAAGGTTAAAATCAATGATTGAGACAAGGCCAGATTGGTGTGTATCAAGACAAAGAGTTTGGGGTGTACCACTTCCTATTTTTGTAAATAAAAAGTCTAATGAAATTTTAATAGACGATAAAGTATTTGAAAATATTGCTGATATTTATGAGAAAGAAGGTTCCGATTGTTGGTTTTCAGATGACCCTCAAAAATTTTTAGGCGATAGATATAAAGCCGAAGATTTTGAAAAGCTTAGCGATATTGTTGAAGTTTGGTTTGATAGTGGATCAACCCATTCTTTTGTACTAGAGAAGAGAAAAGACCTTAAATGGCCTGCATCAATGTATTTAGAGGGTTCTGATCAACATAGGGGTTGGTTTCATTCCTCACTTTTAGAGTCATGCGGAACAAGAGGTAAAGCACCTTTCGAGTCTATATTATCTCATGGATTTGTTGTGGATGGAAAAGGTCTTAAAATGTCAAAATCTCTTGGGAATGTAATCGCACCTGAGGATATTTTGAAAAAATATGGTGCCGATATTTTAAGAATTTGGGTTGCTGCATCAAATTATGCTGAGGATTTAAGAATAGATTATTCTATTTTAGATCAGCATTCTGAATCTTATCGTAAAATTAGAAACACATTTAGATATTTATTAGGAAATATAAATGACAAATATGAGGATATTAATTTAGATAAAATTGACATTGAAAACCTACCGGAGCTAGAGAAATTTATGTTAAGTAAGATTCATTCTCTTAACAACAAATTTGAAAATTATTTTAAAAAATATGATTTTCATAACCTTTATAAGGAATTGTTGAATTTTTGCACAACAGATTTGTCGGCATTCTATTTTGATATAAGAAAGGACACTTTATATTGTGATCCTATTAATTCTGAGAAAAGAAAATCTTGTGTTACAATTTTGAATATTTTATTAAAATCTTTACTCAGATGGTTCGCTCCAATATTGTCTTTTACAACTGAGGAAATACATCAACTGATATCAAAAAATAGTAAAAGCATTCATTTAGAAAAATTTCTTACTTTTCCAGATAAATTTAAAAATGAACAACTCACAGAGAGATGGTCTCAGTTAATAAAAATTAGAGATGTATGTAACATAAGTATTGAAGAAAAAAGAGCTAATAAAGAAATTGGTTCAAGTTTAGAGGCAGAACTCAAAATTAAATTAAATGAGAAATATAAAGATATAATCTCAAAAGCTGATTTATCAGAACTTTGTATTGTTTCAAAAACTCAAATTAATTTTGATGAAGGTTTAGATATCCTAGTTGAAACCAAGAAAGCCTCGGGTGATAAATGTCCTGTCTGTTGGAAAATAAGTGTAGAGCCTTGTGAGCGACATTCTCAATAATGTCTAAATATTTCAATAAAAATTTAATTGTTAATTTTTTTATAATTTTAAGTATTTTTGGTCTCGATAGAATCACTAAAATTTATGTAATTTCTCTAAATGAAAAAAATTTGTCGTCTGAATTATTTGTATCAAAATTTTTAAATATCAATTTAATTTACAATGAAGGGATAGCGTTTGGTCTATTATCATTTGATCAAAGTCATATGTACAACATTTTAACAATTTTAATAGCAGCAGTAATTTTAATTATTTTTTTTATGACTTTAAAAAGTGATGGTCTTAAAAAATATTCGCTTTTAATGATATTTGGTGGAGCCTTAGGTAATTTATATGATCGAATTTTTTTTAAGGCTGTACCAGACTTTATTGATTTTCATATCGGAAATTTTCATTGGTTTATTTTTAATGTATCGGATATATTTATTTCATTAGGAGTATTATTTTTGATTATTTTTGAAATAATTGATAATCAAAAAAATAAAATTAATGAAAAAAATATTTAAATTAACAACAATTATAATTTCAATTTTAGCTTTAAATTCGTGTGGAACTATTAGAGAAGGTTTTAGTTCACAGAAAAAAAATAGTATAGATGAATTTTTGGTTGAAAA
>QCQE01000031.1 GCA_003212275.1 Pelagibacteraceae bacterium AG-447-N18
TTTATTGATGTTTTACTTATAATTGGGCTTGCGTCTGGACAAATATCTACAATTCCACCCCATTGTCTTAACATTCTCATACGACTAAAGATAGGGTATAACTCTAAAATTGCATTTAATGTCCCCTCAACAATATCATGACTTCCTTTTTGTGAGTACGATACGTAATCATCAGTTCCTGCGCCGATTACTAATTCACCTTTATCTGATTGACTAACATATGCATGAACAGCATTAGACATAACAACTGTATCTATGATTGGTTTCACAGGCTCTGAAACTAAAGCTTGGAGCGGTTTACTCTCTAATGGCAACCTTAATCCAGCCATATTAGCTATCACACTAGAGTGACCTGCAGCTACTACACCAATTTTATTTGTTTTAATAAATCCTTTTGTAGTTTCAATACCTTCAACTGCATCGCCATTTCTCTTAATACCTTTAACTTCACAATTCTGAATTATATCCACACCCATTTCATCTGCACCACGTGCATATCCCCATGCAACTGCATCATGTCTTGCAGTTCCAGCTCTTTTTTGTAAAGTCCCACCTAATACAGGGTATCTTATATCTGGAGATGTATTTATTATTGGACAAAATTTTTTAACTTCTTCAGTATTTAAATATACTGCATCAATACCATTAAGTCTGTTAGCATGTGTTCTTCTTTTAAGATCTCTTACATCTTGAAGATTATGAGCAAGATTCATTACTCCTCTTTGACTAAACATTACATTGTAGTTTAATTCTTGAGAAAGGCCTTCCCATATTTTAAGAGCGTGATCATAAAGACCAGCACTTGCGTCCCATAAATAATTAGATCTTATAATTGTAGTGTTTCTTCCTGTATTTCCACCACCAATCCAACCTTTTTCAACAACAGCAATATTTTTCATATTATGTTTTTTTGCCAGATAGTAAGCTGTTGCTAAACCATGGCCACCACCACCAATAATTACCACATCATATTCTTTTTTTGGCTCAGGGTCTTTCCATGCCTTTTCCCAATTTTCATGATAAGAAAAAGCATTTTTAATAAGCGAAAATATTGAATACTTATTTTTCATAATTAATGAATAATTACTTTATTAATGTTGATTATTCAATACAATCAAAGGCGACAAATTTCTTGGAAGAGTGGGTGAGAGGCTTAAACCAGTCGTTTGCTAAATGACCGTGCGAGGAAACTTGTACCGAGGGTTCGAATCCCTCCTCTTCCGCCATCAATGTGCTTAATGTTTTATTATGTTTGTTTCATTAAAGTACGTTCTGTAACATCTTTACCATATTTATAAGTAAATTTTTCTGGGTCTTTTTCTTTTAATAATAGATTTGCTTTAATGTTAGCGTCATATACAAACTTCTCAAATGATAAAGGATCATCGAATCCATCAACTTTTAATAATGAACTTCTAAGGCTATTAAAAGACTCTCTGCCTTCCCACCACAAATTTTCCTTACAGGCTTGTCTGTATATTGGTGTTCCTGGTAAAGCAGCTAAAACTGAAAAAGAAAAACTATCAGCACCACACTGCATTGCAAAATCAATAGTTTTTTGCATTTCTTCTCTGGTCTCGCCAGGAAATCCTAAAATCCAAAAAGTATGAACAAGTAAGCCTGCTTTTTTGGCTCTTTCAATAGCTGGCATTATTGTTTCTACAGGCAGTCGTTTATTAATAATTTCATCAAGGACTCTTTGCACTCCGCTTTCACAAGCAAGAGTTATTTGATAAGCACCTGAGTCAGACATTGCTTTATACATTTCGTATTGTTCTTTTTGATGATAATTAACTTTTGTTCCATTTGGTGTACACCAAGGAAGACCAATTTTTTCGAGTTCTTTACATAGTGCATATAAATTCTTTTTATTTACAGTGATAGTATCATCATTAAATTGGATTTCTCCTATGTTGAATTCTTTTACGTGGTTAGAAATTTCATCCATTATGTGGTCGATCGATCTCCATCTAGTTAGTTGTCCATATACTTCTGGGGTTGTGCAAAAAGTACATTTTTCTGGGCATCCTCTTGAACACATTACCGACAAAACTCTTTTGGATCTCGATTTAGATGAATGGAAATGTCCAATCCTAAAATATGCTTCCATGTCAACCATATGTCTTGCGGGTCTTGGTAGCAAATTTAAATTATGTAAAGTTTTTGCGGGGTTAATTTGATATTTTTTATGACCAGTTCTAATTATTAAACCTGGAATATTTCTTACATCCTTACCATTGATTATAGCATTAACAAAATCTTTAAAAGGGTATTCTGCTTCGCCAGTCATAGCATAATCAAAATCCTCACCTTCAAAATGTGTAATGTAATCTGGTAAACCTGAGTTTTGTTTATCAGCAAGATAAAATTTATAATCCACTACAGAATTAGATATACAATTACCACCAACAATTACTGTTATCTTAGGATTAATTTTCTTTGCAATTTTTGCAACTGTTTTAGCAGAATCTATCAAGCTAGAATATAAAACTGAAATACCCAAAATATCAGGATTAAAATCAGAAATTGCTTTTGCCATATACTCTTCGGTTGCACCTCTAATGTATCTTTTATTTTTTAAGTCAAATGGAGTTAGTGTATCCCAGCCTTCTAGAGCAAAATCTTTAATTAAAACTTCATGACCATCTTGTTGTAATAAAGGAGCAAATAAAAGCAAACCCATAGGTGGTTCTATTCGACTTAATTCACCTTCATTAACTAATAAGTTTGGAGCAGTCAGTAATACTCTAGCTTTTTTCATATTTAATCTATTTTAGAAAATTCATTTTTTTTTCTAAGTGAAATAATTTATATACAGCTTCGATTAAAAAACTAAATATAAAAGTGGATATCACAGTATTGGTAAAAAATGGAATTGCTAAAAAGTAGCATGTTAATAATCCCTGAAAAGTATATCCATAACTTCCTAAAGCAAAAACTCCAAAATTACTTATTATAAAAAATAGTAAAGATCCAATAAAAACACCAGAAATTCTAGTTTTAAAATTTGTGGTAAAATATTTAGATAAACATCCGATTACCAATACGCTTCCCCATGT
>QCQE01000032.1 GCA_003212275.1 Pelagibacteraceae bacterium AG-447-N18
CTTTTTAAGTTCGTTGATATTCGGATTAATTTATATCAAATATTTGGGTAAAAAAAGTAAAATTCTTTTAGAAACTGATCCTCTTTTTATAATTTCATTAATTATATTTGTTTCTTTAGTGAGCCAAATAGGAGATTTAATTATCTCTTATTTCAAAAGAAAAGCTAAATTAAAAGATACAGGAAAAATTTTACCAGGCCATGGAGGTTTTTTAGATAGAATTGATGGCTTAATTTTTGTAATGCCATCAGGATTTGAGTTGCTATCTAATATTGCAATTATTGGAATTCCTAATTTTACTGACTCTTGAATTGCTAGTGACTCGTAATTTGTATCTATAATAAATACTAAATCAGGAACTTTTTTCATCTCAGCAATTCCTCCAAGTGATCTTTGTAATTTATCTTTTTTCACACTCATTTTTAAAAGCTCTTTTTTTGTAAATCCTCTATTCTCAGCAACTAAATCTGTCTCTAATTTTTTTAGTTTTTTAATAGAATTTGAAATAGTACCCCAATTTGTGAGCATCCCACCTAACCATCTATAATTTACAAAATATTGGTCTGTTTCTTTCGCTACTTCTGCAATTGCCTCGGAAGCCTGTTTTTTAGTTGATACAAACAAGATTTTTCCATTGTTTGAAATAGTTTCGTAAACTTTTTCTAAAGCAATTTTAGTTAATTCTAAAGTTTGGGTAAGGTCGATAATGTGAATGCTATCTCTTTTTCCAAATATATATTTTTTCATTTTTGGATTCCATCTTAAAGTCTTGTGACCAAGATGAACTCCTGCTTCTAATAATTGTTGAATAGTAACGTTTGGTATCTTCATATTTTTTCCCGGTTAAGCCACCACAGTTATTTCCAATTAAGGACCGGAGGTTTAAAACCAACAAACTGTGTGCGTATTAATTTAAAATTGAAGATTATTTACAAAGAAATTTTGAATTAGACAAGTCTTAATTATCCAATTATTGCTGAAATTTCCTTATTTCTTAAAATATTTATTGTTTTTCTGTTAATATTTCTCTTTTTTTTTAAGTGAAACTTTAAATGATTTTTATTGTCACTAATATTAATCTTTATCAATGTATTTCCTTGTTGAGGCAAATATTTTGATATCTCATCTAGTTCTTTTGTGGATTTTAAATTAAATGTTACTTCTTGAATCGGTCTGTTTAACAAATCTTTTAAAGATACAATTTTTTGAACATTAAATCTTTTAAATCTATTTTCTGTATCTGAAGAAGATTTAAACAAAGTCAAAATAAAAGAATTTCCTTCTTTTAAAATTTCTCGATTTAATTCCAATGTGTCAGAAAAAACAAACAACTCAAAAACACTTGATAAATCAGTGAGCTTTAAAACTGCATAAGGGTTACCTTTTGCGGTTTTTCTCTCTTGTATTTTAAGTAATGTTGCAGCTACATTTGATTCCTTTAGATCATCTTGGCTATTAAATTTTTGATAATCATAAATATTATAATCATCAAAAACATCTTTAAACTGGTTTAATGGATGATCTGAAATAAAAAAACCTACTGCTTCAAATTCTTTGGACAATCTTTCCTCAAACTTCCAGTCATCGATATTAGTAGTTATCTCATCTTCTTCATTTGCATTTTCACCAAATAAATCTATTTGATTAGCAGATTTATTTTCAAAAATGTTTTTGGATTTTGTAATAAAGTTGGGAATGGAATTAAATAGAGATTGTCTATTACTATTTAAACTATCAAAAGCCCCTGCTTTAACAAGTCCCTCTAGTTGCAATTTGTTAATATCTTTTGGATTTACACGATTTAAAAAATCTTTTATTGATTTAAATGGTCCATTGCTTTTTCTTTCTTGAACTATGTTATAGACAGCTTCATATCCCACAGCTTTAATACCACCCAAAGCATAATAAAATTTCCCATTTTCGGCTCTAAAATCTGCGAAACATTGATTTATATCAGGTCTAACAATTTCAATATTCAATCTTTTAAGCTCTTCATAAAATTCACTAAGTTTATTTTGATTTGATATATCCATAGTCATTGAGGCAGCAATAAATTCTTTTGGATAATAAGTTTTCAAATATGCTGTTTGATAAGATATAATTGCATATGCAGCAGCATGACTTTTATTGAAACCATATTCCGCAAATGGTTCTATTTTCAAAAAAATTCCAGCTGCCACCTCTTTACTAATTCCATTTTTAACAGCCCCTGCAATAAAATTTTGTTTTTGTTTTTCAAGCTCAGATCTTTTTTTCTTTCCCATTGCTCTTCTTAAAATATCTGCTTGACCAGCAGTAAAACCTGACAATTTCTGTGCAATTTGCATTACCTGCTCTTGATATATAATTACCCCGTATGTTGGTTTTAAAATATCTTCTAATAAAGGGTGTAAATAATCTGGATCTTGTTTGCCATGCTTACAATCATTATAGGTTGGTATATTACTCATAGGACCTGGTCTATATAAAGCAACTAATGCAATAATATCCTCAATATGATTTGGCTTCATTTGAGTTAATGCTTCTCGCATTCCAGAACTTTCAATTTGAAATAAGCCAACTGTATTACCTGAAGATAACATTTCAAAAACTTTTTTATCTTCGTAATTAATATTCTCGATATGAAAATTTTTTTCTTTTTTTTTTATTAATTTTTGAGTGTTATTAATTACTGTTAATGTTTTTAATCCTAAAAAATCAAATTTAATTAACCCAGCATCCTCAGCTGAATACATATCGAATTGAGTTGAGGGAAGTAATAGATCTGTTGATGCATCTTTATATAAAGGAACAACTTCCTGTAATTTTCTATCAGCTATTACAACACCTGCTGCGTGAGTTGCAACATTTCTATTCAATCCTTCTAGTTTTAAAGAGAGTTCTGTAAGTTTTTTAACTCTTGTATCATCTTTAATTAATTTTTGAAGCCTTGGTTCTCCTGCGATACATTCCGTTAAATTTTGAGGTCTTGAAGGATCAAACGGGATCATTTTGGATATACTATCAACAAAACCATAGGATAACCCTAA
>QCQE01000033.1 GCA_003212275.1 Pelagibacteraceae bacterium AG-447-N18
CTTTCAAAAGATGGAAAAATAAATTTATATACTCAATATCAAATGGCTTCTGTTAAAGGAAATTCAAATTTAGAAAGTATTGATATTAAACACGATAACAATGAAATTAAAAATTTAAAAACTGATTATGTATTAGGTTTTTTTGGTTTAATTATGCAGCTTGGACCAATAGCTAATTGGGGTCTAAATATTGATAAAAAAACAATTGAAGTTGATACAGAAAAATTTGAAACTAATCAAAAAGGAATTTATGCTGTAGGTGATATTTGTAGTTACCCCGGTAAATTAAAATTAATCTTATCTGGTTTTCATGAAGGTGCTTTAGCAGCTAGAGCTTGTTTTAAATTAGCAAGACCCAATGAAAAATATAGATTTGAATTTACAACCACTTCAACAAGCTTATTGAAAAGACTTGGAAAAAAAGAGTGATTAAACTTTACTCTGCCAATACACCTAACGGAAAAAAAATAAGTATTATGCTTGAGGAGATTGGGTATGAGTATGAAGTAGTAAATATAGATCTCAATAAAGGTGATCAATATAAAACTGAATTTAAAAAGATAAGTCCATTTAGTAAAATACCAGTGATAGTTGATCAGGATAATAATAAGAATATTTTTGAGTCAGGGGCAATTTTAATGTATTTAGCTGAACAAAGTGGAAAGTTTTATGATGCTAAAGATCGATTAGAGATAAACCAATGGCTGATGGCGCAGATGGGTTATGTTGGACCCATGTTAGGACAACATCATCAATTTCATCATTACAATCCTGGTAAAAGTCAGTTTGGCGAAGAAAGATATTTCAAAATATCTAAAAGAATATATGAGGAATTAGACGCAAGACTGTCTAGATCAAGATTTCTAGCTGGAGAAAATTATACAATCGCTGACATAGGAACTTTCCCTTGGATAGCACGACATGAGTGGCATGACATTGGTCTTAAAATTTATAAAAATCTTACTAGATGGTATGTTGAGATATCTGAAAGAGAAGCGGTGAAGAAGGGATTTAGATTTATGAATAAAAACGAAACCCCACCGAAACCATGATTAACTAAAAAATACTAATTAAAATAATTTACTAGCCATTCCTCATATTCTTTAGAATTAATTGATACGATCACATAATCCTCTCTTTTCATTTGGTCTGACCAAGCGTAACATGAAACCTCAATTGATGACCCAGATCTGAGAATTAATAGCGTACCATTTACTAAACTTTTACCTGATGGATCCTGATGATGTTTTTCATTTACAAATGTATCCTTTGAGTGATCAGGATATAGACTTTCAAATTTTTTTGCGATTGTTTTAGATACTGCATTGCAGTTTTCCGAGTCGCGACCAAAATAAATTATGCCAGCAATACTATGAATTATATATCTTTTATCTCCTTTTTTAAAACCTAGACTAATCTCATTATATTTAACAAAATTTTGATCATCATATATTTGGGTATCATAAAATTTTCCATCTGATCCTTGGTATTGATCTTTTCTAATATTTTTTTGTAAAGTATCTGCTGGAAAAAATTTTAAAGCACTATCTCCTAGGCTTATACCCTCAATTTTAAATTTGCTAAAATCATCAGCTATACTTAAAGATTGAAAATTTAATATTATTAAAATAAATATTATTACCTTCCTCATAAATTTAACCTACTGAATTAACTAATCTAAATAATGAAGCAAAAATTCCATGACCAGATAGTTCTATAGCTACGATTGCAATAATTATTAAAATTAATTTTTGGTTCATTTAATTAATGAATACGAATAATAATAACAGAACCCAAAAAAAACCATAATAATAGTAAATATATTTTTTGGTAAAATTATAAGTAATTGGGTTATGGACTTTTTTATTCTTCTTTTTTTTAGTCATCGGCGTGAACTTTTTCGTTCTTTTCATGTTTTTCTTGTGCAGCTATAGTATACTTTGCAACAGGTCTTGCCATGAGTCTTTTTAGCCCTATTGGTTCTGCAGTATCTAGACAAAATCCATAAGTATCTTCTCTTATCCTAGCTAAAGCTTTATCAATTTCTGAAATCAGTTTGATTTGTCTATTGATTGCTTTCATTTCAACATTTTTATCTGTGTATGAACTTGCTTGATCGACAATATCTGCTGAAATACTATTATCATCCATACTGCCATTATAGAGAGCTTCATTATTTGCTCTAACTAATTCTTTTTTCCATTCTTGCAATCTCATTCTAAAGAAAACCTTATGTTTTTCGCACATATATTTTTCAGTTTCTTTTGGAACATAGTTTTTGGAAATTTTAATAGGTCCCTTGCTAATTTCTTTTGGTTTACTGACGGTCTTAGGTTTTGCTTTAGTTATAGTTTTAGTTTTAGCTTTGGTAACCTTTTTTTTAACTTTACTAGTTTTAGGCATTTTTCAATTTGAATTCGACGGAGTATATTCAGCAAAATAGGGGTGTCAAGCAACGTTAATTATTGTAAATATTTACTTATGAATGTCTTAAATA
>QCQE01000034.1 GCA_003212275.1 Pelagibacteraceae bacterium AG-447-N18
GCCCTTATAGAGATTTCAAAAAAAGGAAAAATTGGAAATTTTTATAATATTGGCTCAAATAGAAATATTGAGAATATAAAAGTTTGTCGAAACCTGTTTAAGATTGCGAAATCAAAAATAAAAATTGGTAAAAATGTTAAAATAAAATTTGTTAAAGACAGGCCTGCACATGATATTAGATATGCCCTCAATAGCAAAAAAATAAAAAAAGAATTAAAATGGTATCCTAAAACTAGTTTTGAAAATGGTTTAAATAAGACGTTTGATTGGTATTTGAATAATGTAGATTATTATTCATCCTTTAAGAAAAAAGATATTTTGAAAAGATTAGGTTTAAATAAAAGTTAATTATATTTTAGATGAGTGTTACCATCATAATTGTTTCATATAAGAGTGACTCACGTATACAAAAATGTTTAAAAAATTTAGGAAAAAAATATAAAAAAATTATTATTGATACCTCAAAAGATATGAGTCTGAAAACAAAAGTGGAAAAAAAATTTCCAAAAACAAAAGTAATTTTAACTTCTAATAATGGTTATGGTGCAGCAATGAACTATGGTGTTAAAAAAGCAAAAACTAAATATGTATTTATGTCAACTCCAGATATTTTATTAAATAATAAAACTATTAAAAATCTGTTGTCTGCAGCAAAAAAATTAAATGATAACTTCGCATTTTTGTCTCCGGTCACTAATACATCTAAAAATAAATCATTTATTGAAGTTGAAAATTGCAAAGGATATGCAATTTTTGTAGATAGAAAAAAATTTCAAAAATTTGGGGGATGGGATCAAAATTTTTTTCTATTTTATGAGGATCATGATTTGTGCATGAGATATAATGAAATTAAAAAAAAAATTTATTTGATTCCTAATGCTAAGGTAAAACATGTAGTTGGTGGCTTTTATAAAAATGACGCAATTAATGAAATTGATATTTGTAAAAATTGGCATTTTATGTGGTCTAAATTCTATTTTTACAAAAAATACAATGGTTTGATATACGCGTATATAATCACTTTTCCATTTATGATAAGATCTTTTATTAAAACTCTTTTTTATTTTTTTACTAATAAAAATAGATTTAAAATTTATTATGCTAGGCTTTCAGGTTTATTAAATGCTTACACAAATAACAAGTCATGGTTTAGACCATTTATAAAAGTAAATTAAGATAAAGTATTTTTATGATAGATAGAGGTATAATTTTAGCCGGTGGACATGGGACTAGACTAAGTCCGTTAACTAAAGTAACTAACAAACAACTTTTACCCTTATACGATAAACCATTAATTTATTATCCTCTCTCTGTTTTAATGTTGGCTGGAATAAAAAAAATTTTAATTATAGTTAATCCATATGAGATTAATTCTTACAAGAAACTTTTGGGTGATGGAAGTCGACTAGGTATTAATATAACTTACAAAGAACAAAAAAAACCAGAGGGCCTTCCACAAGCCTTCATTATAGGAAAAGATTTTATTAATAAAAATGGTGTAGCACTTATTTTAGGGGATAATTTCTTTTATGGTCAAGGTTTAACATTAAGACTCAAAGACAGCCTTAAAAAAAATAAAGGATCAACAATTTTCTTATATCCTGTAAATAATCCATCTCAGTATGGAGTTGTGGAATTAAATAATAAAAACAAAATTAAAAAAATTTCTGAAAAACCAAAAAAAACTAAATCGAACTTAGCTATAACAGGTTTATATCTATTCAATCATGAAGTTATAAACTTTTCTCAAAAATTAAGGCCATCAAAAAGAAATGAATTAGAAATAACTGATCTAATAAAGATATATAAAAAGAAAAATTCACTTAAAGTTGAACAAATTGGAAGAGGTGGCTCTTGGCTTGACACAGGAACTACTAAAGACCTTTTCGATGCCTCTTTATTTGTCTCAACAATTGAAGAAAGGCAAGGTCTTAAGATTGCTTGCATAGAGGAGATAGCATTAAGAAACAAATGGATCGATAAAAAATCAATTATAAAATCTATAAAATTCTATGGTAATTGCGATTACACTAATTATTTAAAAAAATTGATTTAGATGAAGTATCTTTATCCAAAAGTTATTGATACTAAGGTTAATACTGATAACAGAGGTTACTTAATCGAAACATTTAAAAAAAAAAAAATCAACACTGAATTTAAATACTCTATTTTAGTTTCATCAAAAAAAAATGTTTTCCGAGGTCTTCATTTTCAGAAAAAAAAACAACAAGAAAAATTACTTATTGTTTTAAAAGGGTCTATAATTGATTATTGCGTTGATTTAAGAAGAAAATCCAAAACTTTCTTAAAAACATTTAAATTTAATCTTAATAAAAACTCAATACTTTATATACCAAAAGGATTTGCTCATGGTTATTTATGTTTAAAAAAAGATAACAAGTT
>QCQE01000035.1 GCA_003212275.1 Pelagibacteraceae bacterium AG-447-N18
TGTCTCTCACGATACCTTTTGGAGTTCCAGTGGTACCTGATGTGTAAAGTATGTAAGCAAATTCATTTGAATTCATTTCAACACAATCAGTATCTTTGGCATTAGCGTGTGCTTCATCCCAACTTATCTCCATTGGTGCATTTAATTTCACTTCGTGATCTTTTCTTTGAAATAAAATCATCTTACTAATTTTATGTTGAGCTTGTTTGATTGCTTCATCTACCAATGGTTTATATTCAACAGTTCGTCCTGGTTCAAAACCACATGATGCAGTGATTAAAAGTTTGGCTTTACTATCGTCTATTCTACTCGCGAGTTCGTTTGAAGCAAAACCGCCAAACACAACTGAATGTATGGCACCGATTCTTGCACAAGCTAGCATTGCAACTACTGCTTCAGGGATCATTGGCATATAAATTATAACTCGATCCCCTTTGTTGACGCCTTGATCCTTAAGTGCGCCGGCAAACTTCGAAACTTTTGATCTCAATTCCTCGTAAGTGAACTTACTTTTGTTTCCTGTAATAGGACTATCGTAAATTAAAGCAGTTTTATTACCTTTCCCTTGATCAATATGAAAATCTAAGGCGTTGTAACATGTATTAGTCACCCCATCTTCGTACCATTTGTAAAAAGGGGGATTAGATTTATTTAAAATTTTTGTGGGTTTCTTAAACCAAAAAATGTCGTTAGCAGCCTCTTGCCAGAATTTTTCAGGATCCTTGATAGAAAGATCGTAAATTTTGCTGAATTTCTCTGACATAGTTATTTTGATTCGTTGTTATAATTTGTTGTGGTTTTTAAATCACAAATTGTATTTAATTTTAAAAAACGAGTAAAATCAATGTAAATTAATGATAATTAAGTCTTCAATAAAGTCTTTTAATTTGGTATTTAACCACAACTTTTGCTTAGGGCGACCTAAGCTTAGTTTATATAAACTAATAAAAACTAACTAAAGAGGGAGTTTTTTATGAAAAAACTTAAAATGTTTGCATTAGCAGCTGTTGCCCTTATCGGTATTACAGGTGTTGCAAACGCAGCGACCACTATGTTAGCTCAAGATGACTTTGTTGGGATATCTTTCTGGATAATCTCAATGGGTATGTTGGCTGCTACTGCTTTCTTCTTCATGGAAAGAGGAACTGTGGCTCCTGGCTGGAAAACGTCAGTAACTGTTGCTGGTCTTGTAACTGGTATTGCATTCATCCATTACATGTACATGAGGGATGTATGGGTGACTACTGGTGATTCACCTACAGTGTATAGATATATTGACTGGTTAATTACTGTGCCATTACAGATGATAGAGTTCTACTTAATTCTAGCAGCTGTAAGAAAAGCAAACTCTGGAATGTTCTGGAGATTGTTAATCGGTTCATTAGTAATGTTAATCGGTGGATATTTAGGAGAAGCTGGATATATCAATGCTACACTTGGTTTTGTAATCGGTATGGCAGGTTGGATATACATTCTATATGAAATATTCTCAGGAGAAGCTGGAAAAGCTGCCGCTAAGAGTGGAAACAAAGCACTTGTTACTGCTTTTGGTGCAATGAGAATGATCGTAACAGTAGGATGGGCTATTTACCCATTAGGTTACATTTTTGGTTACCTAACAGGTGGAGTAGACGCTGATTCACTAAACGTGATTTACAACTTAGCTGACTTTATTAACAAAATTGCATTCGGTCTAGTAATCTGGGCTGCTGCAGTAAGTTCAGCTGGTGCAAGAGCAAGATAATTACGCTTTAAAATAAATTTATAGGGCGAGTATGTTTTTACATACTTGCCCTATTTTTTTTCATACCTATATCTAATCCAATGGCAAAAATTACATACATTACCCACGACAATCAAAAGCACGAAGTTGAAGTTCAAAATGGCCTGACTGTTATGGAGGGGGCTGTACAAAATGATATTCCAGGAATTGACGCTGATTGTGGTGGAGGAATGGCTTGTGCAACCTGCCATGTTTATGTCAAAGAAGATTGGTTTAATAAAATTCCTAAAAAAGAAGATGGTGAAGAAGATATGTTAGATATGGCATTTGAACCTAAAAAAAATAGTAGACTTAGTTGCCAAATTATAGTCTCAGATGAAATTGATGGTCTTGAAGTAAATATACCATCGAAGCAAGCCTAAATGATTAGAACAGATG
>QCQE01000036.1 GCA_003212275.1 Pelagibacteraceae bacterium AG-447-N18
TTTATCATTGTTTTGCGACATCCGAACATGGAAATATCTTTGACTTTGTAATGAAAACTCAAAATTTTAAATTTGGTGAGGCTGTAAAGCACTTGGCAAATTTAGCTGGTATGCAACCCTATATTTTTTCAAAACAAGATGAGGAAAGAGAAAAAAAGTGGAAAATATACTCATCTATTTTCTTAGAATATGTTGACTTTTATCATAATCAACTTTTGAAAAATGAAAAATATTCCAAAGCAAGAGATTATCTAAAAAATAGATCACTTGACAAAGATCAAGTTAAAAAATTTAAAATCGGGTTTGTAGAAAAGAATCCAAATTTATTTGAAGAATTAAGAAAAAATTATCAAATTGATGATTTGCTAGAAACAGGATTATTTTATTTAGATGAAAAAAAGAATATTTATGTTGAAAGATTTAGAGGAAGATTAATTTTTCCAATCAATAATATTTCAGGTCAACCAATTGCTTTAGGGGGAAGAATAATCGAAAAAAGTAATTTTCTTGCTAAGTATGTTAATTCTCCGGAAACACTATTCTTCAAAAAAGGATCCAACTTATACAATTTAGATTTAGCAAGAAAATTGTCTAATAAGTTTGACAATATTTTCTTAGTTGAGGGCTATATGGATGTCGTTGGTTTAAGTAAAAATGGAATAGAAAATGCTGTTGCTAATTTAGGAACTTCTTTAACAGATAAACAAATATTTACTCTAAATCAGTTTTTTAATGATATTGTTATTTGTTTTGATAGTGATGAGAGTGGTTACAAGGCAGCCTTAAGAGCCGCAGAAAATTCCATAAAAGAAATGAAACCTGAAAAACAAATATCATTTTTATTTTTACCGGATCAAGAAGATCCAGATAGTTTTGTAAACAAAAATGGTAAAGAATATTTTTTTGATTATTCAAATCAGAACAAATTATTAATACATCAATTTATATTTAATCATTACAAAAAAAATACCAAAAATAATCCATCTTCTATGGCAATTTTTGAAAAAAAATTAAGATCCATAGCTAGTACCATAAAAGATAATTATATTAAAAAATACGTTTTAGAATATTTCATAGAAAAAATTTCTGGATTAACTCCATATACAAGTCAAAATCAAAAAAATTTTTATGTAAAAAAAACTAGATCTTTAGAGAAGACACAAAAGTACTTTAATGAAAGTCAATCATTGTCAGGTGTAGAATTAAAAGAATTTTCTTTAATTTATCTTATTATTAATAATTTGAATTTGATGAGAGATCACATTCATTTTCTTAAAGATATAAAATTATTTTCTGAGGTAAATAAACAAATTTTTGAAAAAATTTTACACAAACTAACATCGGAAGATGATTTGTCTACTGATCAACTAGATATTGACACTCAATTAATTGATAGAATTACAAAATTCGCCCCCATCAAACATATTTTACTAAAAAAATCTAATAAGGATCATGAAATTGTCGAATTATTAGAGGACATAGCTCGTGATTTAAATAATTATGACTTAGAATTTAGGATCCAGGAATTAGAATCGAAGTTTTCAAAAGATTTAAGTGAGGCAACATTTAATGAGCTAAAAGAGCTAAAAAAAAAGCAAAATATCAATTAATCAATCCAAATTAATTATGGATTTTTTTGAATATGCTATTATATACACTTCTTCAAATATATTAGTGTGGAAAGAATAATTACAAAATCATTTGCCCGATTAATGGGTCGCGGAACTCACAGGGGTTTTATTACCCATGAAGAGTTGAGTAAATCTTTAGGAAAAAGAAATCTTTCTGATCAAAATTTAGCCCAAGCTTTTATTCACATATTAGATGAAAAAATTTCTTTAGTAGAAAAAAAATCAGATTTCAAAGTTTTGAGAAAAAAAGAAGGTTCCTCAAAAGATGAGGGAAAAACTATTGAGAAAAGCGATGATCCAATTCGAATGTACCTTCGAGAAATGGGAGGTGTTGAACTTTTATCTAGAGAGGGTGAAATTGCTATTGCTAAAAGAATTGAGGCTGGGAAAGATGTAATGTTAATTGCACTATCTCAAAGTC